>NZ_JAPIVN010000002.1:0-797118 GCF_027863535.1 Paucibacter sp. B51 | reverse complement strand
GAAAGTAGCGGCGAGCGAAATTGGAGTAGCCTTTACGAGGCGAAAAGAACCCCGGGAGGGGAGTGAAATAGATCCTGTAGCGGATGAGCTGTGGATAGGGGTGAAAGGCTAAACAAACTTGGAAATAGCTGGTTCTCTCCGAAAACTATTTAGGTAGTGCCTCAAGTATTACCGTAGAGCACTGTTATGGCTAGGGGGTCATGGCGACTTACCAAACCATTGCAAACTCCGAATACCGATGAGTACAGCTTGGGCGACAGAGCACCGGGTGCTAACCTCAAGAGGGAAACAACCCAGACCGCCAGCTAAGGTCCCCAAAATTGGCTAAGTGGGAAACGAAGTGGGAAGGCTAAAACAGTCAGGATGTTGGCTTAGAAGCAGCCATCATTTAAAGAAAGCGTAATAGCTCACTGATCGAGTCGTCCTGCGCGGAAGATGTAACGGGGCTAAGCCAGTTACCGAAGCTGCGGATGTGCAATGTGCACGTGGTAGGAGAGCGTTCTGTAAGCCTGTGAAGGTGGGTTGTGAAGCCTGCTGGAGGTATCAGAAGTGCGAATGCTGACATGAGTAGCGTTAAAGGGGGTGAAAAGCCCCCTCGCCGAAAGCGCAAGGTTTCCTACGCAACGTTCATCGGCGTAGGGTGAGTCGGCCCCTAAGGCGAGGCAGAGATGCGTAGCTGATGGGAAACAGGTAAATATTCCTGTACCGATCAATAGTGCGATGTGGGGACGGAGAAGGTTAGCTCAGCCAACTGTTGGAATAGTTGGTTCAAGCGTGTAGTCGTGCTCTTTAGGCAAATCCGGAGAGCTTAGATGAGGCGTGATAACGAGTCTGCTTGCAGACGAAGTGAGTGATACCCTGCTTCCAGGAAAAGCCACTAAGCTTCAGCTATTGACGACCGTACCGCAAACCGACACTGGTGCGCGAGATGAGTATTCTAAGGCGCTTGAGAGAACTCTGGAGAAGGAACTCGGCAAATTGACACCGTAACTTCGGAAGAAGGTGTGCCTCTAGTATGTGTAGAGATTTACTCTCGAAGCAGAATGGGGCCGCAGAGAATCGGTGGCTGCAACTGTTTATTAAAAACACAGCACTCTGCAAAGACGAAAGTCGACGTATAGGGTGTGACTCCTGCCCGGTGCTGGAAGATTAAATGATGGGGTGCAAGCTCTTGACTGAAGTCCCAGTAAACGGCGGCCGTAACTATAACGGTCCTAAGGTAGCGAAATTCCTTGTCGGGTAAGTTCCGACCTGCACGAATGGAGTAATGATGGCCACACTGTCTCCTCCAGAGACTCAGCGAAGTTGAAATGTTTGTGATGATGCAATCTCCCCGCGGAAAGACGGAAAGACCCCATGAACCTTTACTGTAGCTTTACATTGGACTTTGAACAGATCTGTGTAGGATAGGTGGGAGGCTTTGAAGTGAGGACGCTAGTTCTCATGGAGCCAACGTTGAAATACCACCCTGGTGTGTTTGAGGTTCTAACCTTGGTCCCTTATCGGGATTGGGGACAGTGTATGGTGGGCAGTTTGACTGGGGCGGTCTCCTCCCAAAGTGTAACGGAGGAGTTCGAAGGTACGCTAAATACGGTCGGAAATCGTGTTGATAGTGCATTGGCATAAGCGTGCTTGACTGCGAGACTGACAAGTCGAGCAGGTACGAATAGGACAAAGTGATCCGGTGGTTCTGTATGGAAGGGCCATCGCTCAACGGATAAAAGGTACTCTGGGGATAACAGGCTGATACCGCCCAAGAGTTCATATCGACGGCGGTGTTTGGCACCTCGATGTCGGCTCATCTCATCCTGGGGCTGTAGCCGGTCCCAAGGGTATGGCTGTTCGCCATTTAAAGAGGTACGTGAGCTGGGTTTAAAACGTCGTGAGACAGTTTGGTCCCTATCTTCCGTGGGCGCTGCAAGATTGAGAGAGCCTGCTCCTAGTACGAGAGGACCGGAGTGGACGCACCTCTGGTGTATCGGTTGTCACGCCAGTGGCATCGCCGAGTAGCTAAGTGCGGAAGAGATAACCGCTGAAAGCATCTAAGCGGGAAACTCGTCTCAAGATGAGTCTTGCCGGGGCCTTGAGCCCCTGAAGGGTCGTTCGAGACCAGGACGTTGATAGGCTGGGTGTGGAAGCGCAGTAATGCGTTAAGCTAACCAGTACTAATTGCCCGTGAGGCTTGACCCTATAACTTTGACAGTTCAGGCGATGGAAACATCAGCCGGTCTGATCAAGGATTATTGAGGACACAAGTTATACCGTTCTTCAGAAGTCAGATCATTCAACGAAATGATCCAACGTGTGAACGCAATCAAAACCAGCTGATTCGAAGTGCAATACATGACAAACTCATGTATACTGCGCAGCTCTACAAATTGGGCCTGTTGAAAATCTCTGACGAGACTTCAGCAAGCCAACCAGTTAAGCCTGATGACCATAGCGAGGCGGTCCCACTCCTTCCCATCCCGAACAGGACAGTGAAATGCCTCAGCGCCGATGATAGTGCGGGTTCCCGTGTGAAAGTAGGTCATCGTCAGGCTAATATCTATGCAAAACGCCCGGTCACATGGCCGGGCGTTTCTGTCTCTGAGTGTGGGTCTGCTAAGGCAGGTCGGGCACTCGGTCCCTAGATGCAAGCGAAGTCTGCCTGGTGTGTGGCAGCGTTTGCATCTGTGGATCCCGCCAGGCTAGGCCTGATGGTAAGCAGAGCAGAAGTTGCAGGCTGATGAAAATCGCATGCAATAGGTGTTGACGATAGTAAAAACATCAGTCATAATCTCGCTTCTGTGCTGTTGACGAGCTGCAAAGCAGTCGACGGACGCAAGACTCGATGCGAGTCGGTCTTGTCAAGATGAGCTTGGCTCTCTTGGTTCTTTAAAAAATTAACAGCCGATAAGCGTGGGCGTTTGAAGGTGAGTTTTGATGCTCGGTGACGAGTATCAAGTCTCTTAGACTTTAAACGCTCACGGAAATTAGATGGAATCATGTAAATGGTTTTGTCGATTCCGTTGAGTAAATCAAGATCGAACTGTAGAGTTTGATCCTGGCTCAGATTGAACGCTGGCGGCATGCCTTACACATGCAAGTCGAACGGTAACAGGTTAAGCTGACGAGTGGCGAACGGGTGAGTAATGTATCGGAACGTGCCCAGTCGTGGGGGATAACTACTCGAAAGAGTGGCTAATACCGCATACGACCTGAGGGTGAAAGCGGGGGACCGTAAGGCCTCGCGCGATTGGAGCGGCCGATATCAGATTAGCTAGTTGGTGGGGTAAAAGCCCACCAAGGCGACGATCTGTAGCTGGTCTGAGAGGACGACCAGCCACACTGGGACTGAGACACGGCCCAGACTCCTACGGGAGGCAGCAGTGGGGAATTTTGGACAATGGACGCAAGTCTGATCCAGCCATGCCGCGTGCGGGAAGAAGGCCTTCGGGTTGTAAACCGCTTTTGTCAGGGAAGAAACGAGTTTCTCTAATACAGAGACTTAATGACGGTACCTGAAGAATAAGCACCGGCTAACTACGTGCCAGCAGCCGCGGTAATACGTAGGGTGCAAGCGTTAATCGGAATTACTGGGCGTAAAGCGTGCGCAGGCGGTTATGCAAGACAGAGGTGAAATCCCCGGGCTCAACCTGGGAACTGCCTTTGTGACTGCATAGCTAGAGTACGGCAGAGGGGGATGGAATTCCGCGTGTAGCAGTGAAATGCGTAGATATGCGGAGGAACACCGATGGCGAAGGCAATCCCCTGGGCCTGTACTGACGCTCATGCACGAAAGCGTGGGGAGCAAACAGGATTAGATACCCTGGTAGTCCACGCCCTAAACGATGTCAACTGGTTGTTGGGAGGGTTTCTTCTCAGTAACGTAGCTAACGCGTGAAGTTGACCGCCTGGGGAGTACGGCCGCAAGGTTGAAACTCAAAGGAATTGACGGGGACCCGCACAAGCGGTGGATGATGTGGTTTAATTCGATGCAACGCGAAAAACCTTACCTACCCTTGACATGCCAGGAATCCTGCAGAGATGTGGGAGTGCTCGAAAGAGAACCTGGACACAGGTGCTGCATGGCCGTCGTCAGCTCGTGTCGTGAGATGTTGGGTTAAGTCCCGCAACGAGCGCAACCCTTGTCATTAGTTGCTACGAAAGGGCACTCTAATGAGACTGCCGGTGACAAACCGGAGGAAGGTGGGGATGACGTCAGGTCATCATGGCCCTTATGGGTAGGGCTACACACGTCATACAATGGCCGGTACAGAGGGCTGCCAACCCGCGAGGGGGAGCTAATCCCAGAAAACCGGTCGTAGTCCGGATCGTAGTCTGCAACTCGACTGCGTGAAGTCGGAATCGCTAGTAATCGCGGATCAGCTTGCCGCGGTGAATACGTTCCCGGGTCTTGTACACACCGCCCGTCACACCATGGGAGCGGGTTCTGCCAGAAGTAGTTAGCCTAACCGCAAGGGGGCGATTACCACGGCAGGGTTCGTGACTGGGGTGAAGTCGTAACAAGGTAGCCGTATCGGAAGGTGCGGCTGGATCACCTCCTTTCTAGAAAATGGTCGAGCAGTTGTTTGCTGCGTGCAGCAGATGACCAGCGAGATCCACATGACTCATTTTTAAGCGCCCACACTTATCGGCTGTGAATACAACATCAGAGTAATAGCGTGAGCCTGCCGAGCTGGCCTCAACAGGCGAGCGTTACTGAGAGGCAGTGCACGCAAGAAACGCGTGGGTCTGTAGCTCAGTCGGTTAGAGCACCGTCTTGATAAGGCGGGGGTCGCTGGTTCGAATCCAGCCAGACCCACCACGGATTTGAAGAGATCCCGGGGGATTAGCTCAGCTGGGAGAGCACCTGCTTTGCAAGCAGGGGGTCGTCGGTTCGATCCCGTCATCCTCCACCAATTTACTCTGAAGGCATGGTTGACAAACCAAAGCATCCGTTGCGCGAAGGCGTGAGCGGTTGTTCTGGTTTGTCAGTCATAAGGCTCGAAAGAGTCGGCTGTTGTTCTTTAACAATTTGTAGAGTCGAATCAGCGCTGCTAGCGGAAAGCGCCATCTCGTAAAGGGGGTGAGCGTACCGTGCCGCTAGTAGCTTTTGATTGCGTCAAACACAAGACTTCAACTGAGCAAGAAATTGTTTAGATATGAAGAACGGCGTAACGCGTGAATACTCAATAAACGTATGGAGCTGAGAGGCTCTGTACGAGTCCTTGACGACAGTGCAGTCAGCGCTGTCAAAGTTATAGGGTCAAGTGACTAAGTGCATGTGGTGGATGCCTTGGCGATTACAGGCGACGAAGGACGTGATAGCCTGCGATAAGCTTCGGGGAGCTGGCAAATTAGCTTTGATCCGGAGATTTCCGAATGGGGAAACCCACCCCGCGAGGGGTAACTCTGACTGAATACATAGGTCATTGTGGCGAACCGGGTGAACTGAAACATCTCAGTAGCTCGAGGAAAAGACATCAACCGAGATTCCGAAAGTAGCGGCGAGCGAAATTGGAGTAGCCTTTACGTTTTAGCATCGTGTATATCAGAACGGAATGGAAAGTCCGGCCATAGCGGGTGATAGCCCCGTATGAGAATGCTGCGGTGTGGAACTAAGCGTAAGACAAGTAGGGCGGGACACGAGAAATCCTGTCTGAATATGGGGGGACCATCCTCCAAGGCTAAATACTCGTAATCGACCGATAGTGAACTAGTACCGTGAGGGAAAGGCGAAAAGAACCCCGGGAGGGGAGTGAAATAGATCCTGAAACCGCATGCATACAAAAAGTAGGAGCCCGCAAGGGTGACTGCGTACCTTTTGTATAATGGGTCAGCGACTTACATTCAGTGGCGAGGTTAACCGAATAGGGAAGCCGTAGAGAAATCGAGTCCGAATAGGGCGAATTAGTCGCTGGGTGTAGACCCGAAACCAAGTGATCTATCCATGGCCAGGATGAAGGTACCGTAACAGGTGCTGGAGGTCCGAACCGACTAATGTTGCAAAATTAGCGGATGAGCTGTGGATAGGGGTGAAAGGCTAAACAAACTTGGAAATAGCTGGTTCTCTCCGAAAACTATTTAGGTAGTGCCTCAAGTATTACCATCGGGGGTAGAGCACTGTTATGGCTAGGGGGTCATGGCGACTTACCAAACCATTGCAAACTCCGAATACCGATGAGTACAGCTTGGGAGACAGAGCACCGGGTGCTAACGTCCGGACTCAAGAGGGAAACAACCCAGACCGCCAGCTAAGGTCCCCAAAATTGGCTAAGTGGGAAACGAAGTGGGAAGGCTAAAACAGTCAGGATGTTGGCTTAGAAGCAGCCATCATTTAAAGAAAGCGTAATAGCTCACTGATCGAGTCGTCCTGCGCGGAAGATGTAACGGGGCTAAGCCAGTTACCGAAGCTGCGGATGTGCAATTTATTGCACGTGGTAGGAGAGCGTTCTGTAAGCCTGTGAAGGTGGGTTGTGAAGCCTGCTGGAGGTATCAGAAGTGCGAATGCTGACATGAGTAGCGTTAAAGGGGGTGAAAAGCCCCCTCGCCGAAAGCGCAAGGTTTCCTACGCAACGTTCATCGGCGTAGGGTGAGTCGGCCCCTAAGGCGAGGCAGAGATGCGTAGCTGATGGGAAACAGGTAAATATTCCTGTACCGATCAATAGTGCGATGTGGGGACGGAGAAGGTTAGCTCAGCCAACTGTTGGAATAGTTGGTTCAAGCGTGTAGTCGTGCTCTTTAGGCAAATCCGGAGAGCTTAGATGAGGCGTGATAACGAGTCTGCTTGCAGACGAAGTGAGTGATACCCTGCTTCCAGGAAAAGCCACTAAGCTTCAGCTATTGACGACCGTACCGCAAACCGACACTGGTGCGCGAGATGAGTATTCTAAGGCGCTTGAGAGAACTCTGGAGAAGGAACTCGGCAAATTGACACCGTAACTTCGGAAGAAGGTGTGCCTCTAGTATGTGTAGAGATTTACTCTCGAAGCAGAATGGGGCCGCAGAGAATCGGTGGCTGCAACTGTTTATTAAAAACACAGCACTCTGCAAAGACGAAAGTCGACGTATAGGGTGTGACTCCTGCCCGGTGCTGGAAGATTAAATGATGGGGTGCAAGCTCTTGACTGAAGTCCCAGTAAACGGCGGCCGTAACTATAACGGTCCTAAGGTAGCGAAATTCCTTGTCGGGTAAGTTCCGACCTGCACGAATGGAGTAATGATGGCCACACTGTCTCCTCCAGAGACTCAGCGAAGTTGAAATGTTTGTGATGATGCAATCTCCCCGCGGAAAGACGGAAAGACCCCATGAACCTTTACTGTAGCTTTACATTGGACTTTGAACAGATCTGTGTAGGATAGGTGGGAGGCTTTGAAGTGAGGACGCTAGTTCTCATGGAGCCAACGTTGAAATACCACCCTGGTGTGTTTGAGGTTCTAACCTTGGTCCCTTATCGGGATTGGGGACAGTGTATGGTGGGCAGTTTGACTGGGGCGGTCTCCTCCCAAAGTGTAACGGAGGAGTTCGAAGGTACGCTAAATACGGTCGGAAATCGTGTTGATAGTGCATTGGCATAAGCGTGCTTGACTGCGAGACTGACAAGTCGAGCAGGTACGAAAGTAGGACAAAGTGATCCGGTGGTTCTGTATGGAAGGGCCATCGCTCAACGGATAAAAGGTACTCTGGGGATAACAGGCTGATACCGCCCAAGAGTTCATATCGACGGCGGTGTTTGGCACCTCGATGTCGGCTCATCTCATCCTGGGGCTGTAGCCGGTCCCAAGGGTATGGCTGTTCGCCATTTAAAGAGGTACGTGAGCTGGGTTTAAAACGTCGTGAGACAGTTTGGTCCCTATCTTCCGTGGGCGCTGCAAGATTGAGAGAGCCTGCTCCTAGTACGAGAGGACCGGAGTGGACGCACCTCTGGTGTATCGGTTGTCACGCCAGTGGCATCGCCGAGTAGCTAAGTGCGGAAGAGATAACCGCTGAAAGCATCTAAGCGGGAAACTCGTCTCAAGATGAGTCTTGCCGGGGCCTTGAGCCCCCTGAAGGGTCGTTCGAGACCAGGACGTTGATAGGCTGGGTGTGGAAGCGCAGTAATGCGTTAAGCTAACCAGTACTAATTGCCCGTGAGGCTTGACCCTATAACTTTGACAGTTCAGGCGATGGAAACATCAGCCGGTCTGATCAAGGATTATTGAGGACACAAGTTATACCGTTCTTCAGAAGTCAGATCATTCAACGAAATGATCCAACGTGTGAACGCAATCAAAACCAGCTGATTCGAAGTGCAATACATGACAAACTCATGTATACTGCGCAGCTCTACAAATTGGGCCTGTTGAAAATCTCTGACGAGACTTCAGCAAGCCAACCAGTTAAGCCTGATGACCATAGCGAGGCGGTCCCACTCCTTCCCATCCCGAACAGGACAGTGAAATGCCTCAGCGCCGATGATAGTGCGGGTTCCCGTGTGAAAGTAGGTCATCGTCAGGCTAATATTTAAGCAACGCCCCCGGTTCGAAAGAATCGGGGGCGTTTTGCTTTGTGGAGCCGACGTTGCGTGGTTCAACTTTGCATCGTTTTGGATCTCAGACGCTGGCGAGCCGATGTTCGATGCCCAGCTCAGAAGGATCACGCCGAGAAGTACCGCCTGATTTGGGCAAGGTCGGAGTTCTCTTTCGCGCTCCGTCCCAGAACTGACGTCTCGAACAATGCGTCGCACAAGGCCCGTTCTCGACGATCCACGGTGCTCAGGAACTCATCTGCGCCTTTCATGGCTCTGAAGGTGTCGAAACCGACTTCAAGGAAACTCTGCAGTTCGGTCAGCCCCGCTGCGCCGGCCGGGCCTCGCATCATGCGCAATGCTTGGCGGAGCAAAGGCTTGCGCGTCAATCGCTCGAGTTCGGCGCCGATCTGGATGGTCAATTCAATCTGCATCTCTCGTTGTTCGCGCATGCCGGTCTTTTGCCAAGCCTGAAGGTAGGCCTCTGGGGATATCTGATCCCCGTCGGCAAATAGTTCTTCAGCCATGCGAGTGTCCAGGTCTTCCGACAGGGCGTGCAGTTCGGCAAGCTTCGCCACTGTGCTCACCACATCACTCGGGAAGAGTCGAACCACGGTTGGCACCACGCGTGCAAACTGTGCGTCTCTACGACTGAAGTCGCCCGGGCCATAGAGATGGTCAAGAAAGAACTGCGCCGCGCCTGTGTAGCGCGGATGCGCGAGCAGATCGGCATAGCTGCGGCGAAAGCGCATTTGTTGAAACTGCTTCAGTTGTTCTGTCATTTGCGGCAGACCTGGGATGCTCAGTCGATATTCGCGCTGCCGTTCAACCTCATGCAGATGGGAAAGAATCGTCTCGGAATGTGGGCGGGACATCGTCCTTGGACTCGTTGAAGCCGGAAGCTCGCCATTTTCTCCCGCCTACACTGAGGCCATGAACGCGAAACTGCAACGTTGGCAACTCTTCTTGCGTCTGTTGGTCACTGCGGCTGTGATGACCCTGATCTGGCGGGCCTATGGTTGGGGCCTAGAGTTTGGCCTTTCGGTCCTGGTCTTCTGGGCTCACGCGCCCTTCATGGCCGTGTCGTTCGCCGCATTACGATGGGTGAATCGCAAGGAGCCGCCAAGCTGGGGGGCTCTGATTCGCGCGTGGTGGACCGAGTTGTTGGCCCTGGATATGGTGTTTGCATGGCAGCAGCCGTTCGCTCATGCCCGGTGGCCCGATACCAGCCCACCGTACTCTGGGCGCTTTCGACCGCTGTTGCTTCTGCACGGCTACACCTGCAATCGGGGCCTTTGGAACTCTTGGTTGCGCGGCTTGTCGGCGTCGGGGGTGCCTGTCCGGGCGTTGACGATGGAGCCAGCCTTTGGGTCGATCGATGAGTATGCGCAGAGCATTGAGCACGCTGTTTCAGAGTTCGAACAGCGCTATCCCGGTGTGGAACCGCTGGTGGTCGCCCACAGCATGGGCGGGCTGGCAGTGCGCGCTTGGTACCGAAAGCAGGGGCGCGAAGGCCGGGTGGCGCGCATTCTGACGCTTGGCACGCCGCATGCGGGTACCTTGCTCGCCCGCTTGGGCCGAGGGCGCAACGGGCAAGAAATGCGCCGTCACAGCAAATGGCTGGCGGAGCTGGCAGCTCAAGAAAGTCCTGCTGTAGCAGCAGAAATGGATTGTTACTACTCGCGCTGTGACCAGATCGTCTGCCCGGTGGAGAGCGCTCGTTTGCCGGGAGCGCGCTCCATCGAGATCGAGTCCACGGGACACCTGGGCTTGGTTTTCCATCCGCAGATCCAACAGGATGTGTGGCGTCTGCTGCAGTTGGAGCCCGAGTCGGGTCCGGCTTTGGCCGCATGAACAGAAAAAAGCCCCAGGCAGCGCAATGCTGCTCGGGGCTCAAGTCCGCGGGTAAGGCTGTGTGACTTCACCCGGGGCAGACGGAATCGATCCGCAGGCTGAAGATCAGTCCTCAGCCTTGAGGACGCCGCGGCGGATCTGGTCGAGCTCGATGCTTTCGAACAAGGCCTTGAAATTGCCTTCGCCGAAACCTTCGTTGCCCTTGCGCTGGATGATCTCGAAGAAGATCGGGCCAATCACTTCCTTGGTGAAGATCTGCAGCAGCAACTCGTTTGGCGCGTCCAGGTGGGCCGCGCCGTCGATCAGGATGCGCAGGCGGCGCAGCTCTTCCACGTTTTCGCCATGGCCCGGCAGGCGCTTGTCGATCAGGTCGAAGTAGGTGTTGATGGTGTCCTGGAACACCACGCCCGTGCCCTTCATCTTCTCGACGGTCGAGTAGATGTGGTCGGTGCCCAGCGCCACGTGCTGGATGCCTTCGCCGTGGTAGAGATCCAGGTACTCGGCGATCTGGCTCTTGTCGTCGCTGCTTTCGTTGATCGGGATGCGGATCTTGCCGCAGGGGCTGGTCATGGCCTTGGACTTGAGGCCGGTCAGCTTGCCCTCGATGTCGAAGTAGCGCACTTCGCGGAAGTTGAACAGGCGCTCGTAGAAATCGGCCCACTCCTTCATCCGGCCACGGAAGACGTTGTGGGTCAGGTGGTCGATATAGGTCAGGCCATGGCCGACCGGTTTGGACTCGACCGGCTTGCCCCCGGCATCCAGCAGGGGCACGAAGTCGACGTCGTAGATGCTGATGTTGCCGATGGCGCCGTCCGGGGCGCCGTCCTTGCCTTGCCAGCGGTCGACGAAATAGATCAGCGAATCCCCAATGCCCTTGATGGCCGGGATGTTCAGCTCCATCGGGCCGGCCTTGTTGTCAAAGCCCCAGGCGCCCAGCTCCAGCGCGCGTTGGTAGGCGTAGGCCGCGTCATTGACGCGGAAGGCAATGGCGCAGATGGACGGGCCGTGCAGGCGCGCAAAGCGCTGGGCAAAAGAGTCGGTCTCGGCGTTGATGATGAAGTTCACATCGCCCTGGCGGTACAGGGTGACATTCTTCTGGCGATGGCGAGCCACGGCGGTGAAGCCCATGGTTTCGAACAGCTTGCCCAGGGCAGCGGGTTCCGGCGCTGCGAATTCAATGAACTCGAAGCCGTTGGTGCCCATCGGGTTGTCCCATGGTGTGAAGGCCATGATGTCTCTTTCTGAAAAGTCTTACGATGGGTCAAGACTGTAGGCTGGAGTGGGCGCAGGATTCATGCTAAAACTCGCGGCGCCGCCGCGATGTGCGCAGCAATACTGCGGAGAACCTGAAGATGGAAAACGAGATCCAGCTCGACACGATTGATCGACGCATTTTGAGGGCGTTGCAGGTTGACGGGCGCGTCACATACGATGCCCTGGCCGCGCAGGTCAATCTCTCCGCCTCGGCCGTGCTGCGCCGGGTGCGCCGCCTGGAGGAATCCGGCGCCATCTCAGCCTATGTGGCCCTGGTGCCGCCCGAGCGGGTCGGCTTGGGGCTGACGGCCTACATCAATGTGCGGCTCGAAAAGCACACCGAAACCCACAAGCGCAACCCCATGGACCTGTTCCGCGCCGCGGTTCAGACCTGGCCGGAAGTGGTGGAATGCGCGGCCTTGACCGGCGATATGGACTATCTGCTGCGTGTGGTGGTCCAGGACATGGCGCATTACGCCCGCTTCATCACCGAGACCCTGCTCAAGCATCCCAGCGTGCAGGACTGCAAAACCAGCTTCGTGCTGGACCGGGTCAAGAACACCACCGCCGTGCCGGTGTGAGCCGCGGGCTGCGGCCACGTGCTGAGTTTCAGCGCCGGCGCAGCACCACGCCCAGCTCGGCCCAGCCCTGGCCGTGTGGGGTGATCGGGTAGGGTGGCGCCGGCCAGTCCCAACGAGAAGCGGGGAACAAGGCGCGCATGGCGTTGATGTCGCCATGGTAGGGCGGCCCTTCGACCACGCCACTGCCGGCGCTGTCACGGCGCGCCTGCATGAACAAGGCGAGCAACAGCCCGCCGGGCTTGAGCCAGCTGTGCAGCTGTTCCGCGTAGCGCAGCCAGTGATCCGGATGCAGGGCGCACAAGCAGGTTTGTTCGTACACGCGGTCCAGCGCCTCAGCTGGCTGCCAAGCCAGCACATCGGCCAGCTCCACACGGCCCGGAAGGCCGCCCAGAAGAACTCGCGCCAATTCGACGGCGGCGGGTGTGTAGTCCAGGCCCACGGCAGCAATGCCGGCTTCGCCCAGCAGGCGCAGTTCATGCCCCCGGCCGCAGCCTGGGATGGCGATGGCGTGCCCGTCTTGCAGCAAGCCCTGCGCCAGCCAGGCCCGCAGCTGCGGGTGGGCCTCGCCTCGGTCCCAGGGTGTCTGGCCCTGCTCAAAGCGCTCCTGCCAGAAGGCTTTTGAAGGGCCGGCGGGTTTGGCGGTGGGCGGCGTGTCAGTCGAACTCATGCAGCAACTTCAGCGTGGCTTCCAGACTCAGGTTCAGCAGGGCGGCGATTTCGCTCAGATCGTCCGGGACCGCCTCATCGTCCCAGCCATCGGCCGTGTGGCGAGCCAGGCGCACGGCCAGCTTGACGCACAGCACCTGCGGGTCGTTGGCGCGCTTGTCATTGGTGATGTGGCGCAGCAGCTCCGGCAGATGCCAGGCCTGCATCAAGGCCTGCTCGAGATCGGCCAGCTCGATGTGCAGCACTTCCTTTTGGACCGCCACGCTGCGCAGATGTCGGTCGGCTTGCTGGCGCAGCCGGATGTGCTGGGCCAGTTCCGGCGCGTGGATCCACAGCAGCATCTCGGCGAAATCATGCAGCAAGGCCGCGCTGTGGATGACCGCGGCATCCGGGTCCAGGCGGTGCACGGCAAAGCCGAGTGCAAAGCGCGCGGCCCGGTCGGCGCGGCGCAACACGCGTTGCAAACCGTCCAGGGCATAGGGTGTGCTGGCCAGCTGATCCTCGACCGTGGGCTGGGGCCCGAAGTCACGGAAAAAGGGCGTGATGCCCATCAGCACCAGGGCCGCGGTCACCGTTTCCGCATCGGTCTGCAGGCGGCTGGAGCGGTGCGCGGCGGCATGGGCCAAGACCTTGAGCGTCATCAGCGGATCGGTGGCGATCATCTCGCCGAGGCTGTTTGCGTCCACCGCGTCTTCATTGGCGCGCAGCAGTTCCAGCGCATCGGCGGTCTCGGCCAGCACCGGGATTTCGGCGTCACGGAACAGCGCCACCCAACTGGGCAAATCGGGCGGCGCTTGGCGCAGCGGAGGCATCGGGACTGGCGCAGACATGGCGGGCTTGGGCAAAAGGTGTTGGATCGTATATCGGCGGCCGGAGCTTCATCTTGAAACCCGCGGCCGCCGCCCGCACACCCGCCGTCGCATCTGCCGTGCACTTGTGCGCGCCCGCGCCCATCGGTTTCGTCCGGCCGAGCATCAACGGATGCCGCGCAGCGGATCCCGCGGCTGCTTGCTTGGCTGCGCCGGTGCCGGCGCTGGGCTCACTTGGGGTAGGTGAGCGCCGCTAAAGCCGCCTCACTCCGGGCAAGGTGCCCACCCGCACCCCATCGGCGTAGAGCGCACCTTCCGGCGCGCCCGCCTCCGCATAGAACTCCAGTTCGGGCCGGCGCCGGCGCACGGCGCGCACCTGGTGCACCAGCAGGGCCAGGCGGGTCAGCCCGGCGCTGGCGCTCAGCAGCACGCGGGCGGCGCGCCAGCGCCAGGCTTCATGGGTGATCTCGTAGTCTTCGGCCGTCACGTCCGGGCCGCTCAGTTCTCGCAAACGCATCATGATGGTTCTCCACTTCGGCCTCGCAAGGCCTTGGATTCAGGGGCTGGCGTCGGGCCTGCCGACGCGCAAGATTTCTTGTCGCAGCTCGCGTTGCGCGGCTTGGCGCAGGCGAACCTCGTGTTGCTGGTGGCCGTGTTTGCCGGCCTGTCGCATCAGCGCCGGCGCCACCAGCGGATTGCGGGGCTTTTGCAGGCGCAGGTTCAGCGGGCGGGGTGAGGTGAACTGGGTCATGTGGCAATCTCCTGGGCGCCGTACAGCGCGCCCGGTGGGTGGCAAGGTCAAGAAAACGACCGAAACATCGGTTTTGGCCATGCGGCAGCTCGACTGGGTGCAGCCAACAAGAAACAAAACCATCTGGGGCATGGCGCTGCCCTCCAGGGCAGGCACCCGCCGGAACTCCATGCAGCGGCTCGGCCTGGTGGCGCTGAATCGCTTCAGTGCCGCGCAAGGCGCAGAGAACGCTTGAACTGACTCGCGAAAGACTCGGTGCGGACCGAGCGACGGTGGGCACTGGGCCGGCGCATCGCAGGGCGCTGGGTGGAGACGCCGGGGGGGCATCCCTTGGCGGGGATGTGCCTGGCTGGACTCCAGCGCTAGCGGGGGCGGGCAGCTCCCGGTTAAGACAGGGGGAGGGGGACCTTCACGAGCGGCGCCTTGCTTGGGGTGCGCCGCGATCCGCTCGCTTGAGCAAATGATAAACGACTGTTTATCTTGTGCATATACTTTTTATCAAAAGAGATAAAGAAATGTGCGCAAGCCGCCACGGCCCGAGTTCCGCCCGGCCAGGAGGCGGGGGCTGGATTCAGGCCCCTGTGTGGGGTGGATGGACGCGCCAAGCGGCGTTGAAGGCGGCTCGGCTGTGGGGCGGAGACGTGCACCTTGGTGCGATCGATCGCGACGCCGGCGCAGGCACTGGCACTGGCACTGGCACTGGCACTGGTGCCAGGCCCGCTGCGTTGCTCGAGCGCTGCGCTCAGCGCTTCTTCGGTTTCAGCGGCGCAATGCCTTGCTGCAGGCGGCGCCACTCATCGAGCTCGGCCGCGCCGCCAGTGGCTGGGGCCGAGCTGCGCGATGACGGGCTGGCGGGCAAGACCGGCAAGGGCGCCGTCTTACCCGGTCCGGTGGCCGCCAGCTTGCCGGCCGGCGGTGCCTCTTGCGGCGGCGTCAGCACCTCGCCGAGCAGGTCCAGCAGGCGCGTGCGGGCGCGCTGCGGGTGGCGGCGGTAGTAGGTCAGCACCAGGCCGACGATGAAGCGCTCGTCATCGTCCTGCGGCACGCTGGGCGAGGCCTCCCGCTCCAGGCTGGCCGTCTCGGGCTCGCCGGCGGCGTGGCTCTGATCCATCCAGCCCAGGGGCTTGTGGAAGAGCTGCTCGAACTGGCGCGCCAGTCGCTCGCCGATCTGGCGCGAGCGGCTCTTGATCTGGCTCCAGTAACTGGGCTGGATCTGCAAACGCTCGGCAAAGCGCCGCTCCAGTCCACGCAAGGTGGCGGGATCGGGGTGCTTGACGGAGACGGCGACGAATTCTTCGAACAGGAGCATCGCGTTGTCCAAGCGGATCTGGGCGACGTCCCGGGGGGCGGATGACATCCCTCTATGATAAAGCCTCGTTGATCCGGCTTGCCGGGGCGGGGCTCAGCGTCTGCCTGCACCGCGCGGTGTGTGTCGCCGTTATTTTGACTTCTTGATAAAGAGTCGATGCCTTCGGTTCGGCCAGGCTTCAGTCTTCTTCCTGTGCCTGGTAGGCCGCGATCAGCTGGCTTTGCGTGTGGGGCGGCACCGCTTCGTAATGAGAGAGCCGCACGCTGTAGCGTCCCTGGCCGCTGCTCAGGGCATTGAGGCGGCTCTGGTACTGGCTCAGCTCGGCCAGCGGCGCCAGGCCGCGCACGACGCTGCGGCCGGGCCAAGGGCTGTCTGTGCCGTTGACCTGGCCGCGCCGGGCGGCCAGATCGCCGGTGATGTCGCCGATCGCGGCTTCCGGCGCCTGGACTTCCAGATGCACCACGGGTTCCAGCACCAGGGGCCGAGCTTCCTGGACTGCGGCGATCAGGGCGCGCCGGCCGGCGGTGACAAAGGCCACCTCCTTGCTGTCCACCGAATGGTGCTTGCCGTCGAACACCGTCACCCGCAGGTCCACCAGCGGGTAGCCCGCCACCACACCGGTGTCCAGGGCCGAGCGCACGCCTTTCTCCACCGCCGGCATGAACTGCCCGGGGATGGTGCCGCCCTTGACCGCGTCGACGAACTCAAAGCCTGCGCCGCGCGCCAGCGGCTCCACGCGCAGATAGACCTCGCCGAACTGGCCGGCGCCGCCGCTCTGCTTCTTGTGGCGGTAGTGCCCTTCGGCGGCGGCCGAGATGGTCTCGCGGTAAGCCACGCGGGGCGGCTGGGTGTGCAGCTCGAATTTGTAGCTCTCACGCAGGCGCTCCAGCAGCAGGCGCAGGTGCAGCTCACCCAGGCCGTAGATCACGGTCTCTTGCGTTTGGCCGGCTTGGTCCAGGCGCAGGCAGGGGTCTTCCTCGACCAGGCGGCTCAGCTGCTCCCAGAGCTTTTGTTCGTCGCCATGGCGCACCGGGCGGATGGCCAGGCCATGCACGGGCACGGGGAAGTCCAGCGGGCGCAGATGGATGTGGGCATCCTCGGGCGCGTCGTGCAGCACGGCGTCGTAGTGCAGATCCTCGACCTTGGCGATGGCGCAGAGCTCTCCCGGCAGGGCCTGCTCCACCTCGACATGCCGGCCGCCCTGCAGCAGGAAGAGGTGGCCAACGCGGAAGGGCTTGCGCGCCGATCCGATGAAGAGCTGGCTGTGACGGCGCAGCGTGCCTTGGTGCACGCGCATCACGCCCATCTTGCCGAGGTAGGGGTCGGAGATGATCTTGAACACATGGGCCAGCACATGGGCGCTGGGCTCGGGCAAGGCTTGCAGGGGCAGGGCCTCGGGGCCCTCGCCGCGCAGGAACAAAGGCGGATTGCCTTCGGCCGGGTTGGGCAGCAGGCGCTCGATCACATCGAGCAGCTCGGCCACGCCGGCGCCGCTGCGCGCCGAGGTGAAGCAGACCGGGATCAGGTGCCCCTCGCGCAAGGCCTGCTCCAGCGGCACGTGAAGCTCGCGCGGGTCGACATCGCCTTCGCTGAGATAACGATCCACAAACGCGGCATCCACCTCCACCACCTGCTCGACCAATGCCTGGTGCGCCTGGCCCACCGAGGAGAAGTCGGCCTGGCCGATGATGTTGTAGAAGCAGTCCAGCACGCGCCGCCCGCCCTCGGCCGGCAGGTTCAGCGGCAGGCATTCACGCCCGAACACCGCGCGGATCTGCGCCAGCAGGCCTGGCAGGTCGAGCTCGGCCAGGTCGATCTTGTTGATCACGATCAGCCGGCACAGGCCGCGCTGAGCGGCGGTCTCCATCATCTTGCTGGCCATGGGCTCCAGCCCGCTTTGCGCGTTGAGCACCAGCACCGCCGTGTCCACCGCCTCCAGCGCTGGCAGAGACTGGCCGATGAAATCGGCCGCCCCGGGCGTGTCGATGGCGTGGATGCGCACGCCGCCATGCTCCAGATGCACCACGCTGCTGTGCAGGGATTGCTGGTAGCGGCGCTCCAGCGGGTCGAAATCGCTGACGGTGTTGCCGCGCTCCACCGTGCCGGCCTGGGTGATGGCGCCGGCCTGCAGCAGCAAGGCCTCCAGCAAGCTGGTCTTGCCCGCCGCCGCGGGGCCGACCAGGGCCAGGCTGCGCAGGGCCGCGACCGCTGGCGAAAGGTGCGACTGGGGCGCACCGGTGGCGGATGGGGCGCGGCTGGCGTCGCCGTTCGGGCTCGGGCTCATGGCAGTCTCCTTGGCTCTCCGGCGCCCCGGCTTTTGTGGGGCGCGGTGATGGATGCGTGCGCGGTGCCGGGCTTTGACGCAGGGGAGGGGTCCGCTCGGCTCTGGCCTCAGGGTAGAGGAAGCCCGGCCGGCTTACAAGGCCCGCGCCGGCGGGCTTGGGCCGGTTCGCTCAAGTGGCCGCTTGCGCCCGGCCGGCCCAGGCGCCGAGCTCAGGCCCGCAGAAGGCGTAATCCAGCTCGGGCCGGCGGCCGCAGATCAGGTCCGCCAGGGCCGCGGCCGAGCCGCAGCTGTGCGTCCAGCCCAGGGTGCCGTGCCCGGTGTTGAGGAAGAGGCGGCCAACGCGGCTGGCGCCGATGTAAGGCAGGTTGGAGGGCGTGGCCGGGCGCAGGCCGGTCCAGTACTGGGCGCCGCTGGGCTGGCCCTCGGGCGCCACCATCTGCGGGAACAGCTCGCGCGTGCGCCGCAGCAAGGCCTCGCAGCGGCGCAGATTGAGCGTGCTGTCATAGCCATTGAGCTCGGCCGTGCCGGCCACGCGCAGGCGATCACCCAGGCGCGAGAACACCAGCTTGTACTCGTCGTCGGTCAGCGAGACCTGGTAGCTGTGCGCGGGCGAGATCACCGGCAGCGTCATCGAGTAGCCCTTGGCCGGGTAGATGTTGAGCGACACGCCCAGCTCGCGCGCCAGGCCGCGGCTGAAGGAGCCCAGGCAAAGCACAAAGCGGTCGGCGGTCAGGCGCTCGATTTCACCGTTCGCATCGGCCACGATCACCCGCGCCAGATCCTGGCCCTCGCGCTCGCAGCCCAGCACCCGGGTCTGGTAGCGGAACTTCACCCCGGCCTGCTCGGCCAGGGCGGCCAGTGCCTGGGTGAAGCGATGGGCGTCGCCCGACTCGTCGCTGGGCGTCATGCTGCCGCCGACGATCTGCGCGCGGCATTGCGCCAGCGCCGGCTCGATGGCCACGCATTCCTCGGGCGTTTTCATGTCCAGCTCGCAGCCTTGCTCGCGCATGATGCGGGCCGGCTCCTGCGCAGCGGCGTACTCCTGCTCGCTGGTGTAGAAGTGCAGGATGCCTTGCTGGCGCTGGTCGTAGGCGATGCCGGTGGCGGCGCGCAGGCGCTGCAGCTGCTCGCGGCTGTAGAGGCCCAGATTGACGATGTTGCGGATGTTGTGGGCGGTGCGGCCCGGCGTGCATTCGCGCAGGAACTGCAGGCCCCAGCGCCACTGGGCCGGGTCGGCGCGCAGGCGGAAGAGCAGGGGCGCATCCTCCTTCATCAGCCATTTCAAGACCTTGAGCGGCGCGCCCGGGTTGGCCCAGGGCTCGGCATGCGAGACGGAAATCTGGCCGCCGTTGGCATAGCTGGTTTCCAGGCCGGCCGCGGGCTGGCGGTCGATCACGGTGACTTCAAAACCCGATTGGCGCAGATACCAGGCGGTGGTGACGCCGGTGACCCCGGCGCCCAGGACGATTGCGTGCATGTGTGCACTCCTGAAACAAGACAAACAGACCGTTGAGTGAGACGCGCAGGCGTACGCCCAGGCCCAGCGCGGGCTGTGTTTCGTTCCAGGCAGGTGAGGCACCCCAGGGTGGGGCGCGAGCCGGGCAGAGCACAGATCGGGCAATGGCAGCAAGAGCGTGCGCTTGACGCGCGCCGCTCCCGCTGTCCCTGTTACCTGAGAGATTCAGCCGCGCCCCGGGGGCATGGCCTTGCTCCTTCGGTGGCGGCTTGCGCATCGTCTGCGCGGGCCGCTCTCTCCAGCATTCGGCTTGTTGACGGATCCAGTACGGGGCCTGAGCGAGTATGGGAGCTTGCGCCTTCGGCGGCAGGGTCCAAAGCGGGCCTGCACTCTCCTGAATCCGGTGTGCAGTGTAGACGGGCTTGCCTGTATGCGAAGTCAGGGCAAATGCGGGGCAGCCCTGGGATCAGCGAGAGTCGGCCAGGAGTCCGGTCGGACGGACACAGTTTCGGCCCTCGCCCTTGGCTTGGTAGAGGCGCTCATCGGCCAGGGCGCACAAGGCTTCGGGCGTGTGGGCTTCGGCGTTGCCGGCCAGGCCCATGCTGACGGTGATGCCATGCAGATCGGGGTGCAGGCTGCGCCAGTCAAAGCGCTCGATCTGCTGGCGCAGCTTGTCGCAGAGCTGGCTGGCCAGGGGCAGGGGGGCCTCCACCAGGATCAGGGTGAACTCCTCGCCGCCATAACGCGCCACCACATCGGCGCGCCGGCAGTGGTCACGCAGCAGGCGAGCAAGCTGGCGCAGCACGGCGTCGCCGACCGCGTGGCCGAAGCGATCGTTGACGGCCTTGAAGTGATCGAGGTCCAGCATGGCCAGGCTGAGCGGGTGGCGAAAGCGCGCCGCGCGCTCGAACTCCTGCTCCAGCAGCAGGTCGAGCCAGCGGCGGTTGGCCAGGCCGGTCAGGGCGTCCTCATGGCTGAGCTGGCGCAGCAAGTCGGCTTGCGCCGAGAGTTGCGTCAGCAAGGCCTGCTTTTCCTGATCCGCCTGGCGGGCTGCCTGCAATTCCTGGCTCAGGGCCTGGGCCTGCTGGCGCACGAACAGGCCGCGCAGGCGCTGCTGCGAGTGCTCGCCCAGCAGGCGTTGTTCGCAGGCATGGTGGGCCTTGTAGTGCTGCAGGGCCAGGGCGTGATCGGCTCGCCGCTCGGCCAGCTCGGACAGGGCCCGATGAGCCTGGCTTGCCAGGGCGGTGAGCCGGCCTTTCGTGGCATGAGCCAGTGCGCGTTCCAGGGCGCCCTGGGCTTGCGGCAGATCGTTTCGGGCTTGCCACACGTCGGCCAGGCCCATCTCGATGCTGCACAGCGAAGGGCTGTCGCCCACGCTCAGGGCCAGCGGCCGGGCTTCTTCGAAGGCGGCCAGGGCCGCGTCCACTGCCCCTCGCGCCAGGCAGGACTGGCCCAGGCCCAGCAGTGCCTGGCCGAGATCGTTGACATTGCCGGTGCGCCGCGACAGGGTCAGCGCTTCGTCCAGAAGAAGGCAAGCCTCGGCATGCTGGCCGAGTTTGCTCAGCAGTGTGCCCAGGTCCAGCGCGCTGGTGGCCTGGCGCGCCAGGTCCTGGGTCTGGCGTGCGCAGTGCAGGCTGCGCTGAAGATGCTCCGCGGCCAAGTCCATCTCACCAATGCCTTGCAGCACCTGGCCCATCTGACCCAGGGCATAGGCCTGATCGACGATGGAGCCGTTGTGCTCGGCCAGTGCGAGGCTGAGCTGAAGCAACTCGAGGGCCTCCGGGAATTGGCCCTGCGTGAGGCGGGTCACCGCCATATTGTTCAGGGCGCGAGATTCGGCATGACTGGCCTGGTGGAGGCGGGCGAGTTCCAGGGCTCGCTGGTCCAAATGCAGGGCCTGTTCATAGTCACCTTGGCGGGCCTGTATCAGGGCCTGCAAGTTCAAGGCATCCAGATGACCATCGATCTCGCCCAGCGCCTCCAGCAGGCTGTGGGCCCGATCCAGCCGGGCTTGCAGCGGCGCCACCGGCTGGCCCAGGATGAACTCGCACAGGCTCCAGCGCAGCAAGGCATAGGCCAGGCCGCGCGGGTGGTCGATGGCCAGGGCCTGCTCATGGGCCTGCTGCGCCAGACGCAAGGCCCGCGCCGTGTCCGACATGCGCAGCGCGTAGGCTTCGGCATTCAGCGCGTCCACCTGCTCCGGCGTGAGCCGGGGGCGGCAGGGAGGCTGTGCTCGGGCTTTCATCGGCCGGCGTTCAAGGTCTCGGGCTTGCCGCCTGGCACTGCGCTCACTTGAGCGGAATCGGCGTGGCGCGATCCACCGGCACGGCGGTCACGCTGTTCTGCGGCGAGCCGTCGACCAGACGGTCCGAATAGGTCAGGTAGACCAGGGTGTTGCGCCGGCTGTCGACCATGCGCACGATGCGCAGTTTCTTGAATACCAGGGACATGCGCTCGTTGAACACCTCTTCCTGCCGTGCCAGGGGCTTGGCGAAACCGATCGGCCCGGTCTGACGGCAGGCGATGGAGGCCTCGGCCTTGTCTTCGGCCAAGCCCAGGCCGCCCTTGATGCCGCCGGTCTTGGCGCGCGAGACGTAGCAGGTCACGCCCGTGACCTTGGGGTCTTCGTAGGCCTCCACCACCACCTTGTGATCGGGGCCGATCAGCTTGAACGCAGTGTCGACCTCGCCCACGGCCTCGCCGCTCGCCCGGGCCGGCAGGCCCAAGAAAAGAGCTGCGATTCCCAGCCCCATCAGGCCGGCAGGGTGCCAGAACGAGGAGATCTTCGAGGCGAGCAGGGTGTGCGGCTTGGGCATGGTGGCGGCGTGTGCGGTGGCGTCGAGTGGTGGGGCGTCAGTGCTCGCGAGGGCTCGGGCGTTCGCGTGAGCCCAGGACTTGGCAAAAGCGCAGCAGATAGCCATCCGGGTCTTGTACCAGAAACTCCAGTTGCCCTTCTTCTTCCCGCTCGGACACCGGGTACCAGCTTTCTTCCAGCGCGCGGAAGAGGGGGCAGCCGAACTGGCGCAGCTGCGCCTGAAGCTGCTCGACATCCTCGACCTCGATCTGCAGATTCATGCCGCGGCCACGCGGCGTTTCGGTCGGCGCGGTCAGCCAGCTGTGCGCGTGGTCTCGCTCCAGCATCAGTTGCGCGCGGCCGAGTTCCAGATAGGCAAACGGGGGATCATCGCGGCGAAAGCGGACCTGAAATCCGCAGGCCCGGTAGAAGTGCAGCGATGCAGCCAGATCGCTGACGGCGAGCTCGGGCACCATGGGGTTCCAGAAGGGTTCGGTGGGCGCGCAGCGGTTCACGGTGGATGGGGGGCGTGGCGAAGCGCCGATTGTGTGCGGCATCCGTGGCTTGGCTGGGCGAGTTGCGCGCCGCCGGCGAGGGGCGCTTCCAGGGCCTGCCGGCTGTCCGCCGGTGCCTGCACGCGATCGTGCAAGCCGTAGTCGCGCAGCACGGCGGCCACGCGCAGGCGATAGTCGGCAAACACTGTCGCGCGACCCTGGGCCTGGCCCTCGCGGTGGGCGGCTTGCGAACGCCAGGCCTGGACGGCGGCTTCGTCACGGAAGCAGGACAGCGAGAGCAGCGTGTCGGGATCGCTCAGGCTTTGGAAACGCGCGATGCTGATGAAGCCGTCGATCTGCGCCAACTCCGCCCGCAAGGCCGCCGCCAACGCCAGGTAATGCTCGCGCTGGCCGGCTGCGAGCTTCACTTCAAACACCACGAGGATCATGGGCGCGACTCCTGGGCTGTGGTCGAGGGTGTTGGCGCTCGCTCGGTGGGCAGCTTGGCGTCAGCAAGCACGAGGCTCTCGGCTCGGTCGGCCCTGTCGGCAAGGCGCGGCACGCGGGCATGGGCCAGTGCATGGTGGCCCTGCCAGGACGGGGGCGCGATGCCCTGCGCCAAGGCCTGGCGGGCGACGCCCAGGGTGGCCTGCGCCATGAGCAAGGCCAGTTCCTGGCCCGGGCATTGATGGCGGCCGTGTCCGAAGCTCAGGCCGGCGCCCGGCTCCGCGGGCTCGCAAGCCAGGCGCAGAAGCAGGGCCGTGCCCCGCGGTAGGTAGCTGTCACCCAAGCGGCAGTCGTGCAAGGCCCAGCGCCGCGTATGCTGGATGACGCCCGGGCTCTGCGCCAGCCGCAGCAGCTCTGCCTCATGCCCCGCGCCGGCCAGCAGGGCCTGGCCCAGCAATCCGGCGCCAGCCTCATGGCTTTGCCACAGCAAACCGATTGCCTGGGCTGCTGCATCCCAGTTCGGCAGGCTCAAGCCTCGCCACAGCGGCGCAGGGCCCTGGCGGCCCAGGCCCTGCGTCAAGGCTTCGCAAGCCTGGTCGGCCGCGTCCAGCTCGCGCGGCCCGGCTTCCGGTCGTAGCGCCTGGGCCAGGGCCTGGAGCTGCTGCCGAAGCGAGGCTTGATCCGCTGCACTGGACATGGGTACGCCCAGCATGGCGGCCAGGCTGGCCGGCAGGCTGGACCATTGCCAGGCCTCCCAGCTCTGGCTCAAGGCCAGGCGGGCTTGATGCTGGGCCTCGGCCTGCAGCACGCGGCGGTCGAGCGCGGTCAGGGCCTGCTCCAGCGCCTGTCGTTCTGCGTTGCGTGCGGGGTCTTCGCGCATGCGCAGCCATTGGCCGTAAATGGCGCCGAAGCGGCGGCCTTGCAAGGCTGGCGGCAGGGGCTGATCGGGCGGCCGCACGCCGAGGTCCGGATGCCTCAGCGCCTGACGCAGCAGATCAGGCCCCGCGATCACATGGGCTTGCAAGATGGGGTCGAAATCAAACCGCTTGCAGTCCTGCGCGGCCATGGGGGTGTCGGCCGCTGGGCTGGATGGGGCCTCGGGTGGAAGTGGGGAGGTGAAGGGGCAGGGCATGGAGGCGGAGAGAGGGGCTTAGTGAGTTCAGACGCGTCAGTGTCTGGTGCTGGCTGCGCACATGCTTCGCTTACCATCGAAGCATGGATGACACACCCTTGCCGCCCCGCGGCGCCGGCTTTGCCGATCAAGCCCTGGCCGCATTGGCTCAGGCCATGGGCGAGCCCGCGCGTGCGCGCATCTTGTGCTGCCTGCTCGATGGCCATGCCCGCACTGCGACCGAGCTGGCGGCGGCGGCCGAGATCGCGGCCTCCACGGCCAGTGCCCATCTGAGCCGCCTGGTCGCGGCCGGCCTGCTGTGCTGCGAGGTCCAGGGGCGTCATCGCTACCACAGCCTGGCCGGGGGCGAAGTGGGCGCTGCGCTCGAGGCCCTGCTGGTGCTGGCGGGCCGCCAACACAGCGAGGCCTTGCCGCGCTTTGAGCCAAGCACGCCGCCCGAGCTGCGCGAGGCCCGGCGCTGCTATGACCACATGGCCGGCGAGTGGGCCGTGCGCTGGCACGAGCACCTGCTTCAGCAGGGCTGGTTGATTGTACAAGCCGAGGACGCTCGCAGTTATCAGCTGAGCCTGGCGGGCCAGGATGCGTTGGCGGCTTTGGGTCTGGACCTGGGCGCGGCGCTGCGCCAACGGCGCCGCTTCGCCTGCCCCTGCATGGACTGGAGCGTGCGCCGGCCGCATCTGGGCGGCGCCTTGGGCGCAGCCTGGCTGGCGCTGCTGGAACGCAAGGCCTGGGTGGAGGGCGCGCTGGACAGCCGCGCCCTGCGCATCACGCCGCGCGGTCGGGCGGGCTTGCGCCGCCTGCTCGGCGAGGCCTGAGCCTCGCCCGCGCCCGCGCCCGCGCCCGGCGCATCAATCCTCGTCCTGGAAGCGCTGGCGGATGTCCAGCACCTCGTCCCAGTGCTCGAAGAAGACGCGCACACAGTCCGGGTCGAAGTGGCTGCCCGCATGGGCCTTGATGTGGGCGGCTGCGGCCTCCAAGGTCCAGGCTTTTTTGTAGGGGCGCTCGGACGTCAGGGCATCGAAGACATCGGCCACGGCGACGATGCGGCTGAAGATGGGAATGGCCTCGCCCTGGAGGCCTTGCGGATAGCCGGTGCCATCGTATTTTTCGTGGTGGCCCAGAGCGATGGCGGCGCCGGCCTGCAGCACCAGGGAGGAGCTGTCCTTGAGGATCTCGTAGCCGTAGCTGGCGTGCAGCTTCATGATCTCGAACTCTTCCGGCGTCAGCCGGCCGGGCTTGAGCAGGATGCTGTCGGTGATGCCGACCTTGCCGATGTCGTGCATGGGTGCGGCTTCCAGCAGCAGCTCCTGGTCGGCCACGGGCAGGCCCAGGCCGCGCGCGATCAGCTCGGAGTAATGCGCCATGCGCAGGATGTGGGCGCCGGTCTCGGGGTCGCGGTACTCGGCCGCCTTGGACAGGCGGATCACGGTCTCGCGCTCGCGCTGAACGATCTGGTTGGTGGCCTTGCGCACCTCCTCGGCCAGCCATTCGGCGCGGTCGGCCAGCTTGGCGCGGGCTTCGTTCAGGGCCTCCAGCGCGGCGTTCGCTTGCTGGCGCGCGGTCTCGGCGGCGGCGTAGGCCCCGGCGTTGTCCAGGGCGATGGCGGCGTAAGCCGACAGGGTGCGGAAGATCGATTGCTCGCGTTCGCCGTAGGCATGGCTGTCCACCGACTGCACCGACATCACGCCCAGCAGCCGGTCGCCGATCAGCAGAGGCGAGAACATCATGCTCTGCGTTTCCAGTGGCCCCATCAGATGCCCGGGCGGATGGCTGCGGGGCGCGGACGGGAAGAACAGCTCGCAGCGTTCGCGGGCACAGCGTGCGGTCAGCGATTCGGGATCTTGCAGCGAAATCAGCGGCGAGGGGAAGCGGTGGCGCGCCTCGTTGATGAAGGCGGCCTTGAGCGCATGGCCGCCTGGCTCCAGCAGGTAGACGAAGAAGGAGGTCGTGTCCAGCAGCTGACCGAGGTGGCGATACAGCGCGGCGAAAACGGCGTCGGTGTTGAGGCTGCCGGTGATCTCGCGGCCGATGCGGCCCAGGGTCTCCAGCGTGGCACTGGCCTCCTGCAGCTGGGCGGCGCGTTCGCTCTCGGCCTGCGCCAGGCGGTGGTGGTACTCGGCCTCGGCACGGGCCAAGGCGCTCTCCTGCCGCACCTGCATGGCCATGGCGCGGTTGCGCGCATCGTCCAGGCGCTTGTTGTCACGCGCGGCTGCGGCGGCCTGGCCGTAATGGCGAGCCTGCGCGGCATCACCGGTGGCAGCGTAGGCATTGGCCAGCTCGTCGAGCAGGTCGCTGGGCAGGATGTAGCCCTTGATGCTGCTGGCCATTTGCAAGGCCTGCAGCAGGTAGTGCAGGGTGGGGCTGGCGGCCGTCATGCCCTCGGGGGCGGGCAGGGCGTATTGCTGGTAGAGCTCGGCGAAGACGCGCAGCACCTTGATCTGCTCATCGGCGCTGCCCAGCTCGCGGGCATTGAGCAAGGCGGCCGAGATCTTGCTCAATGCCTGCTCGGGCTCGCCGAGCCGGCCCAGGGCACTGGCCTGGCCGCGCCAGCAGCGCAGCAGATAGAAAGGCTCGCCCAGATTGACCGCAATGGTCTCGGCTTGCAGAAAACAATCCAGCGCCGCCGCCGGCTCGCCCATGTCCAGGGCCACATCGCCCTGGTACTGCAGGGCCAGGCTGTAGCGGCTGGCGTGCTGCAGGGCCTGCATGGATCCCAGCGCCTCGTTCAGGATGGCGTGGGCCTCGGGCAGGCGGCCCAGCAGGCGCAGCACATTGCCGGTCTGCATCTGCGCGCCGCCCAGGGTGCCGGGCCAGCCGCAGGCCTGGGCCTGAGCCAGGGCCAGCTCGTCCCATTCCAGGGCGGCATCCAGGTCGCCGAGCGACGCGAAATTGTCGGCGCCATTGCTGGCTGAAAACACGGCGTGGCGGATCTGGCCGCTTTCCATGGCCGCGTGGTGGGCCTGCAGAAAATGCTTGATCGCCATGCCCAGCTCGCCGGTGAAGGCGGCCACCAGGGCATTGGCGCTGCTGACCCAGGCTTGCAGGGCCGGGGGCAGGGGCTGGGGCAGGCCGGCGAATTCGCTGTGCAGCCGTGCCGCCGTGCCGGTGGTGTCGCGCCAGGCCGCATGGTTCAGGCGCATGGCGCGCACGATCTGCTGTCGCTCGGCGTCTCCGGCGGCGCGGTAGTCGTCTTGCGCCTGTTGCAGGCAGGCGTCGCGTGTGGCGCTGTCGCCATGCTCGGTGCACAGGGCGGCGCGCAGCAGTTGGCCGTCACCGCAGCCGACGCGGTCGCCCAGCTGGGCGAAGTTCTCGACCGCGGCCTCGGCGTACTGCTCGGCCGCGTCGAGCTGGGCGAACAACCAGGCCACCTCGCCCAGCACCAGCAAGAGTCGTGCATGGCAGGCCTGGCTGCGGGCTTCATCCCAGCTCACCTGGGCCAGCCATTCCTCGGCCTCGTTGACCAGCAGCAGGGCGCGCTTGCAGTCGCGCTGACGCAGATGCCAGGCCAGGGGCAGCAGCACGCTCAGGCGCGCTTCACCCTGCAGCTCGGTCAGGGCCGATTCCAGGGCAGTGACTTCGTGGTTGAGTGCAAACAGATCCATGGCTGACAAAGATTCCTCCCCGGTCCGTCGTCGCGGCCTTCAGGTCATCGGCCAGTATCAGCGTGAACCCAAGGACGGATTTCAAGCCCGCGGGGAATTCGTCAAGTATTTCAGGCCCGGCGGCGCTTTGCGCGCCGCGGTTCTTCAAGCCCTCACATGGCGGCCGGCTTGTGCCGGGCGCTGCCGAGATAGGTCTCGACCACACGACCGTCGCCGGCCAGGGCGGCGGCCGGGCCTTGCAAGGCGATGGCGCCGGTCTCCAGCACATAGCCGTAGTCGGCCACCTCCAGCGCCGCGCGGGCGTTCTGCTCCACCAGCAGCACGCTGACGCCGCGCTCGCGCAAGGTGGTGACGATGCGGAAGATCTCTTTCACCACCAGCGGGGCCAGACCCAGGCTGGGCTCGTCCAGCATCAGCACCTTGGGCCGGGCCATCAGGGCGCGTCCCACGGCCAGCATCTGGCGCTCGCCGCCGGACAAGGTGCCGGCCAGCTGCTCGCGCCGCTCCAGCAGGCGTGGGAACAGCTCGAAGACCTGGGTCAGCTGCTCGCGCCAGTCGCGCTGGCCCAGGCGCAGCGGCCGGTAGCCGCCGAGCAGCAGGTTGTCTTCCACGCTCATGGTGGTGAAGAGCTCGCGCTTTTCCGGCACCAGGGCCAGGCCGCGCATCACACGTTCTTCCAGGCTCAGACCGGCAATGTCCTCGCCGTCCAGCAGGATGCGGCCGCGTGCCGGCAGCACGCCCATCAAGGCGTTCAAGGTGGTGCTCTTGCCGGCGCCGTTGGGGCCGATGACCGTGACCACCTGTCCGGCCGGCAGGTCCAGATCGAGGCCGCTGAGCACCTCGGCGCGGCCATAGCCGGCGTGCAGGCCGCGCACGCTCAGCAAGGGTGTGGGGGAGCTCATGGGTTCAGCGTCCTGGCAGAGACATTCAATGTTCGGTGCCGAGGTAGGCGGCGCGCACCTCGGGGCTGGCCTGCACCTCGGCCGGCGTGCCTTCGATCAGCTTGGTGCCGAACTCCATCACCACCAGGCGGTCGGTCAGACCCATCACGAACTCCATATCGTGCTCAACCAGCAGCACGCTCAGGCCTTCGCGCTGCAGCTGGCGCAGCACCTCGGCCAGGGCCTGCTTTTCCTTGTGACGCAGGCCGGCGGCGGGCTCGTCCAGCAACAGCAGGGCGGGGTCGCTGCACAAGGCGCGGGCG
Organism: Paucibacter sp. B51; assembly: GCF_027863535.1. NCBI lineage: Bacteria > Pseudomonadati > Pseudomonadota > Betaproteobacteria > Burkholderiales > Sphaerotilaceae > Roseateles > Paucibacter sp. B51. The sequence continues at coordinate 767,989 of NZ_JAPIVN010000002.1, read as the reverse complement.
ATCTCCATCAGGCGCTGCGGGCCGAGGGCCAGATTGCCCGCCAGTTCATGCGCTTGCTCGGCCATGCCGATGCGGCGCAGCTGCAGCTCGGCCTCGCGGAACAGACGCTGTTCCTCGGCGCGGTCCAGGCGCAAGAGGGCGCGCAGCGTGCCGCTGTGGCCGCGCAGGTAGGCGCCCAGGGCCACGTTCTCCAGCACGGTCATCTCGGCCATCATCTTGGCGTGCTGGAAAGTGCGCGAAACGCCGCGCCGGGCGATCTCGCGCGAGGGCAGTCCAGACACGTCCTCGCCGCGAAAGTGCACGGAGCCGCCGCTGGCCGGCAGCACGCCGGTGATGAGGTTGAAGGTGGTGGACTTGCCGGCGCCGTTGGGGCCGATCAGGCCGATGATCTCGCCGGCCCGGATGCCGAAGCTGACATCGTTCACGGCCACCAGACCGCCGAACTGCTTGCGCAGGCGCTCGACCTGCAAGAGCGGCTCGCCCGCCTGCGGCTTGGCGCGCTGGGGCAGAGGCGCTGCCTGGCTCCAGTCCTGCGTTCGCCGCGGGCTGGGCCACCAGCGCTGCAGCAGCTGCTGGGCATAGGGCCAGAGCCCGCGCGGTGCATGCTGCAGCACCAGCACCAGCACGATGCCCAGCACGATGATCTCGAAATTGCCATTGCTGCCGAGCAGGGCGGGCAGCAGCTCTTTCAGCTGGTCTTCCACCAGCTTGAACACCCCGGCGCCGACAAAGGCGCCCCAGACGCTGGACACGCCGCCGACCACGGCCATGAACAGGTACTCGATGCCCATCTTCAGGCCGAAGGGGCTGGGGTTGACCGTGCGCTGCACATGGGCGAACAGCCAGCCGGAGGTGGACGCCAGCAGAGCAGCCAGCACGAAGATGATGACCTTGTAGCGGAAGGTGGACACACCCATGGCCTCGGCCATGGTGACGCCGCCGTTCAGCGCACGGATGGCGCGGCCCGGTCGCGAGTCCAGCAGATTGCGCACCGCCAGCGCCGCCAGCAGGGCGATGCCCCAGATCAGGCCGTAGATGGCGCGGCCGTCCTGCAGGCTGAGGCCGAAGAGCTGCAGCGCCGGCAGGCCGAGGATGCCGTCGTACTTGCCCAGCACCTCCAGATTGGCCATGCTGAAGTTGAGGCTCAGCGCCCAGGCGATGGTCGCCAGCGGCAGGTAATGGCCCGACATGCGCAGGGTCAGCAGGGCCAGCAACCAGGCCACGCCACCGGTCAGCAGCCAGCCCGCCAGCAGGCCCAGCCAGGGCGAGAGTCCGAACTGGGTGCTCAGCAGCGCCGTGCTGTAGGCGCCCAAGCCCACGAAGGCGGCTTGGCCGAAAGAGGTCAGGCCGCCCACACCGGTCAGCAGCACCAGGCCCAGGCTGACCAGGGCGAACATGCCGATGTAGTTGAGCTGCGTGATCCAGAACTCGGGCACCGGCAGCAGGGGCAGGGCAAAGAGCAGGGCCAGGCCCAGGATGGGCAGCAGGAGGCTGCGGTTCAGTCGCATGGTCACGGCTCAATGCTCGTCAGAGTGCGGGTTGCGCAGCGAGCGCCACAGCAGCACGGGCAGGATGGAGGTGAAGACGATCACCTCCTTGAAGGCGCTGGCCCAGAAGGAGCTGAAGGATTCCAGCAGCCCCACCAGCACCGCGCCCAGCGCTGCGCCGGGATAGCTGGCCAGGCCAGCGAACACCGCGGCGACGAAACCTTTCAAACCGATCAGAAAACCGCTGTCGTAAAAAATCGTCGTGGTCGGGCTGATCAGCACGCCCGAGAGCGCGCCGATGAAGGCCGCCATGGCCAGGGACAGGCGGCCCGCAGCCGTGCTGGAAATGCCCATCAGCCGCGCACCCAGCCGGTTCACCGCTGTGGCCCGCAAGGCCTTGCCGTAGAGGCTGCGCTCGAAGAACAGCCAGAGCAGCACGATCAGGGCCAGCGAGGCGAGCAGGATGATCACCGTCTGCCCGGCCATGAACAGCGGGCCCAGGGTGAAGCTGCTGTCCCAGAAACTGGGGTTGCGCGAGCCCTCGGCGCCAAAGAACACCAGGCCCAGGCCGGTCAGGCTGAAATGCACGCCGACCGAGACGATCAGCAGCACCAACACCGAGGCGTCGGCCAGCGGCTGGTAGGCCAGGCGGTACAGCAAGGGGCCCATGGGCGTGACAATGGCCAGGGTCAGCAGCACCTGCAGCAGCAAGGGCAGCTGCAGCGGCGCCGCCCACCAGGCCAGGGCGCTCAGACCCAGGGGCAGGGCGGCGGCCTGGACCACCCGCCGCAGCAGGGGCGTGGCCGCCTCACCCGCCCGCCACCCGGCCCAGAGGTCGAGCAGGGCGACCAGGCCGGTCAGACTCAGCAAAAACACCACAGTGCCCGGCCTTTGGCCTTGCTGCAGGGCGGCCAGGGTGAGCGCGCCGAAAGCCACGAACTCACCCTGCGGGATGAAGATCACCCGGGTCACGGTGAACACCAGCACGGTGGCCAGGGCCAGCAGGGCGTAGATGGCGCCGTTGCTCAGGCCGTCGAGCAGCAGGATGCTGGCGATTGATAAATCCATGGAGAGGCAGTGGCAGCGAGAGCGTGGCGGATGCGTCCGACTCTAAACAAGTGAGGGCCGGGCGCCGCTCGGGACAGGGCCGCATTGACAAACCGGCCTGCCGCTAGACTGCCTGCTTCGCCCTTGTTTGCATTCTTGCCCGCCATGCCTGGCCACGCCCCTTTGCTCGAAGTTGATGGCCATCTGGCCCGCATCACCCTGCGCCGGCCTCGCCTGGCCAACCGCCTGGAGCCCAGCGACTTGCTGGACTTGCAGGCGCAGCTGCAAGAGGTGAATGCGCGCGAGGAGCTGCGCGTGCTGCTGCTGCGCGGCGAGGGCCGGCATTTCTGCAGTGGATTCAATATCGACGCGGTGCCGGGCCTCGACGCCGGCGCCCTGTTTGCCGAGCTCAGTGATGCCTGGGAGAACGCCCGCCCGGTGACCGTGGCCCAGATCCAGGGCGGCGTCTACGGCGGCGCGACCGACCTGGCCCTGGCCTGCGATTTCCGCCTTGGGCAGCCGGCCTGCGAGATGTTTGTGCCGGCGGCCAAGCTGGGCCTGCATTTCTACCGCGGCGGCATGGAGCGCTATGTCAGCCGCCTTGGCCTGCCCTGGGCCAAGAAGGTCTTGCTGGCGGGTGCCACGCTGGACGCGCAGGAGATGCTGCGCAGCGGCTTTCTCGACCAGTTGCTGCCCGATGCGGCGGCGCTGGAGACCGCCACGCAGGAACTTGTGACCCAGCTGCTGGCCATGGCGCCGCTGGCGCTGCTGGGCATGAAGAAGCACTTGAATGCGATCGCGCGCGGTCAGCTGGACCCGGCGGCGCTGCAGGCCGACATCGCCCGGGCCAATGCGTCCAGCGATTTGGCCGAGGGCGTGGCGGCCTGGCAGGCGCGTCGCACGCCGCGTTTTGAGGGGCGTTGAAGCGCCCAGCGGCCGCATGTTTGCTGGGGTCGGACAGGGTCTGCAAGGCCCGTGTTTGGGGCGCTCTAGGGGAATCCCCTCCCTCTGTGTCTGGGGCCGGCGGGCGGCGCCGGCGCCGGATCGGCCTCCAGATGGTGGAAAATAGCGGGGTTCGCCCATTCGGGCGGCGGCTTCGGCAACGGAGTCACCGGCCCGGCATGGCTAGCTCCCACTAACTCACTATCAGGACCGACGTGGCCAAGGACAGTACTAAAACGACCATCGAAGCCGATGGTCTGCGTTACCGCTCTAAAGCACCGGGTTCGCCGTTCGCGGCGACCTCTTCCTTTGGTGCCGCAACCATGTCGTGCTTTTTGTGCGGCAAGCACCGCCCGCGCGCGATGCTGAAATCCAAGAAGCTCTTGGGCAAGTCGCAGCCTGTCTGCGCACCGTCGTGCAAGGAGCTCGACGAACAGCTCAGCAAGGGCTGAGCGGACACGTCAGCGCGCCCCGAGCGGCGCGCTGCGTTCCCGACTTCAACGCCGGCCGGCCTGGCTCTCTCAGGCCTGCTGCCGGAAGCAGCGCCCGCACACCGCCCGGTAGCGGGCGTTGCCACCAATTTCCACTTGATTGCCTTCGGTGACCTTGCGGTTGTTGGCGTCGACACGCATATTCATCGTGGCCTTGCGGCCGCAGTCGCAGATGGTCTTCATCTCGTCCATCTCGTCCGCCAGAGCCAGCAAGGTGGCGGACCCGGGGAACAACTCACCCTGGAAATCGGTGCGCAAGCCGTAGCAGATCACCGGCACATTGCGCACATGCGCCAGCTCATGCAGCGCCCAGACCTGGTGTTTGAGTAGAAACTGCGCCTCATCAATCAAGACGCAGGACACCTCCGGCAGTTGCAGCGGCAGGGCCAGGAAATCCGTCTCGGGCCCAAACACCTCCGCCTCGCGCTGCGGCCCCAAGCGTGAGGTGATGGTGCCGCGCCCGTAGCGATCGTCGATCTGCGCGGTGAACAGCCGCACGCGGTGGCCGCGCTCCTCGTAGTTGTGCGCCACCTGCAGCAGGGCGGTGGATTTGCCGGCATTCATGGCCGCGTAGCGAAAAAACAGTTTGGCCATGTCGAGGGGCTTGGGCTGCAAAAAGGTTGGAAAGCCAGCCCGGTAGGGCGAATTGGCGCGCCCAGCGCCCGCATCTGAGGGGGAGGGGCCGGCCGGCGTGCGCGATTGTGACAAAACCTGGGGCAAGCGAGGTAGTCAAAGCCACGCCCGGCCGCCTACTATGGTTCAGAGGGCAGAGGAAAGCAGTCCAGCACATTCAGGCCTAGGCGCCCCTCGCGCTGATGGTCGGCACCGTGAACCCGCGACACCAATGAGCAAAGACACCTACACCAGCGTCAGTGACAACGGTCTGCGTTATGAGTCCAAACTGGGCGGTTCGCCCTTTCTGGGCAGCGGTCATACCCGCTCTTGCTTCAAATGCGGCAAACACCGCACCCCCAACAACCTGATGTCCAAGCGCGTGCTGGGCCGCACCGAGGTGGTGTGCAAGCCGGCTTGCGTGAAGCCGGAAAAGCAGGCCTGAACGAAACTGCTCTGGCGGCTTGCTCGCCGAGCGCTCAGGCAGCGAGGCCGGCCGGGGGCGGGGGCGTCCATTTATCTGGATTCAAGATCAGCAAGCCTTGAGCCCGCGCACGTTTGGCCAGGGCCAGCACGGCGCGGTCGCGCGACAGCAGCCAGTGCGCCCGCTGAGCCAGGGCCAGGTCGATGAACTTCTGATCGTCTGGGTCGCGGCAGACCAGGCGCACGGCCGGAGGGCTGGCGCTGGCGATCATCTGGCAATGCTGCTCAAACTGGCTTTCGATCCAGGCGAGATCGGGTTCGAACTGGGCGGCGACCCCGCGGCCCAGCACATGGCGAAGCTCATCGAGCATGGCCGGCTCGCCGATCCATTGCACCTGCCGGCCGACCACGGCCTGTGCCAGAGCCTGTACTCGCGGGTCGCGAAACACCAGCCAGTCCATGATCACCTGGGTGTCGATGACGATGCGCGGGGCGGTGTGGGCGGAATCGTTCACTGGGGAATCGGGCATGAGCAGCCGCGGCCAGGCCGCGTGGAATCGAATCGTGTGGCGGGTTGCGGTCGTGTGCGGCAGGGCCTTCGGCCTCGGGTCCGCAAGCGGGCTGAGCGGCCCGAAACTTCGGCAAAGCGAGGCAGCATAGCGCCTTCCGAAGCCTCGGCTTGTGTGTTCTCGTTGATCTGATCTACAATCGCGGGCTCTTCAGCAGGCCTTGCTGAGAATTTTCCATGGATTCACGGAATGCCGCCGGCGGTGAACAAACCCGCTGGCGATTTGTCGCTGGATCTTTGTGAAGATTTCAGGCGTGTGTCGCATCCCGCGTTGGTGCCGGGTGTGCCGCGTCAGCCAGTCAAGGTTTGCGCTCATCCTGAGTGATGCTGCTGAAGTGTGTGACTTCAAACGGGAACAAGTTACTTATGCCAACCATCAATCAGCTCGTGCGCCACGGCCGTCAGGCCGAGGTCACGAAATCCAAGTCGCCGGCAATGCAGAATTGCCCGCAACGCCGCGGCGTTTGCACCCGCGTCTACACCACGACTCCGAAGAAGCCGAACTCGGCTCTGCGTAAGGTTGCCAAGGTGCGCCTGACCAACGGTTTCGAGGTCATCTCCTACATCGGCGGTGAAGGCCACAACCTGCAAGAGCACAGCGTGGTGCTGGTGCGCGGCGGTCGTGTCAAGGACTTGCCGGGTGTGCGTTACCACATCGTGCGCGGTTCGCTGGACTTGCAAGGCGTGAAAGACCGCAAGCAGTCGCGTTCCAAGTACGGCGCGAAGCGTCCGAAGAAGTAATCAAAGAGTCATGTCGGCCCGGCATTCTGCTGGCGCCAGGCGTTTTTGCGGTTTCAGCCATTCCCAAGATTGGCCGCTACCGAGTAAGTGGATGCCCCAGAAGTCGGTGGTCATCCAAAGGTGCAGGGCAGTTGCCCGTACCCACTGAAGCAAGAGGAAGAATCCCATGCCACGTCGTCGCGAAGTACCCAAACGCGAGATCCTGCCTGATCCCAAGTTCGGCAATGTTGATCTGTCCAAGTTCATGAACGTCATCATGGAGTCGGGCAAGAAGGCGGTTGCAGAGCGCATCATTTACGGTGCTCTGGAACAAGTCGAAAAGAAGGTTGGCAAGGACCCGCTGGAAGTGTTCCTGGTTGCCTTGAACAACGTCAAGCCGATGGTCGAAGTGAAGTCCCGCCGCGTTGGCGGTGCGAACTACCAAGTTCCCGTGGAAGTTCGTCCCGTCCGCCGGATGGCTCTGGCCATGCGTTGGTTGAAGGAATCGGCCCGCAAGCGTGGTGAAAAATCCATGTCGCAGCGTCTGGCCAACGAGCTGCTGGAAGCAGCTGAAGGCCGCGGCGGCGCCATGAAGAAGCGTGACGAAGTTCACCGCATGGCCGAAGCCAACAAGGCCTTCTCGCACTTCCGCTTCTAATTTACTTCGATTCAGCCGCCTCGGGTTTCTACTGACCCGCTGGCGGCTCCTGCCTTTCTGGAGTGACATCATGGCACGCAAGACCCCCATCGAGCGCTACCGCAATATCGGTATCTCGGCGCACATCGACGCTGGCAAGACCACGACGACCGAGCGTATCCTTTTCTACACCGGTGTGAACCACAAGATCGGTGAAGTGCATGATGGCGCGGCCACCATGGACTGGATGGAGCAAGAGCAAGAGCGTGGTATCACCATCACCTCGGCTGCGACCACCTGCTTCTGGAAGGGTATGGACATGTCCTACCCCGAGCACCGCTTCAACATCATCGACACCCCCGGACACGTGGACTTCACCATTGAAGTTGAGCGTTCGATGCGTGTGCTCGACGGTGCTTGCATGGTTTACTGCGCTGTGGGTGGCGTGCAGCCCCAGTCGGAAACCGTTTGGCGCCAAGCCAACAAGTACAAGGTGCCTCGTCTGGCCTTTGTGAACAAGATGGACCGTACCGGCGCCAACTTCTTCAAGGTCTACGATCAGATGCGTCTGCGTCTGAAGGCCAACCCTGTGCCCGTGGTCATCCCCATCGGCGCTGAAGAAAACTTCAAGGGCGTGGTCGACCTGATCAAGATGAAGGCCATCTTCTGGGACGAAGCCTCCCAGGGCATGAAGTTCGACTACCGCGACATCCCTGCCGAGCTGCAGGCCGATGCGCAAAAGTGGCGCGACAACCTGGTTGAAGCCGCTGCCGAGTCGAACGAAGACATGATGAACAAGTACCTGGAGTCCGGCGAGCTGAGCGAAGCCGAAATCCTGGAAGGCATCCGTGCCCGTACGCTGGCTGCTGAAATCCAGCCGATGTTCTGCGGTACCGCGTTCAAGAACAAGGGCGTGCAGCGCATGCTGGACGGCGTGATCGACTTCCTGCCCTCGCCGGTGGACGTTCCTCCCGTGCCGGGCACGGACGAGAATGACCAGCCGTCGTCGCGCGATGCGTCCGACGATGCCAAGTTCTCGGCTCTGGCCTTCAAGCTGATGACTGACCCCTACGTCGGTCAGCTGACCTTCGTGCGCGTCTATTCGGGCGTGCTGAAGTCGGGCGATTCGGTGTTCAACCCGATCCGCGGCAAGAAGGAACGTATCGGTCGTATTCTGCAGATGCACGCCAACCAGCGTGAAGAAATCTCGGAAATTCTGGCCGGCGACATCGCAGCTTGCGTGGGCCTGAAGGACGTCACCACCGGTGAAACCCTGTGCGATCCGGAAGCAGTGATCACCCTGGAAAAGATGGTCTTCCCTGAGCCCGTGATCTCGCAGGCCGTGGAACCCAAGACCAAGGCCGACCAGGAAAAGATGGGTATCGCCCTGGGCCGTCTGGCCAAGGAAGATCCGTCCTTCCGCCTGCGTACCGATGAAGAATCGGGCCAGACCATCATTTCCGGCATGGGCGAGCTCCACCTGGAAATCATTGTCGACCGCATGAAGCGCGAGTTCGGCGTGGAAGCCAACGTCGGCAAGCCGCAAGTGGCCTACCGCGAAACCATCCGCAAGTCGGCCACCGACGTGGAAGGCAAGTTCGTGCGTCAGTCGGGCGGTAAGGGCCAGTACGGTCACGTCGTGCTGACCGTTGAGCCGCAAGAGCCGGGCAAGGGCTTCGAGTTCGTGGACGCCATCAAGGGCGGTGTGGTTCCTCGCGAATTCATCCCTGCCGTGGAAAAGGGCATCATCGACAGCCTGCCGAATGGCGTGCTGGCCGGCTACCCCGTGGTGGACGTGAAGGTCACGCTGACCTTCGGTTCCTACCACGAAGTGGATTCGAACGAAAACGCCTTCAAGATGGCCGCTTCGATGGGCTTCAAGGACGGCTGCCGCAAGGCTTCGCCGGTGATCCTGGAGCCGATGATGGCCGTGGAAGTCGAAACGCCGGAAGACTACGCCGGTACGGTGATGGGCGATCTGTCCAGCCGTCGCGGCATGGTCCAAGGTATGGACGACATGGTCGGCGGTGGCAAGATCATCAAGGCCGAAGTTCCGCTGTCGGAAATGTTCGGTTACTCGACGACCCTGCGTTCCGCCACCCAAGGCCGCGCCACCTACACGATGGAGTTCAAGCACTACGCTGAAGCTCCGAAGAACGTGGCTGACGCCATCATCACCGCCCGCGGCAAGTGATGACTCCGAAGCGCTGAATCCTCCAACCGAGGCTTCCGCGCTTCTTCTCATTCGAGATCGTCTTTCTCAGGTTCTGCCCGGTTGCCAGTCGCCGGGAGTCGCAGGCCTGAGGGAAACGCTAAACCCTGAGACTGGCGACCTGTTCTTTTTGGAGCAATTGCAATGGCAAAGAGTAAATTTGAGCGCACCAAGCCGCACGTCAACGTCGGTACCATCGGTCACGTGGACCATGGCAAGACGACCCTGACGGCTGCGATCGCGACCGTGCTGTCGAAGAAGTTCGGCGGCGAGGCCAAGGCCTACGACCAGATCGACGCTGCGCCTGAAGAAAAGGCTCGCGGCATCACCATCAACACCGCTCACGTCGAGTACGAAACCGCTGGCCGTCACTACGCCCACGTGGACTGCCCCGGCCACGCTGACTATGTGAAGAACATGATCACCGGCGCCGCACAGATGGACGGCGCGATTCTGGTGTGCTCGGCCGCTGACGGCCCGATGCCCCAGACCCGCGAGCACATCCTGCTGGCTCGCCAAGTGGGTGTGAAGTACATCATCGTGTTCCTGAACAAGTGCGACATGGTGGATGACGCCGAGCTGCTGGAACTGGTGGAAATGGAAGTGCGCGAGCTGCTGAGCAAGTACGACTTCCCCGGCGACGACACCCCCATCATCAAGGGTTCGGCCAAGCTGGCTCTGGAAGGCGACACCGGCGATCTGGGCGAGCAAGCCATCATGCGCCTGGCTGACGCTCTGGACAGCTACATCCCCACGCCTGAGCGCGCTGTGGACGGTGCTTTCCTGCTGCCGGTCGAAGACGTGTTCTCGATCTCGGGTCGTGGCACCGTGGTGACCGGTCGCGTTGAGCGCGGCATCATCAAGGTCGGCGAAGAAATCGAAATCGTCGGTATCCGCGACGTGCAGAAGACCACCGTCACGGGCGTGGAAATGTTCCGCAAGCTGCTGGACCAAGGTCAAGCCGGCGACAACGTCGGTATCCTGCTGCGCGGCACCAAGCGCGAAGACGTGGAGCGCGGCCAAGTGCTGGCCAAGCCCGGCACCATCAAGCCGCACACCCACTTCACCGCTGAGGTGTATGTGCTGAGCAAGGAAGAAGGCGGCCGTCACACCCCGTTCTTCAACAACTACCGTCCCCAGTTCTACTTCCGTACGACGGACGTGACCGGTGCTGTGGAGCTGCCGGCCGACAAGGAAATGGTCATGCCCGGCGACAACGTCGGCATCACCGTGAAGCTGATCGCTCCGATCGCCATGGAAACCGGTCTGCGCTTCGCAATCCGCGAAGGTGGCCGTACCGTGGGTTCGGGTGTGGTTGCCACCATCCTGGCCTAACACTTTTGCGTGACCAGTCCGCGCTGCTGCCGATGTGGCGGCGCGGGCTTCACCTACTTCGCGGCACTCAAGGCATTTGAGCCCGCACGTTCTTTGAAGGAATCGTCATGCAAAAGCAAAAGATCCGCATCCGCCTGAAGGCGTTTGACTACAAGCTGATCGACCAATCGGCTGCCGAGATCGTGGAAACCGCCAAGCGCACTGGCGCGATCGTCAAGGGTCCCGTGCCCCTGCCGACCCGCTTCGAGCGTTTTGACATCCTGCGTTCGCCGCACGTGAACAAGTCTTCGCGCGACCAGTTCGAAATCCGTACCCACCAACGTCTGATGGACATCGTGGACCCGACGGACAAGACCGTTGACGCGCTGATGAAGCTCGACCTGCCGGCTGGCGTCGACGTCGAAATCAAGCTGCAGTGATGCTTGACATGCTGGCGCCGACGCAAGACGGTGCTGAGCATGTGAACTGACCTCGGTCAGATTCAGAGAAGGGCGACTCGAAAGAGTCGCCCTTTTTCTTGGTAGGGTGTCGTGACCCTTGCGTATTCATCAGGGTTCACGCTATACTCGCCAGCTTTTCCGCGGTGGAATTTTCCGGCGCGGAATTTGGCGCATCGTGTCCGGCAGGGCTTCCCCAGGGAGGGCTTGTGCGTACGGTGCACTGGTCAGCCCGGCCAATCGATGTCGGGTGTATGTAAATGGCTTCCAGGGTCAACCTGTGGGGCTGGAGAAAAACCATGAGTCTAAGCAATCGTCTCGGATTGCTGGGCCGCAAGGTGGGCATGATGCGCATCTTCACGGACGACGGCGATGCCGTGCCTGTGACGGTGCTGGATGTGTCCAACAACCGCGTGTCCCAGATCAAGACCGTAGAGACCGACGGCTACACCGCCATTCAAGTGGTGTACGGTGAGCGCAAAGCATCGCGCGTTACCAAGCCGGAAGCCGGCCACCTTGCCAAGGCAGGTGTGGAAGCCGGTCGTGTCATGAGCGAATTCCGTGTTGCCGCTGAAGTGGCCGCCGAGTACAAGCCGGGCGCGCAAGTGCCGGTCTCGCTGTTCGCAGTGGGTCAGCTGGTGGACGTGCAAGGCACCTCCATCGGTAAGGGCTTCGAAGGCACCATCAAGCGTCACAACTTCAGCTCGCAGCGTGCTTCGCACGGTAACAGCCGCTCGCACAATGTTCCTGGCTCCATCTCGATGGCACAGGATCCGGGCCGCGTGTTCCCGGGCAAGAAGATGTCGGGTCACCTGGGTGACGTGACGGTGAGCGTGCAGAACCTGGACATCGTGCGCGTTGACGAAGCTCGTCAACTGCTGCTGGTCCGCGGTGCTGTGCCGGGTTCGAAGAACGGCCACGTTGTCGTTCGTCCCGCCGTCAAGGTCAAGCTCAAGAAGGGAGCCATCTGATGCAGCTCGAGCTCCTGAATGAGCAAGGTCAGGCCACCGCCAAGGTGGACGCTCCTGATACGCTGTTTGCTCGCGATTACAACGAAGCCCTGGTGCACCAGGTGGTCGTGGCCTTCCAGGCCAACGCTCGCCAAGGCACTCGCGCCCAGAAGGACCGCGAACAAGTCAAGCACTCGACCAAGAAGCCGTTCCGTCAAAAGGGAACGGGTCGTGCACGTGCTGGTATGACGTCCTCGCCGCTGTGGCGTGGGGGCGGTCGGATTTTCCCGAACATGCCTGACGAAAACTTCACCCACAAGCTGAATAAGAAGATGTACCGCGCCGGTATGGCCGCCATCCTCTCGCAGCTGGCACGTGAAGGCCGTCTGGCCGTGATCGATTCGATCACGCTGGAAGCTCCCAAGACCAAGCTGTTGGCCGCCAAGTTCAAGGCCATGGGCCTGGAATCGGTGATGCTGATCGCTGATCAGATGGACGACAACCTGCTGCTCGCTTCGCGCAACCTGGCCAATGTGCTGGTGTGCGAGCCGCGCTACGCGGATCCCCTGTCGCTGGTCTTCTACAAGAAGGTGCTGGTGACCAAGGCCGCTATGGAGCAACTCCAGGAGATGCTGGCATGAGCGCCCAAAAGTATTCTGAAGGCCGTCTGGCCTCGGTGCTGCTGGCTCCCATCGTGTCCGAAAAGGCCACGGCGGTTGCTGAAAAGCACAACCAAGTGTTGTTCAAGGTGCTGCGCGACGCCACCAAGCCCGAAATCAAGGCCGCTGTTGAACTGATGTTCAAGGTCGAGGTTGAGGCTGTGAACGTTGTCAACGTCAAGGGCAAGGTCAAGCGCTTCGGCCGTTCCATCGGTCGCCGCGACCACGTCAAGAAGGCGTACGTGTCGCTGAAGGCGGGCCAAGAGCTCAACTTCTCCGGGGAGGCTGCGTAATGGCCGTCGTTAAAGTCAAGCCGACTTCACCTGGCCGCCGTGCCGTCGTGAAGGTGGTGCACTCGCACCTGCACAAGGGCGCTCCGGAAGCTTCGCTGCTGGAACCGCAAAAGCAAAATGCTGGCCGTAACAACAACGGTCACATCACGATTCGCCACAAGGGCGGTGGTCACAAGCACCACTACCGTGTGGTCGACTTCAAGCGCAACAAGGACGGCATCCCCGCCAAGGTTGAGCGCATTGAATACGACCCGAACCGTACGGCTCACATCGCTCTGGTGTGCTATGCCGACGGCGAGCGTCGTTACATCATCGCTCCCCGTGGCTTGGAAGTGGGTTCGACCATCGTGAGCGGCGCGGAAGCTCCGATCAAGGCTGGTAACACCCTGCCCATCCGCAACATCCCCGTGGGCTCCACCATCCACTGCGTCGAAATGCTGCCTGGCAAGGGCGCGCAAATCGCTCGCTCGGCTGGCGTGTCCGTGGTGCTGATGGCTCGCGAAGGCGTCTACGCCCAGCTGCGTCTGCGCTCGGGTGAAGTCCGTCGCATCCACATCGACTGCCGCGCCACGATTGGCGAAGTGTCGAACGAAGAGCACCAGCTGCGCCAGTACGGCAAGGCCGGCGCAATCCGTTGGAAGGGCATCCGTCCGACCGTTCGTGGTACCGCCATGAACCCGGTGGATCACCCGCACGGTGGTGGTGAAGGTCGTACCGGTGAAGGCCAGGCGCCTGTGTCGCCGTGGAACACCCTCACGAAGGGCTTCCGCACTCGTAACAACAAGCGCACGCAGACGTTCATCGTTTCGCGTCGCAAGAAGTAAAGGGTAGGCCATGACTCGTTCACTGAAGAAGGGCCCGTTCATTGACCACCACCTCTTGGCCAAGGTCGAGAAGGCGGTTGCTGCCAAGGACAAGAAGCCTATCAAGACCTGGTCGCGTCGTTCGACGATCCTGCCCGAGTTCATCGGTCTGACGATCGCCGTCCACAACGGCAAGCAACACGTGCCGGTTTATGTGTCGGACCAGATGGTCGGCCACAAGCTGGGTGAATTCGCACTGACCCGTACCTTCAAGGGCCACCCGGCCGACAAGAAGGCCGGGAAGAAGTAAGGATGCCAACGATGGAAACCAAAGCAATCGTTCGCGGCGTTCGCCTCTCGTGTGACAAGGGCCGCCTGGTGGCGGACCTGATCCGCGGCAAGAAGGTGGACCAAGCGCTCAACATCCTGGAATTCACCCAGAAGAAGGCGGCCCTGATCATCAAGAAGGCGCTGGAAAGCGCCATCGCCAACGCCGAGCACAACGACGGCGCTGACATTGATGAGCTCAAGGTCACCACGATCTATGTGGAGCAAGGTGCAACTCTGAAGCGTTTCTCTGCCCGCGCCAAGGGCCGTGGCAACCGCATCAGCAAGCCCACCTGCCACATCTTCGTGTCGGTCGGCAACTGAAGGCTGAAGGAAGACTATGGGACAGAAAATTCATCCGACCGGTTTTCGCCTGCCTGTCACGCGTAACTGGGCTTCGCGTTGGTACGCGAACAACCAGAACTTCGCGTCCATGCTGGCCGAAGATCTGCAGGTCCGCGACTTCCTGAAGGCACGCCTGAAGAACGCCGCTGTGTCGCGCGTTCTGATTGAGCGCCCCGCGAAGAACGCCCGCATCACCATTTTCTCGGCTCGTCCGGGCGTGGTGATCGGCAAGAAGGGCGAGGACATCGAAAGTCTGAAGGCCGAGCTGACCAAGCGTCTGGGCGTGCCGGTGGCTGTGAACATCGAAGAAGTGCGCAAGCCTGAAATCGATGCTCAGCTGATCGCCGACTCGATCACCCAGCAGCTGGAAAAGCGCATCATGTTCCGCCGCGCCATGAAGCGTGCGATGCAGAACGCGATGCGTCTGGGTGCTCAAGGCATCAAGATCATGTCGTCGGGCCGTCTGAACGGCATCGAAATCGCTCGTTGCGAGTGGTACCGTGAAGGCCGTGTGCCTCTTCACACCCTGAAGGCTGACATCGACTATGGCTTCTCCGAAGCCAGCACGACGTACGGCATCATCGGCGTGAAGGTGTGGGTCTATCGCGGCGACCGCCTGGCCAACGGCGAAGCGCCGGTGATCAAGAGCGAAGCTGGTGAAGACGATCGTCGTCCGCGTCGCAACGCCCGTCCGGGCGCCCCGGCTGGCCGTGGCCGCCCGGGTGGTGACCGTGGTCCGCGTGGTGAAGGCGGCGACAAGCCGGCTTCCACCGGTGACGCAGCCCAGCCCGCTGCCAAGCGTGTCGTCCGCAAGGCCGCACCCGCTGGCGGTGAGGCCAAAGGAGAATAAACATGCTGCAACCAGCTCGTCGCAAATACCGCAAGGAGCAAAAGGGTCGTAACACTGGTGTTGCTACCCGCGGTGCTGCCGTTTCTTTCGGTGACTTCGGTCTGAAGGCTACCGAACGCGGCCGCCTGACGGCTCGTCAAATCGAAGCTGCACGTCGTGCAATCTCGCGCCACATCAAGCGCGGTGGTCGTATCTTCATCCGCATCTTCCCCGACAAGCCGATCTCCCAGAAGCCCGCCGAAGTCCGTATGGGTAACGGTAAGGGCAACCCGGAGTACTACGTCGCTGAAATTCAGCCTGGCAAGGTGCTCTACGAGATCAACGGTGTGCCGGAAGCCCTGGCTCGCGAAGCGTTCACTCTGGCTGCTGCAAAGCTGCCGCTGAGCTGCACCTTCGTGACCCGCCAGGTCGGCACCTGAAGCGGAGAACACCATGAAAGCATCTGAACTGCGTGGCAAGGATGTCGCTGCCTTGGAAAAGGAAGTGACCGACCTGCTGAAGGCCCATTTCGGCCTTCGCATGCAAAAGGCGACTCAACAGTTGACCAACCACACCGTGTTGGGCAACACGCGCCGCGACATCGCTCGTGTCAAGACCATCTTGAACGAGAAGAAGAAGGGAGCCGCGAAATGACGCAAGCTCAAGAAAAGAACACGCGCACCCTGGTCGGTCGCGTGGTCAGCGACAAGCGCGCCAAGACCATCACGGTCCTGGTTGAGCGTCGCGCCAAGCACGAGCTCTACGGCAAGATCGTGGCCCGTTCCCGCAAGTACCACGCCCACGATGAAAAGGGCGAGTACAAGATGGGTGATGTGGTTGAGATCGCTGAAAGCCGTCCGCTGTCCAAGACCAAGAGCTGGGTCGTGACCCGCCTGGTCGAGAAGGCACAAGTGGTTTAATCACCGCAAAACATGTCTTTCGCGGGGTCTTCGGGCTCCGCATGACAGGAATGACCGGAACGCTGGAATACTGGCGCCCGGTCATTTTTCATTTCCGGCCTTGGATCCTTTATTCGTCGCACGCTGCTGTGGCGAAGCAGGGTCGGTTCCCCTTTCACATCTATCTACAAAGGACACCTCATGCTGAAGATCGGCGATCGCCTGCCCGCGGCCACCCTGCAAGAATTCATCGAAGTTGAAGGCGAGGGCTGCTCCCTCGGCCCGAACAAGTTCGCCGTCGACGCCCTGGTGGCTGGCAAAAAGATTGCCATCTTTGCGCTGCCTGGTGCGTTCACGCCGACCTGCTCAGCTCAGCATGTGCCGGGCTATGTGCAGCAGGCCGAGGCTCTGCGCGCCGCCGGTGTCGATGAAATCTGGTGCCTGTCGGTCAATGACGCCTTTGTGATGGGTGCCTGGGGACGTGAGCAGAAGACGGCCGGCAAGGTTCGCATGATGGCGGACGGCAGTGCCGAGTTCACCAAGGCCACGGGCTTGACGCTGGATCTGACGGCGGGCGGCTTGGGCCTGCGTTCGCAGCGCTATTCCATGCTGGTGGTCGACGGCGTGGTCAAGACGCTCAATATCGAAGCACCTGGCAAGTTCGAAGTGAGCGACGCAGCGACCATGCTCGCTCAAGCTCAGCAAGTCTGAGTTCAAGCGGCGCATCGAGCGCCGCTTCTCGTCGAGCGCGAGGTTTGCCAAGCCCGCAGCCACCGGCCCGGTGGGCTGTCTGGGCTTTGGAATGTTTTTCAATTCGCACTTGACGGCATCAAGACTTCTGGTGCACAATCTAAAGCTTCGCCGAACGCACGGCGCATCTTGTGATGCGTTATGGCCTCGGATCCGCCCTCAACTGCTGGGCGCGAAACTCACACAGGAGTGCTGAGAATCGCGTTTGGTCAACGGGCCCAAGACTGACCGATGAATTTGCCGCGCGATGCAGCAGAGGATTTGGGAAAAGTTGGGGATAGACATGATTCAAATGCAATCGCGACTCGATGTCGCGGACAACACTGGCGCCAAGTCCGTCATGTGCATCAAGGTGCTTGGTGGTTCCAAGCGTCGTTATGCCGGGATTGGTGACATCATCAAGGTCAGCATCAAAGAAGCTGCGCCTCGCGCCCGCGTCAAAAAGGGTGAGGTTTACAGCGCTGTGGTGGTTCGCACCGCCAAGGGCGTGCGTCGTCAAGACGGCTCTTTGGTCAAGTTCGACGGCAATGCCGCCGTGCTGCTGAACGCCAAGCTCGAGCCGATCGGCACTCGTATCTTCGGCCCGGTGACGCGTGAACTGCGTACCGAGCGTTTCATGAAGATCGTGTCGCTGGCGCCTGAGGTTCTCTGAGCTCAGCCACAGACAAAGGTATTGCCATGAACAAGATTCGCACAGGCGACGAGGTCATCGTTCTGACCGGCCGTGACAAAGGTAAGCGTGGTGCGGTGACGCAGCGCGTGGATGCTGATCACATCGTCGTCGACGGCATCAATGTCGTCAAAAAGCACGTCAAGCCCAACCCGATGAAGGGTACCACCGGTGGTGTGGTGGACAAGACGATGCCTATCCATCAATCCAACGTGGCGATTTTCAACGCTGCATCCGGCAAGGCCGATCGCGTGGGCATCAAGCTGCTCGCCGATGGCAAGAAGGTGCGCGTTTACAAGTCGACCGGCGAAGAGATCAAGGCTTAAGGGGTTCGACATGGCTCGTTTGCAAGCGTTTTATCGCGAAAAAGTTGTGCCCGACCTCTCGGCGAAGTTTGGTTACAAGTCGGTCATGGAAGTGCCGCGCATCACGAAGATCACCTTGAACATGGGTGTCAGTGAAGCGGTCGCCGACAAGAAGGTCATGGACCACGCGGTGGGTGACCTGACCAAGATCGCCGGCCAGAAGCCTGTGGTCACCAAGTCGAAGAAGGCCATTGCAGGTTTCAAGATCCGTGACAACGTGCCGATCGGCTGCATGGTCACCCTGCGCGGCGTTCAGATGTATGAATTCCTGGATCGTTTCGTGACGATCGCGCTGCCGCGCGTTCGTGACTTCCGTGGTATCTCGGGTCGCTCGTTCGACGGCCGCGGCAACTACAACATCGGCGTCAAAGAACAGATCATCTTCCCTGAGATCGACTATGACAAGGTGGATGCGCTGCGTGGTCTGAACATCAGCATCACCACTACCGCCAAAACGGACGACGAAGCCAAGGCACTCCTGGCTGCGTTCAAGTTTCCGTTCAAGAACTGAGGTGACTCGTGGCTAAAACTTCACTTATTCAACGTGAACTGAAGCGCGATGCGTTGGTGGCCAAGTACGCGAAGAAATACGCGGAACTGAAGGCAATCATCAACGACGCGAAGAAGTCGGACGAAGAGCGCTACATCGCTCGCCTCGAGCTGCAGAAGCTGCCTCGCAACGCCTACCCGACCCGTCAGCGTAACCGCTGCGCGTTGACCGGCCGTCCCCGCGGTACCTTCCGCAAGTTCGGCTTGGCCCGTAACAAGATTCGTGAGCTGGCCTTCAAGGGCGACATCCCCGGTGTCGTCAAGGCCAGCTGGTAATCGGCACGATTAGGAGATTTCGCAAATGAGCATGAGTGATCCTATCGCCGATATGCTGACCCGCATTCGCAACGCCCAGAGCGTTGAGAAGCCCAGCGTCGTGATGCCTTCCTCCAAGTTGAAGATCGCGATCGCCAAGGTCCTGAAGGACGAGGGTTATATCGACAGTTTCGCAGTGCGCGGTGAAGCCGCTCGCCCCGAGCTGGAGATTGCGCTGAAGTATTACGCCGGTCGCCCGGTGATCGAGCGCATCGAACGCGTGAGCCGTCCCGGCCTGCGCATTTACAAGGGCCGCCACGACATCCCTCAGGTCATGAACGGCCTGGGTGTGGCGATTGTCACTACGCCCCAGGGCGTGATGACCGACCGCAAAGCACGTCAAGCCGGCATCGGTGGCGAAGTGCTCTGCTACGTCGCCTAAGCGCAAGGAGAGACACACAATGTCCCGCGTTGGAAAAATGCCGGTCGCCATTCCCCAGGGAGTGGATGTGACCATCACTGCTGACCAAGTCAGCGTCAAGGGCGCTCTGGGCACGCTGGTGCGTCCCCTGAACGGCCTCGTGACCATCAAGAATGAAGGCGGCCAGCTGTCTTTCGTTCCCCGTGACGACTCCTCCGCCGCTGGCGCGATGAGCGGCACCGTTCGCGCACTGGTGGCCAATATGGTCAACGGCGTGAGCAAGGGTTTCGAAAAGAAGCTGAACCTGGTTGGCGTGGGTTTCCGTGCCCAGGCTCAAGGTCAAAAGCTGAACCTGCAGATCGGTTTCTCTCACCCCGTGGTGAAGGACATGCCGGCTGGTATCAAGGTTGAGTGCCCGACCCAGACCGAAATTCTGATCAAGGGCGCGGATCGCCAGGTCGTCGGACAGCTGGCCGCAGAAGTGCGCGCCTTCCGTCCGCCGGAACCCTACAAGGGCAAGGGCATCCGCTATTCCGACGAGAAGGTCTCTCTCAAAGAGACCAAGAAGAAGTAAGGAGCAGCGCTATGTTGACCAAAAAAGAACAGCGCATCCGTCGCTCGCGTCAGACTCGCGCCCGCATTGCGGTGCAGCGCGTCGTTCGCCTGACGGTGTTCCGCTCCAATCTGCACATCTACGCAAGCGTCATCTCCGACGATGGCACCCGTGTGTTGGCCAGCGCTTCGACCGCCGAGAAGGCAGTCCGCGAGCAACTGGGCGGCGCAGGCAAGGGTGGCAATGTGGCCGCAGCCACATTGATCGGCAAGCGCATCGCCGAAAAGGCGAAGGCTGCTGGTATCGAGAAGGTTGCTTTCGACCGCGCAGGTTTCGCCTATCACGGTCGTGTCAAGGCTCTGGCCGAAGCAGCCCGCGAAGCCGGCCTGCAGTTCTGACGCAAAAAGGATTTCGAAATGGCAAAGTTTCAACCCCGCGTGCAGACCGAAGGCAATGACGACGGCCTGAAGGAAAAGATGATCGCGATCAACCGCGTCACCAAGGTGGTGAAGGGTGGTCGTACTCTGAGCTTCGCCGCGTTGACGGTGGTCGGTGATGGCAATGGCCGCATCGGTATGGGTAAGGGCAAGGCGAAGGAAGTTCCCGTCGCCGTGCAAAAGGCGATGGAATCTGCCCGTCGCAACATGATCAAGGTTGACCTGCGCAACGGCACCATTCACCACAATGTGGTGGGCGGCCATGGAGCAGCCAGCGTGATGATGATCCCCGCACAAGCTGGTACCGGCGTGATCGCCGGCGGCCCGATGCGCGCGGTCTTCGAAGTGATGGGTGTGACCGACATCGTGACCAAGAGCCACGGTTCGACCAACCCGTACAACATGGTTCGCGCCACTCTGGACGCGCTGAAGCGCTCCACGACGGCTGCGGAAGTCGCCGCCAAGCGCGGCAAGTCGGTCGAAGAAATTCTCGGCTGATTCGCCAGCATTGGAGTAGACACATGTCTGACAAGAAAACCGTAACCGTCAAGTTGGTTCGCAGCCCCATCGGCACCCGTGCTTCGCACCGTGCCACCGTGGTGGGTCTGGGCCTGCGCAAGCTGAACAGCACCAGCGTGTTGGAAGACACGCCGGCCGTGCGCGGCATGATCAACAAGATCGCCTATCTCGTGCAGGTGCTCTAAGCACCGTCACGAACCGAGGACAACACATGCAACTCAATACCATTCAGCCCGCAGCTGGCGCCAAGCACGCCAAGCGTCGCGTGGGCCGTGGCATCGGCTCCGGTCTGGGCAAGACCGCTGGCCGTGGTCACAAGGGTCAGAAGTCGCGCGCAGGCGGCTACCACAAGGTGGGTTTCGAAGGCGGTCAAATGCCTCTGCAACGTCGCCTGCCCAAGCGTGGTTTCAAGTCGGCTTCGTTGAAGTTCAACGCCGAAGTGAACTTGGACGATCTGCAGGCCCTGGTGGCCGACGAGATCGATCTGATGACGCTGAAGGCTGTGGGCCTGGTGCCTGAGCTGACCAAGAACGCCAAGGTCATCCTGTCGGGTTCGATCAGCCGCAAGATCACGCTGAAGGGCGTGGGCGCGACGGCTGGCGCCAAGGCTGCCATCGAGGCTGCCGGCGGCTCGGTCGCTTAAAGCTTTAGGAACAAGGCACAGTGGCTACCAACGCAAACCAACTGGCCAAGAGCGGCAAGTTCGGCGACCTGCGTCGTCGACTTGTGTTTCTGTTGCTGGCCCTGGTCGTGTATCGCATCGGGGGTCATATCCCCGTGCCTGGTATCGATCCGGCTCAGCTGCAGCAGTTCTTCAAGGGTCAGGAGGGTGGCATCCTGAGCCTGTTCAATATGTTCTCGGGCGGTGCGCTGTCGCGCTTCACCGTCTTTGCGCTGGGCATCACGCCCTACATCTCGGCCTCGATCGTGATCCAGTTGATGGGTTATGTCGTGCCGTCGTTGGAAGCGCTGAAGAAGGAAGGCGAGGCTGGCCGCCGCAAGATCACGCAGTACACGCGCTACGGCACCTTGGGCCTGGCCTTGTTCCAGTCGCTGAGCATCGCTCTGGCGCTGGAAAGCTCGGCTGGCTTGGTGGTCAATCCTGGTTTCGGCTTCCGCTTGACGGCGGTCTCCAGCCTGGTGGCCGGCACGATGTTCCTGATGTGGTTGGGTGAGCAGATCACGGAGCGTGGTCTGGGCAACGGGATTTCGATCCTGATCTTCGGCGGTATCGCTGCAGGTTTGCCTGGTGCCATTGGTGGTTTGTTGGAGCTGGTTCGCACAGGTGCCATGGGCCCGGTGTCCTTCCTGTTCCTGGCTGCGGTCGTCGTGGCTGTGACCTATCTGGTGGTGTTCGTCGAGCGCGGTCAGCGCAAGATCTTGGTGAACTACGCCAAGCGCCAGGTCGGTAACAAGGTCTACGGCGGCCAGTCTTCTCATCTGCCGCTGAAGCTGAACATGTCGGGCGTGATCCCGCCGATCTTTGCGTCGTCCATCATCCTGCTGCCGACCACGATCGTGAGTTGGTTTGCGACCGGTGACGGCCTGCGCTGGTTGAAAGATCTCGCTGGCATGGTGGCGCCAGGACAGCCGATTTATGTGCTGCTCTACGCCGCTGCCATCGTGTTCTTCTGCTTCTTCTACACGGCTCTGGTGTTCAACAGCCGCGAGACTGCAGACAACCTGAAGAAGAGTGGTGCGTTCATTCCGGGTATCCGCCCGGGTGATCAGACTGCCAAGCATATTGACAAGATCTTGTCGCGTTTGACCCTGGCTGGCGCCATCTACATCACCGGTGTGTGCTTGCTGCCAGAGTTCTTGACCTTGAAGTACAACGTGCCTTTCTATTTTGGCGGCACATCCTTGTTGATCATCGTTGTGGTCACCATGGACTTCTGGGCTCAGGTGCAGTCTTACGTGATGAGCCAGCAGTATGAATCGCTGCTGAAGAAGGCAAATTTCAAGGCCAGCTGAAAAGCTGAGTCCACGTTTAATCAATTTCCATCAGAACAGAAACGAAGGCATGGCGAAAGACGACGTCATTCAGATGCAAGGCGAGATTCTTGAGAATCTTCCTAATGCCACGTTTCGTGTGAAGCTGGAGAACGGGCATGTCGTTCTCGGCCACATCTCCGGCAAGATGCGGATGCATTACATCCGCATCCTGCCCGGCGACAAAGTCACCGTAGAACTGACCCCGTACGATTTGAGTCGTGCTCGCATCGTATTCCGGGCGAAGTGAGCTTTTCTTTTCCCCGGTTACGCGCTGTGAGCGCATTTGAGTAGGTCAAGGAGCAGACCATGAAAGTTTCGGCATCCGTCAAGCAGATGTGCCGCAATTGCAAGATCATCCGTCGCAAGGGCGTGGTGCGTGTGATCTGTACCGATCCGCGCCACAAACAGCGTCAAGGCTGATTGCTGCACGACACGAGCGAATTAGAGGACGCACATGGCACGTATTGCTGGTATCAACATTCCGCCGCATAAGCACACTGAGATTGGTCTGACTTCGATCTACGGCGTTGGCCGTACGACGGCTCAGAAGATCTGCACGTCTTGCGGTATTCCTTTCGACAAGAAGGTCAAGGACCTCACCGACGCTGATCTGGAAAAGATCCGTGATGAAGTGGGCCGCATGACCATCGAAGGCGACCTGCGTCGCGAGATGTCGATCAACATCAAGCGCCTGATGGACCTCGGTTGCTACCGTGGTTTCCGTCACCGCCGTGGTCTGCCGATGCGCGGTCAGCGTACTCGCACGAACGCTCGCACTCGTAAAGGCCCGCGCAAGTCGGCCGCTACGGGCAAGAAGTGATCTGCGCAAAGCATTGAAAGAAGGTCAAGATGGCAAAAGCACCCAATAACTCGGCTGCGCAACGCGTTCGCAAGAAGGTTCGCAAGAACGTTGCCGATGGCATTGCACACGTTCACGCGTCGTTCAATAACACGATCATCACGATCACCGACCGTCAAGGCGGCGCTCTGTCCTGGGCTTCCAGCGGCGGCCAAGGCTTCAAGGGTTCGCGCAAGTCGACCCCCTTCGCAGCCCAGGTGGCAGCTGAAGTGGCCGGCCGTGCTGCTCAAGACCAAGGCATCAAGAACCTGGACGTCAAGATCAAGGGCCCCGGCCCGGGTCGTGAGTCGTCGGTTCGTGCCCTGGGTGCTCTGGGCATCCGGATCAACTCGATCTCCGATGTGACCCCGGTGCCGCACAACGGCTGCCGTCCGCAGAAGCGTCGTCGCATCTAAGTTTCCACGGATGCTCGCTTTTCTGCGATAATCTGCGGTTACTCATCGCCGGCGGGCACGCAAGTGCCGCGCCGGCGGTTCTGTTGAAGCCTTCGGGCTTGTTTGTGGCTTGTTGACAGCGCATCGTCGCTGCCCAGGCTGAATGTTGAAGACCACCGTCTGAGCCGATAAAAACACTGGCCGGACTCGCGCAGGGTGCCACCGTTCGAGGGTGGGCTGGCGTCAGATTGATCAAGGACACGCAAAGTGGCACGTTACCTCGGCCCCAAGGCCAAACTTTCCCGCCGTGAAGGCACCGACCTGTTCCTGAAGAGCGCCCGCCGCCCGATCAGTGACAAGGCCAAGTTCGACTCCAAGCCGGGTCAACACGGTCGCACTTCCGGCCAACGCACCTCTGACTTCGGTCTGCAGCTGCGCGAGAAGCAAAAGGTCAAGCGCATGTACGGCGTGCTGGAGCGTCAGTTCCGCCGCTACTTCGCCGAAGCCGAGCGCCGCAAGGGCTCGACCGGCGTCAACCTGCTGACCCTGCTGGAATCGCGCCTGGACAACGTCGTCTACCGCATGGGCTTCGGCTCCACCCGCGCAGAAGCCCGTCAGCTGGTTTCGCACAAGGGCATCACCGTGAACGGTGAAGTCGTGAACATCGCTTCCTACCTGGTCAAGGCCGGTGACGTGGTCGCCGTGCGTGAAAAGGCCAAGAAGCAGCTGCGCATCATCGACGCGCTGAAGCTGGCCGAGTCCATCGGTCTGCCGGCCTGGGTGACTGTGGATGCCACCAAGCTGGAAGGCGTCTTCAAGAAGGCCCCCGATCGCGACGAGTTCGGTGCTGAGATCAATGAATCGCTGATCGTTGAGTTGTACTCGCGTTAATCGATCTTCTTTTGCCGACGATGCCCGCAAGGGCATGGTCGGCGTTTCCTCGTCTGGGCTACGCGCAGACGCGCAAGGCCCGGCTGGTCCCTCAGCCTTATCGGTGTAACGAACCGAGGGTATTGAAAGAAAGACCTCATGCAAACAAACCTGCTCAAACCCAAATCCATCAATGTGGAGCCCCTGGGCGGTCATCGCGCCAAGGTGACTCTGGAGCCGTTCGAACGCGGCTATGGCCACACCCTGGGCAATGCCCTGCGCCGTGTGCTGTTGTCTTCGATGGTGGGGTATGCGCCGACTGAAGTCACGATCGCTGGGGTGCTCCACGAGTACTCGGCCATCGACGGTGTGCAGGAAGACGTCGTTCATATCATGCTCAACCTGAAGGGCGTGGTGTTCCGTCTGCACAACCGCGAGGAAGTGACGCTGGTTCTGCGCAAGGAAGGTGAAGGCCCGGTCACGGCCGCCGACATCCAGACTCCGCACGACGTGGAAATCGTCAACCCCGAGCATGTCATCGCCCACCTGTCGCAAGGCGGCAAGCTGGACATGCAGATCAAGGTCGAGAAGGGCCGTGGCTATGTGCCGGGTTCCATGCGTCGCTACGGCGATGAGCCGACCAAGACCATCGGTCGCATCGTGCTGGATGCGTCGTTCGCACCCGTCCGTCGCGTCAGCTACGCCGTTGAGAGCGCCCGTGTGGAGCAGCGCACCGACCTGGACAAGCTGGTCATGGAGATCGAAACCAACGGCGCCATTTCGCCCGAGGAAGCGATCCGCGCATCGGCCAAGATCCTGGTGGAACAACTGGCCGTCTTCGCTCAGCTGCAAGGCAGCGAAGTGCCTGATTTCGACCAGCCTGCACAGCGCAGCTCGTCGTTCGACCCAATCCTGCTCCGCCCTGTGGACGAGCTGGAATTGACGGTGCGTTCGGCCAACTGCCTGAAGGCCGAAAACATCTACTACATCGGCGACCTGATCCAGCGTACCGAGACCGAGCTGCTGAAGACCCCGAATCTGGGTCGCAAGTCGCTCAACGAAATCAAGGAAGTGCTGGCTTCGCGCGGTCTGACTCTGGGCGCCCGCCTGGAAAACTGGCCGCCGCAAGGTCTGGACAAGCGCTGATCGGCGTATCCCGCAGCGTTGGCTTTGGCCGAATCGGCGGCAGCCTCAGGCTCTGAAGTTTTTTTGAAAGTGGGTGGCCGTGTCGGCCACCCGGTGCACCCGGGCAGTACCTGATACGGCTGCTGGGATTAATCGAGAAAGGAATAGCACCATGCGTCACCGTAACGGCCTCCGTAAGCTGAACCGTACCTCCGAACACCGCAAGGCGATGCTGCGCAATATGTGCAACTCGCTGCTGCAACACGAAGCCATCAAGACCACGGTCCCCAAGGCCAAGGAACTGCGCCGCGTTGTCGAGCCCCTGATCACCCTGGCCAAGGTCCCGACCGTGGCCAACCGCCGTCTGGCTTTCGACCGTCTGCGTGACCGCGACATGGTCGTCAAGCTGTTCGACGTGCTGGGCCCGCGTTTCGCGGCTCGTCCGGGCGGCTACACCCGCATCCTGAAGATGGGTTTCCGCGTCGGCGACAACGCGCCCATGGCGTATGTGGAACTGGTGGATCGCGCTGAAGGCGAAACCGCTGGCGAAGCGGCTGAGTAATTCAAGCCCTTGCGCACAGCCAGGGCAGGCGGACTGAAGTTTCGGTTTGCTCTGTTCGGTAATGAAGGCCAGCCATCGTGCTGGCCTTTTTTTTGCGCGCAGCGCGAACAAGCCCGGTGGCAGCGACTGCTTGTGAACCACCGGGCGAGCGCCACCTTGAGCTTTCGGCGTACAGTTCGGCGCCTTGCATGGCACTTCGGGCGGCGCAGTTCGGCCCCGTGCTTTTGAAACCCTTTTTGACCTTTGGAGCACCCATGGCCACGGCGCCGGGTGTCGCTTGCTCATGATGCGTCTGTCTTCCTTCACGTCCTTGTGGCGTCCCCTCGCTGGGCTGCTGCTGATGCTGGGCCTTTGGGTGTTGCCGGGCCTGGTGCGCGCGGACGATTTCCTGGATCCCGAGCAGGCCTTCAAGCTGTCGGTGAAGCCGCTGGATGAACGCAGCGTCGAAGTGCGCTTCGACATCGCGCCGGGGTACTACATGTACCGCGAGCAGTTCAAGGCCGAGTCCGCAGAAGCGAAGCTGGCAGCGCTGGACATCCCGAAAGGCAAGGTCAAGTTCGACGAGACCTTTCAAAAGGAAGTCGAGATCTACCGTGAGGCCTTGGTCGTCAAGGTGCCGGTGGAACAGGCGACAGGTGCTTTCAAGTTGCTGGTGGGCGGGCAAGGTTGCGCCGACAAGGGGCTGTGCTATCCGCCCATGAGCTCGGAGTTCCAGGTGCGCCTGGCCGCTTTTGGCGGTGGCAGCAATGAAGTCAAGCCTGCCGCAGGTGAGGGCGCACTGGCGACGGGCGCGCAAAGCAGCCCGGTGGCAGACGTGGTTCCGGCCGCGCCGGCCAGCGCTGTCAATGCGGCACCGGTGTCCGAGTCCAACCGGCTGGATGCAGCCCTGCAGTCGGGCAAGTTCTGGACGGTGGTGGGGGTGTTCTTTGTGGCCGGCTTGCTGCTGTCGCTCACGCCTTGCGTGCTGCCCATGCTGCCGATTCTGTCCTCCATCATTGTCGGTGAAGCGCAGGGCGGCAAAGCCACGCGCGGCCGCGGCCTCTTGCTGGCGGCCAGCTATTCCCTGGGCATGGCCTTGATTTACACGGCGCTCGGCGTTGCGGCCGGTCTGGCCGGCGAGGGGCTGGCTGCCACCTTGCAAAAGCCCTGGGTTCTGGCTGCCTTCGCCGGCGCGCTGGTGCTGTTCTCGCTGTCCATGTTCGGCGCCTACGAGATCAGCCTGCCCAGCAGCCTCAGCGGCGGTCTTTCGCAGGCCTCGCAGCGCCTGCCTGCCGGCCACATCTTTGGCGTTTTCGTGATGGGCGGCGTCTCGGCCCTGATCGTCAGCCCCTGCGTGGCTGCACCTCTGGCCGGCGCTTTGCTTTACCTGAGCCAGACGCGCGATGTGGTGCTGGGCGGCAGCGCCCTGTTCGCCCTGGCCAGCGGCATGAGCGTGCCCTTGCTGCTGCTCGGCGCTTCGGCCGGCAGTTTGCTGCCGCGCGCCGGCGCCTGGATGGACGGCGTCAAGCATTTCTTCGGCATGCTCTTGCTGGCCGTGGCCTTGTGGACCGTGCAGCCGGTGCTGCCGGCGGCGCTGGCACAGGCGCTGTGGGGCGCGTTGCTGATTGGCAGCGCCTCGATGCTGGGCTTGTTCGAACCGGCGCACGCCGTGCACCGCCCGCGCACCTGGCTGCGCAAAACGGCTGCCGTGCTGGCGTTTGCCTACGGCCTGCTGCAGGTGGTGGGCGCGGCCAATGGCGGCACCGACCCGCTCAAGCCCTTGGCGGGCGTGGGTCTGGCTGAGGCCAAGGCCGGCGGTGCCACACCGGCGGTCGGCGGCTTGAACTTCCAGAAGGTTCACAGCGTGGCCGAGCTCGATGCCGCCTTGGCCACGGCCGGCCGTCCGGTCATGCTGGACTTCTATGCCGACTGGTGCGTGTCCTGCAAGGAGATGGAGCGCTTCACCTTCTCCGACCCGGCCGTGCGCCAGCGTCTGGCGGGTGCCTTGCTGCTGAAGGCCGATGTCACGGCCAACACAGCGGCCGATCGCGAACTGCTCAAGCGCTTCAAGCTCTTCGGCCCGCCGGGTTCGATCTTCTTCGACGCGCAAGGCCAGGAGCTGACCGGGGTGCGCGTGATCGGCTTCCAGAACGCCGAGCGCTTTCTTTCTTCGCTTTCTGCCGCTGGACTTTGACGCCAGGGTGGAAACTGCGCTATACTGCTAGCTTCAGTCGCGGGGTGGAGCAGTCTGGTAGCTCGTTGGGCTCATAACCCAAAGGTCGTAGGTTCAAATCCTGCCCCCGCAACCAAATACCAGTGTAGTGCGGCCCGCTTTGAGTGGCGCCCGTGCTGACAGCAAGATCCATGAAACACGCAAGGCTGCCGCATTCGGTGGCCTTTGTTTTCATCACCCATCAGTCGCGGGGTGGAGCAGTCTGGTAGCTCGTTGGGCTCATAACCCAAAGGTCGTAGGTTCAAATCCTGCCCCCGCAACCACCATCAAGTCGCAGCGCCAACCGTGAGGTTGGCGTTTTGCTTTGTGCCTTCGTTTTGCTGGCTGATGCACTGGGATTCGGACGCACTTCCGCGGGTGCCGCGGCGCCCGCTGCTCGCCCAACAGCCGTGCTTTTCTTTGCGCTGTCACACAAGCCCAAGGATGCCCAGGGGCTACGATGCGAGCTTCGCCGCCAGCAGGCGCAGCCGGGTTGTTTAGAGGCTTGCACCTAGAATGCCGGCCCGCGCTGATTTCGCAGCTCCGATCCCTCCACCGACCCTGATTGATGACCCGGCCCTCGAATCTTCTCCTCCGTCTGCTGCCGGCGCCTGTGCGCGGCCTGCTTGCCAGCGTCTTGCTGGCTCTGAACACCGTGATCGGCGTGGCCTTGATGATGCCGCCGGCCCTGTTCAAGCTCATCCTGCCTCTGCTGCCGGTGCGCCGCCTGTGTGACCGCACCCTGAACGCCATCGCGGCCGGCTGGGTGGCTTTCAACAATGGCTGGATTGCCGCCTTGAATCCGCAGGTCTGGGATGTCCAGGGCATGGACGGCCTGCACGAGCGCGGCTGGTACCTGGTCTCGCCCAACCACCAGACCTGGGTGGACATCCTGGTGCTGCAGCGCGTGTTCCATGGCCGCATCCCCTTTTTGAAGTTCTTCCTCAAGCGCGAGTTGATGTGGGTGCCGGTGATCGGCCTGGCCTGGTGGGCGCTCGACTTTCCGTTCATGAAGCGCGGCCGCAACGCCAGCTCCCAGGCGGACGATCTGGAGACCACGCGCAAGGCCTGCGAGCGCTTCAAGACCATCCCGACCACGGTGATCAATTTCGTCGAAGGCACACGTTTCAGCGCTGCCAAGCAGCAGGAGCAGAACAGCCCGTACGAGCATTTGCTCAAACCCAAGGTCGGTGCGCTCAGCATGGCCCTGGCCACCATGGGCGATCAGTTCGAAGCCATGCTCGATGTGACCTTGGCCTACCCCGAGGGAACGCCCAGCTTCTGGGATCTGCTCTGCGGCCGCTGCGGCTCCGTGGTCGTGCGGGTGCAGCAACGCCCGATTCCGGCCGAGCTGGTGGGTGGCAACCCCATGGCCGACAAGCGCCTGCGTGCCGGCATCTCGATGTGGATCAAGCGTCAATGGACCGACAAGGACGAGGTCTTGAAGGGCTTGCTGCCGCCGCGCTGATGCGGCATGTCACTGAACGTCCGAGGGGGCGCTGACCCACCGTCCCACCGGCAAGCGGTGGCTCAGAGTTCTTTGATGTGGTTGTTGGAGCCCACACCGTCCACCTGGGTCTTGAAGCCCTTGGGTACAAAGACGGTGTTCTTGCTGCCCGTGAACTCGATCCGTTCGACCTTGGCGCTGGCCGGGATGCGAACGGTGTTGCCCACGCCGGTGATCAGCAGGCGCTGGATGGTGTTGCCTTCACCGATGGTGACATCGCAGTCGATGCCGTTGATGTCCACGTCATACAGGCCCGGCCGGTCGATGGTGGACTTGACGCGCACCCCGTCCACCTCGGTCAGAGAGCCGCTGCTGCTGGTGCCGCCACAGCCGCCAAGCGCCAGGGTGACGGCGCTCCCCAAGGCCATGAGCAAGGTCAATGCAGTGCGCCGGGACTGCGGGGTTTGCGTGGCAGGCGAGGCGTGATTCAGGTGAAGAGGATTCATGCTGGATGGCTCCGAAATCAATGGGCGGGTGGCGCCGGGACAGCGACCACAACGAGCGTCCGCCCGGCAGGGCTTAGGACGGGCCGCAGTCTGGCCCCTGACGCATGAACACGGGATGAAGGCGCGAGACCTTCGCGCGTCCAGGAAGGCGCTGCGGTCTCGGTCGAAGGGGGGGGCTCAGGCTGGCCATGGGCGTTGGATCGTCTTTGGCAGATGCATTGAAGGCTGGGAATGGCCTCGGAAACCCGGCTACTCCGGGCTGGCGCGGGTGCGCTGAATCTCTACACTAGGCACAGCTCGTGCCCCGCGCCGCTTGCGCGTCCATCACCCGAACTTCCCCTCATGCCCGGCCTGCGTCCGCTCTCTGGTGCAGCCCTTGCCGCCGCCTTGCGACGGCAGCTGCGTCATGGCGGGCCGCGTGCCAGTTTGGCGGCGCTGGGCTTGCTGTTGGCTGGCTTGGCCTTGACGGCCGTGCTCAGCGTGGGCAGTGCGGAGCAGGCCGAGCGCGATGCGCTGGCGCAATTCGACCGCCTCGTCGGCCGCATCGAGCGCGAGATTGAGCGCCGCCTGCTACAGCCCATTTATGGGCTCAAGGGCGCGCGCGGTGTTTACGCCGCCAGCGACGAGGTGTCGCGCATCGACTTCCGCAACTATGTGGATTCGCGCCAGCTGGCGCAGGAGTTTCCGGGCATTCGTGGCTTCGGTTTCATCGAGCGTGTGCCGCGCCCGCATCTGGATCGCTTTCTGGTCCAGGCGCGTGCCGACGGCATGCCGGATTTCCAGGTGAGAACCTCGGGTCAATGGGCCGATCTCTACGTCATCAAGTACCTCGAACCTTTGAGTGACAACCTGGCGGCCCTGGGCTATGACCTGGGCCAGGAGCCGCTGCGGCGCGAAGCCATCGAGCGTGCCGTGCTGACGGGCGAGGACACCATGAGCGGCCGCATCAGCCTGGTGCAGGACGAAGCCAAGCGCCCCGGCTTCATGCTCATGGTGCCGGTCTACCGGCGTGGGGCCGACCCACAGACCGAGGGGCAGCGCCTGCGTGCACTGGTGGGCGTGGTCTATGCCCCGGTGGTGGCGGATGAGCTGTTGGGCCGGGTTGCCGAGGTCGGAGAGCAATTGCTGGATTTCCGCCTGCTTGCCGACGATGGCCCGCAAGCCCAGGATCTGTTGTTTGCATCGGCCACCGGCGCTGCGAATGAGGCCCGTGCGGCGAGACCGTCTCTTGAGCAAGAGCGCCGCATCGATTTCGCCGGCAAGCGTCTGCGCTTGCAACTGGCCAGCACGCCGGCCTTTGAACAGCGCGTGCATCGCGGCGCGCCCTTGTGGATCGCTGTCAGTGGCGCCGGGCTCAGCCTGAGCCTCGCGTTTGCCACCTGGCTGCTGATCTCCGGGCGTCTGCGTGCTGAAGCCCTGGCGGCGGCGCGAACCGCCGATCTGGCCCGGGCCCTGGGCGAGAACCGCTCGTTGCTGGAGACGGTGCATCAGCATTCCATCGTCTCCGTGACCGATGTGGCGGGCACCATCATCGATGTCAACGAAGCCTTCTGCCGCATCAGCGGCTACAGCCGCGACGAGCTGCTGGGCGCCAACCACCGCCTGATCAACTCGGGCCACCATGGCCCGGAGTTCTGGCGCGGCGTCTGGGCCGAGCTGCTGGCCGGGCGCAGCTGGCGAGGCGAGCTCTGCAATATGGCCAAGAGCGGCCAACTCTACTGGGTGGACAGCATCATCGCGCCCATTTTTGACGCCCAGGGCCGCATCGAAAAATACATCTCCATCCGCAGCGACATCAGCGCAGCCAAGCGTGCGGCGCTGCGCCTGCTCAACAATCAGGTGGTGCTGGACCGGGCCGAACGCCTGGCCGGATTGGGGGCCTGGGAGCTGGCGGTGGACACGCAAAAGCTCAGTTGGTCCGACCAGACCTACCGCCTGCACGATGTACCTCTGGGCACGGAAGTGACACTGGATTTGGCCTTGTCCCATTTGTCGGACAGTGGCCGTCGCGCCTTGCAAGACGCGGTCCACCAGGCCGCGTCGGGCCGAGCCTGGGATCTGGAGTTGAGCCTGCGAACAGGTGCGGGGCGCGAACTGTGGGTGCGCTCGGTCGGCGAGTCGTCCTTTGATGACCAGGGCGCGCTGCGTATCTTCGGCACCTACCAGGACATCACCCAGCGCCGCGCCCTCGAGGCGCAGACGCGGCAAGCCAACCAGGTGCTGCGCAGCGTGCTGGAGAACCTGCCTTGTGCGCTCAGCGTCTTCGACGCCGACCTCAATCTCCTGGCTCACAACGGTCAATTCAGGCGTCTTCTGGAATTCCCGGATGAGCTGTTCGCAGGTCCGAACACCACCTTCGAGCAGATCATTCGCTTCAATGCCGCGCGTGGCGAGTACGGTGAGGCCGAGGATGTCGAGGCAACCGTGCAGCAGATCATCGAGCGCGCGCGCCATCCCAGCCTGCATCAGTTCGAACGCACGCGACCCAATGGCCGTACCTTGGAAGTGCGTGGCGCGCCCATGCCCGATGGCGGCTTTGTCACCACCTATGTGGACATCAGCGAGCGCAAGCGTGCCGAGGCCGAGGTGCGCCGCGCCGAGGCTTTGTTGCGCGGCTCCATCGACGCGGTCAACGAGGGCTTTGTGCTCTACGACCCCGAGGATCGCCTGGTCTTCTGCAACGAGAAATACCGCCAGATGTACCCCCGCTCGGCCGATCTGATCGTGCCCGGCGCCAGCTTCGAATCCATCGTGCGGGGCGGAGCCGAGCGCGGCCAGTATGTCGAGGCCATCGGCCGCGTCGAAGAATGGGTGGCCGAGCGTATGGCGGCACATCGAGTCGCCCAGGCCACCTTGGTGCAGAAGCTCGATGACGAGCGCTGGGTGCGCGTGATCGAGCGGCGCATGGACGATGGCCATCTGGTCGGCTTCCGCATCGACATCACCGATCTGATGCGCGCCACCGAAGAAGCGCAAAGCGCTTCACGTGCCAAGAGCCAGTTCCTGGCCAATATGAGCCATGAGATCCGCACGCCCATGAACGCCATCCTGGGCATGCTCAAGCTGCTGCAGAAGACGCCGCTGAGCGAGCGCCAGCAGGACTACGCCAGCAAGACCGAAGGGGCTGCCCGCTCCTTGCTGGGTCTGCTCAACGACATCCTGGACTTCTCCAAGGTCGAGGCGGGCAAGATGACGCTGGACCCGCAGCCTTTCCGCCTGGAGCCCCTGTTCCGCGAGCTCTCGGTCATCCTTTCGGCCAATCTCGGCGCCAAGCCGGTGGAGTTGCTGTTCGATCTGGAACCCGGGCTGCCCGCCCAACTGCTCGGCGATGCCCTGCGCCTGCAGCAGGTGCTGATCAATCTGGGCGGCAATGCGCTCAAGTTCACCCCCCAGGGCGAGGTGGTGCTGGGCTTGCGCCTGCAGGCTTTGACGCAGGACCGTGCGATGCTGGAGTTCTCGGTGCGCGACAGCGGCATCGGCATCGCGCCCGAGCACCAGGCACAGATCTTTTCCGGCTTCACCCAGGCCGAGGCTTCGACGACGCGGCGATTCGGTGGCACGGGCCTGGGCCTGGCCATCAGCCAGCGCCTGGTGCAGCTGATGGGCGGCGAATTGCGCCTGGACAGCGCCCCGGGACGCGGCAGTCACTTCAGCTTCAACTTGCAGCTGCCCGTTCTGCCGCCGGATGCCGAAGCTGCCGGTGGGCCAGCGGCAGCCCGCGTCTTGCGGGCCTTGATCGTGGACGACCACGAAGAGGCCCGGGCGGTCCTGGCCCGCATGGCCACCGCACTCGGCTGGACCGTGCTTCAGGCCGACCGCGGTGAGGCGGCCCTGCTGCAGCTGCAGCAAGCGGCGGCGCAAGGCCAGGCGCTGGACCTGGTCTTGCTGGATGGGCAGATGCCTGGCCAGGATGCGCTGGCCTGCGCGCGCCGGATGCGCGAGTTGCAGCCGGGCTTGCGCGTGCTGCTCATGGTCAGCGCCCATGGCCGCGAGCAACTGGGCCAGCGCAGCGCCGCCGACGCGGAGCTGCTGGAGGACTGCCTGGTCAAGCCCCTGACCCCCGGCATGCTGGCGGATGCCGGGCATGGCGCCGACGCGGCGCCGCGAGCCGGGGCTGCGCCGCAGGCAGCGGCTGCGCTGCCCCTGCTGCCACGGTCCGACCCGCCATCGCAGGCCTTGCAGGGCTTGCGCTTGCTGGTGGTCGAAGACAACCTCAACAACCAGCAAGTGGCACAGGAGCTGCTCGAGGACGCCGGTGCGCGGGTGAGCCTGGCCGCGCATGGCCAGCGCGCCGTCGAGCTCTTGCGCGAGCGGCCGCGTGATTTCGATCTGGTGCTGATGGATGTGCAGATGCCGGTGATGGATGGCTACACCGCCACCCGCTGGATTCGCGAGCAGCTGGGCCTGCGCGAGCTGCCCATCGTGGCCATGACGGCCAATGCCATGGCCTCGGACCGGGCCGAATGCCTGGCCGCCGGCATGAACGAACATGTGGGCAAACCTTTCGATCTCGAGCCGCTGACGCGCTTGATCCTGCAGCTGTGCGCGCCGGCCCGTGCGCCCGGGGCTCAGGCCGACGCGCCCGTGTCGGCGGCAGACCCGGTTGCTGCGGCCGAGCCCGTTGCGGCCTCCAGGAAGCCCCGCAGCTTTCCGACCCTGGCCGTGCCTGCCGAGCTGCGCCAGCGCGCCTTGGCTCAAGGCATCGAGCTGCAGTCGGCCATGGACCGATTCATGGGCAAGATCTCCCTGTTCCAGCGCATGGCCCAGACCTTCGGGCCCTCGGCCGAGGACTTGCAAGCGCAGCTGCGGCAGGCCTTGAGCGACGGTGACGCCGCCGCCGCGGGCATGGCCTTGCACAGCCTCAAAGGCCTGGCGGCCACCCTGGGGGCGCAAGCTCTGGCTGCGCTGGGTGCCGAAGGTGAGGAGCGACTCAAGCGCGGCGAATCGCTGGACCCCGACTGGCTGCAGGGTCTGGCGCAGCAGCTGGAGCGGGGCAGTGCCGATCTGCGCCAGCTGGCCGATGAACTGGCGCGTCACGCTCAGGCCGCGGCCGCGCCGGGCGCGGCGGCTGTTGCCCCCGAGGCGGTGGCTGTTGATGGCGCAACCGTCCCCCCGGCCGCGGCCGAGGCAGCGTTTGCGGCGGAGCTGGCGCAGCTGCGCCAGATGCTGCGAGACTTCGACATGGCCGCCACCGACACCTTGAACCAGATGCTGCAAACCCATGCCTCCCGATTCGCTGCGGTTCGCGATCCGCTTGAAGCGGCCGTCATGGCCCTGGACTTTGAGCGTGCGCTGGCGCTGACCGACGGGCTGCTGCCCGCACCGGGTCTGGCGGAAGGGGCCGCCCGGTGAGTTGGCCCAGTCCTGCCTCGGGCAGCCCTGGCGCCTCGCCCGAGCCCTTCAATCTGCAGCAGCAGCTGGGCCGGCGACCGCGCCTGCTCATCGTCGACGACCAGCCGGCCAATATCCAGGCGCTCTACCAGGTGTTCGCGCAGGACCACCAGGTCTTCATGGCCACCTCGGGCGCGCAGGCCCTGCAGCTCTGCCGTGACAAGCAGCCCGATCTGCTGCTGCTGGACATCCAGATGCCGGGCATGGATGGCTACGAGGTCTGTCGCCAAATCAAGGCCGACCCGGAGCTGGCGGCGCTGCCGGTGGTTTTTGTCACCGCCCACAGCGATGCCGAGGCCGAGACCCGCGGCCTGGACATGGGCGCCGTCGATTTCATCAGCAAGCCCTTCAGCCCGGCCGTGGTGCGGGCCCGTGTGCGTGCCCATCTGACGCTCAAGGTGCAGAGCGATCTGTTGCGCGAGCTGGTCTTCATCGATGGCCTGACGGGCGTCTACAACCGCCGGCATTTTGATGAGCGCCTGGCGCGTGAGTTCCAGCGCGCGCGGCGCCAGGGCAGCAGCTTGGCGCTGATGATGATCGACGTCGATTACTTCAAGCGCTTCAACGACCGCTACGGCCATCTGGCCGGCGATGACGGCCTGCGCCGCGTGGCGGCGACGCTCAAGGCCCAGCTCAAGCGGCCGGCCGATCTGCTCAGCCGTTATGGCGGCGAGGAGTTCGCCTGTGTGTTGCCCGATACCGAGCTGCCCGGCGCGCTGGCGCTGGCCGACGAGATGGGCGCGGCGGTGCTGGCCCTGGGCATTGCGCATGCCGATTCGGATGTGGCGCCCAGCCTCAGTGTCAGCATCGGTGTGGCGGCGCTGCGGCCGCATGGCCCGCTGGGCCCGTCCGAGCTGGTGGTGGCCGCCGATGAGCAGCTCTACCTGGCCAAATCGGGCGGGCGCCGCCGCGCCAGCGGCATCACGCTGTAGCCAGGCCGGCCTCGCGGCTGGCTTCCGTCCCGCTGCTCAGGCGCTTGTAGTAGAGCGCCGAGCCATGCAGCCGGCCTTCGGCACAGGCCTCGTGGTCGGGGATCTCGCCGGCGCGCTGCCAACCCAGGTGCACGAACACCGCCTCGGCCTGCGACGCCGCCGGCGCTTCCAGCACCAGCAAGCTTCGGCCTTGGGCTTGGGCCGTGCACTCGAGTCGGCACATCAGGCGGCTGGCAATGCCTCGGCCGCGCGCCTGGCTGTGCACCATCAGGCGCTGCACCTCACCGCGGTGGTGCGCGTTGCCGTGGGGCGCCAGCGAGAGCTGCACCGCGCCTTGCAGCGGGCCGCAGGGCTCGTGGCCGTCCTGGTCGCCATGCTCGCTGTCGCAGGCGATCCAGAGGCTGTGCTGGGGGCCGAGGCGGGCGAACACGCCGTGCCAGTAGGTCAGGGCGGCATAGCGCGACAGCGGGGCCAGGAAGCCCAGGCTGGCGCCGCGGTGCACGCCGTCGATCAGCAGGTCGCACAGAGCGGGCAGCCACTGCAGGTCTTGCGGGCCGATCTTGCGCACGGTCAGTGCCTGCTGGCCGGCCAGGCTTTGGCGGGCGTGGGCGGTCAGGGATTTGCGCGCCGGCTCGGCGGCCGTGAAGGCGCTGCGCGAGGTGTAGGCGCTGGCGGCGGGTTTGGCAGAGAGCGTGGTGGAAAACATGGCCTGGCCTCCTTGACTTGCATGCGATCGGGTCGGGAACTCGGAGAACGACGCTCCGGGTTTGCCCGAGTTGCATGCAAGCGGCGTGCCAGGCTCAGTCGGCCACCCCGGGTTCGGCCTCCAGGCGGGCGCGGCCACCGCGTTTGGCCTCGTAGAGCGCGGTTTCGGCACGGCGTTTGAGGTCTTCGATGTCGCGGTCGCCATGCCTCAGCTTGGCCCAGCCGCCGCTGTAATCGAGCTCAAAGCCGAGCTCTGCTGGTGCACGCTGCGCCAGGGCGGTGCGCAGGCGGCCGTCCAGGGCCTCGGGGCCTTGGGCGTCGCAACGCGCCATCAGCACCGCAAACTCCTCGGGGCCGATGCGGCCGGCCAGGTCGCCCAGGCGCATCTGCGATTGGATGCAGCTGCCGAACAGGGCCAGGGCGCGGTCGCCGGCCTCCTGGCCGTGGCAGAGGTTGATGCTCTTGAGGTGGTCCAGATCCAGCAGCACCAGGGCCAGCGGCTCCTGGTGGCGGCGCGCCATCGAGATCAGGTCCACCGAGCGGCTGGCAAAGGCCCGCGCATCGACCAGCCCGGTCAGCGGGTCGCTCTGGGCCAGGCGTGCGAGTTCGGCTTCCACCTCGCCGCGCCAGGCCAGCACCAGGCCGAGCAGGGCGGCCGTCAGGCTCCAGTGCACCGCCAGGCCGAGCAGGCTGTTGGCGGCGCTGGCGCCATGCAGGCCGGCCAGGCTGCCGGCATCGATCAGGCCGGCGCTGGCCAGGCCGGCGCGGCCCAGGCAGATCAGGCCGATGGGCAGCACCGCTGCCAGCAGCAGGGCGCGCCAGCGCAGGTTCTGGCTGGCCGGCTGCGCCTCCAGCGGGGCGCGGGCCAGGGCCGGGTGCAGCTCGGCCGCTGGCCTCGGCAGGGCCAGGCTCAGCGTCAGCATCAGGCACTGCAGGCCCAGCCAGCCCTGGCTCCAGGCCAGGCGGAAGGGCACGCTGTCGTGAAAATGGATGGCATAACCCAGGCTCAGTAGCACGGGCGCCGCCAGCATCAACCAACGCCCGGGCCGCGGCGTGAGCCACAGGCGCAGCGCCCACCAGAGCAGGCTCAGGCTGGCGCTGAAGGCCAGCATGGCCAGGCTGTGCAGGCCGCGCGCCAGCTCGGGCAGGCTGGCGCTGGCCTCGATCAGCAGCCAACCCAGGGCCTGGGCCACGGCAAAGCCCTGGGCCCAGCGGGTGGCCGGGCTGGGCCGCCAGCCGGTCAGCAGCAGCAGGATCAGCGCGGCGGCCAGGGCTTGCACCAGAAGCAGATTGAACAGCGTGGGGTTGTCAAACAGCATGGTGCTTTCGAGGCTGGTGGTGTTCTTGTGGAGGGGGTGTTGCCTGCAGGCAGCTGGCCTGATTCTCTACTGGAAGGCCACCTCGGCAAAGCTGCGCAGCTTGCGGCTGTGCAGCTGCGCCGCCGAGCCCTGACGCAGCAGTTCGACGGCACGCAGGCCGATCTGCAGATGCTGGTCGACGCGGGCGCGGTAGAACTGGTCGGCCATGCCGGGCAGCTTGATTTCGCCGTGCAGGGGCTTGTCGCTGACGCAGAGCAGGGTGCCGTAGGGCACGCGCAGGCGCAGGCCGTTGGCGGCGATGGTGGCGCTCTCCATGTCCAGAGCCACGGCCCGGCTCTGGCTGAAGCGGCGCTCGGGGCCGCCGTGGCGGGTCTTGGGCAGCAGCTCCCAGTTGCGGTTGTCGGTGGAGGCCACCGTGCCGGTGCGCAGCAGGCGCTTGAGCTCCAGGCCGCTGAGCTGGGTGATGTCGGCCACGGCGGTTTCCAGCGCCACCTGCACCTCGGCCAGGGGCGGGATGGGCACCCACAGCGGCAGGTCTTCATCCAGCACATGGTCCTCGCGCACGTAGGCATGGGCCAGCACATAGTCGCCCAGTTGCTGGCTGTTGCGCAGGCCGGCGCAGTGGCCCAGCATCAGCCAGGCATGGGGGCGCAGCACGGCCACATGGTCGGTGATGGTCTTGGCATTGGCCGGGCCGACGCCAATATTGATCAGGCTGATGCCGCTGCGGTCGCGCCGGATCAGGTGGTAGGCCGGCATCTGCGGCAGACGCGGTGGCAGCTGGCCCAGGGCGTCGGCGTCCTCGGGGCTGAGGCCCACGCGGCGGGTGATGCGGTTGCCCGGCTCGACCAG
The DNA here is from genome assembly GCF_027863535.1 of Paucibacter sp. B51. Classification (NCBI taxonomy): domain Bacteria; kingdom Pseudomonadati; phylum Pseudomonadota; class Betaproteobacteria; order Burkholderiales; family Sphaerotilaceae; genus Roseateles; species Paucibacter sp. B51. The sequence continues at coordinate 728,326 of NZ_JAPIVN010000002.1, read as the reverse complement.
GGCGATGCAGTCGTCCAGCTCATGCGGGCGGGCCGGGTCGGGCCGCTCGCGCATCAGCGCCTGGCCCAGTTTGACGAACTCGTCGATGTAGAACTGGTAGTTGGTGAAGAGCACGAAGTTCTGGAAGTGCTCGGGGTTGGTGCCGGTGTAGTGGCGCAGGCGGTGCAGGGAGTAATCCACCCGCGGCGCGGTGAACAGGGCCAGGGGCTGGGGTGCGCCTGGTGGCAGCTCCTGCGTGCCGTTGGCAATGCCGTCGTCCATATCGGCCAGCTCGGGGAAGTCGAACAGGCTGCGCAACAGGCGGCGGCGCTCGGGCGCCAGCTGGCTGTCCAGGCTGGCCTGCTCGTCGAGCGCGAAGTGCAAGGGGATGGGCTGTTTGCTGCTGCAGACTTCCAGCTCCACGCCGTGGTTCTGCAGCAGCAGCTCGAACTGCTCCAGGTAGTAACGCGCAAACAGCTCGGGGCGGGTCAGCGTGGTCTCGAACACGCCGGGGCCGGCTACAAAACCGTAGGCCAGGCGCGAGACCTGGCGCTGCTCGCGCGCGCTGCTGCCCACACGCAGGCGCAGCAGGGGGTAGCAGGCGCGCACCGGGGCGATGTCCTGGCCGGCGAGAAAGTCCTGCAGCGCGCGGCGCAGCTGCTGCAGGCCGGCCTGGTAGATCTGCTGCACATAGGCCAGGGCCGGGGCGGCCTGGTCAAAGGTCTGGGGCGCGAAGAACAGTGAGTCCATGGGCTTGGGTCGGGCGGGCTGGGCGCGGCCGAGGCGCTGCGCCATCGGCCTTGATTGTGGCCCCGGCCAGCACGGCCTCAACCTCTCCGCGACCCAGGGCCAGATCGTTCAGCGCCCGGCCATCCATCTCGCGCAGCTCGGCCCTTGCGCGGCAGGCTTGGCGGCGGGCTTGCCGGCCTTGCGCCAGTAGGCGCAGCAGAGCATGTAGGAGCTGGGCGTGTAGGCGCTGGGATATGGGCTTGGGGTTCATGGCGTTCACCGTGTGGCTTGGGAGTGATCGCCATCTTGGGTTTTGAGGTATGGTTTGAAAAGTTGAATGAACTGATTGGAAAGATCAGGAAACCTGATGCGATGCCTGAGCCTGGACCAGATCCGCACCCTGGTGGCGATTGCCGACCTGGGCAGCTTTGCCGCCGCCGCCCAGGCCCTGCATCTGGCACCGCCGACGGTGAGCCTGCACATCAGCGAGCTGGAGTCGCGCCTCGACGCCACCCTGCTGCTGCGACGCAAAGGCGCGCCACGCGCCGATGCGCGGGCCGCCGGCCTGAGCCTGACCCCGGCCGGCCAGGAACTCGTGCAGCGCGGCCGCCAGCTTTTGCGCGATGCCGAGGACGCCGAGGCCCAGGTGCGCCGCCATGCGCGCGGCCTGGTCGGCCGGGTGCGTCTGGGCACGGCCACGGGCGTGGTGGTGCATTTGCTGCCGCAGGTGCTGGAGTCGCTGGCGCAGCAGCATCCGGGCATCGATGTGGAGCTCAGCGTGCTGGGCTCGGCCGACACCTTGGCGCGGCTCGACGCCGGGCGCCTGGACATCGGCCTGGTCACCTTGCCCCTGCCCGGCGGCACCGGCCTGCGCTGCACGCCCTGGCGGCGCGATCCCATGGTGGCATTCCTGCCGGCCGACTGGGAGGCGCCCGCGCAACTGGATCCGGCCTGGCTGGCCGACAAGCCGCTGATCTTCAACGACAGCAGCACCCAGATGTACCGCATGACCATGGCCTGGTTCGGCCAGGCCGGCTTCAACCCCAGCGCCCGCATCGAGCTCAATTTCACCGAGGCGATGAAGAGCCTGGTGGCGGCCGGTTACGGCGCGGCCCTGCTGCCGCTGGAGAGCGAGCAGGAGGCGCAGCGGCTGGTCGGCCACGAGCGCATGCAGTTGCGCCCCCTGAACCCGCCGCTGAGCCGCGAGCTGGCCCTGGTCCATGCCGACGAGGCCCTGCTGCCGCCGGGCGCGGCGCCGGTGCTGGAGGTGCTGCGGGCTTTTGCTCAGGCTTGAGGGGCGAGGCCTTCGTCAGGTCTTTACACAGTCTTTAGGCGCATGGCTTGTGGCCCGAGCTCCGGGCCGCGATAGTGCGGGCGCATCTGTTCGCCATGAACAGGCCCACCTCCCTTGTTTGCCCATGAGCTCATCCTCGACATCCTCGCGACCCCATGCCCAGTCCATGACGTCTCAGCCTGCGGCCTGGCCGGCCTTGCGCAGCGGCCGCATCCTGGCCATCGACATCTTCCGGGCGCTGACCGTGCTGGTGATGATCACGGTCAATTTCTGGGGCGGGGTGGCGGGATTGGCGCCCTGGATGAAGCACATGCCGGCCCAGGCCGATGCCATGAGTTTTGTCGATGCGGTGTTCCCAGCCTTTCTCTTCATCGTCGGCATGTCCATTCCTTTCGCCCTGCAGCAGCGCCAGCGCCTGGGCGACAGCACCTTGCAGCTGCAACTGCATGTGCTGCAAAGAGCGCTGGGCCTGGTTCTGATCGGCGTTTTCATGGTCAATGCGGAGGGCGGCTTTCATGCGGCGTCCATGCCGCTGCCTGTCGCGGCCTGGACGCTTCTGATCTACCTGGCGGCCTTTCTGGTGTGGGGCTCGCTGCGTGGAGGGGCGCCATTCGGGCGCGCCTGGCGCTGGGCCGGCCTGGGCCTGTTCGCGGGGCTGGCCTGGCTGTACCGTGGTGGTTCCGAAGGGCAGGGCGGCATGAGCCCACAGTGGTGGGGCATTCTGGGTCTGATCGGCTGGGCCTACCTGATCGGCTGCGCGGTCTACCTGCTCGCGCGCGGGCGCCTGGCTGGCGTCTTGCTCGGCCTGTTGTTCAGCGTGGCTTACGCCACCCTGCACTGGCTGCCTGCGGTTCAGGCCTCACCGGGCCTGGCTCTCGTGTTCAGCCAGAACGGCCATTTCGCGCATGCCGTGCTGGTGCTCAGTGGCTGTGCCACGGCCTTGCTGTTCTACGGTGCGCAGCGTGATTCACAACGCGCCCGCCTCTGGCTCCGGGCCTTGATCTTTGCGGCCGTGCTGGCGCTGGCGGCGGCCTTGCTGCGGCCGGAGTTCAAGGTGTCCAAGATCCTGGCCACGCCGAGCTGGGCCTTGTACTGCGCGGCGGCCTGCGTGCTGATCTTTGCCGCGCTGGCGCAGTGGGTCGATGGCTGGGGGCGTTCGCTCTGGCCGGCGCTGCTGGAGCCGGTGGCGGCCCATCCCCTGCTGGCCTATCTGATCCCCTTTGTCATCGGCGCGGCCATGAGCTGGGGCCAGCTGGGCTGGCCCAGCCTGCTGCGCAGCGGGGCGCCGGGGGTGCTGGCGGGAGTGCTCTATGCCTTGCTGGTGGCCGGCCTGGTCAAGTGGCTGGCGGCGCGCGGCGTGCGCCTGCGCATCTGAGCGGGCGCTTGGCGCGACCGATTCAGCGCAGCGCCTGCGGCGCAGGTCGGTGCACCGGCGCGTGAACCAAGGCAATGCTCATCCAGACCGCGACGCTGAAGTAGGCCGACATCCAGAGCATCTCGCCCTGCCAGTCTTCCTGGCGGTGTGACACCACCCAGCGGCCGGCCACATCGATCCAGCCCTGGCTGAGGCTCAGATAAGTGCGACCGGCCAGCTCGTCGGCCAGCCAGCGGCTCCAGTACATGGGCACATCGACCATGAACATGAAGGCCACGTAGACCACACCGGCCGCACACCAGGCCGCCAGCAGGGGGCGCTGGCGCGGGCTGCAGCGCGGCCAGATGGCCACCAAGCTGAGCACCAGCAGGCCCGCGCACAGGCCCCAGATCGACTCTTCCAGCACATGGCCGATATTGGCCGTGGTCAGCACCGAGTACCAGGAGCAGGTCTCCGCCACCGCGATCAGGGGCACGATCCAGAAGGAGGTGATGTGCCCGACCCGGCTGCCAGTGGCCCGGGACACCTCGCGCAGCATCAGCGCCCACTGCGCCACAAAGCAGAGCTCGGCGAGGGTGGCCACCGAGCGGCCCATCAGCACGCTGGACATCCAGCTGTCCACCAGCACAAGGCGCGGCACATCGAAGACCGGCAGAAAGGAGCGGTAGGCACAGCCGAAGACATAGCCGGCCGAGAGCAGCAACTGCCAGCGCCGCATCAGGAAGAGCTCGTCGCCAAGGGCCGCTCGGCGCCGCTGCAGCAGCGCCGTGGCCAGCAGCCAGGCCAGGATGTTGAAGATGGCGACCGTGCTCAGCAGGGTGCGCCATTCGGCGACGGTCAATGTCATCATTTCGTCATGGTGTCACTCCAGGCCCGCGTGGGCAAGCCCGAAACAGGCCGGGAGAGCGCTGTTTCATGAGCCCTTGACGGCAGCCGCGGCCGGCCGATGATGGTGCTTCCCTTCCTGCTCACGCCCCGCCATGCCCGCTTCGGACCCCCATGCCGTCAGCCCGCGCGTGCAGCGCCTGCATCAGATCCTGCTCTGGCCGCTGCGCCTGATGCCGCTGGGCGATGCGCCCGGTGCACCGCGCCGGCCCTGGGAGCGTCTGGCCGCCGTGGCCGACAGCCCCTGGCGCGAAGTCGCTGACGAGTACACCGGCGGGCCGCAGAACTTCCACGAGCGCCACTACCAGGAGTTCGTCACCTTTCTGCCCTATGTGCAGCGCTTTCTCTACGGAGAGGGCGCCGAGGGCGGCGCCGGCTCGGGCATGAAGGTGTTCCGCCGCCACGACGTCAAACAGCTGCGCGTGCAGACGCGGCCGCAGGACGCGCCGCTGCTGCTGGAGGTGGTCCATGTCGACCTCTACTTCTTCTTCGATGTCGATGTGGTGCTGCTGAATGTCGAGGTCAGCAGCGCCGACCTGAGCTTGTCCCAGGCGCAGGAGCTGATGTACCGCCTGGGCCGCGCCTACCCGCCGGGCTGGGACGCCCAAGGCCTGCCCCTGCATTGCCTGGCCCAGGCCGAATGGCTGGACGGCGAGGGTCAGGTCTTGTCCAGCTCGGACAGCCGCGAGCGCGAGCGCTTCATCGAGCATGTGCACCGCCACCGCGCGCCGCGCCTGGCCCGGCACTGGGACTGGCTGCTGCGCCCCCTGGTCAACCATGCCGGGGAGCCGAGCCCCGGGGCGCTCAGCTACCGCCAGATCGAGTACTACCGCATGCCCATGATGGCCTACCTGGCGGTGGACGATCCACGCGCGCTGACGCGCAGCGATTTCGTGCGCCTGGGCCTGGTCACCGGCTCCGGCCCGGTGGCGCAGGAGGGCAGCCTGCCTTACGGCGAAGACCATCTGAGCGACTTTGAGCGGCGCTATTGCTACGACCGATTCTGGAGCGACGTCGGCGCGGCGCCGCAGACGCGCTATCTGTGCAGCGGCCATGCCCTGGTGGTGGTGGGGCGGGCCGATGCGGATTTCTTCGCCTGTCGCGACCGCGGCGTGCTGGCCCAGTTCCGGCACCAGCATTTCCTGATCTTCCTGATTGCGCATTTCCAGAAGGCGGCCCTGCTGATGTTCTCGGACCGCCTGGTCGAGGCGCTGCGTCGGCTCAATGTGCAAGATCCCGAAAACGTGCGCCGCTTCAAGCGCGCCATCCGCTCGGCTTTCGAGGGCTTTCTGCGCTTCACCCACCGCTACTGGTTCCACGATGTGGCCGAACAGGCGCAGTCACGCGCCTTGTTCCGCATGTGCGCCGAGCATCTGGGCCTGGATGCCCTGCATGCCGAGGTCAAGCAACGCGTCACCGACATGAGCGATTACCTGGAGACCGACAGCATCCGTCGTCAGGCCAACACCGTGGTGCGCCTGACCGTGGTCACCATCTTCGGCCTGGTGGGCACCATCACCACCGGTTTCCTGGGCATGAACTTGCTGGCCGCGGCCGATGCGCCCTGGACCGAACGCCTGGCCTATTTCGTCGGTGTGCTGGTGGTGACCTCGGCTTTGACCGTGTACACCATGGTCAAGTCCAAGCGCCTGTCCGATTTTCTCGATGCCTTGTCGGACGAGCGCCTCGGCGCCTGGGACAAGTTGCGGGCCTTTGCGGCGGTCTGGCGGAGTGGCCCGGGCTGATACACGCTGCGCTGGATTTGGCCCGGCCGGCGCGGTGAATTCGCGAGCCTTTATGCTCGCGCGATGAATCGAAATTCCGCTGCCCCGTTTCGCTTGCCGCCGGCCTTGCCCGCCTGGTGTTTGGTTTCGCCTGTGCTGGCCTTGCTGGGCCTGTGGGGCATCAGCCATCTGGGCCAAGACGTGGCCGGTTGGTGGATGTTGCCCCTGGCCTTGCTGCTGATGGCAGCGGTCTTGTCAGCCGTCCACCATGCCGAGGTGGTGGCCCACCGCGTGGGTGAACCGTTCGGTTCCCTGGTGCTGGCCGTGGCGGTGACGGTGATCGAGGTGGCGCTGATCGTGTCCCTGATGCTGGCTGGCGGCGAGAGCTCCAATGCCCTGGCCCGTGACACGGTGTTCTCGGCCCTGATGATTGTCTGCAACGGCGTGGTCGGCTTGTGCCTGCTGCTGGGCGGCCTGCGTCACAAGGTGCTGGCCTTCCGCGTCGAGGCCACCAGCCCGACCCTGGCCGTGCTGGTGGCCCTGGCCACCCTGACCTTGGTGCTGCCCAGCTTCACCACCAGCACACCGGGCCCGACTTTTTCCACCGCCCAGCTGATGTTTGCCGGCCTGGTGTCCCTGGTGCTTTACAGCGCCTTCGTCTTTGTGCAGACGGTGCGGCACCGCGAGTACTTCCTGCCGATTGAAACCGAAGAGGGTGAGCAGGCGGCCGAGCGCCCCTCGGCCGGCGTGGCGGCCTGGAGCGTGGTGCTGCTGCTGGCCTGCCTGGTCGGCGTGGTGGGCCTGGCCAAGCTGCTGGCGCCGGGCATCGAGGCCGGCGTGCGTGCGGCCGGCGCGCCGCCGTCCGTGGTCGGCGTGATCGTGGCCTTGCTGGTGCTGCTGCCCGAGACCGTGGCCGCCGTGCGCGCGGCCCTGCGCAAGCGCCTGCAGACCAGCCTCAACCTGGCCCTGGGCTCGGGTGTGGCAAGCATCGGCCTGACCATCCCGGCCGTGGCCCTGCTGTCCCTGTTCTTCCCCTATCCCCTGGTGCTTGGGCTGTCCAACACCAGCATGGTGCTGTTCCTGCTGACGGTGGTGGTGGCCACCCTGACCCTGGGCAGCGGCCGCGCCACCGTGCTGCAAGGCGCCGTGCATCTGGTGCTGTTTGCCGTCTTCTGTTTCCTGGCCGTGGTGCCCTGATCGATGGGCGCGTGCTCGCGCCTGCCGAGTGATTTGTGTGGTTGGTTCTTTCCCTGATTGATGCAGCAAACCCGACTTCTTCTCGAAGGCGCCGCCGGCGCGCCCCTGCCTGACTGGGCTTTGCTGGAGCCCGGCTACCGCCTGGGCCACTACGCCCGCGGCGACGATGTGTTCAGCATCGGCCAGTGGCAGCCTTTTGTGTATGTGCTGCGCCAGGGCATGGTCAAGCTCAGCTACAGCAATGAGGCGGGCGAGGAGTGGATCAAGTCCTTCATCGGCGAGGGCGACTTTTTCGCCTGCCCCAATGTGCTGGTGGCCGGAGGCAAGACCGACTATGCCGCCGTGGCCCTGGAGGATTGCCAGATCGAGCAGGTGGACTTTGCCGCCATGCATGCGCTGACCGAGCGCCACCCGGCCTGGCAGCGCGCCATCCGTCAGCTCTTGGCCTGGCACATCGTGCGCAAGGAGCAGCGCGAACGCGAGCTGCTGACCCTGCGCCCCGACGAGCGCTACCAGGCTTTTCTGCGCAGCCAGCCGGCCTTGGCCGAGCGGGTGCAGCAGCGCGACCTGGCGCATTACCTGGGCGTGACGCCCGAGGCCTTGAGCCGCATCCGCAAGCGCCTGCGAAGCTGAGGTTTCCTGCTGCGCCTTCGCCATGCGTCGTTGGCCCTCGCTTCAGCATCCTCACGTACAGGAAGTACGTTCCGGTCCTTCAGCTCCTGCCGCCTAGCCTGCCGAGCGCTCGCGACGAAAACCGGGCTCCGTGAGCACGCGGGTTGACCCAAGTCAAAGCTCCGCCACGCCACTCCGGTCGATTGATCCGGATCATTTGTCAGCCGCCTGCGCGGCGCCAAGCTACGCCCATGCCTTCACCTGTTCCCTGGCGAACGGTGAGGTTCAGCGGATTCCTGAAGGATCGGCTGCCACCCCTGACATGAAAGCGAGCTTTGACATGACCACGCCCCAATCGACCCGCCCCATCGATCCCTCGTTCCGCGCCTACCTGCTGGGCGGCGGCATCGGCTCCATGGCCGCCGCGGCCTTCATGATCCGCGATGCCGGCGTGGCCGGCGCGCAGATCCACATCCTGGAAGCCTTGCCCTTGATGGGCGGCAGCCTGGATGGCGCCGGCGATGCCGAGCGCGGCTACTCGCTGCGCGGCGGCCGCATGCTGACCACCGACAACTACGAGTGCACCTGGGACCTGTTCAAGTCCATCCCCTCGCTGGAACACCCGGGCCAGAGCGTGCTCGGCGAAACCCTGGACTTCAACGAAAAGTACAAGGCCCATTCGCAAGCCCGCCTGGTCAACCGCCACCGCGCCAAGGTGCCGGTCGAGTCCATGGGCTTTTCCATGCACGACCGCCTGGAGCTGCTCAAGCTCTCCAATGCCAGCGAAGAAGAACTGGGCACCAGCGCCATCACCGACTGGCTGTCGCCAGCCTTCTTCGAGACCGAGTTCTGGTTCATGTGGGCCACCACCTTTGCCTTCCAACCCTGGCACAGTGCCGTCGAGTTCAAGCGCTATCTGCATCGCTTCATGATGGAGTTCTCGCGCATCGAAACCCTGGGCGGTGTCAAGCGCACGGTCTACAACCAGTACGACTCTTTCGTTCGGCCGCTGCAGGCCTGGCTGCGCGAGCAGGGCGTGAACTTCGTGATGGACTGCCAGGTCACCGACCTGGAGCATGTCGAGACCGAAGGCCAGTTCCAGGTCACCGCCATCTGCTGCCAGCGCGCCGGCCAGGCCGAGCGCATTGCGCTGGGCCCGCAGGACCTGGTGTTTTTCCAGAACGGCTCCATGACCGATGCCTCCAGCCTGGGCTCGATGCACAGCGCGCCGCCGAAGCTGAACAAGCAGGACAGCCAGGGCTGGGCCCTGTGGGAAAAGCTGGCCCAGGGCCGGCCTGAGTTCGGCAATCCGGCGGCCTTCAACAGCAGCATTGCCGAGTCCATGTGGGAGTCCTTCACCGTCACGCTCAAGGACACGGCCTTCTTCGACAAGATGCGCGCCTTCAGCGGCAATGAGCCGGGCACCGGCGGCCTGGTGACTTTCAAGGATTCGAACTGGCTGATGTCCATCGTCCTGGCCCACCAGCCACACTTTGCCAATCAGCCGGCCGATGTCCAGGTGTTCTGGGGTTATGCCTTGTTCCCCGATCGCGTCGGTGACTTCGTGGCCAAGCCCATGTCCGAATGCACGGGCGAAGAGATCCTGCGCGAGCTCTGCGGCCATCTGCGCTTCGATCTCGGGGCCGTTGCCCAGGCCAACTGCATCCCTTGCCGCATGCCTTACATCACCAGCATGTTCATGCCGCGCGCGCTCAGCGACCGGCCGCTGCCGGTGCCCAGGAACTCGCGCAATCTGGCCTTTGTCAGCCAGTTTGTCGAGATCCCGGACGATGTGGTCTTCACCGTCGAATACTCGGTGCGCGCCGCGCAGATGGCCGTCTACCAGCTGCTGAATGTGCCGCGCCCGGTGCCGCCCATCCTGCGCCACGACCATTCGCTCAAGGTGCAGCTGGACGCCTTGGTCAAAGCGCTGAAATGAGGGCTGGTCCTACTTGGTCGATTCGAATGAGTGTTCAAGCTCTTGACAGTTGGGTGGGCCACGCGTTTCAGGCGGGCTAGCACTTCTAGGAGAGCAAGAGGCCTTGTTGTGGCTGGGCTGGGCTGGGCGTGAGGTGTGTTGCCTCGCGCGCAGTTGCGTCGCCGACTGACGGATGGTTTTAGGCGACCCTTTCTTGGCCGCGTTTTCTGAGCTATCGGGTTTTCTCTGGTGCGTGCTATTTAGGAGTTAGCTAGCATTGAGAAAAATTCTGCAAAGCTCGCCGATTGGCGTTGAAATCTATGATGAGTACGCCTTCGCGGCGAAACCTCCCCCCCGCTTGGCTGGCAGTCATTACGGTGCTGAGCGCGACTGTTCTGATGCAATGGGTGTATGCGGCAAATGCTGACTTTGCTTGGGCCTGGCAGCAGGAGCGAGGCGCTTTGAGTCGGGAGCAGGTCATGAGTGTCCTGGCCGGTAAATCGCTGATGTGGCTGTATCTGAAGCACTACTTCTGGTGGCTGGTGTTCTTGGTTGTAGAGCTTGTTTTCCTGACAGGTGTCGCGGTGGCCAGTGCTCTTTTGCTTGGCGCGCACAACGTTCGCAATGCTGTGGTCGACGTTACCAGGGCGGTGTTGTGGGGTAAGGCGGCCTTGGTCTTCACTGTTGTTGCCAGTATGGTCATGGTGCTTGCAATGCCGCATCCAGTGCGGATGTTGCCTTCGCAGGTGGATCCGTTGTCATGGGCGAGTTTGCTGAATATGCCGGCCAATCGGGCCAGTATTATGTTTGCTCAGGCGCACGGCCCAGTGGTTTTGTTTGCAATGGCACTTACCGTATGGATTCTTCAAATGAGAGGAGTGGTCAGTTTGTCGCGCGCTGTCGTCGTGGCACTGTTCTCTCATGGGTCTTGGGCATTGCTGATGGCCTGGGGTGGTCCGAAGTTGATCCTGCTGTTGGTCAATTGAGGCCGTAGTCCGCTGTATAGACTTTCAAACGATCAGCGAAACAAAATTTGTCAATTAATGAATACTAAACGCGCCGTGTTTCTTTCACTGTTTGCAGTGTTTGTTGTGGTCGGATCGTCAATGGCCGCTCCTGTTGATTGCGCTAAGGCGCTGGAGAATTGCAAGAGCAAATGGTGGATGCCTGATTGGGGCTGTGAAAACTTGTATGAACAATGCATGGGGAAGTAGTAGCAAGATTGCTCGGAATCAACACTCAACCAGCCGAGTTTTGGCTGGTTTTTTTTTATGAACTTTGGATCGATGCAGCACTTGTTCAACTATGCATTTCACTAAGAAACTGCTTCTTGGTTTGCTTTTAGGCTTGGTATTGGCGGCTGGCCTCGGATTTGGATTGGCTCGAACAAAGCAGCCCAGTCCGATTGCGATTGTTCACACGATCGACCGCGGTCCAGTGCACGCCGAGTTTCAAGCCCAAGGCAGTTTTCTGTACGCCGAGCAAGCGCGGCTCTCCCCAGAGTTCATGGCTCGTGTACTCAAAGTTCATGTTCGCGAAGGTGATCTGGTCCGCGCACAGCAGTTGCTCCTTGAGCTTGATCCAGCTTTGCAAAAGTTGGAGGCCGAGCAAGTGAATGCGCAGTTGGCCCAGGCCCAGGCCAAACTGGCGCAGAGCCAACTGGCATGGCGCCAGGCGCAAGAGAAGAAGGACCGTGAGGCCGTGCTCTGGCGGGACGGTATGAGTTTTGCTGATCGCTGGAGTGATGCGCAACTCAAGGAAGAGGACGCACGTCTTGGTGTCGAAGCGGCCAAACAGCATGTGCGGCAGATTGCAGCGCAGCGCGAACGAACCCAGGAGTTGGTGCGGCGAGCAGCGGTGCTTGCGCCGATTGGGGGCCGTGTGATCCGCATCGGCATCAAACCTGGTGAAACAGCGGTGCCTAGTGCGACCAGCTTGGCAGGCAGCGACTTGTTGGTCTTGGCAGATCCCGACAGCCTGGAGGTGGAGGCGCTTGTAGCCGAGCAGGATTTGGCTCGCATTCATCAAGGGCAGCCGATCAAGGCTCGGGCCGTGGCGTTTCCGGAGGTGTTGCTGACGGGGCGCGTCAAGCAGATCAGCCCAGCGCCCAAGCCTTTGGGCCCAGCTCCGCAGGAGGCAAGCAAGATGCGACCGGTGGCCGTACGGATTGCCTTGGATCGAGTCCCCGCAGAGCTGAAGCCGCGACTGTGGAGCGATATGGCGGCTGATGTGAGCTTTGGTGCTGGCGGGAAGGACGCTGCACTGCGTGTGCCTTTGCTGGCCTTGCGCCATGAAGAGGAGTCTGCGCTCAGTTCGATGGAGGCTGCGGCCTTTGGAACCCGGCAGCGACCCTATGTCTGGCTGCTGCGCGCAGGTCAGGCCGAGAAGCGCCTGCTTGTACTGGGCATGGCTGATGCCGAGCACCAAGAAGTCATCGAGGGCCTGTCTGCTGGCGATCAGATTGTCGCGGGCCCGCCCGAGTTGCTTGATCGACTTCGTTCGGGTCAAGCCCTGGCGGGGCCTCGTGCGCCATGAGCTCTGCGCGGGAGCAGGGCTATCGTGAGCACCCGTCCTGGCTGGAGTCATTCGAGACTGCGTGGGTCCAGATCCGGCGACATCGACTGAGGAGTGCGTTGACTGCATTGGGTGTCGTGATCGCAGTGGCCGGTTTGATGGCCCTGGCGGCCACCATGGCCGGGCTGGAGGCCGGCGTCAATCGAGCTTTCAAGCAGATTGGTAGCGATTTGCATCAGGTCGGGCCCAACTACCGAAAGGTGATGGCGGGAAAAACGGTTTCTGCTTTGGATGACGCTCAATGGAGAGTCCTTCAAACGCAGCCGGGACTGCGTTGGCCAGTCGCGACCATGGCCGTCAGTGCCGAACTGCAGAATCGGCAAGGTCGCCCGCTTGTCTTGCAGGTCAAGGGTGTCCAGGGTTCCTGGCTGCAGCTGTATCGACAAAGCCTGAGCGAAGGGCGATTCATCTTGCCCAGTGACGTCGAAGCGCATCAGCGTGTCGCCGTGCTCAGCCGCCCTGCGGCTGCCGCGCTGCAGCTCAGTGCGCCATGGCTGGCGCAGACGGTGGTGATTTCTGGCCGCCGCTTGCGGGTGATCGGCATTCTTGGCGACACCGATGTATCCAGCGAAGCCAGTTGGCGGGCCGAGGTGTTTGTGCCACTCAGCTTGGCCCGCGAAATGTCGCCGAAGGCGCAGGAGCTGGATTTCGCTTTCGCCGTGCAGCCTGCTCAAGACCCGGGGCGCGTGGTGCAGGGCTTGACGCAGGCGCTGCGCCAGTCGATGCAGACACCTGCGGGCGAAGAAAGCGATTTCCGCATTCAGAGTGCTTCTGATCTTCAGCGCACCAACCGGACCATCATCGCCATGGTGTCCAGCGTTTTGGCCGTGGTGGTGGCTATTTCCCTGCTGGTTGGTGGCATCGGCATCATGAACGTGATGCTGGTTGCGGTGCAGGAGCGCGTGCAGGAAATTGGCTTGATGAGGGCCTTGGGTGCGACGCAGCGTTGTATCCGGCGGCAGTTCTTGTGTGAAGCGGGTCTGCTGTCTTTGCTGGGCGCCTTGCTGGGAACAGTGATTGGTATTGCTCTGGGCAATTCCATTGTTTTGCTGCTGCCTCAGGCTGAGTTCAGCTTGCCGCCGCTGTGGGCGGTGCTGCTCAGCCTTGGGACTTCGCTTCTGGTGGGGCTGGCAGCGGGTGCACTGCCCGCTCAGCGTGCGGCAGAGTTGGACCCAGTGCTGGCTTTGCATCAACCGTGAGTAGTGACATGAACCCGGTGTTGATTGAGCTGCAAGGCGTATGCAAGACGCATGTCATGGGTGACGATCAAGTTCACGCCTTGCGGGATCTGAGTTTGCAGATCGGTGCCGGTGAATGCGTTGCCGTGACAGGGGCGTCAGGTTCGGGAAAGTCCAGCCTGCTTAACATTCTTGGTTGCCTGGATCGACCGACCCGCGGGCTCTACCTTTTGGATGGGCAAGATGCGGCATCGCTTGAGGACACATCCCTTTCTCGTTTGCGCAATACCCGTATCGGCTTTGTTTTTCAGACCTTTCATTTGCTCGACCACGCGAGCGCTTTGGAAAACGTGATGTTGCCTTTGCGCTGGCGGAGCCTGTCGCCGCAATTGAAGAGAGAGTTGGCCGTCGATGCGCTTGCGCGCGTGGGGTTGCTTGACCGGATGCAACATCGGCCGCATCAACTTTCGGGTGGTCAGCGGCAGCGCGTGGTGATCGCTCGCGCGCTCTGTGCCTCACCGGCGCTTTTGCTCGCCGATGAGCCGACGGGCAATCTGGATCGAGAAACGGCGCAACAGATTCTTTCACTCTTCAGGTCGCTGCATGAATCCGGGCAGACGGTCGTGATCGTCACCCATGACCCCGAGGTGGCGCGTAGCTGCCAGAGGGAGATTCGGCTTTCAGATGGGCGTGTTCTGAACTTGTAGTCGACGAGAACTGGGTGTCAGTGCTTGCTGTGTGTTTCTGCTGCGTAGTGCTTGAATAGCCGCTCAGGCCTCCATCCCTTGCAGCTGCCGCGCCGAACGCGCCATTTCCTCATGCAGCCAGCTGCACAGGGTGCGCAGGGCGGGTTCGTCCCGCAGGGCCGGTGGGTAGACGATGTGATAGCGGCGCTGCACCGCGCCCTCGAGCGCCGGCCCGGGCAGGCGCACCAGGCGGCCGTCCAGCAAGGCATCGGCGGCCAGCAGTTCGCGCACCAGGGCCACGCCCATGCCGGCCTCGGCGGCCTGCACCAGCAGGCCACCGTCGTTGAAGCTGGCGCTGGGCAGCACCCGGCGTGCCAGGCCGCAGCGGGCGAACCACTGCGTCCACTGCTCGGCGTCGCCCAGCAGGGGTTCATCGGCCAGGGCTGCAGGCGGCGCGCCCGTCAGGCGCTGCGCGAGCGCAGGCGCGGCCACCACGATTTGGCGCGATTCCATCATCACCTCGTTGACCAGGCCGGGCCAAGGGCCCACGCCTTGGCGCACGGCCAGGTGAAAGCCTTCCTGCTCCAGATCGATCACCCTTTGCAAGGTGAAGAGTTTGAGCACGATATGGGGATTCGCCGCTTGCCAGCGGCCCAGGCGGGGGATCAGCCAGCGCTGCGCAAACGAGGGCGTGCAAGTGATGTTGAGGCTTTGCATGGCGCTGCCGCTGGCGGCGCTGGCCGCGCGCAGGCCCAGCTCCAGCTCGGTCCAGGCGCGCTCCAGCGCGTTGTGCAGGGCGCGGCCGGCGGCGTTCAGGCGGATGCCACGCCCCTGGCGCTCGAACAGCGGATAGCCCAGCTGCGCCTCCAGCGACTTGATCTGCTGGCTGACGGCGCTGTGCGTGAGGTGCAGTTGCTCGGCGGCGGCGCGCACGTTCTCGCTGCGGGCGGTGGCACGAAATGCGGCCAGGTATCGCAAGGGAAGGCGGGCGGCAGAAATCATCTGGAAAGTTTAACTATCCAATCCGGCCAGAAATTCCTGCTTTTCCCATGCTTATTGAAAACTTAGCATGTCCAGCCATGACTTTTACGAGATTCAGGAGCTGAACATGACGCCACAACCTCAGACCCGTCGGAAGCCGAGAGCGCGCCATGCATGGACCTTGGTGCTGGGGGCCGCCATGCTGTCGGCTCTGGCGCTGGTACTGGCGGTTCCAAGCGGGGCCGCTGACGGTGTGCTGGGCGCCCTCCAGGCCATGCCACCGGCTGCGGCTGGCTCTGGCCCAGCGCTCCTGCGAGATCGGCGCCTTGCCTTCCGCGAGCCTGTGGCATCGGCCCCGGCGCTGAACTCGACGGCAAGCTCCGCCCCTTCTGCGTCCAACGGCCCCGCTGCAAACGCCTTGCTGCCGGGCGCTGTGCAGCCAGCCGCTTGGTCCGAGCATCGCATTGCCACGCCGGATGGCTCGCTGGCCTATGCCAGCATGGGTCAAGGCCCCGTGCTGGTGGTGCTCCCTGGCGGCCCGGGCGGTAGCGGCTACGGCTTGCGGCCCTGGTTCCGCGTGCTGGCGCAAGAACACACTGTGGTGGTGCTGGACAACATCGGCCGGGGCCGGTCGGCCCGCCTGGCCGATCCCTCGCGCTACACGGTGGAACGCGATGCCGAGGATGTGGAACGACTGCGCCGCCACCTCGGTGTGGCCACGCTGGCGGTTTATGGGCATTCCTACGGCGGCCTGGTGGCACAGGCCTACGCCAGCCGCTACCCGCAAGCGGTGGACCATCTGGTTCTGGGCAATACCTTGCACGGGGCACGCAGCTGGCAGGCGCAGATTGACCATTTCGAAGCGCAATTGCAGCGCCACCATCCTGAGCGTTGGCAGGCCTTGCAAACCTTGCGAGAGCAAGGCCTGCTCAGCGGCAGCCGCGAAGTGCAAGGCCTGCTCGGTGAAGCCTTCGCGCCGCTGTACTGGGCCGATCGGGCTGCCAGTCACCCGAAAGCGGCGCCCAGTGGCGACCCGCGCGATGCTCTGAATCTGGATGTCTATCGCGCCATGCTGGGCCCCGATCCGGAGCGCCGCGTCGGCGGCACGCTGGCCGGTGTGGAACTGCTGCCGCGGCTGAAGGCCGTGTCAGCGCCCACCCTGCTGCTGACCGGCCGCTACGACCCGGTGGCGCCGCCCCAGGTGCTGAACGAGATGCGCGAGGCCCTGGGCCCGCAGGCCCGGGCGGAGACTGAGGTGTTTGAGCAATCGGGTCACCGCCCCTTCATCGAGCAAGGCGCGGCCTGGGCAGCGCGGGTGCAGGCTTTCCTGCGCTCCCCGGCCGCTCAGCGCTGAAGCCTGGCCAGGGCCTGCACCGCGACCACGATCTCGGCCGGCGTCAGGGCGGCAAAGCCCAGCAGCCAGCCGTCCAATCGAGCCGGGCCTCGGTAGAGTGCGCTGAGGCTGGGCGTCAGCAAGCCAGCGCCGGCCGCGCGTCGGCTCCAGCGCGCTTCTTCACCCGGCGGCAGCAGGGCGGCGATCTGCAAGCCGCCCGGGCTGGGCTGTGGGCGCAGCCAATCTCCGACCCGGGCCTGCAGCTCGTTCATCAGCACCTCGCGTCGCTGGCGGTAGAGCTGGCGCATCAGGCGCAGATGGGCGGCGAAATGACCCTGGCTGATGAAGTCGGCCGTGACGGCCTGGGGCAGCAGGGCGCTGTGCCCGTCCTGGATGCTGCGTGCGGTGCACAGCGGCGCCACCAGCTCCGGCGGCAGCACCAGATAAGCCAGGCGCAGCGAAGGGAACAAGGCCTTGGAGAAGGTGCCCAGGTAAAGCACCCGGCCCGGCTCCTGCTCGGGCTGCAGGCCTTGCAGCGCGGGCATGGGTCGGCCCTCGTAGTGGAACTCGCTGTCGTAGTCGTCTTCGATCAACCAGCAGCCTTCGCGCCGCGCCAGCTCCAGCAAGGCCTGGCGTCGGGCCAGGCTCAGGGCCACGCCGCTGGGGTATTGGTGCGAGGGCGTCAGGTAGATCAGGCGCGGGGGCGGCTCTGAGCCCCGCTCGGGCGGACACAGACCGTGCGCATCCACCGGCACCGGCCGCAGCCGCGCGCCCGCTGCGGCAAAGGCGGTGGCGGCGCCGCGGTAGCCGGGCTCTTCCATCCAGACGCGGTCGCCCTCGTCGAGCAGCATGCCGGCCAGCAATTGCAAAGCCTGCTGCGAGCTGGTCAGCACCAGCACCTGTTCGGCACTGCAGCGCAGGCCACGCGCCTGGCGCAAGTAGCCGGCAATCGCCTCGCGCAGGCAGGCCAGGCCTTGGGGGTCCCCGTAGCCCAGCAGCTCGCGCCCGCAGCCATCGCTGAGCCTGCGCTTGCTCAGCTGGCGCCAGAGCGGCAGGGGAAAGGCGCGCAGATCGGGGCTGCCGGCGGCAAAGGGCAGGGGGCGCCGCGGGTCCTCGCAGGCGCCGCCATCGGCGATGCGTTGGCCACGCTGCGAGAGCGGGGGCGGGCGCATGTTCAGGTGCGCGACGCGCGCGCCTGCAGAGGGCGGTGGCGCCGGCTGGGGCGTCTGGGCGAAGGCCACAAAGCTGCCCTGGCCGATGCGACGGCTCAAGTAGCCCTCGGCCTCCAACTGGCCGTAGGCCGCCTCCACCGTCACCCGCGACAGGCCCAGGTCGGCGGCCAGCATCCGGCTCGAGGGCAGGCGCTCGCCCAGCTGCAGGTCGCCCTCGCGCATGGCCTGGCGCAAGCTGGCGCAGAGCTGCTCGCGCCGGCCCAGGCCCGGGGCGGCGCCGCGCTCGAACCATTGAAGCCAGAGGCGGGATGGAGGCATGGGTCTTATCGATTTGAAAAAATTGGACTCAATGCTAAGGCCAATGCGGCGCACAGTGGCCGTGTCGTGTGGCGCAGCGCCGGCTGGCCACCACCGGCTTCACTTCGCAAAGGATGTTTTCTGTGAGCACTGTTTCTGAAGAATCGGGCATGTCCCTGGTCTTGTCTCACCCCGCCCCCAGCCCCGCCGAGAGTGCCGCTTTCATGGCCGCCAAGCTGCGCTTTCATGCCGACGCCTGGGATGTGGCCGAGGACTTGAGTGCGGGCATCGCCGCGCTGGTCGTCATCGACACCCGCTCCGAGGCGCAGTACGCCGCCGGCCATGTGCCGGGCGCGCTGAGCCTGCCGCACCGATTGATGAACGCAGCCAGCACCGCCAGCCTGGACCGCAGCAAGACCTATGTGACCTACTGCGATGGCATCGGCTGCAATGGCTCCACCAAGGGGGCGCTCAAGCTGGCTTTGCTGGGCTTCCAGGTCAAGGAAATGCTGGGCGGCCTGGACTTCTGGAAGCGCGACGGCCACCCCGTGGCGCTGGGCGAGGCGCCCGGCAGCATGCGTGGCCACGCGCTGATCGCCTGTGCCTGCTGAGGCGGCGCTCGGGGTGGAGGGGCGAGCGCGGCTTCGGCCTGCGCCCCTGATCGTGCGACGCGCCGTGCCCGGCGACGCCGAGGCCCTGATGCGCTTGGGCGCGGCCCATGCGGCCTTCGAAGGGATCGTGCTGCCCATGGGCCGCCAAGCAGGCGCTGCGCGCCAGCAGCGGCTGGAGCGGGCTTTGCTGCAAGAGCGCCTGCAGGCCTGGCTGCTCTGGGGGCCGCCGCCGTCTCTGCAGCCAGGCCATGCTGCTCAGGCGCTGGGCTATGCCAGCCTGACGCTGGACTTCTCCACCTTGGCCGCCGAGCGATTCGCGCATCTCGACTGCCTCTACCTGGAGCCGGCCGTGCGTGGCCAAGGTTGGGGTCAGGTCTTGCTGCAGCGGGCCAGCCGCCATGCCCGCGCCCAGGGCTGCCGCGAGCTGCAGTGGCAGACGCCGGACTGGAACGAGGCCGCCGCCCGCTTCTACCGCCGCCAGGGCGCGCAGGAGCTGGCCAAGCGGCGCTTCATCCTGGCGCTGCCGGCCTGAAGGCCGCGGCGGCTGGCGACTTCAGGGCGTGGCCTTGCCGAGGTGAAGGCCTTGTGCGTCGATGCGGATCTGCTCGGCCGGCACCTTCAGCGCAGCCTCCAGGCTGGCGCGCGCGGCGGCGCGGTAGTTCTGTTCGGCCGCTGCTTGGGGTTGTTTCAGAAACGCCAGCCGGGCCACGGCCATGAAGGTGCCTTGCATGGCGCTTTGCTCGTAGAGCTTGCGCTTGGCGGCGCCGCTCATGGTGCTGAAACCGGGGTTGCGCGGCAGCGCTTCGCGCAGCTGGGCGGCCAGGCGCACAAAGCTGGCGTCGGGCACCTCGACCTGGTTCAGCGCCATGTAGTTGCCGGCGATGAAGGCGGCCAGGGCATTGGCCACATCGTTCTCGGGCAGGCCCAGCTTGCGTTCGAGCTGGAGGTAGCCTTCGAAGGCCTGGCTGTAGGCCTGCGCCAGCGCCTCGCGCTGCGCCGGCGGCACCAGGGCGGCCAGCTCGCGCGCATGGGCTTGCACCCGTGCCGGCTCGGCTGCCAGCGTGGCCGCGTTAACCGGGCTGACGCTGCTGCTTTTGCCTGCGCTGGTCTTGCTGGAGCTGCTGCTGCCGGATTGGCCCGAGAAAGGCACGGCCGATGAGCCCGGGAAGAGCGGGAAGATCAGTCCTTGGTACATCGGCGGCGGGGGCGGCGGAATGTCAAAGGCCAAGGCCGATTGGCCCGCGCTGGCCAGCAGCAGCAAGCCACCGAGCGCCAGGCGCATGTGTCGCCATGCCGTCGATCCTGTCTGGATGGCTTCAGTTCCTGGATGTGAGTGCATCTTCAACTCCCGATTGGGCCGCACCCTGCGGCCTGCCAAGCTGGCCCGCAGTCTAGTGGCAGGCTGCGTCGAAGCGGCCACTCGACCTAACGGTTTTGTTACAGGACACTTCAGAAACTCGGGATGGACAAATCGGGCCTGTCTGCGCTTGTGGGTTGCGCGGACGCCGCCCTAGCCCGGGGTGACAGCCGCGATGGCTCGCTCCACAATGTGCTGGAAGCTCCTGGTCTTGGCCTTGAGCGCTTGCCACCCGCATCCCTCATGCCTGCCACCTCCGCTGCCCCATGGATCGCCGTCGTGTTTTGCTGAGCTTGGCTGCCACCGGTCTGGGCGCGAGTCCGCTCAGGGCCAGCCCGCGCCAGATCAGCTACCCGGTGTTTGGCGGCCCGGACGATCCGTTTCGGCAGTACTGCATTGAGGTGTTGAGGCTGGCGATTGCGCATTGCGGTGTCAGCTACAGCCTGCAAGCGGTTCCCCAACCCGTGGGGCAGGAGCGCGCAATCCGCGCCCTGGCCACAGGCCAGGGGGCCTTGAATCTGCTGTGGAGCATGACCAGCGATGCGCGCGAGCGCGACTTGCTGCCCTTGCGCATCCCGCTGGATCGAGGCTTGATGGGCTGGCGTTTGCTGCTGGTGCGCAAGCAGGATCAGGCGCGCTTCGCCAGGGTGCGCCACCTCGATGGCTTGCGCGGCGTGGTGGCTGGGCAGATGCATGACTGGCCTGACACGCAAATCCTCCGGGCCAACGGCTTGCAAGTGGGCACCGGCAGCAGCTACGAAAACCTGTTCGCCATGTTGCAGCGCGGCCGTACCGATTTCTTCCCGCGCTCGGTGCTGGAAATCGAGGACGATCTGCAACGCTTTGGTGTCCCTTACCAGCTTGCGATTGCGCCGGGGCTGATGCTGCGCTACCCGACTGCGTTCTATTTCTTTGTCAGCCCGCGTGACCCGGGGCTGGCTGAGGATCTCAGCCGCGGCCTGGAGCGCATCGTCAGCGAAGGTCTCTGGCAAGCGCTGTTCGCTCAGCACATGCGTCCCCAGTTCAAGCGCCTGGCGCTGCACGAACGCCAGGTGCTGAACCTGCACAATCCCTTGCTGCCGGCCGCGACGCCCTTGCGCCGGGCTGAGCTGTGGGAAGAACCCGGCCGCGTGAGCGGGTGAGCGTTCGACGGTCCATGGTGATCCCAGGTGTTTGCACCGCGAGCCGGTGCTCGGCTGCTTTCTTTGGGATCCGCCCCTGCCCTCCCTCGGGCGGCGCCCCTGCCGGCCTGGGCCGCCCCCTACACTGCGCGCCGTGAAGCCTGTCAACTTGTTCGCGCTGTTCCCCGTACTCTCGGCCTGCCTGGCCCTGCTGCTGAGCTCAGCCGCCTCGGCCCAGGTCCCCGCATCGTCAAGCCCCGCGCCCTTGCTGACCCTGGAGCAGCTGCCGCGCCCCAGCGGCCCGCCGCCCGATCGGGCCCTGGTCGTGCCCTCCCAGGTGCTGCGCTGGCGCGAGGAGGCCAAAGCGCTGGAGCATGGCGCCAACGGCATGCCGCGCGACCCGGCGGCGGCGGCGGCGCTGTACTGCCGCGCCTCGCGCTACGGCGATGCCGAGTCGCAGTACAGCCTGGCCTGGATGCTCAGCCACGACCGCGGCATCGCCCGCAACGACGCAGAAGCGGCCCATCTGTTTGCCGCCGCGGCCGAGCAGGGCATCGCCCAGGCCGAGCGCATGCTGGCTGCCATGGGTGGCACGCCGATGGGCGAGCCGCCGCCCTGCCTGCGCCCGCCCGAGGCCGATGTGCTCCCGCCCAAGCCGGTGATTGCGGCTCAGAAACCTGGCGCAAAAGGGTCAGCCCCGGCTCGCTCGCAAGACTGGCCCGCGATGCCGCCGCCGGCGCAGGCACCGGCGGCCATCGTCGATTTCGTCCAGCAGGTGGCGCCCGAGTACCGGCTGGCTCCGGCCTTGGTGCTGGCCGTCATGGCCACTGAATCGAACTTCGACCCGGCAGCCTTGTCGCCCAAGAACGCTCAAGGCTTGATGCAGCTGATGCCCGACACCGCCCGCCGCTTCAAGGTCAGCCGTCTGACCGACCCGACGCAGAACATCCGTGGTGGCATGGCCTATCTGCGCTGGCTGCTGGCTTACTTCGAGGGCGATGTCGCCCTGGCCCTGGCCGGCTACAACGCCGGTGAACGGGCGGTGGAGCGTTACCGCGGCGTGCCGCCCTACGCAGAGACTCGCGCTTATGTGCGACGCATTCTGACCGCCGTGCATGGGCAGCGAAGCCACCCTTTCGATGCCGCGGTGACACCACCCTCGCCGATGCTGGATTTCTGGCGCCCTGTCGCGCCAAAGAGGCCCTGAAACGATGGCGACCCTCGATAAGTTTGACCGGCAGATTCTGGATCTGATGCAACAGGACTGCCGGCAGAGCGCGGAGCAGATCGCTCACAGCGTCGGCCTGTCGGCGACGGCCGTGCAGCGCCGCATCAAGCGCCTGCGCGAGACCGGCGTGATCCGCGCGGAGGTGGCGCTGGTCGACGCGCAGGCGGTGGGCCTGGGCGTCAGCGTGCTGGTCGAGGTGGAACTGGCCGAAGCCAGCCGTGAGGCGGTGATCGATGGCTTCAAGCGCCGCATGGTTGCGCGGCCCGAGGTGCAGCAGTGCTGGTATGTGGCCGGCGCCAGCGACTTCGTGCTCCTGATCGCCGCGGCCGACCTGGCGTCCTTCGAACGCTTGAGCCGTGAGCTGTTCTTTGACGCCCCCAACATCAAGAAGTTTCGCAGCACCTTTGTGCTTGAAAGTGCCAAGCGGGGCCTGGCGCTGCCCTTGGCCGATTGAGTTTGCGGTTTGGCGGCGCGAAGGCCATCGAAAACGCCGCCGGGCGACGCCGGGGCTTGCCGACACTGAGGGCTTTGGCAGATCGAGCCCCTCATGAACAGCCCCGCCCGCTACGAAATCCTGGATCCCCGTTTTGAAGACTGCATTCGCCTGAGTGCGCAACTGGAGCAGCTCCACACGGGCAACCGTTGGTGCGAAGGCCCGGCCTGGTTTCCTGCCCATCGCTCGCTGGTCTGGAGTGATATTCCCAACGAACGCATGCTGCGCCTGGACGAGGCCTCGAACGCGGTCAGTGTGTTTCGCCAGCCCTCGGGCTACAGCAATGGCAATACGGTGGACCGGGAAGGGCGCTTGATCGGCTGCGAGCATGGCGGGCGTCGCGTGCTGCGCACCGAGCATGACGGCAGCTTGACCGTGCTGGCCGAGCGCTACCAAGGCCGCCGGCTCAACAGCCCCAACGATGTGGTGGTCAAGTCCGACGGCACGGTCTGGTTCACCGACCCCAACTACGGCATCAGCTCGAACTATGAGGGGGTCAAGGCCGAGCAGGAACTGCCGGGCTGCGATGTCTACCGGCTGGACCCCCGCAGTGGCGCGCTCACGGTGGTGGCCGATGATTTCGTCAGCCCCAACGGCCTGGCCTTCTCGCCCGATGAGCGCCATCTCTACATCGCTGACACCGGGCTCGACTGCGGCACCATGCGGCGCTTCTCCGTGGGGGAGGGCGGGGTACTGTCCGGCGGCGAGGTGTTCATCCGCTGCCAAACCGGCTTTTATGACGGCTTCCGTTTTGACGAAGAGGGCCGGCTCTGGACCAGTGCCGGCAGCGCCATTCACTGCCACCTGCCTGACGGAACGCTGATCGGGCGCATCCTCATGCCCGAGCGTGTGGCCAATCTGGTGTTCGGGGGCCCCAAGCGCAACCGACTCTTCATCTGCGCCAGCAGCTCGCTTTATGCGCTCTTGCTCGCGGTCAGTGGCGCCAAAACCTTTTGAGGGCGAGGCCCGTCGGGCGCTCGCCTGCAATTCCAGCCCGAGCGTTGCTGCGGGCGGATCTCAGGCCTTCAGGGTTTCAGTTTCGCCTTGAGGCGGGCCAGGCCGAGTTTCAGCTGCTCACCCGTTTGCTGGGCCTGGTTCAGCACTTGCTCCTGGCTGGGCAGGCGCTCGCTGGCCCAGGCTGCGGCCTGAGCTGCGGCCTCAGCGGCCGCCAGGCCCAGCTGCTCGGCCGTCTGACCGGCCTTGTTGGCGCCGACCTTCAGTCGCTGGGTGGATTGCTCGGCCACCTCGCGCAGTTGCTCGGCGGTGGGTAGTCGCTCGGCGGTCCAGCCGGCAGCGTCCACGGTGGCGCGCTTGACCTGCTCGGCCGCTTCGCCGGCCTTGGCCTTGGCGCTGAGCCAGGCCCCGGACAGCTCGCTGGCGGGCGCGGTCCGCAGGGTCTGCGAGACGCGTGCCAGGGCCAGGCTTTCTTGGTTCGAGAGCGGGCCGGCGGCTTCCAGCATCTGCGCCAGAAAGGCAATCAGCTCCTCGACCATCACCTTCTGATTGCAGTCGGGGTTGGTGTGCAGCAGCTCGGAGAGATCCTGGGCCAGCGCCTCCAGATCCGCCCCCGCGAGCTCGGATTCCACGGCGCCGGTGGCCGCGTCGACAAAGCGTGGGTCCAGCCCCCATTCATCGACCAGGTGCTGACGCAGGAATGCGCGCTCGGCGGCGTCGATCGCACCGTCCACCAGGGCCAGGCGCAGGCTCAGCGGCGCGATCAGGTCGAACAGGGCCAGGCCCAGGGTGTCCAGCGGCGTGTTGAGGAACTTGGGGATCTCGATCACGCGGCTGCCCTTGCTGTGGCCCAGCCAGCGGTAGATGCCGTAGCAGGCGCCGCCCGAGGCCAGGGCGGCAAACGCGACCCAGCCGACCGGCGTGGCGGCCGCGCCAATGCCCATGGCGCCCATCAAACCGCTGGGCGCAAAAAAGGTCGAGGCCACCAGGCTGGATTTCGCAATCGCGGCGCCCGCGCCCGCCGCGCCCAGCACATCCCAGACTTCGCGCGCACGGTTGACCATGCGCAAGGAGGTGTAGGCGTCTTCGCCGATGGCCAGCTTGGCCTTGAAGCGCAGCGGCTCGGCCACCACCCGCGTCACGCCGGAGAAGCGTGTCAGGTCATGGGCGGCGGCATCGGCTGGATCGGTTGAAGCGGTCGGATCGGCGGTCACGGTGCGGCGCTCCTTTCGTGCGGCAGGAGCGCCAGCGTAATCGAGCGGCATGTCAGCGGACCTTTTTGTTGACCAGTCTCTTGCGAAGCCTTGCCGCCTTGGTCGGTCGCGGACCCTGAACCGGGCCGCCTCGGCGAGGAACAAGAAAGAAAGAATGAAGGTCGGGCCGGATGTGAGAAGCGGACACAGAAAGTTGCCCGACAGGTGGCTTGCGGAAGACCGCGCAGGGGCCGACGTCGCGCCAACCAGCGCTGATTGCCGGTGGGCGGCTTGTGCGGCACAGAACAGCCGCTGGTTTTTCTCGTGAGGCCCTGCAGCCCGTGCCGCCACCGGGCTCATGGTTCCGGGGTCGGCCCTGATGGGCCGACTTCCCTGCGCTGCTCGCGCCTCGGGGCTGGCGCATAACTCACTCCGCTCCCTGCGTTCGCTTCGTTCAGACAGAAGCGCCAAGTCAGAACTTGAAGCGCACGAGTACATGCGCGCCCCGAGGCGCTGCGCTGCTCGGCCCGGCACAATTCGCCCGGCAGCGGCACGGGCTGCAGGGCGCTTGCATCGCGGTCGATGTGCCTCTTCCACGGTGGAACACGCCACCTCCGGAGGTGGCTCGGCCCGCCGACGGGCGATTTGTGCGCGGCCGAGGGCGCAGCGGAGCGGCTCAGGCGCGCGTACTCGCGCGCTTCAAGAACTGACTCGGCGCCACTGTTTGACCACAGTGAGCGCAGCGAACGGAGGGAGTTTGGCGCCGCTGAGCCGCGGAGTGAGCAGCGAGGGAAGTCGGCTCTCAGAGCCGACCCGCGAACCATGAGCCCGGCGGCGGGCCGAGCCACCGCAGCGAGAGCGACGAGCACAACGAAGGTCCGCAACGTGTCGATTCCAGCCTCGCTCATTGCCGAGCCGCCATGAAAAAGGCCCCCGCAGGGGCCTGGCGCGGAGTGCAGCGAGGTGGCTTACATGCTGCGCCGGTACTGGCCACCGACCTCGAACAGCGCCGAGGTGATCTGGCCCAGGGAGCAGACGCGCACCGCGTCCATCAGCACTTCGAAGACGTTCTTGTTGTCGATCACGGCCCGCTGCAGGCGTTGCAACATGGCCGGGCTCTCAGCAGCGTGGCGCTCGTGGAAGGCGGCCAGACGCGAGAGCTGGCTTTGCTTTTCTTCCTCGGTCGAGCGGGCCAGCTCGATGCTTTCGGGCACGGTGTCGCCCTGCGGATTGCGGAAGGTGTTGACGCCGATGATGGGGTACTCGCCGGTGTGCTTGAGCATCTCGTAGTGCATGCTCTCTTCCTGGATCTTGCTGCGCTGGTAGCCGGTCTCCATCGCGCCCAGCACGCCACCGCGTTCGGCGATCTTTTCGAACTCAGCGAGCACCGCTTCTTCCAGCAGCTCGGTCAGCTCTTCGATGATGAAGGCGCCTTGGCTTGGGTTCTCGTTCTTGGCCAGGCCCCACTCGCGGTTGATGATGAGCTGGATGGCCATGGCGCGGCGCACGGACTCTTCGGTCGGCGTGGTGATGGCCTCGTCGAATGCGTTGGTGTGCAGGCTGTTGCAGTTGTCGTAGATGGCGATCAGGGCCTGCAGCGTGGTGCGGATGTCGTTGAACTGGATCTCCTGCGCGTGCAGGCTTCGGCCCGAAGTCTGGATGTGGTACTTCAGCTTCTGGCTGCGTTCGTTGGCGCCGTATTTGTCGCGCATGGCCACCGCCCAGATGCGGCGGGCGACGCGGCCGAGCACGGTGTACTCGGGGTCCATGCCGTTGGAGAAGAAGAAGCTCAGGTTGGGCGCGAAGTCATCGATGTGCATGCCGCGCGCCAGGTACGCTTCCACAAAGGTGAAGCCGTTGGAGAGCGTCAGCGCGAGCTGGCTGATCGGGTTGGCGCCGGCCTCGGCGATGTGATAACCGCTGATCGAGACGGAGTAGAAGTTGCGCACATTGTGGTGCACGAAGTACTCGGCGATGTCGCCCATCACCTTGAGCGAGAACTCGGTCGAGAAGATGCAGGTGTTCTGGCCCTGGTCTTCCTTCAGGATGTCGGCCTGCACCGTGCCGCGCACATTGGCCAGCACCCAGTCCTTGATCTTGGCGGCTTCGTCGGCGGTCGGGTCGCGGCCGTTGTCGGCCTTGAACTTGGCGATGTTCTGATCGACCGCCGTGTTCATGAACATGGCCAGAATCGTCGGCGCCGGGCCGTTGATGGTCATGGACACGGAGGTCGTCGGACTGCACAGGTCGAAGCCGTCGTACAGCACCTTCATATCGTCCAGCGTGGCAATCGACACGCCGGAGTTGCCGACCTTGCCGTAGATGTCCGGCCGCGGCGCCGGGTCGGCGCCGTAGAGCGTGACCGAGTCGAAGGCGGTGGACAAGCGCTTGGCCGGCATGCCCTCGGACACCAGCTTGAAGCGGCGATTCGTGCGGAAGGCATCACCTTCACCCGCGAACATGCGGGTCGGGTCCTCACCCTCGCGCTTGAAGGCGAACACGCCGGCGGTGTAGGGGAAGCTGCCCGGCACGTTTTCCAGCAGCAGCCACTTGAGCAGCTCGCCATGGCACTCGTAGTGCGGCAGCACGACCTTGCGGATCTTGGTGCCCGACAGGCTGGTGTGGACCAGGTTGGTGCGGATCTCCTTGTCGCGGATCTTCACCACGTACTCGTCGCCGGCATAGGCCTTTTGCATGTCCGGCCATTGCTTGAGCAACTGGCGGGCGCCGCCCTCCATTTGCGCTTCGCGGGCCTCGGCCAGCTCGGCCAGGGCGGTGCGGGCGCCGTTCTTCTCGGGGTTGGCTTCCAGCAGCATGCGCGAGCTGCCCCAGAGCTGCTGGATCTCACGGGCCAGCGTGGCCTGCTGGCGGGCGCGCTTTTTGTAGCCGCGCACGGTGTCGGCGATCTCGGCCAGATAACGCACACGCGCAGCGGGCACCACCGGGGTTTGGTGGGTGCTGTGGCGGGTGTTGACCAGGGGCAGGCGGCCGTCTTGCAGCTGCAGGCCCAGCTCGGCCAGGCGAGGCTTCATGGCTTGGTAGAGGGCGGTGACGCCGTCGTCGTTGAAGCGGCTGGCCATGGTGCCGAAGACCGGCATTTGATCCGGAGCAGTGGTCCAGGCTTCCTTGTTGCGCTGCACCTGCTTGGCGACATCGCGGATGGCATCGAGCGCGCCCTTGCGGTCGAACTTGTTGATGGCCACGAACTCGGCGAAGTCCAGCATGTCGATCTTCTCGAGCTGGCTGGCGGCGCCAAACTCGGGCGTCATCACATACATGGGCACGTCCACATGCGGCACGATGGCCGCATCGCCCTGGCCGATGCCCGAGGTCTCGACCACGATCAGGTCGAAGCCGGCCACCTTGGCTGCGGCGATCGCGTCGGGCAAGGCAGGGGAGATTTCGCTGCCGAAGTCGCGGGTGGCGAGCGAGCGCATGAACACTCTTTGACCTTGGCTCCAGGGGCCGATGGCATTCATCCGGATGCGGTCGCCCAGCAAGGCGCCACCGCTCTTGCGGCGCGAGGGGTCGATGGAGATGACGGCCACGCGCAGGCGGTCGTTCTGGTCCAGGCGCAGGCGGCGGATCAGCTCGTCGGTCAGGCTGCTTTTGCCAGCGCCGCCGGTGCCGGTGATGCCCAGTACGGGCACCTGGATGTTCTTGGCAGCAGCCTGCAACTCGGCCACCAGGCCGGCATCGGCCTTGTCGTTCTCCAGCGCGGTGATCAGCTGGGCCAGGGCGCGCCAGGCGGCTTCGCTATGGCCTTGCAGGGCGCTCAAGGCCTTGGGTGCGTAGACGCTGAAGTCCTGGTCGGCCTTCATCACCATCTCGCCGATCATGCCTTGCAGGCCCATGCGCTGGCCGTCTTCGGGGCTGAAGATGCGCACCCCGTGGGCGGCCAGGTCGCGGATCTCGGCCGGCACGATCACGCCGCCGCCGCCGCCGAAGACCTGGATGTGCGCGCCGCCGCGTTGCTTCAGCAACTCCACCATGTATTTGAAGTACTCGACATGGCCGCCCTGGTAGGAGCTGATGGCGATGCCTTGCGCGTCTTCTTGCAGGGCGGCGGTGACCACTTCATCGACCGAGCGGTTGTGGCCCAGGTGGATGACCTCGGCGCCCATGCCTTGCAGGATGCGACGCATGATGTTGATGGCCGCATCGTGGCCGTCGAAGAGGCTGGCGGCCGTCACGAAGCGCACCTTGTTCGTCGGGCGGTAATTGGCCAGGGCTTTGTTTTCGGCGGACAAATCGGTCATGGCGAGTCTCCTGCGGGCCTTGCGGTGGCGAAGCCCGGTTCTATCAGCAAAGGTGGGCGGATTCTAGGTGTTGATTGACGTTTACGTAAACGTCATCGGCGGCGAAGGCTGGGTTCGTGCCTGCGCCTGCAGCAGGGCGCGGCGCCCATGCGGATGGCGCACGGGCGCGTTGGCACAAGCTGCGATGATGCGGCACCTCTTCGTTTCAACCCTTCTTTTGCAAGTGAGAGCGCGCTGACCATGAGTTCCAAGTTCCAACGTCTGTCTCTTTCGACCACTCTGGCCCTGAGCCTCGGCCTGGTCTGGCTGCCGGCTCAAGCGGCTGAAGAAGCAGCCAAGCCGGCCGTCAAAAAGGTCGTCAAGAAGGCGGCTGACAGCAAAAAGGCCGCGGCTGCGGCTACGGCAGCGACCGCCACCACCGCTGTCGCTGCTGCGGCGGCGGCAAGTGCCGCCGCCTCGGCCGCCGCGCCGACCCCGGTGACCACCGCTTCGGGTTTGCGTTATGAAGAGCTTCGCACCGGCACTGGCGCCCACCCGACGGCGGCCGACAAGGTGCGTGTGCACTATGTCGGCACCTTCCTCGACGGCCGCGAGTTCGACAGCTCGGTCAAGCGCGGCAACCCGGCCGAGTTCCCGCTGGGCCGCGTCATCAAATGCTGGACCGAAGGCGTGCAGCTGATGAAGGTCGGCGGCAAGGCCCGCCTGCACTGCCCCTCGGCCCTGGCCTACGGTGAGCGCGGTGCTGGCGGCGGCGTGATCCCGCCGAACAGCGATCTGCAGTTCGAGGTCGAACTGCTGGACATCGTCGCCCCCTGATCTTGTCGGTCTTACGGGCCGGGACGCCGTCACACCGGCGCCTCAGCCCCCGGTTTCTCCGGGCGGGCGCCGGGCTCAAGTGCTGTTAGGCTGCGCCTTGCAACACCTGACCCCTTCCCATCCCGCGGCCCCTCACTCTGTTTCCTCATGAGTTTTCTCGCCATCGACATCGGCAACACGCGCCTGAAATGGGCGCTCTACGCCTCGCCCCAACCCGGGGCGGTGCTGCTGGCGCATGGAGCCGTGTTCCTGGAAAACATCGACCAGCTGGCCGAGAGCGATTGGCGCGGCCTGCCCGCCCCTCACAGCGTGCTGGGCTGCAATGTGGCCGGCGATGCGGTGCGGCGCCGGGTGGAGGAGCAGCTGGAACTCTGGGACATCGAGCCGCGCTGGGTGGTCAGCAGCGCGCAGGCGGGTGGCGTCACGAACGGCTATGACCACCCGGGGCGCTTGGGCACGGACCGCTTTGTCGCGCTGATCGGCGCACGCGCCCATGTGCTGGCCCGCGCCTCGGCCGAGCGGCCGGCGCAGGCCGCGCTGGTGGTGATGATCGGCACGGCGGTCACGGTCGATGCACTCGACGCCACGGGCCGCTTTCTCGGTGGACTGATCATGCCGGGTCACGGCATCATGCTGCGTGCGCTGGAAGGCGGCACCGCCGGCCTGCGCGTGCCCACCGGTGAGGTGCGCGATTTCCCGACCAACACCTCGGACGCGCTGACCAGCGGCGGCACTTACGCCATCACCGGCGCCATCGAGCGCATGCACCGCCATCTGCGCCAGCGCGAGGGCGCCATGCCTCTGACCTTGATGACCGGCGGCGCCGGCTGGAAGGTCTCACCGACCTTGGATATCGAACATGAGCTGGTCGATTCGCTGATCTTCGACGGCATGCTGGCGCTGCAGTCGCACCGCCTGGCGCTCTGAGCTAGGGCCTGTTTCGGTCGCTGCGCTCTGGGCGCTGCTGACGCAGCTCGTCCTTGAGCTGGGCCAGTTCTTCATGCACGCTGCGCAGCTGGCTGTGCAGATCGCGCAGGATGTCTTGCTCCATGCGCCGCTCCGAGGTTTCCACCCACATGGCGGCGATCGCCGCCGTCACCAGGGACAGCACGGCATAACCGAGCAGAACGACGAACACCGAGAAGATCTTGGACGCGGCCGTGGTCGGCACGATGTCACCAAAGCCCACGGTGGCGGCCGTGGTGAAGGCCAGCCAGAGCCCATCGCCCAGCGTGTTGGCGCGTGGCTCCAGGGCCCAGAAGCCCAAGCCGCAAAGTCCCAGCACCAGCAGGGAGAGCAGCAGCAGATAGCCCAGGCCGCCGCGCGTGACCCAGCTCTTGACCGTCCAGACCATGCGCAGCAGGGTCAGCATGGCAATCGCCAGGCGAATCGCCAGCGAAACCTGTGATTCGATGCTGGGCGGCATCAGCGCCGCCACCGGCAGCAGGGCCACCAGCATCAGGTCCAGCAGATTGCTGCGCAGGTACTGGCGCGGGTGGCTGCATTGCCGCGCCACCCGCCACAGCGAGATCGCCACCAGGGCCGCGGCCGCCAGGTAGATGGCCACGGCCAGGGGCGTGGGCAGGGACTCCAGCAGCTCGATGTAGAAGGCCGGAATCGTGCACAGCAAGGCCATCAGCACCGGCCAGCGCCAGAATTTCTCGGCGCGCACGGCCGCGGCATTGAGGGCGCTGGGGCGGCTCAGGCCCCAGCTGCGGGTGGGCAGGCGGTGTGGCATGGCGCCAGCTTAAGCGTCCGCCGGCCGCTTGGGCTTGATCTAAGACAAGAGGCCGGGCTTGGAACCACCCGGCATCCGCTCACAGGATGAAGCGTGACAGGTCTTCGTTGCGCGACAGCTCGCCCAGCTTGGCATCGACCTCGGCCGCACCCAGCTGCACGGTCTGGCCGCTGAGCTTGGGCGCATCGAAGCTGATTTCGTCGAGCAGGCGCTCCATCACCGTGGACAGGCGGCGGGCGCCGATGTTCTCGGTGCGTTCGTTCACCTCGAACGCGATCTCGGCCAGGCGGCGGATGCCCTCGGGCGTGATCTCCAGCGCCACGCCCTCGGTGGCCAGCAAGGCCTGGTACTGCTTGATCAGGCTGGCGTGGGTGCTGCTGAGGATGGCTTCGAAATCATCGACCGAGAGCGAGCCCAGCTCGACCCGGATCGGGAAACGGCCTTGCAGCTCAGGGATCAGATCGCTGGGCTTGGCCAGGTGGAAGGCGCCCGAGGCGATGAAGAGCATGTGGTCGGTCTTGACCATGCCGTACTTGGTGTTGACCGTCGTGCCCTCGACCAGGGGCAGCAGATCGCGCTGCACGCCCTGACGCGACACTTCAGCGGTTCCTGAGCCTTCGCTGCGCGAGCAGACCTTGTCGATCTCGTCGATGAAGACAATGCCCATCTCCTGCGCGGCCTGCAGAGCGGCGGTCTTGATCTCGTCTTCGTTCAGCAGCTTGGCGGCTTCTTCCTCGGCCAGCAGCTTGAGGGCCTCGCCGATCTTGAGCTTGCGGGTCTTCTTCTTGCCCGCGCCCATCTGCGAGAACATGCTCTTGATCTGCTCGGCCATCTCCTCCATGCCCTGGCCACCCAGGATCTCCATGGTCGGTTTGGCTTCCAGCAGATCGAGCTCGATCTCCTTGTCATGCATGCTGCCTTCACGCAGGCGCTTGCGCATGATCTGGCGGGCGGTGCTGTCTGGGGCCGGGCTGGCGGCGGCATCGCCTTCCAGCCGGGGAGGCGGCACAAGGATGTCCAGCACGCGGTCTTCGGCGGCGTCCTCGGCGCGCAGGCGCTGGCGGCGCAGTTGCACCTCCCGCTCCTGTTTGACGGCCATGTCGATCAGGTCGCGGATGATGGTGTCGACATCCTTGCCGACGTAGCCCACCTCGGTGAACTTGGTCGCCTCGACCTTGATGAAGGGCGCGCCGGCCAGGCGGGCCAGGCGGCGCGCGATCTCGGTCTTGCCGACGCCGGTGGGGCCGATCATCAGGATGTTCTTGGGCGTGATCTCGCCACGCAGCTTGTCATCCACCTGCTGGCGGCGCCAGCGGTTGCGCATGGCAATGGCCACGGCCCGCTTGGCCGCGTTCTGGCCGACGATGTGCTGGTCGAGTTCGGAGACGATTTCTTGCGGGGTCATGGAGCTCATTCGAGCACCTCGATGGTGTGGTTGCCGTTGGTGTAGATGCAGATCTCGCCGGCGATTTCCAGCGATTGCTTGACGATCTCGGGGGCGCTGAGCGTGCTGTGCTGCAGCAGGGCGCGTGCGGCAGCCTGGGCGTAGGCACCGCCCGAGCCGATGGCGACGATGCCCAGCTCGGGCTCCAGCACATCGCCGTTGCCGGTGATGATCAGCGAGGCCGTGCGGTCGGCCACGGCCAGCATGGCTTCCAGGCGGCGCAGCACGCGATCGGTGCGCCAGTCGCGTGTCAGCTCGACGGCGGCGCGCACCAGATGGCCCTGGTGTTTTTCGAGCTTGGCCTCGAAGCGTTCGAACAGGGTGAAGGCATCGGCCGTGGCGCCGGCGAAACCGGCCAGCACCTGATCACGGTGCAGCTTGCGCACCTTGCGCGCGCTGGCCTTGACGACGATGTGGCCCAGGGTCACCTGGCCGTCACCGCCGATGGCGACCTGCATGCGGCCATCGGGCAGGGCACGGCGCACGCTGACGATGGTGGTGCCGTGGAAAGACGGCGGGGCGTTGTTGGAATGTGAGGATGAGTCCATAGCGGCTCCAGATGGGGCTGCGGGTCGCAGCTTTCAAGCATGCGACCCGCAGATGGTGATCTCGAAGATGATGTGGGCGGCCGAGGCGCTAGACCGTCCGGACCTTGATCTTGGCGTGCTCGTTGATGCCCATGGCGGCAAAGAACATGGCCACCAGGCGGTGCGGCTCGCTGAAGCTGACGCTGCGGTTCTCGCTGCGGCGGCTCAGCACCCAGTTCAGCAGATCACCCGCGGCCATGAAATCCAGCCGGATCAGGTGCGGGCAGTTGACGTTGATGACGGTGGCGGTGCCCAGATCACCGGCCAGCTTGCGCAGCAGTTCGGAGATGTCGCCACTGAGCTGGCCGCTGAGCTCCAGGTCCACGCTGGGCTCCAGCCGCGCCTGCTCGCTGATCTGCGACTCCAGGAAGGAGGTCGAGGCGCCCTCGGGCGCGGCGGTGCTGGTGGCCGGGCCGGTGGTCGAGAGCGTGGCACCGCTGACGCCGACGCGGCAGCGCGTGCGTTCCCAGGACGGCGGTGACACCTCGTAGGTGACGCAGTAGTCGATCGCCGCTTCGTCGAACTGATCGGGGCGGTTGACCAGGCGCAGGGCCTCCAGGCGCAGCATCCAGAGCTGGGGGTCGATGTCGCGCACGCCGATCGGGGTCAGCTCGCGCAGGGCTTGCAAAAAAGCCTCGCCCGAGAGCCAGCGCATGTCCACCTGCTGCTTGGCCCATTCGCGGAACACGCCGTGCAGTTGCACGCTGGCGCTGGGGGTGATCTGGCGCGCGGCCGACCAGTCCAGCACCCAGGGCATGGGCAGGTTCTGGCAGCGCTTTTGCAGCAGGGCCACGGCCTCGTCGTCGATGGTTTCGGGCGCCGCCCAACCGACGCCGCCGCTGGCCTTGGCCATGGGGGCACGCTGCTGCTTGGCCGCGGCCTCGGCCACCAGCTTGGGCAGGGAGAACCACTGCGGCGCCGAGCGGCCGAATTGCTGGGCGTAGTTGAGCGCCAGTGCCTCGAACTTGGCCTGCTGGCCGGTGGCGCGGTAGTGGTCGAACAGGACCAGCCAGGTTTCGCCGTCACCGTGGCGGCGGCCGCCGCTTTGGGTCAGCTCGACCAGGGCGCGCTCGCAGCTCTCGTAATCGGCATTGGCGAAGGCGATCACGGCTTCGTCCAGCTCGGGGTCATGGATCAGCTCATGCACCTCGATGGGCTTGCTCTCGACCTTCTTGCCGGCCTTCTCTTCCGCCACATGGAAACTCAGGGGCTGGTCCAGCACGGGCAGGGTGCTGAGGCCGGCCGGCGGCGTGGCGGCGGGTGTGGCCGCTTTGGCTGCGGCCGGCTTGGCGGCCTTGGCCGGTTTGGCCAGGCCGGTGGCCGGCGCCGGTTTGGCTGGCGGGAAGGGCACCGCGGGCAGGGCGCCAAGATTGGGCAGGCGGCTGGGCTTGGCGTCCGAGAGCGGGGCCATGCCCACGCCCATGGTCAGGGCCGAGGCGCCGCCGCCGCCCTTGCTGTCCAGCTTGCTGTCGCGCTGCGTGCTGCTGTGGGCGAACTGGCTGCCGCGGCCGTTGCGGCTGGGCACGCCATCGGCGGGAATGGTGGAGGGCGAGAAATGCACCGGCCGCGTGCTGGTTTCAAAGAAACCGGGCGGATGGGTGGTTTGCAGCTGGGTGGGGGCGAAGCTCTCGCCGGCCATTTGCTGCTCGATCTCATCGATCTTGGCCTTCACGCCCAGATCGATCTTGGAATTGACCTCGCTGTGGCCGCTGGCGCGCTCGACTTCTTCCAGCTTGGAGCTGGAGGAGCCCAGGGCGGCGAGTTGCTCGGGCGTCAGGCCTTCGCGGCGGATGCGGCGCAGCATGTCCAGCTCGCGCTTGCGCACGAAGTCATTGCGGCGCTTGCGCTCGACCATGGCGCGCAGCTCGGCCTTGGCCTGGTCACCTTCCGGGTCGTCTTGGCGCGAGTTGATCTCGGCCCAGTCCGTGGTCGGGTTGGCCACAAAGCGCGCGACCTTGCGGAAGAAGCTCTCGCCGTCTTTCGGTTCTGTCATGCGCGCTGGGCCTTGGGTGGAGGATGTGGGGTGGTGATGAAGGGCGGTTGGTGGCGCCGGAGCGCCCCTGAGTGCGGTATCGGCAGGCCGATTCGCGCTCAGTAGCTCGGCCCTCGATCAGTCACCGAACATCTTTTGCTTCATCTCGCGGCGTTGCTGGGCTTCCAGCGACAGCGAGGCGGTCGGGCGGGCGATCAAACGGCCCAGGCCGATGGGTTCGCCGGTTTCGTCGCAGTAGCCGTACTCGCCGTTGTCCAGGCGAGCCAGGGACTGGATGATCTTCTTCAGCAGCTTGCGCTCGCGGTCGCGGGTGCGCAGCTCCAGGGCGTGCTCTTCCTCGATGGTGGCGCGGTCGGCCGGGTCGGGGACGATGGAGGTGTCTTCGCGCAGGTGCTCGGTGGTTTCGCCGGCATTGGACAGCACGCCGTTCTTCAGCTCATTGAGCTTGGCACGGAAGAACTCGACTTGCTTGGGGCCCATGTACTCGGAGTCGGGCATGGCCAGCACTTCGGCATCGGTCAGTTCGGCGCCAGACTTGGTCTTCCAGGCATTGGCCAGCTTGGGGTCGGCCTTGGCGGCTTTGTTGGAATTCTGAGGGCTTTCGATCACGGGCGTAGTCATTTGTCGGGTGGGCGGCTTCGGGGGAGCGAATCGGTCAGCGAAGCGGCTGTTTCCGGTCGGTGGAGGGCTGGCATCGAGCAAAGCGACAGCTGGCGAGGTCCCTGCGGCATCCACTTTGGACGACTTGGCCGTGGCCTTGCTGGTTTTGCTCGGCTTGGCATCGGCGTCAGGCTTGTTGGCTGACGTCGGGGTCGGGTTCGGGGCCTGGATCTTGCTCACGTTTCTCTCCTCGCTCCGGCAGACGATCTGAATGTCTCTGTCGGGCTAGATTGCAATCGGGACCAGCTGATTCGCTTTTTCGGGCGCCGCGGATTGTAGCCAGCTTGAGTGTGCGCTCTGAATGCCTGAGTTAGGGGAGTTTTCCCCCGGTCTCAAGCCCCTATTTCGCCACTTCGGCCGGCTCTTTTCCGTGCGGTGCTCAGGCCAAGCAGCCTTCCAAACCTTGCAAGAGGATTTCCTTGGGCAGGTCGATGCCGATGAAAACCATTTTGCTCGTCTTTTTCTCGCCGGGCATCCAGCGCGGGCCCAGGTCCGAGCCCATCAGCTGGTGCACGCCCTGGAAGATCACGCGCTTGTCAGTGCCCTTCATATTCAGCACGCCTTTGTAGCGCAGCAGCTTGGGGCCGTAGACCTGGACGATGGCGCCCAGGAAGTCTTCCAGCTTGGCCGGGTTGAAGGCGCGGTCGGATTTGAAGACGAAGGATTTCACGTCATCGTCATGGACATGGTGGTGCGGGTGGTCGCAGTGCTCGCCATGCTCATGGTCGTGATCGTGGTGATGGTGGTGGTCGTCCACCTTCAGGAAATCGGGGTCGATCTCCAGCTTGGCGTTCAGATTGAAGCCTCGCAGGTCCAGCACGCGCGACAGCTCCACTTCACCGAAGTGCACGCGCTGCTGCGGCGCGCGCGGGTTCATGTGCTTGAGGCGGTGGCTCAGGGCGTCGACGGCGGCGCTGTCGACCAGATCGGCCTTGCTGATGAAGATCTGGTCGGCGAAACCCACCTGGCGGCGTGCTTCCTGGCGGCTGTCCAGCTGTTGGGTCGCATGCACAGCGTCCACCAGGGTCAGCACACCGTCCAGCAGATAGGCTTCGGCGATCTCATCGTCCATGAAGAAGGTCTGGGCCACCGGGCCGGGATCGGCCACGCCGGTGGTCTCGATGATGACGCGCTCGAAATCGAGCTCGCCGCGGCGCTTCTTGGCGGCCAGGTCGGACAGGGTGGTGCGCAGGTCTTCACGGATGGTGCAGCAGACGCAGCCGTTGTTCATCTGGATGATCTGTTCCTGGGTGTCGGCCACCAGGATCTCGGTGTCGATGTCCTCTTCACCAAACTCGTTCTCGATCACGGCGATCTTCTGGCCGTGGGCTTCCGAGAGCACGCGCTTGAGCAGGGTGGTCTTGCCGGATCCGAGGAAGCCGGTGAGGATGGTGACGGGGATGAGACCTTTTGACATGATGGGTTCGCGCGCGGCGCTCTGCTAGAAAAACCAGCCCTGGATATGGGGGCGGGTGAATGTCCTGCAAGAGCCTTGTCATGTCAATCGGTTATTCTGCAAGCTTGTGTAACTACGACACGCAGTCCCAGTGTCTGAACCTCAGCCTAGTCGGCCCTCTGCAAATCATGCAAAAGGGGGCGAAAGAAAACCATCCGCAGTGCCGCGCGGCCTCCTGGTGCGCATGTTGGAGTTTCTCCATCCCGGCCCGGATTCCAAGAGTGAGCTGCTGGAGGCCCTGGCCGATGCCGAGCAGCGCGAGCTGATCGAGCCCGAATCCCGTCAGATGCTGGAAGGCGTGCTTCGCATGGCCGAGCTCAGCGCCGGCGATGTGATGGTGGCCGCGCCGCGCATGGATTTGCTCGACATCGATGCGCCCTACGACGAATTGCTGGCAGCGGTGATCGACACCGGCCATTCGCGCTTCCCGGTCTTCGAGGGCCAGCGCGACAACATCATCGGCATCCTGCTGGCCAAAGATCTGCTCAAGATCCAGCGTGCGCCGGAGCTGAACCTGCGCGCCCTGCTGCGGCCGACCGTGTTCGTGCCCGAGAGCAAGGGCCTCAATGATCTGCTGCGCGATTTCCGCTCCAACCGCAACCACCTGGCCATCGTCATCGACGAGTTCGGCAACACCGCCGGCCTGATCACCATCGAGGACGTGCTGGAAGAAATCGTCGGCGAGATCGAAGACGAGTTCGACGACAAGGACGGCGAATCCGGCATCTACACCCTGGCGGATGGCAGCCAGCGTGTGGCCGGTGACACACCCATCGCCCAGGTCAACCAGGCTTTCAGCGTGCAGCTGGCGCTGGACGAGTTCGACACCATCGGCGGCCTGGTGGCCCAGGAGCATGGCCGCGTGCCGCGCCGCGGTGAGATGGTCGAGCTGGCCGGCCTGCGCTTTGCCGTCATGCTGACACGCGGCGGCTCGGTGCGCTGGTTCAAAGTCACCCGCATTCCCAAGACCGAGGCCTGATGCGCAAGCTACTTCCCAACTTCCTGACCTCGAGCAAGGCCGCCCCCCGGGTGGCCTTTTTTGCGGCCCTGCTGGCCGGCTGTCTGCACACGGCCGCTTTTGCGCCGCTCGACGCCTGGTGGCTTCAGATCCTGGCCCTGGCCGGTCTGGCCGGCTTGGCCTGGGGCGCGAGCCCGCGCTGGGCGGCGCTCTTGGGCTTTGGCTTTGGCCTGGGCTGGCTGAGCAGCGGCCTGTGGTGGTTGCACATCAGCATGCACCAGTTCGGCCACATCCCATGGCTGCTGGCCGCGCTGGCCGTGCTCTTGCTGGCCGCGTTTCTGTCCTGCTACTACGCGGCCCTGCTGGCCTTGTGGGCAGCACTGCGGGGGCGAGCACAGCCCGGCCCCGCGCAGCAGGTGTTGATGTTTGCGGCCATCTGGTTGCTGGCCGAGCTGCTGCGCGCCACGGTGTTCGGCGGCTTTCCGTGGATCGCCAGTGGCTATGCCCACACCGTCGGGCCGCTGGCGGCCTGGGCGCCCTGGGTGGGCATCTACGGCATCTCGGCCTTGGCGGCCCTGGCTGCCGCAGCGCTGGCGGCGCTGGCCTTGCCGGCCGTGCGCGCCTGGCGGCCGGCAGCGGCGGTGCTGGTTCTGCTGGCACTGGCGGCGGCGCTGTTGCCGCAGGACTTCACCCGCTCGACGGGCTTCATGAAAGTGTCCCTGCTGCAGCCCAATGTGCCTCAGGATCAGAAGTTCGACCGTGATCGCATTGATGCCAACTTGGAGCATTTGGCCCAGTTGATTGAATCGGCGCGCGGCCAGCTGGTGCTGACGCCGGAATCGGTGGTGCCGGTGCCCATGGCCTTTCTCGACCCTGCCTACCTGACGCGCTTGCAGGCCGCCTCGGTCGACCGGCCGCTGCTGCTGGGCAGTTTTCTCGGCAATGAGCAAGACGGTTTCGTCAATTCCCTGCAGAGCTTCGGCAGCCTGCCCAGCTACAGCTATGGCAAGCGCCACTTGCTGCCCTTCGGTGAGTTCATTCCTTACGGCTTCCACTGGTTCGTGCGCCTGATGCGCATCCCCATGGACGACCAGGCGCGCGGCCAGCACCAGCGCGCCTTTGCCGTGGCCGGCCAGCGCCTGCGGCCCCTGATCTGCTACGAGGATCTGTTCGGCGAGGACTTCGTCGAAAGCGTGCGCGGGCCCGAGGCCGCCACCGTGCTGGCCAATGTCAGCAATCTGGCCTGGTTCGGCACGGCAATGGTGCTGGACCAGCACCTGCAGTTCTCGCGCATGCGCGCGCTTGAGTTCCAGCGCCCCTTCATCCGCTCGACCAACACCGGCGCCACCGTGGTGCTGGACCACCGCGCCGAGCGCACGGCCCAGCTGCCGCCGGGCCAGGCCGGCTTGCTGGAGGCCGAGGTCGAGGGTCGCCTGGGTGACACGCCCTATGCCCGCTGGCTGCAGGCCTGCGGTCTGTGGCCGCTCTGGCTGGCTGCTGTGGCCCTGCTGCTGATCCCCGTGATCCGGGGGAGGGCAGGGGCCCCGGAAGCAGGCCGCCGCGCCTCGTAGAATCGGCGCAGCTCGAGGGCAGCTCTCGTCTGCCTTTTCATCACCTCTTCATTAGCCTGTGGCGCAAGCCCGAGTCCGAACTCTATGCTGAGCTTCCAGCACATCATCTTGACCCTGCAGGACTACTGGTCCAAGCAGGGCTGCGCACTCCTCCAGCCCTACGACATGGAAGTCGGCGCCGGCACCAGCCACACCGCCACCTTTCTGCGCGCCCTGGGCCCTGAGCCCTGGAAGGCCGCCTACGTCCAGCCCAGCCGCCGCCCCAAGGACGGCCGCTATGGCGAGAACCCCAACCGCCTGCAGCATTACTATCAATACCAGGTGGTGCTCAAGCCCGCGCCGGCCAACATCCTGGAGCTCTACCTCGGTTCGCTCGAAGCCCTGGGCTTTGACCTGAAGAAGAACGATGTGCGCTTCGTCGAGGACGATTGGGAAAACCCGACCCTCGGTTGCTGGGGCTTGGGCTGGGAGGTCTGGCTGAACGGCATGGAAGTGACCCAGTTCACCTACTTCCAGCAAGTCGGCGGCATCGACTGCAAGCCCATCACCGGCGAGATCACCTACGGCCTGGAGCGTCTGGCCATGTATTTGCAGGGCGTGGAGTCGGTCTACGACCTGGTCTATGTCGAAGGCAAGGACGGCGCACCGGACATCAAGTACGGCGATGTCTTCCACCAGAACGAGGTCGAGCAATCGACCTACAACTTCGAGCACAGTGACGTCGAGTTCCTGCTGACCGCTTTTGCCGCGCACGAGAAGCAATCCAAGCACCTGATGGAGCAGCAGCTGGCGCTGCCGGCCTACGAGCAGTTGCTCAAGGCCGGCCACAGCTTCAACCTGCTGGACGCCCGCGGCGCCATCAGCGTGACCGAGCGCGCCGCCTACATCGGCCGCATCCGCAATCTGGCACGCGCCGTGGCTCAGAGCTATCTGGAAAGCCGCGCACGCCTGGGCTTCCCCATGGCGCCGAAGGAATGGGCCGATCAAGTCATCGCCCAGATTGAAAAGAAGACAAAGGCGGCCTGAGCCATGACGACGACTGCTGTGAACCAAAACCTGCTGATCGAACTGTTTGTCGAAGAGCTGCCGCCCAAGGCGCTCAAGAAGTTGGGCGAGGCTTTCTCTGCCGTGCTGGTGGACAGCCTCAAGGCCCAGGGCCTGGTGGGCGAGGGCGCGCAAGCGACCGCCATCGCCACGCCGCGCCGCCTCGGTCTGCATCTGACGAACGTGGCACCCAAGGCCGCCGACCGCGCCGTGCAGCAAAAGCTGATGCCGGTGGCCGTGGCGCTGACCGCCGAAGGCCAGGCCACGCCAGCCCTGCTGAAGAAGCTTGCCGGCATCGGTGCCGATGCCTCGGTGCTGCCTCAGCTGAAGCGCTTGCCTGATGGCAAGGCCGAGGCCCTGTTCCTGGACCAGCTGGTGCCCGGCGCCACCCTGGCCGAAGGCTTGCAAAAGGCCCTGGACGAAAGCCTGGCCAAGCTGCCCATCCCCAAGGTCATGACCTACCAGCTGAAAGACGGCTGGACCGATGTGAAGTTCGTGCGCCCGGCCCATGGCATCGTCGCCCTGCACGGCGCCGAGCTCGTGGCGGTGTCGGCCCTGGGCCTGCAATCAGGCCGCACGACACGCGGCCATCGCTTCGAGGCCAGTGCGCCCGAGCTGACGATTGAAAGCGCCGACAGCTATGCCGCGCAGATGCGCGAGCAGGGCGCCGTGATCGCCGGCTTTGCCGAGCGCCGCGCCGAGATCGCGCGCCAGTTGCAGGTCGCAGCGGCCAAGGAGGGCCTCAAGCCCATCGAGGACGAAGCCTTGCTGGACGAGGTGACGGCCCTGGTCGAGCGCCCGAATGTGCTGACCTGCCAGTTCGAGCCCGAGTTCCTGGCCGTGCCGCAGGAATGCCTGATTCTCACGATGAAGGCCAATCAGAAGTACTTCCCCCTGCTCGACGCCGCCGGCAAGCTGACGCACAAATTCCTCGTCGTCAGCGCCATCAGCCCGGCCGACGCCAGCGCGGTGATCGAAGGCAATGAGCGCGTCGTGCGCCCGCGCCTGGCCGATGCGAAGTTCTTCTTCGACCAAGACCGCAAGAAGACCTTGGCCGATCGGGTGCCAGGTCTTGCCAAGGTGGTCTACCACGGCAAGCTGGGCACGCAGGGTGAGCGCGTCGAACGTGTGCGAGCCATCGCGCGCGCCATCGCCGGCCTGCTGGGCGGCGGCGCGCTGACCGAGCAAGCCGACCAGGCGGCGCTGCTGGCCAAGTCCGACCTGCTGACCGATATGGTCGGCGAGTTCCCCGAGCTGCAAGGCATCATGGGCGGCTACTACGCCCGCCACGACGGCCTCAGCGAGGCCGTGGCCCTGGCCGTGGAAGACCACTACAAACCTCGCTTTGCCGGCGACGAGTTGCCGCGCAACGAGGTCGGCCTGGTGGTGGCCCTGGCCGACAAGCTGGAGACCCTGGTCGGCCTGTTCGGCATCGGCCAGCTGCCCACCGGCGACAAGGACCCGTTTGCCCTGCGCCGCCATGCCCTGGGCCTGGTGCGCATGCTCAGCGAGCGCGCGCCCACGCTGGCGCTGGACGCCTTGATCGAAGCAGCCGTGCCGGCCTTCGGTGCCCTGATCCAGAACCCCGCCGGCCCGCTGGCCGACTTTGTTTTCGACCGCCTCTCCGGCCCGCTGCGCGAGCAGGGTTACAGCGCCCAGGAAGTCGACGCCGTGCTGGCCCTGCGCCCGCAGCGCCTGGCCGATGTGGCCACGCGCCTGACGGCCGTGCGCGCCTTTGCTGCCCTGCCGGAAGCCGCCGCCCTGGCCGCCGCCAACAAGCGCATCGGCAACATCCTGAAGAAGAGCGAAGAGCCGGTGCAAGCCCAGATCAATGAGGCCTTGTTGGTCGAGCCCGGTGAGCAGCATCTGGCCGCGGCGCTGACGAATGCCAAGCCGATTGCCGATGGCCTGTTCCACAACGGCGAGTACGCGGCTTCCCTGCGCGAGCTGGCTGTGCTCAAGGCCCCGGTCGATGCCTTCTTCGATGGCGTCATGGTCAATGCCGAAGACCCGGCCCTGCGCGCCAACCGTCTGGGCCTGCTCAAGACCTTGCACGAAGCCATGAACCGCGTGGCTGAGCTGGCGCGTTTGGCCTCCTGATCCTTTCCGCACCGCCACAAATGGTCGCCACCCTATGCGCTCAGATCACAGCCACAGCATGAAGCTGGTCATCCTGGGCCGTGATGGCACGCTCAACGAGTACCGCGACGACCACGTCAAATCGGTGGATGAGCTGGTGCCCGTGCCCGGTGCGCTGGAAGCGGTGGCGCGGCTCAACCATGCCGGCTGGCACACGGTGATGGCCACCAACCAGCCCGGCATCGGCCGTGGCCTGCTGGATATGGCTTCACTGAACGCCATCCACATCCGCCTCAACCAGCTCCTGGCCGAGAAGGGTGGGCGCCTCGACGCCGCCTTCTTCTGCCCGCACACGCCCGAGGAAGGCTGCGATTGCCGCAAGCCCCTGCCGGGCCTGGTGCAGCAGATCGGTGAGCGCTTCGGCGTCGAGCTGCCCACCATCCATATGGTTGGCGCCAGCCTGCGCGATGTGCAGACGGCTCAGGCGGCCGGCTGCGTGCCCCATCTGGTGCGTGGCGCGCGCCTCGGTGATCTGGACGAGGCGCAGCTGGCGGCCCTCCTGGCCAAGGTCCCGGGCGTGCGGGTCCACGCCAGCCTGGGCGCATTTGCCGAGCATCTGATTCAAAAAGACCGGCGCAGCAAGGCCGATGCCCGCGGTCAGGCCCTGGCGCCCGACACCGCCCCGGGGGCGCTCACTTGAAGATCGGTGCCAGTGCGCCACCACCGCCGGGGGCTGTATCGGCGGCTCCGCTGGCCAGCTTGCTGGCAGCGCTGCGTTCCGCCGTGTTTGTGCTCTGGCTGACGGCCACCGTCATCCCCTGGGCGCTGGCGGTGCTTTTGATCTCGCTGTTCGCAAAGGGCGACACGGTGTACTGGGCCTGTGCCGGCTGGCTGCGTCTGGCCATTCACAGCGCGCGCCTGATCTGCGGCGTGCAGTGGCGCATCCAGGGCATGCAGCACCTGCCCAGCCAGGCCGACCGCCGCTCCGCCGTCATCCTGCTGCCCAAGCACCAGAGCACCTGGGAGACCTTTGCCTTCCC
This sequence comes from Paucibacter sp. B51, assembly GCF_027863535.1. Classification (NCBI taxonomy): domain Bacteria; kingdom Pseudomonadati; phylum Pseudomonadota; class Betaproteobacteria; order Burkholderiales; family Sphaerotilaceae; genus Roseateles; species Paucibacter sp. B51. The sequence goes on along the minus strand of NZ_JAPIVN010000002.1, from coordinate 683,790 downwards.
GGCCCTGATGTCGCATCCGCTGGCCTATGTCTTCAAACGTGAGCTGCTCTACGTGCCCTTCTTCGGCTGGGCCATGGCGCGCATGGACATGATCCACATCGACCGCAGCAAGCGCGCCGAGGCCTGGGCGAAAGTGGCCGCGCAAGGCAAGCGCCTGGCGGCCCAGGGCAACTGGGTCATCATGTTCCCCGAGGGCACGCGCACCGCGCGCGGCCAGAAGGGCGAGTACAAGACCGGCGGCACCCGCCTGGCCATCGAGACCGGTGTGCCCGTGGTGCCGATCGCCGCCACCTCCGCCCGCTGCTGGCCGCGCAAGAGCTTTTTGCTGCGCCCCGGCGTGGTGGACATCTCCATCGGCCGGCCGATCGCGCCGCAGGGCCGCGAGGCCGGCGAGCTGATGCGCGAGGTGGAAAGCTGGATCGAGTCCGAAATGCAGCGCCTCGACCCCGAGGCCTATCCCCAGACCCAGGCCGGCGCCCGCCGCGCCGCTGCCGCCCCGCCGCCGGCGGGTGCGATGCAGGCCTGAGCCCGGGCGCTTGATCACCACCATGCTCAAGAATCTCTTGCAAGGCGCCCAGCTGAGCCTGTTCGGTCAAGAGGCCGCACCGGCCCGCAGCGAGGTCGAGGTGCTGCAAAATCCGCGCGCCCAGCGCGAGCTCAGCCTGGGTGAACACCGTGTGGCCTATGAGCTCAAGCGGGCGCGCCGGCGCAGCATCGGCTTTGTTGTGGGCGCCCAGGGCCTGCGCGTCAGTGCGCCGCGCTGGCTGCCGCAGGCCGATATCGAGCGCGCCCTGCAGCACAAGGCTGATTGGATCCTGCGCAAGCTGGTGGAGCAGCGCGAGCGCGCCCGCCGGGTCGAGGCCTCTCGCATCGAGTGGCGCGACGGTGCCAGCCTGCCTTACCTCGGCGCGCCCATCACCCTGCGCCTGGAGCCGCAGCGCAACGGCGTGCTCTTCGACGAGGCCGAACGCGTGCTGCGCATCGGCCTGCCTCTGGCAGCCAGCGAGGAGCAGCTGCGCGACACCGTGCAAGCCTGGCTCAAGCGCCGCGCGCGCGCTGATTTCGAGCCGCGTTGCCAGCGCTTCGGCGCCGCCCTGGGCGTGCAGATGACCCAGCTGCGCCTGAGCTCGGCCCAGACGCGCTGGGGCAGCGCCAGTGCCGACGGCTCCATCCGCCTGAACTGGCGCCTGATCCATTTCGCGCCGGCCATCATCGATTACGTGGTGGCCCACGAGCTGGCCCATCTGCGCGAGATGAACCACAGCCCGGCCTTCTGGGCCGTGGTGCGCTCGGTGCTGCCGGACTTCGAAACCGCCCGCGGCCGCCTGCGCGAAGAGTCCATCGTCAGCGAGTGAGCGCGCGGCCGTTTCAGGTTCACCGGTTCACCTGTTCACGTGTTCACCCCTCCCGCAAAGTGAACAGGTGAACGGGTGAACAGGTGAGGGGCGGGCTCGGGTGGGGTCTTATCCCTCTTTGGGGGGGCTTGTCCCCTAAGAGGGTGACGATAGACACTCTGGGCCAACGCTGTCATCACCCGCACCCAGTTCTAGATTCCATACGGCGTGGAATCACTCGCAGCCCGGCTGCCGAGGGGTGCTAAAAGGGGCCGAGTGTCCGCCATCCTTGACGTTGCCTTCGCCGGCAGCCTCAGTGATGGCGGATTTCTTTTGGGCGCAGCGCTTCGGGCTGCTTCAGGTCTTGGGCGCCGCTGCCGGCGTGGCCAGGGTGCGGAAGCGGTAGATGCCGTCGGCACCGCGCTCGCGGCGCAGCTGCCCGCCCAGCCAGAGTGAGTTCAGGTGGGCCACCGATTCGCCCATGGCAAAGGTGGTCTGGTGCAGATCCAGATTGCGCTTGAACAGCAGCTCCAGCAGCTCGGCTGCATGGCAGGGCTTGTCGGCGCAGGCCTGGCGTACATCGGCCAGGCGCTCGACATGGTGCTCCTGCAGCTGCTCGATGCGCGCATGCAGGCCGCGGAAGGGCAGGCCATGGGCCGGCAGCACCAGAGTGTCGGCCGGCAGGCTGAGCAGGCGCTGCAGCGAGTCGAGGTAGAGGCGCAGCGGGTCGGCCTCGGGCTCGACATCGACCACCGAGACATTGGTCGAGATGCGCGGCAGCACCATATCGCCCGAGATCATCAGGCCGAGTGCGGCGCAGTAGAGGCTGATGTGCTCGGGCGCATGGCCGTAGCCGACCAGGCATTGCCAGCTCTGGCCGCCGATCTGCAAGGTCTTGCCGCCCATCAGGCGGCGAAAGCTGGCCGGCACCTGCGGCACCATGCTCGGGTAGTAGCTGCTGCGGGCGCGGATTCTGGCCAGGGCCTCCGGGTCGCTCAGGCCATGGCTGGCGAAAAAAGCCGCGGCGGTCTCGCCGCCCATGCCCACGGTCGAGCCGCTGGCCAGGCGGGCCAGGTGAAAGTCGGTGGCGCTGATCCAGAGCCGGCATTCGTGGTGCGCCGGCAGGCCCGGCGCCACGGCGCCGCTCCAGCGCTGACAGAGCCATTGGGCCAGGCCGATGTGGTCGGGGTGGAAATGGGTGACGATCACGCGCAGCACCGGCAGGCCCTCGAGCTGATCGGCAAAGATGGCTTCCCAGTTCGCCTGCGTCGCTTCATTGGCCACGCCGCAATCGACGATGGTCCAGCCCTGGATCTTGGCCCCCTCGCTGCCGTCGATCTCGTCGCGCAGCAGCCAGAGGTTGATGTGGTCCAGCGCAAACGGCAGGCCCATGCGCAGCCAGCGCACGCCGGGCGCCAGCTCGATCAGTTCGCCCGGGCCGGGACGGGCGTCGCCGAGCGGGTAGTGCAGTTCCGATTCGCGGGGATTGGCCATGGTCGTTCAGCAAGAAGCAGAAATTGGGAGGGGAGAGGGCAAGGCCCGACGCGGCGCCGCCTCGCAGGTGCATAGAATTGCCGCTTACGTCAACGTCAATGCGAGCGAGCCCCAGTTTAGCCATGAGCACCGTCACCCCACCGAATGCCGCGAGCGAGGGTGCCCGCCAGTTCACCATCACCGAGCTGGCCCATGAGTTCGACATCACCCCGCGGGCCATTCGCTTTTACGAAGACATGGGCCTGCTCGAGCCCTCGCGCGCCGGCCGCAACCGGGTCTACACCCACCGCGACCGCACCCGCCTCAAGCTGACCCTGCGCGGCAAGCGCCTGGGCCTGAGCTTGCAGGAGATCAAGCAGCTGGTCGATATGTACGACGCCTCCAGCGGCGCCGCCCCACAGCTGCGCGCCTTTCTGGAGGTGCTGCAGCAGCACCGCCGCCAGCTCGAGCAGCAGCTCGACGACATCGAGGTCACCCTGGCCGAGATCGCCCAGCACGAGGACCGCTGCAAGAGCCTGCTCAAGCAGGTCAAGTAAGAGCCCGGAAGAAGAAAGGGCCGCGGATCAGCGGCCCTGTTTCTAACGGCTTTTTCCCTCAGCTTTTCAGGGCCAGCACCGGCCGCATGGCCATGGCCTGCAAGCCATGGTGCAGGCTGGCGATCAGGCTCACCAGCAGCAAGCCCAGCAGGGCCAGGGCTTGCGGCCACAAACCCATGGCCGCCCGGTCGGCAAACTGGCTCAGATAGCTTTGACCCAGCCACCAGGATAGCGGCAGGGCCAGCAGGGCCGCGATCAGCAGCAGGCCGGCGAACTCACGCAGCAGCCGCGTCAAGGCCTGGCCGGCTGAGGCACCGTAGAGCTTGCGCAGCACCAACTCGCGTGCATGGCGCTGCACCAGAAAGGCGGCCAAGGCATAGACGCCGAAGCCCGCCAGGGCCAGGGCCAGCACGCTGCTGGCCGTGACCAGCTCGGCCAGGCGCAGGTCGGCGCGGTAGGGCTCCTGCATGGCCGCTTCCACGGCTTCCAGCTGCAGGGCTTGGTCCGGCACATAGCGCTTCCAGATCGGTGCGATCAAGGCCTCGGCCCGCGCCAGGCTGGCGGGTTCTCCCTCGCGCAGGCGCAGATTGAGCACCCAGGCGCCGCGGCCCGTGGCCAGCACCTGTTCGCTGCGCTTGAGTGCGAAGGCATGGGGCTGGCTGGGCTGGCGGGTGCTTTCCAGCACCAGCTGCGGCACCACGGCGGCTATGCGCCAACTCTGCTGGCGCTGGGCCAGGCCGGTGTAGGCCAGACGCAGATCCTGGCCCACGGCCTGCTCAGCCCGAGCCCAGCCGAGAGCGCGCAGCGCCGGCAAGTCCAGCACCACCGTGTCTTGCTCGCCCGTGCGCAACTGGCCGGCCAGCAGGGGAATCCGGTAGAGGGTGAAGAAATCGGCGTCGACATGGACGACCCGCAGCTTGCGGGCCTCCCCCCCGTCGCTGCCCAGGTCCGCGCGCAGAAAGCCACCCTCGCGCTCGATCCGACCGCTGCCGGGCACGCTGTCGCTCCAGGCCAGGGCCTGCACCTCGGGGCGCTGTGCCAGGGCCTGGCGCAGGTCTTCCGCCAGCGCCGGGCTGGCGCCGTCGGGCAAGCGCAGGGCCAGCACGCCGTGGGGGTCAAAGCCCAGGTCACGCGCCAGCACATGGCGGTTCTGCAAGCTCAGGATCAAGGCCAGGCTGCAGACCAGGAGCGCCACGCCGAACTGCAGCACGGTCAGGGTGCGGCGCAGCCAGCGGCCTGAAGCGCCCTCACTGGCTTGCCGGCCTTGCAGGGCGGCGGCCGCATTCTGCCGCCAGGCCAGCCAGGCCGGATAGAGGCAGACCAGGCCACCCAGCAGCGTGCAGCCCGCGGCCAGGCCCAGCAGGGGCAAGGCTTGCAAGAGGCTGTCCGGCACCGGCAGCTGCAGCACGCCGGCCAGCCAGGGCACCATCAACCAGGCCAGCAGCACCGCCAGCGCGGCCGCCAGCGCGATGCTCAGTTGCGCTTCGGCCGCGAACTGCAGCAGCAGGCGGCGCGGGCCCAGGCCCAGGCTTTTGCGCACGGCAATCTCGCGCTGGCGTTGCACCGTGCGCACGCTGCTGAGGTTGATGAAATTGAGCAGGGCCAGGCTCAACAGCAGGACCGCCACGCCGCCCAAGGCCCACAGGGCTTGCACCCGCAGGCGCCCTTCGCGGCCTTCGAAGGGCAGGCGGGTGATGGGCAGGGCGCGCATGAAGGCCGCTTTGCGGCCGTCGGCCGTCCAGTCGGGCGGCAGCTGCTTCATGATGGGGCTGGCATCGAGCAGGGCTTGAGCCAAGGCGCCGACCTGAGCGGCGCTGGCGCCGGGTGCCAGACGGCCATAGATGCGCCCGGTGATCTGGAACCAGGCGCTGCGCATTTCCTCGTCGAGCTCGGCGGCGGGCGAGTCGAAGCCGATGAAGGCCGGCTCGCGCAGCGTGCTTTGTGAGCCCGGGTCGGCCAAGAGAGCGCAGACGCTGAGCATGTGCTTGCCCGCGTGCAGAAGCTGACCCAGGGCGGGCCGCTCGCCGAAGAGCTGGCGGGCCAGGCTCTGTCTCAGGACGATGGTGTCGGGCCGGGACAGGCAGGCCTTCAAGTCGCCTTGCAGGCTGCGCAAGCCGAACAGCTCGACGGCGCTGACATCCAGGGCCAGCACGGCGCTGCGCTGCTGGCGCTCGCCCACGCGCAAGGTCAGCCAGTCGCTGCTGCTGCGGCTCAAGTGCTGGAGCGGCGCGCCGGATTTCTGCAGAGCTTCGTGTAGGGCAAAAGGCGCCCCCAGAAACCAGTCCTCCTGGCGGCCCGGCATATTGCCGTGGAAATCGAGCATCACGATGCGCTCGGGCTCGTGAAGCGCCGGGTCAGGCCGGTAGCGTTCGCCCAGCATCACGGCCAGCAGGTAGCTGGCTGCCAGAGCCAGGGCCAGGCCCAGGATCAGCACCGAGGCATTGAAAGGGTCCGCCCGCAATTGCCGGGCCGCCACGCGGAGGTCGAGCAGTCTCATGCTTGGCAGGTCGCTTCAGTCGCGCAAGGCCATGATGGGCCGCATGGACATGGCCGCCAGGGCATGGCGCAGGCCGGCCAGCGCGCTCATCAGCAAGGTGCCGAGCAGCGCGGCCAGCAGCGGCCAGCCGCCCATCTGGGCGCGCTCGACAAAGCCGCTCAGGTACTGCTGGGCGATCCACCAGATCAGCGGCAGGCTGATCAGGGCGGCCAGGCCCAGCAGGGGCGCGAACTCCTTGATCAAGAGCGCGGCGATGTGGCGGTGGCCCGCGCCGTGCAGCTTGCGGATGACGATCTCCAGCGCCGCGCGCCGTACCGTGTAGGCCGCGAGGGCGTAGACCCCAAAAGCGGCCAGCAAGAGCGCCAGGAGGCTGGTGACGGCGATCAGGCGGCCGATATTGCGGTCCAGGCGGTAGCGCTGGGCCAGTTCTTCATGCACGCTGCTCAGCAGCAGCACATCCTCAGGAAAGTAGCGAGGCCATGCTTCTTGGGCCGCTGCACGCAGGGCAGGCAGGTCGGACCCGGCCAGCGTGAGCACGCTGTGGCCATGCTTGAGCAGCATGAAGAGCTGGGGCTGGCGGAGATCGCGGGCCGATTCTTGCCGGATCGGGCCGCTCACTGCCTGCACCCGCACCTCAAGATCCTCGGCCAGCATCACCTGTCCGAGCGCGTCGTTCGGCGAAGCAAAGCCCATGGCTTGGGCCGACGTGGCGTCGATCAGCACGGGCCAGACTTGTTTGGGCACGCTCGGATCAAAAGGTGAAACCTCGGGCACGTTGACGCCATCGAGACTGCCTGCCAGCAGAGGGATGCCGTAGGTGTCCACGAAGCTGCCGTCGGCCAGACTGCGACGGGTGGAGACCTTGGTCGCACCGCGCGTCAGGCTGACCACGGCCCCAATGCCGTTCCGGCCAGGGATGTCGTCACTCATGCTCAGGCGCTGCACGCTCGCGTGCCCTCGCAGGGCTTCGTACAGGCCGAGCTTGGCTTCGCGCTTGGCACTTGGCGGTAGTTCGATGGCCAACAGACCTTCGGTCTTGAAACCTGGGTTCAGGCGGGCCACGAACTCGCTCTGCCAGACCACCACCACGGCCGCGCCCGACAGGGTCAGCGCCGCGCTGAATTGCAGCACCGTCATGGCGCGGCGCAGGCGCCGGCCGGCCGCGCCCTCGCTTTGCTTGCGGCCTTGCAAGGCCGGTGCGCAATGCACGCCCAGGGCCACGCGCGCCGGGTAGAGCCCGGTCAGCGCACCCAGCAGCAGGCAGCCCAGGGCCAGGCTGATCAGCTGCGCCGGGGCGAACAACTTGGTGGCGAACTGCACATCGAGCAGGTCGGCAAAGCCTGGCGCCAACAGCCAGGCCAGCAGCAGGCCGACGACGCCGGCCAGCGAGGCCACCAGGCTGGACTCCAGTACAAACTGCAGGCCCAGGCGCGCCGGGCTGGCGCCCAGGCTCTTGCGCACGGCGATCTCGCGCTGGCGGTGCAGGGTGCGCACGCTGCTGAGGTTGACGTAGTTGATGGCGGCCAGGGCCAACATCGTCAGCGCCATGAGGCTGAGCGCGCTGTAGAGCATCAGCCGGGTCTGGCTGCCGCCGCCCTCGAAGGGAATGCGGGTCAGTGGCATGGCACGCACGAAAGCGCTCTTGCGACCGCCGGCGCGCCATTCGGGCGGTACCTCGGTGGTGCCAGGGCTGCGGTCGAAGATGGACTGCATCAAGGTGCCGAGCTGAGCCGCGCTGGCGCCATCGGCCAGGCGGGCGTAGACATTGCCGTTGATGAAGTACCAGGCGCGCAGCATCCAGGGGGCTTGGTCGGAGGCGGGCGACTCGAAGTTGGCCAGCACATCGAACTCCAGCTCGCTGTTCGCGGCCTGGCGAGGCAGCAGGGCCGCGACCGTCATCTCCTGCCCGCGCATGCGCAGGCGTTGGCCCAGCACATCGCTGCTGCGGCCGAACAGACGCTCCGCAGCGCCGGTGGTGAGGGCCACCGTGTCGGGCTTGCTCAGCGCCGCCCGCACATCGCCGCTCAGGGCCTTGAGGCCGAAGATGTCGACGAGCTCCGGGTCAGCGAACATGACATGGTTCTTGCTGACCTGCTCGCCGACGCGCAAGCCGAGGTCGCTTTCCGCCACCCGTGCCACATGGCTTACCGGTGCTTTCGCATCGAGCAAGGCATGGCGAAAGACAAAGGGCATGGAGCTGAACCAGTCGTCGTTGCGACCGGGGATGTTGCCTTTGAACTCCAGGCGCACCACGCGATCCGGCCGCGGCACGCTGGGGTCAGGCAGCCAGCGGTCGTTGAGCAGCAGGGCGATCAGGTAGGCGGCGGCGATGGCCACAGCCAGGCCCAGCACCACCACCAGGGAGTAGGCAGGTTCGGCCAGCAGCTGGCGCCAGCTGACGCGCAGGTCTTTGAGTTTCATGAGAGTCCTTTCTGGCCTGAGCTTGAGAATTTTTGTAGCGAGCGGCTGTCAGGCTAGGCGGACGGAGCACAGGAACCGGAACGTACTTCCTGTACGTGAGGATTCCGAGCACCGGACCAACGACGCATGGCAGTCGCGCAGTAGAAAATTCACAAGCTCTCAAGCCGCCATGGCATCGACGAGGATGCGGCCGTCCAGCAGTCGCAGGCAGCGCGAGGCCTGGGCCGCGTGCTCGGGTGAGTGCGTCACCATCACCAGGGTCGTGCCTTCCTCATTGAGCTCGCGCAGGATGCGCATCACCTCGTCGCCTTGGGCGCTGTCGAGGTTGCCGGTCGGCTCGTCGGCCAGCAGCAGGGCCGGGCGCGAGACGATGGCGCGGGCGATGGCCACGCGCTGCTGCTGGCCGCCCGAGAGCTGCGAGGGCCGGTGATTGGCGCGGTGGTCGATGCCCAGGCGCAGCATGGCGGCGTCCACACGGCCGGCGTGTTCGCGGCGCGGCACATCGCCGTACTCCAGGGCCAGCTCGATGTTCTCGCGCACGCTCAGGTCGTCGATCAGATTGAAGCTCTGGAACACAAAGCCGATGCGGCCGCGGCGCAGGGCGCTGAGCTGGCGCTCGTTCCAGCCGGTGACGTTCCGGCCCTCGAACCAGTACTCGCCGCTGCTCGGTGCATCGAGCAGGCCCAGGATGGACAGCAGGCTCGATTTGCCGCAGCCCGAGGGGCCGGTGATGGCCAGGTACTCCCCCGCTTCAATTTCCAGGTTGATCTGATTCAGGGCGGTGGTTTCGACCTCGCTGTTGCGGTGCAGCTTGCTGAGGTTTTTCAGTTGGATCATGGGGTGTTCCTTCCTCGTGGAGTGTTCGGTGCAAATGGGGTGGGCTCAGGTCTTGAGCTTGAGCAGGGTCGCGTCGCCGTAGGCGCGCACCTTGGAGACGATCACGCGCTCGCCGGGCTGCAGGCCGTCCAGCACCTCGATGCGGCCGGCCGCGCGGCGGCCCAGGCGCACCGGGCGGCGTTCGGCTGCGGTGCCTGCCGCATTCAGCACATAGACCCAGGCGCCGCCGCTGTCGCCGTAGAAGGCGCCGTCTTCGATCAGGCGGGCGCGGCTGGGCTGGCCCAGCACGATGCGTGCGTCCAGGCTCTGGCCGGCCTGCAGGGCTGGCGGCATGGCCTGACTGAACTCCAGCTCGACGCCGAAGCGGCCGTCCTTCACCTGCGGCAGGCGCTGGCTGACGGTCAAGGGCCAGGTCTTGCCACCGGCCTCCAGCGTGGCCTGCAGGCCTTTTTGCACGCGCGCCAGGTAGAACTCATCGACATTGCCGGCCAGCTTGAAGCTGGCGATGTCGTCGATGCGGCCGAGCCGGTCGCCCGGCTTGACGCTGCTGCCCACCTGCAGGCTGAAGCCGCTGAGCTGGCCGTCGCGCGGCGCCCGGGCGGAGAGGCCGGCGGCGGCCTGGCGCACCACGGCCAGGCCTTCGCTGAGGCCTTTGACCGCGCGCTCCATCTCTGCCACGGCCTGCTCACGGGTGCGGATCTCGGCGGCGCCGTCTTCGCGCGCCTGGGCCAGCAGGCGCTGCTGCTGTTCGCGCTTGAGCTGGGCATCCTCCAGCACCGATTTGGAGACAAAGCCCTGGGCAGCCAGGCTTTGCTGGCGGGCCAGATCGTTCTCGGCCCGGGTCAGCTCATGCTGCAGGCTGCTGAGGTCGCGGCGCAGCATGCTCTGTGCATTGGCGAGCGACGTGCGCTGCATGGCCAAGTTGGCCTGCTGCTGGGCCACCTCGGCCGAGCGCTGCAGCACCTCCTGCTCGCGCTGCGGGTTGGACAGGCGGTAGAGCAGGGCACCGGCCTTGAGCATGTCGCCGTCGCGCACCAGCACCGCGTCGACGCGGCCGGCGTCGGTCGCATCCAGCAGCACCTGGTGGGCGGGCACGACCTGGGCGCGCAGGGTCAGCTCGTCGCGGAACTCCCCGTCGGCCACGGTCGAGATGCTCAGCTCGGCCAGCGGCACCGACAGGCCGCGCGGCACGCTGAGGTAGAGCGCGGAGGCCACGGCCAGCGCGGCCAGGCTGAAGCCGGCCCAGCGCAGGGCACGGGCGTACTTCTTCTTCGGCAGGGGGCGGTCCATGGCGGCGCCGGTGACGGGGGGCAGGCGGTGCAAATTCGCGTTCATGGCCGCTGTGTTTGCAAAGCGCGTGCCAGGCTGAGCACCGCTGTTTCCCATGCCGTTGCCGGGGCGACTGTCCGGGAGCGGACACCCGGCCGCCATGTCGCCCGAGCAGCTGTCCGGAATCGGACAGGTGCGCGCCCCAGCGCGCTGCTAACCTCGCGCCATGGCGATCTTGATACTGGACGACGACCCCGATGTGGCCCTGGCAGCGCGCTTGCTGCTGCAGCGCCGCTTCGGCCCGGTGCGTCTGCTGCATCAGCCCGAAGCGCTGCTGCCGGCCCTGGATGCGGGCGATGTGGAACTGCTGCTGCTGGACATGAACTTCCTGCCCGGCCGCACCGATGGGGCTCAGGGTTTGGAGCTCTTGCAGCGTGCCCTGGCCCACAGCCCCGAGCTGCCGTTGATTGTGATGACGGCCTATGCCGAAGTGAACCTGGCCGTGGCCGCGCTCAAGGCCGGCGCCTTCGACTTCGTCACCAAGCCCTGGGACAACGCCAAGCTCTGCGCCACCGTGGCCGCAGCCCTGGCCCGACGCGCGCCGCAGGGCGGGGTGGGCCAGCCCTCGGCCCTGCTCGGCGAGGCGCCGGCCATGCGCGAGCTGCGCGCTCTGATCCAGAGCGTGGCGCCGACCGAGGCCAATGTGCTGGTGCTGGGCGAGATGGGCTCGGGCAAGGAGCTGGTGGCGCGCGAGATCCATGCCGGGAGCAAACGCGTCGGCGAGATCTTTCTCGCCGTGGACCTGGGCGCCCTGTCCGAGACCACGCTGGAGAGTGAGCTCTTCGGTCACAAGCGCGGCAGCTTCACCGATGCGCGCCAGGAGCGGCCCGGCCGTTTTCAGGCCGCGGCCGGCGGCACGCTCTTTCTCGACGAGGTGGCCAATCTGCCCCTGGCCGGCCAGGCCAAGCTGCTCACCGTGCTGGAGCGCCGCGAGGTGACGCCGCTGGGCGCCGATCGGGCGCTGCCGGTCGATGTGCGCATCGTCAGCGCCACCAATCTCGACGAGGCGGCGCTGTTCGACCCGCTGCGCTTCCGCCCCGATCTGCTCTACCGCCTCAACACCATCGTGCTGCGCGTGCCGCCCCTGCGTGAGCGCCGCGAAGACATTCCGCTGCTCGCTCGCCACTACTTGGCCGCCTATGCCCATCAGTACGGCAAACCGCAGCGCGACTGCAGTGCCGCCGCCTGGCAGGCCCTGCAGGCGAACGACTGGCCGGGCAATGTGCGGGCTCTGCGCCACGCCTGCGAGCGGGCCGTGATCCTGGGGCAGGGCATGCAGCTGGAGGCGGCAGACTTTGGCTTGAGCGCCGCCATCATTCAAGCCCCAGCGGCTGCGACTGCGGCGACTTCGAGCGCCGGTCCGAGCCTCAGCCTGCATGAGCGTGAGCGCGAGGCCCTGGACCAAGCCCTGCGCCAGGCCGAGGGCAATATCAGCCAGGCCGCGCGCCTGCTGGGCCTGAGCCGCGCAGCGCTCTACCGACGCATGGAAAAGCATGGGCTCTGAGCACCCGCCGCTGTCGCCGGCACAGCTTCAGCTGCGACGCAGCCAGCAGCTGCGGGGCCAGGTGCTGCTCGCCGCCCTGCTGCTGGCGCTGGGTGCGGCCGGCCTGGTCTGGCAGCAAGGCTCGCCGCGCTGGCAGGTGCTGATTGTGCTGGCCCAGTTGGCCGTGGCGCGCTGGGGCTGGCTGGCTTTGGGGCGTTTGCAGCTGCCCGCACCCGCCCTCGATCAGCCGCAGGGCAACCCGGCGCTGCAGGCCGATCTGCAGCAGAAGCTGAGCCTGCTGGAGGGCGAGCTGGAGCATGTGCCGGTGGCCTTGCTGCGCATCAGCGGCGAGCAGGTGACGGCGCTGAACGTGCGTGCGCGCCGCCTGCTGGCGCCCGGCGGGGCGCTGGAGCGCGTGGCCCTGCTGGCGCAGCTGCGCGAGGCCCGCGGCGAGGCCGGACGCGAGCTGCTCAGCATCGCCACCGAGCGCGGCCAGGAGCGCTGGCTGCTGGCCGGCAGCCGCCTGAGCCTGGGCGGTGTGGACGCGCGGTTGCTGGCCTTGCTGCCTCTGGAGTCCGAGCTGGAGGCCGAAACCCTCAAGGCCTGGCGCCAGCTGGTCCATGTGCTGACACATGAGATCATGAACTCGCTCACGCCGATTGCCTCGCTCTCGCGCAGCGCGCGCGAGATGCTGGGCGACCCCGAGGCCGGGCCCGACCTCAACCTGGCCCTGGACACCATCGCCCGCCGCGCCGCCTCGCTCGCGGCCTTCGTCGGTCATTACCGCAGCATCAGCGAGCTGCCGGCGCCCCAAGCCGAGGTGCTGCAGCTGTCCGAGCTGTTTGCGCGTTTGGAGCAGCTGGTGGCGGCCGACTGGCGCGCCCGTGGCGGCGAGGCCAGCTTCACGGTCGAGCCCGAGAGCTTGAGCCTGCGCGCCGACCCGGGTCAGCTGGAGCAGGCCTTGCTTAACCTGATCAAGAACGCCGCCCAGGCCACGGCCGGTGTGCCGCAGCCGCGCCTGCAGGTGCGTGCCCGTCTGGTGCGCGGCGGCCGCCTGGCCCTGGAGGTGCGCGACAACGGCCCCGGCGTGCCTGCGGGTCTGGAGAACGACATCTTCCTGCCTTTCTTCAGCACCCGCAGCGCGACTCAGGCGCGCGAGGATGGCAGCCACGGCATCGGCCTGGCCCTGGTGCGCAAGCTGATCCACGGCATGGGCGGCACGGTGCGCTACGTCAAGCCGGTGACGGGTGGGGCCTGCTTTGTGCTGAGCTTTTAGAGCGTCGAACAGCAGCTCAGGCCAGGGGCAGGTCCTGGCGCAGGGCCCGCGACTCCTCGTCATGCAGCGCCACCACGGCCTGCAGCTCGGGGTGGATGAAGCCACTGCCCAGGGTTTCGAGATAGCGGCAGGCGGCGTAGCTGGCGGCCTGGCTTTCGTAGCGCGCGATCCAGTCCTGGCGCGCCGGCATCTGCTCCGGCGACACCGGCCAGGTGCCGGAGCGCGGGCGGATGCGGCCGGCGAGGCCCATGCGCCAGGGCTTGCCGCTCAGCCGTGCGCGAAAGCAGTTCTGGTTCAAACACATGCGCACATAGTTCTCATCGGCGCCGACGGCCTGGAAGAAGGCGCGGCTGAGGTCGGAACGTGCTGCCATGGTCTCGTGCGTGGCCAGCAGGCGCAGTCCGGCCGGTGTCTGGTAGAGGCGCAGACTCCAGTTGGGGTGCTCGGCCAGAAAGGCCTGGATGCGCCGACGCTGGACTTGCAGCGGCCCCCCGCGCACGGCCAGCCACAGGCGCCGGACTTGCTGCGTGGCGGGCGCCGCCAGCAGCAGGGACAGAAACAACAGCAGGACAAAGGTGCCAGAACTGCGAAACAGCCAGGCCAGCAGCCCCGACCCCAGACACAGCAGCGCCCAGCCGAGCAAGCCCTGCCAGAGACGGACTTCAGTCTTGAAATCGATGTCGGCGAACAGGGCATGTTCGGTGTTCAGGCAGCGCGCGCCGTAGGCATTGCGAGTCACGACCAGTTCGCCCTGGCGTGCCAGGACCTCTTCGCGAATGGGCACGCCCTCGCTGCCGTTGTAGGGCATCTTCAGCTCACGCGCCGTCAAGGCCTCGCCGGCCATGCGGCGCCGCACAGCCTCCTCGACCCGGGCTTCGGCCATGGCCTGCGCATCCTCGGGGCTGAGGCTAGACCAGCCGAAACGCCTCACGGTGACGGCATGGCCTCTCCTTGTTTGTGTGCGACGGGCTTCGGCCCAGTGGTCGGGAATGATCATGGTGGCAGGTGTTCTGCGAGGCAGGGGTGGCGTGGGTTCTGGAGATTATGTGGCTCCAGCCGGATCGCAGAAGCTTGCCCCGGGTTTGCCCCGATCCTCAGTCCGAGAGCCTCAGCCCGCGAACCTCAAGGGCCACACCACGCGAAAGCGCTCGCAGGCGATCAGGAGGTCTTCGCTGAACACCCGCCCGGCGCGTTCGCATTCGCGCGTGAAATACTCGCGGTGTGCGCGCCGCCAGAACGCCAGTGATCCGTCGCCTTCGCCCTCGGTGGCAGCGAACTCGGCCGTGACCTGCTCAAAAGGCGTCAGATCCACCTGGAGGGTTTCGATGATGCACAGGGCGCGGTCTTGCGAATTGGTGACGATGCTGAGCAGGCCCGGCCGAGGCAGGCCCAGGCCCGAGGCCTCGTAGAACCAGACGGCGTCGGCGGTCGCACGCTTGCGGCCGGCCAGCACCAGTTGAGCGAGTTCATCGACCAGCTCGGGCGTGTCCCCGAACTGGCAGACCTCGTAAAAGCGTTCGTCGTCGAGCCCCTCCTGGCCGCCGCGATGAGCGGCGTAGGCTTGCCAGAATTCCTGCAGATGCGCCGGGATGCGTGGATTCATCGTCCTTGAGGGGGCGTGTCGTGGGCGCCGCTCAAGGCAGCAGATCGGCCACATCGTTCCAGGCCTCGGGGGCGACGCGGCCCTCGTAGCGGCGCACCACGCGGTTCTGCGCGTCCACGACCAGGGTCAAGGGCAGGCGGGCAGGCGCGGGCCCGGCGTCCAGGCGCAGAGACAGCAGGCCCGGTGGCGGCTTGTGCATGACGTTGCGGATCTGCTCATAGCTGCGCCAGTCCTCGGCCTGCTTGTCGACATTGACCTGCACCACGGACACCGGCTTCTTGCGCCAGCCTTCCAGGTTGGCGCGCAGCTCGGCCAGGGTGTCGCGGCAGACCGCGCAGGCGGTGGACCAGTAGAAGACCACGGCCACGCGGCCTTTCAGCTCGCTGGGCGCAAAGGCTTCGCCACTGAGCTTGCTGGCCTGCAGCTGCCAGTTGCTGGGCAGGCCGGCGCCAGTGGGGCTGTTCATCAAGAGCTGGGCCGGGTCGTTGGCGATGGTGTTGCTGGCAGTGCTGCTGGCCTTGGCATGCAGGGTGGCGGCGGGTTTGCTTGGGGTCACCACACCGGCGGTCGGGGGCGTCTGGCTGAAAGCGCTGGAGTGCAGGCTGGCCAGCGCGATCCATGCGGGGAGCATCAGGCAAGCGCGCAAGTGGCGAGGGGGAGAAGCGCAAAGCGCTGTGCAGCAGGAGGCAGAAGAACAGGAGGCGGCCGAAGACAGGGGGAGACGGGTCTTGAGGGATGACGTCAGTGGCATCGCTGAGTGTCCTGGGGTGGAGGGGTGAGCTCAGGATGCTCAGTTGAGGCGCGGAATTCAACTGCGATTTTGGGGGTGGGTAATATCACCCGAGCATCACTGTAAACTTATCCAGTGATTCCCTCTGATGCCCCTTTGCCCGCGCCGCCTGCATCGACTGCCGCGACTGCCGCGACTGCCGCGAGCGCCCCCCCGGCGCTCAGCCGCCCCCAGCTCAGCCGCTTGATGAAGGTCTGGCGCTCGGGCGGCTGGCCCTGCCGCGATCCGCTGGAGATCGACCTGCTGGCCGGTGGTTGGGTGGAGTTGCGTTGCCCGCCCGGCGGCCACGAAACCCTGCAGCTGACGCCCGCCGGCATTGCCGCCCTGGCCGCCTCGCGCCAGCGTGGCCAGCGGGCGCTGAGCCTGCATGACCGCCTCGCCTGCCGCATGAGTGAACAGCTGATGCGCCAGGACGGCCGCATCGTCTGGCGCGAGTTGTCGCTGCGGGCCCAGGTTCAGGCCGAAGCTTCATCACCGCTCAGGGCTTCTTCCACGCCGCTGTTTGGCGAGGACTTGCTTGATGCGCCCCGCGAGGCCGCGCCCAAGCAGCCCTGGCGCATGGCCCGCCCCGATCTTTTTTCGGTGCGCAACACCTCGGTGGCGGCTTATCTGCAGCCCGTGGTGCACGAGATCAAGGCCAGCCGGGCCGATCTGCAGTCCGATCTGCGCCATGCGGCCAAGCGCGAGTCCTACCAATGGCTGTGCAGCGCCTGCTACTACGTGTTCCCGGCGGGGGTGGCCGAGCCCGAGGAGTTGCCGCCTGAATTCGGCGTTTGGGTGCTGCACGGCGAGGTCGAGACCGGTCGGCTGGAACTGCTGCGCCCGGCACGCTACCAGCCCTGCGAGCTGCCTTTTGCCGTCTGGATGGCGCTGGCCAAGGCCACGCCCGATCGGCTGGAGGGCGAGAGCCCGCAAGCCCATCTGGGTGAGCCGGGGATGCAGCCCGAGGCGGATCTGCCCGGCGACCCGGGCAGCCCGGCGTGAGCGAGACTGCCGCAGCTGCCGAGCTGGTCGTCGCCGTCCGCGCCCTGTGCGAGTTCAGCGCCAAGGCCGGCGATCTGGACCTGCGCTTCACGCCGGCACCCACCGCGCTGGAGGGCATGGCCGGCCATGCCCTGGTGGCCGGCCGGCGCGGCAGCGGCTACCAGACCGAGCTGAGCCTCAGTGGCGTGTTTGTTGAACCGGAGTGTGGTGCACGTTTGCGGGTGCGCGGCCGCGCCGATGGCTGGGATGCCGGCCGCCAGCGCCTGGAGGAAATCAAGACCCACAAAGGCAGCCTGGACGCCCAGCCCGCCAACCACCGCGCCCTGCACTGGGCCCAGCTCAAGGTCTACGGCGCCCTGCTGTGTCAGCAGGAAGGCCTGGCGCGGGTCGAGCTGGCCCTGGTGTACTTCGACGTCTTGGCGCAGAGCGAAACCGTGTTTGCGGAGACCCACAGCGCCGCTGATCTGCAGGCATTCTTTGCCGAACAATGCGGGCGTTATGTCGCTTGGGCGCAGCAGGAGCAGGCGCACCGCGAGGCGCGCGATGCAGCCCTGCTGGCCCTGGCTTTTCCCCATGCCGACTTTCGCCGCGGGCAACGTGCCTTGGCCGAGGGTGTCTACAAGGCCGCGGTCTCGGGCCGGGTGCTGCTGGCTCAGGCGCCCACCGGCATCGGCAAGACGGTGGGCACCATCTTTCCCATGCTCAAAGCCATGCCGGGCCAGAAGCTGGACAAGCTGTTTTTCCTGACGGCGAAGAGCTCCGGTCGCCAGCTGGCATTGGAAGGCGTGGCGAAGCTCAAGACCCCACCAGGCAGCCTGCGCGTGCTGGAGCTGGTGGCGCGCGACAAGGCCTGCGAGCACCCCGACAAGGCCTGCCACGGCGAGAGCTGCCCGCTGGCTCAGGGCTTTTACGACCGCCTGCCGCAGGCCCGTGCTGCCGCCGTGCAAAGCGGTTTGGCGCTTGAGCGTGCGGCCGTGCGCGCCCTGGCTCTGGCCTTCGAGGTCTGCCCCTATTACCTGAGCCAGGAGCTGGTGCGTTGGGCCGATGCGGTGGTGGGCGACTACAACTACTTCTTCGACAGCAGCGCGCTCCTGCATGGCCTGACGCAGCAGAACGGCTGGCGCGTGGGCCTGCTGGCCGACGAGGCGCACAACCTGCTCGAGCGTGGCCGCAAGATGTACTCGGCCGAGCTGGAGCAGGACAGCTTGCGTGGCGCCAAGCTGGTGGCGCCGCCCTCGCTGAAAGCGCCGCTCGATCGCCTGCAGCGGGCCTGGACCAAGCTCAGCAAAAGCACGGCCGGCGATGAGGCAGCCGAGCCCTATCAAGTCGTGAAAGAGTTGCCCGAGGCCTGGATGCAGTCCTTGCAGCAAGCCACCGCGGCCATCAGCGAGCAACAACAGGCGGGCTCGGCCAAGCCACTGGAGCCGGCGCTGCAGAACTTCTTCTTCGAAGCCCTGGCTTTTGCCCGCTTGGCCGAGCAACTCGATGCCCACTCGCTGTGTGACCTGACCCTGCGCAACAGCAATGCCCCCGGCTTTGCCAAGAGCCAGGCCAAGCTGCACACCACCCTGGCCATCCGCAACATCGTGCCCGCGCCCTTTTTGCGGCCGCGCCTGCTGGCGGCCCACACGGCCACCTTGTTCTCGGCTACGGTGCAGCCGGCCGGCTTTTACGCCGACCTGCTGGGCCTGCCCGAGAACTGGGCCTATCTGGAGGTGGAATCGCCGTTTGAGGCGGCGCAGCTGGAAGTGAAGGTGGCGCGCCAGATCTCCACCCGCTATGCCGACCGCCAGCGTTCCCTGGCCGCCCTGGTCGCCCAGATCGGCGCACAGTTCCAGGCCTGGCCCGGCAACTACCTGGCCTTTTTCAGCAGCCACGATTACCTGCAGCAGGCGGCCGAGCTGTTCTCCCGCGAGCATCCGGGCGTGCCGCTCTGGCCGCAGGCGCGGCGCATGAGCGAGGCCGAGCAACAGGCCTTTCTGCAGCGCTTCACGCCCGAAGGCCAGGGCATCGGCTTTGTGGTGCTGGGCGGCTCCTTCTCGGAAGGCGTGGACCTGCCCGGCGCGCGCCTGATCGGCGCCTTCATCGCCACCCTGGGCCTGCCCCAGGTCAACCCGGTCAACGAGCAGTTTCGCGCCCGGCTGGAACAGCTCAAGGGCGCGGGTTATGACTACACCTACCTCTACCCGGGCCTGCAGAAAGTGGTGCAGGCCGCCGGCCGTGTGATCCGCACCACCGAAGACCGCGGCGTGATCCATTTGCTGGACGACCGCTTTGCGCGGCGCGAGGTGCGGGCTTTGTTGCCGAGCTGGTGGCGGGTGGAGGGCTGAACCAGATGCCGTGCCGCGATAGGGGCTGCGGCTCGCGCCCTGCATTCACGGCAGGACATGAAGCCGCTCACAAATCCAGGTTCGACGGCAAGCGCAGCGAATCACAGCGACAAGGCCTCTTTCTCGGCGGGGAGTCCTTGAGTTTCGGTCAGCGTGATTGAGGCGTCAGGGTCGGGCTTGCGAAGCCGGGGCGATGGCCCGATTGCGCAAGGCCTCGATGCGGTCGAGGCTCATCTCAAGCACCACATTGCTGTCTGACGCGATCAGGCTCACGATGGCCTCGCGCGGTCCCTGGCGCCAGGCGGGGCTTGCATAGAACGCGGCCTGGTCGGCCTCAAGGGCGGCCATGTCGCGGAAAGCGCGCATGAGGAAATAGCTGTCTGCGTCATGCAGCGAGGGGCCCAAGTCGACGACGTCGAAGCCCCATTCCCGCATCAGAGGCAAGCTGTGTTGGCTGATCAGACCATGGAAGCGATCTCGGCTGCCTGGCACCAGCTGGTAGCCGCGAATTTCGATCACGGGCATGCGGGTTCCCCTGCGAGGGACTCGGCAGGGCGGAAGTCCATCACCCAGTTGACTTCCCAGCTGACACCACCATCGGTGGAGAACGCCTGCTCCCAACGCGGCTGGCCCAGTTCAGAGCACTGGGTCCACAGGAAGCGAACGCGGATGGCTTGGCCTCTGAGCGTGTCGTCGGCGTAAAAGTAGCCTTTGCCATCCTTGAAACTGCCCACAACGGGCACATCGAGCCGATCGGGATGGCGCCCATCCAGCCACCAAATCGACCACAAGCCCGTCGCTGCATTGAAGCTGCGAAGCGTCAAGGCCCGGTAGTCGCCATCGGGCAGGTGGATCAGGTTGTCATCGATATTGGCATGGCCCCCGAGCAGCGTCTGCATGCTTGAGCTGCCATCGAACTGCTCCCATTCCTGGCAGCCCGTCAGCCGCTCCTTGAGCCGGCGGTGCTGTATCTGCCAGGAGCCGACGAAGAAGTCGAAGTCAGCGGCGGCGCCGATGCTGGGGGGAACTGGGATGCTGGTGCTTGGATGTGCCATGCCTGTGTGCTCACGGGGTCTGGGGGGTGAAGTCCGAAGCCTAATTGGCCGGCCGACCTTGTGATCGTTTGTTCATGCAAGCCACGCTGTCAAAATTGCAAGCCATCAACGCCCTCGCCGTGATACATCGCCATGACTCAAAGCCCCGCTTCCTGGGATGACTTGCGCGTCTTCCTGCACATTGGCCGTGCGGGCTCCCTGACCGCGGCCGCCGAAACGCTGCAGGTCAGCCATGCCACCGTGTTTCGACGCCTGGGTTCCCTGGAAGCTGAACTGGGCGTGCGCTTGTTTGTGCGCAGCCGGGCTGGCTATGCGCTGACAGACGCGGGGCAGGAACTCATGAAGGTGGCCGCTGAGATGGAGACCGGGCTGGCCTCTGCCACTCGGCAACTCGGCAGGCGTGCGGCCTGGCCGGGAGGGGTGGTGAGGCTGACCACCACCGACACCCTCATGCATGCCGCCCTGGCCCCCATGCTCAGCGCCTACCAGCGCCAAGCCGGCGTGCAGCTCTTGATCAACACCTCGACGGTGCAACAAGACATCTTGAAGGGCGAGGCTGATGTGGCGATTCGCGCGGGCGGCCGGCCGGCCGACCCGCTGGTGGCACGGCGTCTGTGCCGCATCGAGTCCACGGTGTACCGATCGCGCAAGATCGGTGGCGCAAGCCCCAGCAATCTGGCCGATTTTCCCTGGGTCGCGGGTGACGAAACCTTCGCGCATCTGGACTCATCCAAATGGCTGCATCAGCAAGGCCTGGACGCCAAGGCCATGTTGCGCACCAACAGCCACGTCAATGTCTTGAACCTGGTCAAAGCCGGCGCGGGCCTGGCTGTCCTGCCCTGCTATCTCGGCGATCTGGAGCCCGGCATCTGCCGCGTGATCGCGACCCCGCCCAGAGCCTGGCGCAGCGATCTGTGGCTGCTCACCCGCGTGGACCTGCGGCATGTGCCCCGTATCAAACAGCTCTTTGATGCGGTGTTCGAGGGCACACGCCCTATGGTCGAACTGTTTGAGGGGCGGGCGGCATTGCCTTGAGCGCGATGCAGAAAATGTGCGCGCCTCAGAGCGGAAGCCTGCTCTTGCTCAACGAGGCCCGTGATCGATAGGCGCTGCTGCCGCCAACATCGCCGCGTCAGCCTCGCATGGCCAGGGCCTGCCGGCCTTTCAGTCGCGTTGATACGCCGGCAGAGTCGCCCCGCAATGCCGGCAGAACTTGGAGTCGGCCTGGTGCCCCTCGCTGAGGCAGACATGGCAGCTGCGCGTGGTGGCCTTGGGTGCGCTGGCCAGGCGTTGTGCGCTCATTTCGGCTGTCACGATGCCGGTGGGCACGGCCAGCACGCCCCAGCCCAGCAGCATCATCAGCGAGGCAATCGCCCGGCCCAGATCGGTCTTGGGGGTGATGTCGCCGAAGCCCACGGTGGTCATGGTGGTGATGGCCCAGTAGACGGAGGTCGGGATGCTGCTGAAGCCGTTGATCGGGCCCTCGACCACATACATCACCGTGCCCATCACCAGCACGATCATCAGCACCGCGGTGATGAAGACCGAGATCTTGCGCGAGCTGGCCCGCAGAGCCTGGGCCAGGCTGGCGTACTCGGCCACATAGGCATTGAGCTTGAGGATACGGAACACCCGCAGCAGGCGCAGCACCCGCACATCGACCAGGGCGTAGAGCTCCGGCACGAAGAAGGCCAGATAGGTGGGCAGCACGGCCAGCAGATCGACGATGCCGTAGAAGCTCAGCGCATAGCGCAGCGGCTGGCGCACGCAGGCCAGGCGCAGCAGGTACTCGACCGTGAAGACGGCGGTAAAGAAGATCTCCAGCCCGGTCAGCCAGCGGCCATGCTCGTTGTGAATGCTGGCCACGCTGTCCAGCATCACGGTCAACAGGCTCAGCAGCACCATGGCGATCAGGCCCAGGTCAAAGAGCCGGCCGGCGTGAGTGTCGGCCTCAAAGATGATGGTGTAGCAGCGCAGGCGCCAGCCTTGCAGGGGGCGGCCGAACTCGGGTGTCTTGGCGGAGGAGCTGGAGGGCGAGGTCATGCGGGCGATTGTGCCGCCGCCAGGTCGTCAGAGTCCGGCTTCCCAGGCCGTTTGCCAGTGCGCGGCATCCGCCTGCTCGAGCGCTCTCACCAGGCAGGCGGACGACGCGCCGGCCCGGCGCGCGGCCGTCACACGCTCCGCTTCGGTGATGCCGCCAATCGCCACCACAGGCCGACCGGCCATGCGCACCCACCAGGTCAGGTTGTCCAGGCCTTGCGGTCGCCAGGGCATGTCTTTGGTGACCGTGGCCCAGACCGGGCCGCAGGCGATGTAGTGCGGCGCCAGGCTGCGCGCGCGCGCCAGCTCCCAGAGGCTGTGGCTGGAGATGCCCAGATGCACGCCGCTGACCAGGATCCGCTGCCGTTGGTCGTCCGTCAGTGCGGCCCAATCCTCCTGGCCCAGGTGCAGGGCGCGGGCGCCGGCCTGCAAGGCCAGCTGCCAGTGGTCGTTGATCCACAGGGTGGCGCGTGGGTGCGAGCCCAAGCCGTCGACTGCTGAGGCGATGGCGTGGCGCAGCGCCGCTTCGCTCAGGCTCGGGCCTGACTTGATGCGCAGCTGCAACTGCGCATAGCCGGCTTGGGCCAGCGCGGGCAGGCGCTGCGAGTCCTCGGTGATGGCGTACAGGCCCATCTCTGACGGCTGACCGTTTGTTGCTGCTTCCAGCACCTGACGCCAACGTTGCACGGTGCCGGCATTGAGCGGCTCGGCGCCGAAGCTCAGCACCGGCATGGCCCTGGGGTCGGCCATGAAGTCGGGCGTGGCACGCACCGGCCCGGCGCCTGCACCTGCGGCGTGCCCGTCGCGCAGGGTGCTCCAGGTCGCCATCTTGGCGAGCACCAGGGCATCGGCCATCGGGAAGCCTCGCGCCAAGGCTGCGGCGGCAGACGTGGCAAACGTGCAGCCCGTGCCATGGTGGTGGCGGCTGGGCAGGCGGGGCAGGGCCAGCCAACCCTGGGCTTGATGGTCGGGTGCCTGCACATCGATCCAGTCCAGGGCCAGTTCGCGCTGGGCCGGGGCGGAGGCGTCGTCACCGCCGGTGATGCAGACCGCGCGCGGGCCCAGCTCGCGCAGGGCTGCGGCCAGGGCTGGCGGGCTGGTGGGGCTGCCAGGCGGCAGGCCCAGCAGGCGCTCGGCCTCGCGGCGGTTAGGGGTCAGCAGGTCGCAGCGCGGTAGCAGTTGCGCGCGGTAGGCTTGCAGCAAGGCCTCGTCGCAGAAGGCTGCGCCGCCGGCTGTGGCGCCCAGCACCGGGTCGATGACCAGCAGCACGGTGCGGTCGCGCCGCAGCGCGTCCAGCTGCTCGCACAAGGCCTGCACGGCGGCGACCGAGGCCAGCAAACCGGTCTTGATCACCCGCGGGCTCAGGTCTTGTACCAAAGATTGCAGCTGGGCGCGGAGCTGCTCGGCCGGCAGCGGGTAAACCGCGCTCACCCCCAGCGAGTTCTGCGCCGTCACGGCGGCCAGTACCGGGCAGAGATGCACGCCAAAGGCTGCCGCCGCGCGCGTGTCGGCCGAGAGTCCCGCGCCGCCGCCGCTGTCGTGGCCGGCCAGGCTCCAGATCACCGGCGGCGCCGGGTCTTGCAGCCAGTCGGCCAGCGGCGGCTCGGCCGCCCACGGCGAGGGCAGGCTGGGGTGGGGGTAGCGCCTCGTGCCCGGGGTTTCGCTCATGGCGCACTCCCGAGCAGGAAGGCATGGCCGCTGACCGGGGTCGAGGGCACGGCGAAGTCCTGGGTGGCCATCAGCCCGGCCCGGTAGGCTGCGCGGCCGGCCTCGATGGCGGCCTTGAAAGCGCCGGCCATGGCCACCGGGTCGCGCGCCTGCGAGACCGCTGAATTGAGGAGTACGGCATCGAAGCCCAGCTCCAGGGCTTGGGCCGCATGCGAGGGCGCGCCGATGCCGGCGTCGATGATCAAGGTGGTGTCCGGCAGGCGCTGCCGCAGGCTGCGCAGGCCGGCAATATTGTTCAGGCCTTGGCCCGAGCCGATCGGTGCGCCCCAGGGCATGAGCAGGGGGCAGCCCGCGTCGAGCAGGCGGCGGCACAGCACCAGGTCTTCGGTGCAGTAGGGGAAGACCTCAAAGCCTTCGCGCACCAGGGTCTGGGCGGCGCAGAGCAGCTCGAAGGGATCGGGCTGCAGGGTGTGCTCGTCGCCGATCACTTCCAGCTTGATCCAGCGCGTGCCGTAGAGCTCACGTGCCATCTGTGCCAGATTGATGGCCTCGCGCGCGCTGCGACAGCCGGCGGTGTTGGGCAGCAGGCGTGCGCCCTGCGCTTGCGCCGCTTGCAGGGCTCCGGCGACAAAGCCGTTGTCGCCTGCCTGCAGGGTGCGCTTGAGGCCGACCGTCAGCACTTGCGTGCCCGAGGCGGCAATCGCGCGCGCCAGGGTCTGCGGGTCTGGGTAGCCGGCGCTGCCGAGCAGAAAGCGGCTGCTCAGTGCGGCGCCGGGGAGTTGAAAGAGATCGGTGTGGGTGCTCATGGCGGAGGTGTATGGCAATCGGATTCAACCGCCGACGATGGGTTGAAACAGCAGCACTTGATCGCCCGCTTGCAGCGTGGTGCCGGCCCGCGCTTCGCGGCGCAGGAACTGGCCGTTCAAGGCCGTGCCCACACTCTCGGGCGGGCGCTGCAGCTGGGCCAGCAGATCGGCCACGGTGTGGCCTGCAGGCAGGCTCAGGTCTTGCTCGTCGAGGCGAATGGTGATCTGGGGGGCGGCGTTCATGTCGGGGCGGTGCAAGATTCTTCGTGGGCCGCGAGCGAGGCCAGGCCGCAATGCAGTAGGAGCTGCTGCACCAGGGCGGGGGCCAGCAACCAGCCGTGGCGGTAGAGGCCGTTCAGGCGCAGCAGGCCGGGCTCGGCCAGGCTCAGCGGGCGGTGGTCGGGCAGGGCGGGGCGCAGATTGACATCGAGCCGTGTGATGCGCGCCTCGGCCAGCGCGGGCATGACGCTGTGGGCGGCGGCCATCAGCTCGACGGCACTTTGCAGGCTGACCGGCGAGCGGTCCTCGCTTTCGATCTCGCTGGCGCCCAGCACCAGGCTGTCCGGCGTGCGCGGCACGAGGTAGATGCGTTGGCGCGGATGCAGCAAGCGCAGCGGTCGCTGCAGGCCGTGACCGCTGAGGCTCAGATGCACGACCTCGCCACGCACGCCACGCAGGCCCGCGACCTGTGGCCGGGCGCCCAGGCCGCGGCAGTCGATGGCCCAGTCCGCGGCGACGCGTGCTCCGCTGCTCAGCTGAAGTTCGCCGGCATGCAAAGCATTCACGGGCGATTGCCAGTGCCAGCGCACGTCAGGGGATTGATCTTGCAGCGCAGCCATCAGTCCAGGTGGATGGATCAAGCCCTCGCCCGGCAGCAGCCAGGCGCGCGGGCCACGCAGGAGGCTGGGCTCCAGGTCCTGCAGCTCGGCCTCGCTCAAGGACTGAGCCCGGCCGAGTTCGGGGTGCTCGCCCAGGCGAGCCAGCACCCGCTCGGCCGCACCCAGGTCCTGGCGGTGCGCGAGCAGCAGGCTGCCCTGGGTTTGCAGGCAAGACCTGACCCCCAGCGCCTCGCAGACCTGCGGCCAGAGCTGCAGCGAGCGCCAACCCAGCGCCGCCACCTCGGCCTCGGCCCGGTCCAGCTCGGCCAGGGGGCTGAGCATGCCGGCGGCGGTGAAGGCGGCGGCGCCCTGGCCGTCGAAGCGCGGCTCGGGGCCGGGGCCGGCCTCGAAGACCTGCACGGCGTGGCCGGCGCGGCTCAGCGCCCAGGCGAACAGGCGCCCGGCCAGGCCGGCGCCCGCGATGGCGATCTGCAAGCCCATCTCAGACGGGCTGGATGGGGATGTAGATCTCACTGCCCTGGGCCTTGAACTCGGCGCTCTTGGCCGCCATGCCGGCCTCGGCTTCCAATTGGGCTGAGTACTCGCGCACGTCCTGCGTGATCTTCATCGAGCAGAACTTGGGGCCGCACATGGAACAGAAGTGGGCGACCTTGGCGCTGTCCTTGGGCAGGGTTTCGTCGTGGAAATCGCGTGCGGTTTCGGGGTCCAGGCCGAGGTTGAACTGGTCTTGCCAGCGGAACTCGAAGCGGGCCTTGGACAGCGCGTCATCGCGGGCGCGGGCGCCTGGGTGGCCCTTGGCGATGTCGGCGGCGTGAGCGGCGATCTTGTAGGCCATCAGGCCGGCTTTCACATCGTCTCGGTTGGGCAGGCCCAGGTGTTCCTTGGGCGTGACGTAGCAGAGCATGGCGCAGCCGAACCAGCCGATCATCGCCGCGCCGATGCCGCTGGTGATGTGGTCGTAGCCGGGGGCGATGTCGGTGGTCAAGGGGCCGAGTGTGTAGAAGGGCGCCTCGTCGCAGTGCTTGAGCTGCTCGGTCATGTTCGCCTGGATCATGTGCATGGGCACATGGCCGGGGCCTTCGATCATGGTCTGCACATCGTGCTTCCAGGCGATCTTGGTCAGCTCGCCCAGCGTGCGCAACTCGGCGAACTGGGCCTCATCGTTGGCGTCTGACAAGCTGCCGGGGCGCAGGCCATCGCCGAGTGAGAAGCTGACGTCGTAGGCCTTCATGATTTCGCAGATCTCTTCGAAGTGCGTGTAGAGGAAGTTCTCCTGGTGGTGGGCAATGCACCACTTGGCCAGGATGGAGCCGCCACGCGAGACGATGCCAGTGCGGCGCTTGACCGTCATCGGGATGAAGGGCAGGCGCACGCCGGCGTGGATGGTGAAGTAGTCGACGCCTTGCTCGGCTTGCTCGATCAGCGTGTCGCGGAACAGGGCCCAGGTCAGGTCTTCGGCCACGCCGCCGACCTTCTCCAGAGCCTGGTAGATGGGCACGGTGCCGATGGGCACGGGGCTGTTGCGGATGATCCAGTCGCGGGTGGTGTGGATGTTGCGGCCGGTGGACAGGTCCATCACCGTGTCGGCGCCCCAGCGGGTGCTCCAGACCAGCTTTTCCACTTCCTCCTCAATGGAGGAGGTGACGGCCGAGTTGCCGATATTGGCGTTGACCTTCACCAGGAAGTTGCGGCCGATGATCATCGGCTCCAGCTCGGTGTGGTTGATATTGGCCGGGATGATGGCGCGGCCTCGCGCCACCTCTTCGCGCACGAACTCGGGCGTGATGATGCGCGGGATGGCCGCACCCATGGGCGTGCCGGCCAGGCGGGCTTCGCGCTCGGCATCGGCCTCGTACTCGCGCATCCATTCATGGCGCTGGTTCTCGCGGATGGCGATGTACTCCATTTCGGGCGTGACGATGCCGCGGCGGGCGTAGTGCAGCTGGGTGACATTGAAGCCAGCCTTGGCGCGGCGTGGCGTGCGGCGCAGGCCGGCGCTCAGGGCCAGCAAGGCCTCTTGCTGTGCGCTTTCACGCAGGCCGTCGTCCATCAGCTGTATGGCGCGGCCGGCGTAGGGCTCGGTGTCTTGGCGCGCCTCGACCCAGGCGGCGCGGGGCGTGGGCAGGCCTTGCTTCACATCGATCGTGGCGTTGGCATCGGTGTAGGGGCCGGAGGCGTCGTAGACCGTGACCGTCTCGCCATTCGTGAGTGCGATGGCGCGCATGGGCACGCGCAGCTCGGGGTGTTGCTGGCCGGCGAGATAGATCTTGCTGGAGCCGGGCAGGGGCGTGCGGGTCAGCTCCAGGCTGGTGTTGAGG
Organism: Paucibacter sp. B51; assembly: GCF_027863535.1. NCBI lineage: Bacteria > Pseudomonadati > Pseudomonadota > Betaproteobacteria > Burkholderiales > Sphaerotilaceae > Roseateles > Paucibacter sp. B51. Next base: position 656,150 of record NZ_JAPIVN010000002.1, on the reverse strand, counting down.
CTGTCGCTGGCGCTGGCTGTTTGCAGGCCGGGGTCGGTGATGCTGTTCATGGGGATGCAATCCTCGCTGTGCTGGTGGGGCTGCGAGGGCTGGCATCGAAACGGCGGAGGCCTGGCACAAGGGCGGGCGCGACCGGCAGCGTTGGCGCTTTCGCTTCAACGGCGCTGGGATGGAGGGAGCCCAGGACGGGCGTCGGGTCAGGGTGTCGCAGCGGCGGTGAGGGCGGATCGGGGGCCACCTTTGAGGCGTGGTCTCGTTCGCGTTCACTGCGGCTGGCCCTGGTGCGATGCATGTCCAGGGCCCGCACCCCAGGCGGGGGTCGGGCTCTTCTTACGCCGGTATCAACCGGATCAAGTTCAGCGGGTCCGTGGCTTCCACCACATCTCAGCCCGGTGCATCGTGAACGACTGCACAACAGGGCCCCCCGGAGCGTGTCCGCAGTATATCCACATTAGGTTGGGCTCTCTGGACTGCGGGCAAACCCGAGCAAGGGAGGCCCTGGGCCTTCCCTAAACTCCCGCCTGCCGCGACCAGCGGTTTCGCTGACCCCCCAACACAATTTCAAGGAGCACAGCATGTGTCGAAGCAAGCGCCGGGCCTTGAGTCTGGTGGGTGTGGCCGTAACCCTGGCCACGACATTGAGCACCAGCCCTCTGGCACAAGCCCAAGGCAGTGAAGCCGGCAAGGCCGATGCTGGCAAAAGCAGCACCAGCAACAAGGCGGAAATGACCCCGGCCGAGCGCGCGCAGCGCGATGCCGACAAGGTCTTCCAATGGATCCGCCTGCATGCCGACAAGCCGGGCGCCAAGCCGACCATCATCTTGCCGGGTCAGGGGGCGGCCGCAGCACCGGCGCCGGTGGCGGCCAAAGCCGCCAGCAATCGCACGCCTGAGCGCAATGGTGGAAGCGATGTGGCATCGGCCAAACGCGCGGGCACGCCGGCCGACCGCAAAGGCATCACCGAAACCGTGACCGATATCGTGCCCGAGCGTGGCGCCGCCACGCAGACCGCGGCAGCCCCGTCACAGCTCAATGAACCGGCCCCGGAGCCCACCCGCCTGGCTGCCGCCAGTTTGAGCGCCGCGTCGGTTCCGCCGACTCTGCCCGAGACCCTGGCTGCACCGCCGGCCTCCGCCTCGCCCGCCTTCGCCGAACCCCCGGCGCCGCCACTTGAAACCCCGCTCAAGGCCATCAAGATGGTCGAGCCCGAGTTCCCTCGGCAGCTGCAATCGACCCTGCGCTCGGGCTCGGTGCAGGTGCGTTTCACCGTCAACCCGGATGGCACGGTGGGCCGTGCCGAAGCGATCCAAACCACCCATCGTCGGCTCAGCCCCGCCGCGCTGGAAGCTGTCAACCAATGGCGTTTCGAACCCATTGCCAAGGCTCGTGAGGCGACGGTGGAGTTGGTGTTCCGCCTGGAGTGATCCGGTTCGCCGTTGCGCTGGCGCTGGTTGCTGGAGGGGGGGCGGTGTTTGTTTGATTGCGAAAATAGCCATGTAGCGCTTGATCGACCCGGCGGCGCGTAAAATCGGTACTTCCTCAGCCTTTTGGCGACCCACCCGATCATGGAAGACCTGCCACTTGCCGCATTGACCCAGGTTGCGGCCTATTTCCAGGCCTTGTCTGAGCCCACGCGCTTGCAGATCCTCAATCTGCTGCGGCAGCAGGAGCGCAAGGTGGGTGAGTTGGCCGAGTTGTGTGGCTTCAGCATCGCCAACATCTCGCGCCACCTGAGCCTGCTGCAGCAGCAAGGTCTGGTGGAGCGAGAGAGCCGCGGTACCAGTGCTTACTACCGCATCGCCGATCCGGCGGTCTATCAGCTCTGCGATCTGGTCTGCGGCAGCATTGCCCAGAGCAATGCGCGTGCCGCCAAGATCAACGCGGCCTTTGTTCAGAACCGCTGACATATCCCGTTACAAAAACGGCACTCGTTTGCAGGTGGTTTCACGGGCTTGCGGCGTTGACGCGGCCTGCGCTTTGACGGAACCTCGCTTTCTTTTGTCGGGCCCGTGAACGATTGCGCTTCGAAGCCGGGGCGTCGTGATGGGCCCTTTTGAGGGAGAAGCGGTATGAGCAAGCGAAACAGCTGGGTCCTGAAACCTTTGGCCGCCAGCCTGATGGTCTGGGCCTGTGGGCTGCTGGCGGCGCAGACGGCGCCCTCCAGTTCGTATGCCAGCCTGGTCGTGTTCGGTGACAGCCTGGCCGACAGCGGCAACAATGCCCGTCTGGTCGGGGCGGACCCAGGGCAGGTGATCAGCGGGGATGCTTATTTCGCGTCCCGCCCCTTTGCCTCGGGTCGTTACAGCAATGGGCCGGTCTGGGCCGAGCGCTTCGCCGATCGGCTGGGCCTCAGCGCCCAGGCCTCGCAGCTGGGCGGCAGCAACTTTGCTTACGGCGGCGGGGCCTCCGGGCAGGACGGCTCGGGGACGCCCATCCCTGGTTTCCCTTTCAGCATGCGCACACAGTTGGACCAGTATCTGGCCACGCTGCCCCTGAGTGGCAGTACCGCGCCCGCGCAATCCTTGTTTGTGCTGTCGGGCGGCGCCGTCAATGTGAGCCAAACCATGGAGGCGGCAGCCATGAATCCGGCTGCCGCCGCCGCAATTGTGGATGCCGCTGCGCGCAGCTTTGCCGAGGACATCGGCGCCATGGTCGACACCTTGCAAGCGGCCGGAGCACAGCACATCCTGGTGCTCAATGTGGCCGACTTCGGTCTCACACCGCGTGCACAGAGCTATGGCGCGCCGGTGGCCGCACTCGGTTCCTGGGCCGCGAACGCCATGAATCTTTCCCTGGCCCAGCGGCTCACCGGGGAGGCCGGCGTGCAGGTGTTTGATCTTTTCGGCACCTTGGGTCGGGTGGTGGCCCAGCCTTCGGCGTATGGCCTCAGCAATGTCAGCCATGCCTGTGGCGCTGCACACAACGGCTGCGATCCGGCCACCGCCCTGTTCTACGACGGCCAGCACCCCACCGCCTTTGGCCACCAGCTGATTGCCGATCAGGTGTATGCGGCGGCCGTGCCCGAGCCGGCATCGGCGGCTCTGCTCTTGGCGGGCCTGGCCGGCGTGTTGACCCTTGCGAGCCGGCGGCGGCGCACGGAGGCGGCCGGCGCCTGATCAGCGGCGCGGGTCGGGCGCCTGGCCCGGGCATTGCGCCATGCGTGCGGCCAGGGCTTCGAGAAACACCCGGGTGCGCAGCGGCATCAGCCGCCGCTCGGGGAAGACCGCCCAGCAGGTGACGTCCGGCAGCTGCCAGTCCGGCAGCACGTGCTGCAACTGCCCGCTGGCCAGCCAAGGGCCGGCGAAATGGTTGCCCACGGCCGTGATGCCCACGCCGGCGCAGGCCAGGCGCAGCAGCATGTCGGGCGCGTTGACCAGGCTGCGCCGGGCGGGCGTGCCGCTCCAGCTTTCTTCGCTGCCGTCGGGGCGAAGGCGTTGCAGGCGCCAGGGCGGGGCCTCACCCGCGCGGTTCAGGATCATCAAGCCATGCTGGTCGAGCAAGTCTTCGGGTTGTCGTGGTTCGCCATGGGCCTGCAGATAGCTCGGCGAGGCATAGAGCCCGTTGCTGAACACGGCCAGGCGGCGCGCGGCCAGCTGGCTGTCGGCCGGCAGCTCGCCGATGCGCACGGCCAGGTCAAAGCCCTCGGCGATCAGGTCCACGCGACGCGGCGACAGGTCCAGCATCAGCGTGATGTCGGGGTAGCGCAGGGTGAAATCCGCCAGCATGCCACCAAAGGCATGGTGGGCCAGATCGGCCGGCATGGACACGCGCAGCCGGCCGCTGGGCCGCAGCTGGCGCTGCGAGGCCAGGGCCAGGGCGCCCTCGACCTCGGCGCTCAGCGCGCGCGCATGCTCCAGAACGCCGGCGCCGAATTCGGTCAGCGCCAGGCGCCGGGTGCTGCGCTGCAGCAGCTTTTCGCCCAGGCGCTGCTCCAGCGCGGCAATGCGCCGGGACACGCTGGATTTGGGCAGCTGCACCCGCTCGGCAGCGCGGCTGAAGCTGCCGCTGTCCATCACGCGGGCAAACAGCAGCAGGTCGTCGGCGTCGGGGCTCATGGGTGGAGGATCTCTTTGGATTGATGCTTTGGTGGAACAATCTTATCCAGATCGATGGCTTCTGTCGCTCGGGTGTTCTCAATACAGTGAGCCCATCGCTTCACCACGGGGTGCAGCGCAACTGGCCACCTTGAGAGGAATCCACCATGAGCGACATCAGCAACGCCTCCACCACCCGCATCCTGCAAATCAACTCCAGCGCCCGCCGCGTCGTCGAGGGTCAAGGCTCCGTCTCCACCCGTCTGGCCCAGGAACTGGTGGCCCGCCTGCAGGCTCAGCATCCGGCCAGCGCGCTGACCGTGCGCGACCTGGCCCTGCAGCCCCAGCCGGTGCTCGACGAAGCGGCCCTGCAAGCCCTGTTCACCCCGGCCGAGCAGCGCAGCGCCGAGCAAGCTGCCCGCGTCGCCCTGGACGATGCCTTGATCGCCGAGGTGCAGGCCGCCGATGTGCTGGTGATCGGCTCGCCCATGATCAACTTTGGCGTCAGCGCCCAGCTGAAGAACTGGATCGATGCCATCTCGCGCGCCCGCGTCACGTTTCAGTACACCGCCAACGGCCCCGAAGGCCTGCTGAAGAACAAGAAGGTCTATGTCGTGCTGTCGCGCGGTGGCATCCATCGTGACCAGCCCAGCGACACCGTCGTGCCTTATCTGCGCAATGTGCTGGCCTTCCTCGGCATGACCGATGTGCAGTTCATCTACGCCGAAGGTCTGGCCATGGGCCCCGAGGCCGAAGCGGCCGGCTGGGCCGCAGCACGCGAGCAGATCGACGAAGCCCTCGCTACCATCGCCCGAGCGCGATCCAGCCCCAAGCCCACCCACTTCGAAGACTTCAGAAAGGTCGTCCCCGATGAGCAGCCCGTCCCCCGTTCGCCAACCCGTCCACAGCCCTCGTGCGGTGGAGCGCCTGGTCGCCGGCCAGGCCACCAGCGATGGGGCGGGCGTCAAGCTCACCCGGGTGCTGACGCAGGACCTGCAGCGCCGGCTCGACCCCTTTCTGATGCTCGATGCATTTGGCTCGGACCAGGCCGATGACTACATCGCCGGCTTCCCCAACCACCCGCACCGTGGTTTTGAAACCGTCACCTACATGCTCGAAGGCCGCATGCGCCACCGTGACTCCGCCGGCAACGAGGGCTTGCTCGGCAACGGCGGGGTGCAATGGATGACGGCCGGTCGCGGCGTCATCCACAGCGAGCTGCCCGAGCAGGAAGAGGGGCGCATGGAGGGCTTCCAGCTCTGGCTCAACCTGCCCAGCCACGACAAAATGCGCGCGCCCTGGTACCGCGACATCCCCACGGCCGAGATCCCTGAGTTCCAGACCGAGGCGGGCGTCACCGTGCGCGTGATCGCAGGCAGCAGCCACGGCGTGAGCGGTGCCATGCAGCGCGAACACACCGAGCCGCTCTACCTGGACCTGCACCTGCCTGCCGGCGCCCGTTTCGAGCAGGCCTTGCCCGAGGGGCATAACGCCTTTGTGTATGTGTACCGCGGTGCGCTGGAGTTCCCGGGCGGCTGCCGCGTGCCGGCCCAGCGCATGGCCATTCTGGCCAACACGCCGGGCAGCGACGGGCTGGTCTTGCAGGCGGCAGCGGATGCGCCCAGCCGCGCCATCCTGATCGCCGGCCGGCCGCTGCGCGAGCCGATCGCCCAGCACGGCCCCTTCGTGATGAACACGCACGAGGAGCTGGTGCAGGCGGTGCGCGACTACCAGGCCGGCGTGCTGGCTTGATGGCCGATCCGGGCGAGTCGCAGCGGCTCGCCTTTGCGGACGCGGTGAACGCGCGCCCTCGATCAGCGATTGCGAGTGGCGCGCTCGAACGCGGGCACGCGGAAGTTCTTGGCGAACAGCTCTCGGGTGTGCAAGCTGAATCGCATCGAAACCTGGCCCTCGACCGGGCGGTCGTTGACACGCTGGGCGTCGAAGACCCAGCCCTCGAACGAGGCCTTGGCAAAGCGCCGCACCGATTCCGGCATGCCCGGCAGCATCTGCACATCGATCTTGTGACACAGGCCCTCGGGGCTGACATGGCAGGTCGCCTGCACCCCACCCTCCCATCCGGGCGTGCGCAGCAGCTCCCGTGGGTAGCTGGCCATATAGCGCTTGACCTTGCCTTCATAGATGGAGGCGGAGCCGGAGGTGTCGGCGTCGTCCTGGGCCCGGGTGGCGCTGGGGCTTGCCAGCAGGAGTGCGCTCAAGATCGCCGTCCAAAGCTTGCGGGGGGCGGAGCGAGATTGGGGCGGGAACATCATGGCGTTTTTTTATGCAGATGCGGGCCGTGGTCGTGTCCGTGTGCATTCTGCGTCAGCCGCCCCATGGGCCATGCTTGAACTGCATCACTCCGAAGAGGGGGAACGGCTCACAAGAGCATGGTCCGCAGCGAATCGAACTGCCAGCGCAGGAAGCGGCCCAGGCCGACCACGTCCGGGAAGATGCTGCTGGCAGTGATCTGGTGGTGCTCGGCCAGGAACTGCAGGGCCCGGCTTTTGCAAGCGGCGGTGATGGTGGCGCGACCGAAGTGCGGCTGTGCTTCGAAACCGCTAGCGGCATCCAGCTTTTGCCGCTCCAGGTCGAGCGTGCGAATCAGGCGAGCATGGTCCGAAAACACCTCGCTGGCCACCGTGTGATGGCCTTGCTGGGTGCGCATGCGCGGCGAAATCTTCGGGTCCAGCTCCACCAGGGCTGGCACCTCAGGCTGGTAAAGGTAGGCCGGCTCGGCAGGTGGCTGCGGGCTGGCATCGATCAGGGCGCTCCAGCGCCCATCCTGGTCCCGCTGCTCGATGAAAATGTTGCGGTCATAGAACCAGAGCTCGGCGTCCTCGCCCGGGTCGCTGGCGCAGGCGAAGTAGAGCGAAGTCCAGTAGCTGGCGCTCCAGTCCAGCAGGCGTGTCGGGATCTCGTAGTGCTGCATGACGCTCAGGCAGCGCAGGGTGTGAAAGGCGTCGATCTGCTGGGTGTTGGGCATGTCGCCATGGCGATCCGGCAGCTTGGCGTAGTGATCGCGAAAGGCTTGCACCAGATGCCGCTCGATCAGCTCGGCCGTGGCGCTGGACGGGCGGGTGAACTGGCGCTGGAACGAGGGCTGCAAGCTGCCGAAGGGCCGCGACTGGCCGCGGTAGGCCCAGACGCGGCCTTGGCTGCGGTGGGTTTCGAACAGGTCGATCAGTTCCGCCACGGCGGTGATGGGGGCGGGCACCGTGATGGCTTGCAGTTCCTGGGCGTCGAGTTTCATGGGGCAGGGTCTCCGGTCGGGCGATGCGCGCCCGCAGCCGGCAGCATGCCTTCAGACCCGGCGGCTGCCGAGCTGAACATTCCCCAAGCCCTGTCCCTGAAAGAGGGCTCAGGTGAACCCGCCCGCCGGCAGGTGGTGAATCGTCAGCGGCGTGCCTCGTTGCCCGTCGGCCGCCAACGCCGCAGCAGCAAGGCATTGCTGACCACCGACACGCTGGAAAAAGCCATGGCCGCACCGGCCAGCACCGGGTTCAGCAAACCGAAAGCCGCGAGCGGAATGCCGACGGCGTTGTAGGCGAAGGCCCAGAACAGGTTCTGGCGGATCTTGGCGTAGGTCCGGCGCGAGATGGCGATGGCATCGGCCACCAGGGCCGGGTCGCCGCGCATCAGGGTGATGCCGGCCGCGGCCATGGCCACCTCGGTGCCGCTGGACATGGCCAGGCCCACATCGGCCGCGGCCAGGGCCGGCGCGTCATTGATGCCGTCGCCCACCATGGCGACACGGCGCGGCTCACCTTGCGGGCCGGTCTTGAGCGCGCTGACGATGCGCGCCTTGTCCTGCGGCAGCACTTCGGCATGGACTTCATCGATGCCCAGCTGGCGGGCCACGGCAGCGGCCGCGCCACGGTTGTCGCCGCTGATCAGGGCGGTCTGCACGCCCATGGCGTGCAGGCGATCGACCGCCTGCCGCGCGCTGGGCTTGAGCCGGTCGCCAAAGGCCAGCAGGCCCAGCAGCTGAGGGCTTTCTTCGTTGCCGCGACCCAGGGCGGCCAGCCAGGACAGGCTGTGGCCCTGCGCCTGCAGCGTCTCCGCACGGGCTTGCAAGGGGCTCAGGTCCAGGCCCAGTTCCTGCATGAAACGGCTGCTGCCCAGGCGCAGCTCGCGCGCCTGGCCTTGCCAATCGACCTCCGCGGCCACGCCGCGGCCGGCCACGGCGCGCATCTCGCGTGCCGTCGGGATGGGCAGTTCGGGGCGCTCTGCGGCGGCCTCGCGCACGGCGCGGGCCAGGGGGTGTTCGCTGCCGGCCTGCACGGCCGCAGCCAGGGCCAGCAAGTCGGCATGGCCTTCGTGGGCCAGCAGGCGAGGGCGGCCCTCGGTCAGGGTGCCGGTCTTGTCGAAGGCCACCAGGTTCAGACCGTGCGCCAGCTCCAAGGCTTGTGCGTCCTTGATCAGGATGCCGTGGCGTGCCGCCACGCCGGTGCCGGCCATGATGGCCGTGGGTGTGGCCAGGCCGAGCGCGCAAGGGCAGGCAATCACCAGCACCGAGACGGCATGCAGCAGGGCGGGCCCCCACTGCCCCGTGCCCAGCCCCCAGCCCAGCAGGGTCAGCAGGGCGAGCAGCAGCACCACGGGCACGAAGACGGCGCTGACCTGGTCGACCAGGCGCTGGATCGGCGCCTTGTGGCCTTGTGCGTCTTCCACCATGCGGGCGATGCGGGCCAGCGTCGATTCGGCGCCGAGCGCGGTGCAGCGCAGGCGCAGCAGGCCTTCGCCGTTGACGGCGCCGCCGGTCAGATGATCGCCGACCTGCTTGGCCACCGGCAGGCTCTCGCCCGTGATCAGCGATTCATCGACCTGGCTGCGGCCTTCCAGCACCAGGCCATCCACCGGGATGCGCTCGCCCGGCCGCACCAGGACCTCGTCGCCCAGATTCAGTTGCTCAAGCGGCAGCTCTTGCTCGCGACCCTCGCGCAGCACGCGGGCGCTCTGCGGCTGCAGGGCCTGCAGGGCGCGGATGGCCTCGGTGGTCTGGCGCTTAGCCCGTGCCTCCAGCCATTTGCCCAGCAGCACCAGGCAGATGACCACCGCCGCCGATTCGAAGTACAGCGCCATGCTCATCGGCCCATGGGCCCAGAGCTCGTAGAGCGACAAACCAAACGCGGCGCTGGTGCCCAGGGCCACCAGCAGGTCCATATTGCCGCTGCCGGCGCGCAGCGCGGCCCAGCCGGCCTTGTAAAAGCGTGCGCCCAGCCAGAACTGCACCGGCGCCGCCAGGGCCAGCTGCCCGTAGCCATTCAGCATCCAGTGCTGGCCGACCAGCATGCCCAGCATGGGCAGCACCAGGGGCGCGCACAGCAGGGCCGCAATCAGCACCGGCCAGACGCTTTGGGCCCAGGGTGTCGTTGCCGCTGACGCTGCCGCGTCGGACCCGCTCTCGTCCAACCTTCGCGCGCCATAACCGGCTTTCTCCACGGCCTGGATCAGGACGCGCGCCTCCAGGCCGGCCAGGGTGCGCAGCGTCGCCGTCTCGGTGGCCAGATTGACCTCGGCGGAGATCACGCCGGGAATCTTGCCCAGCGCGCGCTCGACCCGCCCGCTGCACGAGGCGCAGGTCATGCCCTCGATCTTCAGCCGCAGCGTCTGCTCGCGCAGCGGATAGCCCGCCTGCGCCAGGACCACAGCCAGCGGCGCCAGCGCCACCGCGCCCTCGATCAGGGCCGTCTCCGTGGCGAGATTGACCTCAGCCCGGCTCACCCCTGGCTGCTTGATCAATAGCTTCTCCACCCGCGCAACGCAGGATGCGCAACTCATGCCGGACAAAGGCAGGCGCAGAGCTGAAAGAGTGGTCGGTGTCGCTGTCATGGCTCCAGTGTCGCCCCAAGCGCCATGGCTTGTCCTAGACTTGCGGCAAGTTCTTTGCTGCCTTGATTCCACCCATGCTTGAATTCACCCTTCCCGATATGAGTTGCGGCCATTGCGCCGCCGCGATCACTCAAGCCTTGGCGGCAGCCGATCCTCAAGCGCGGCTGCAGTTCGACCTACCCCAGCATCGGCTGGCGGTCGATGGAGGGCAGCTCGATGAGGCCGCGCTGGCGGCAGCCTTGCGTGAGGCGGGCTACCCGCCGGCTTGACGGCCGGCGAGTTGGTGCTGCTTGGGCTTGATCGCGAGGATCAGGCTCTGGGCCAGAACCTGATGTGCGATCTGCGGCGCGGCCTCAGCCCGTCTTCTTGACGACCAGCAGCGCCGGGTCGATCGGCAGCTGGCGCAGGCGCACGCCGGTGGCGGCGAAGATGGCATTGGCCACCGCCGGTGCCAGCGGCGGCGTGCCGGGCTCGCCGATGCCGCCGGGCGCTTCCTGGCTGGCCACCAGATGCACCTCGATCTTGGGCATCTCGCTCAGGCGCAGCACCGGGTAGTCGTGGAAGTTGCTCTGCTCGACCCGGCCATCCTTGTGCGTGATCTTGCCGTAGAGCGCCGCCGAGAGGCCGTAGCAGATGGCGCTCTCGACCTGGTGCTGGATGGTCAGCGGGTTGACCGTCTGGCCGCAGTCCACCGCGGCCACCACGCGGTGCACCTTGGGCACACCGTCCTTGCCCACCGAGACCTCCGCCACCTCGGCGACAAAGCTGCCAAAGCTCTCGGCCGCCGCAATGCCCCGGTACACGCCCTTGGCCGGCTTCTTGCCCCAGCCGGCCTTGGCCGCGGCCAGGCGCAACACGGCTTGCAGACGCGGCTGCTTGCTCAGCGCGGCCAGGCGGAACTGCAGCGGGTCGGCGCCGGCCGCGTGGGCCATCTCGTCGATGAAGCTCTCCAGGAAGAAGGCGTTCTGCGAGTGCCCCACCGAGCGCCAGAACCAGACCTGCGGGCCGGGCTCGGCGCGGCCGTAGGCGATGCGCAGATTGGCGATGTCGTAGGGCTGGTCGGCCAGACCCTCCACGGCCATGGAGTCGACGCCGCTCTCGGGGATCTTCATGAAGCCCGAGGCCGCCATGATGGAGGGCGAACCCACATCGGCACGCAGCATGGTGGGCCGACCCTGGGCGTCCAGCGCGCCTTCGAACTGCACCACCGAGGCAGGGCGGTAGAAGCCGGCGGCCATGTCGTCGGCGCGGTCGTAGATCAGCTTGACCGGCCGGCCGCTGATCTTGGACAACAGGGTCGCGGCAATGGTCACATCATGGGCAAAGCGCCGGCCGAAGCCGCCGCCCAGCAAGCTGGTGTTGACCTTGACATTGGCCTGCGGCACGCCGGCCACCTGGGCCACCACCATTTGTGTCGGCCCGGAGCCTTGGGTGCCGGTCCAGACCTCGGCCCGGTCGGCCTGCACCCAGGCCAGGCAGTTGAGCGGCTCCATGCAGGCATGGGCCAGGTAGGGCACCTCGTAGCGCGCGCTCAAGGTCTTGGCCGCCTGGGCGGAGGCGTCCTTGAGATTGCCCTGGTCCACGGCCACGGCCGAGGCCTGCTCTGCGCCTTGCTGTAGCAGGGCGCTGACCTGGGATGCAGACAGCGCCGCCTGCTCGGGCTTGGCACTCAGATCCCATTCCAGCTTGAGGGCCTGGCGGCCTTGCTGGGCAGACCAGTAGCCCTGGGCCAGCACGGCCACGCCAAAAGGCAGGGTGATGACCTGCACCACGCCCTTGACGGCGCGCGCTGCGGCCTCGTCCATGCGCCTGGGTTTGGCGCCCTCGAAGGGCGCGCGCGACAGCACGGCGATCACCATGCCCTCGACCTGGGCGTCGATGCCGTAGCGGGCCGTGCCATTGGTCTTGGCCGGGGTGTCGAGGCGGCGGGTGGGGCGGCCCAAAATCTTGAAGTCGGCCGAGGCCTTGAGCTTGGGGGCGCTGGGCACGGCTTGCTGAGAGGCGGCGGCGACCAGGGCGCCGTAGGCCACTTTCTGCCCGGCCGGGCCCAGCACATGGCCGCGCTCGGTGCGCAGCTGGGCGGCAGGCAGCTGCCACTGGGCCGCGGCGGCGGCCACCAGCATCTCGCGTGCGGCGGCGCCGGCCTGGCGCAGCGGGGTCCAGTGCGCGCGCACGGTCGTGCTGCCGCCGGTGGCCTGCATGCCGAACATGGGGTTGTTGTAGCGGCCATCGGCCGGCGCCTGCTCGACGCCGACCAGGCGCCAATCGGCATCGAGCTCTTCGGCCAGCAGCATGGGGATGGCGGTAAGCACGCCCTGGCCCATTTCCGAGCTGCCGCATAGCACGGTGACGCGGTTGTCCGGCGTCAGCCGCAGCCAGGCATGGGGAGCAAAGGTGTTGCTGGCCTGGGCCTGCGCCTGGCGCGGGCTCAGCGGCAGGGCGAAGCCGATGCTGAGAGCGGCGGCGCTGCCGGCGCCGGCTTGCAGCAGCTGGCGGCGGTTCAGCGTGGGGCTCAGCGAGCTGGGGTGGCGTGCGTCCATCTCAGGCTCCCTTCTGGCTCAGCGTGGCCGAGGCGTCATGGATGGCGGCCCGGATCTGGTTGTAGGTGCCGCAGCGGCAGATATTGCCGCTCATGGCCTGATCGATGTCGGCATCGTTGGGCTTTTTCTTGGCGGCCAGCAGGGCGCAGGCGCTCATGATCTGGCCGCTCTGGCAATAGCCGCATTGCGGCACATCGAGCTTGACCCAGGAAGCCTGCACCGCCCGCCCGGTCTTGCTGGCACCGACCCCTTCGATGGTGGTGATCTTCTTGCCGGCCGCGGCCGACAGCGGGGTCGAGCAGGCGCGCACCGGCTGGCCGTCCAGGTGCACGGTGCAGGCGCCACACAGGGCCATGCCGCAGCCGAACTTGGTGCCGGTCAGGCGCAAGTCCTCGCGCAGCGCCCACAGCAGGGGCATGTCTGGGTCGGCGTCGAGTGAGGTGGCCTGGCCGTTCACGGTCAGCGGGATGCTCATGGGCGTCTCCTGGGGTGGGGAGGATGGCAAAAATGGGGCGAGGGTCGGGGGGCGAATGCAGGCGGTCGGCGGTTGCCGAGCGCTGCACCGCGCCGCACGCAGCTTACACAGACTGGGCTGTTTCTGCAGGGCCTGGTGTTTTCGCCGGGGCGCTGCATGTCCGCCCTGGGACGAAACCCCGGGCCGCTGCCACCAAGCCCGCCGGTGTGGCTGCGGCCATCCTCTACAGTAGCCCGATCTGCGATCTTCCGACCTGCTGTTTGGCCTGAGGCTGTTTCGTCCAAGCTCGCTTCGCTCCCTCCCTCCCTCCCTCCCTCCCTCCCTCCTTCCTGCCTCGCGGCCGCCTGCCCTCACACGACCCTCGTCGCGCCCGGACTCCATCGATGTCAGCTCCCCTGCCGCTCCCGCTGATCCCGCCACAGGCTGAGGCCGAAGCGGCTGCGCGCAGCCCCGCGGCCAAGGGCGTGCGCTCGCTGATCTGGGCCTTGCTGGCCTGGTCGGGGGTGGGCTTGCTGATGGGGGCCACGCTGTATGCGGATGCCGCCCGCCGTGGTGCGGGCGGCGGATCTCCTTGGCAGGGCCTGCTGGATTCGCTCGGCGCCTTGGGCCTGATGGCGCTCTACACCTGGCTGCTGCATCTGTGCATCGAGCGCTGGCCCCAGCGCTGGAGCCAGCCCCGCCAACTGGCCGGCCTCTACCTGCTTTGCGTCGGTGTGATGGTGCCGCTGGCCATCACGGCTAAGGTGGTGGTGGTGATGTGGCGGCTGGATCGCCCCTGGGGCCGACTCCTGGCCAATCTGGGGCGTCAGGAGGGGGTGCTCTGGTGGTTTGAGTTCATGGTGGTCACGGGCACGTTTGCGGCCGTGGTCGGCCTTAGCGCCTGGCAGCGCAGCCGTCGGCGAGAGCGCGACTGGGCACTCGCCCAGAGCGACAACCTGCGTCTGCGCCTGACCCTGCTGCAAGGTCAGCTGGAGCCCCATTTTTTGTTCAACACCTTGAACGGTGTGTCATCGCTGGTGCGTGCCGGTGAGCGCGGCCAGGCCTTGTCGGCGCTGAGTCGGGTCAGCGAATTGTTGCGTTATGCGCTGCGCGTCAGCCGCCTGGATTGGGTGACGGTGCAGGATGAGCTAGATTTTGTGCGCGACTACCTGGCCTTGCAAAGCCTTCGCTTTGGTGCCGGCCTGCGCTTGAGCTGGCAGCTCGATGAGGCCGCGGGCTGGGATCTGCTCGCCTGCCCGCCCTTGCTTTTGCAGCCTCTGGTCGAGAACGCCATCCGCCACGGTCTGGAGGCCAGCGGCGGCGCAGGCCGGGTGCACATCGCCTTGCATCGCCAGGGTGAGCGCTGGCATCTGCGCATCGAGAACGCGTGCGGCGAAGCCAGCACGCCGAGCGCCGGTCATGGCCTGGGCTTGAGTGCCACACGCGAGCGCCTGGCCATGCTGTACGGGCCGGCGGCGCAGTTGCACACGCGGATTGAGGCCGATGCCGACGCTGAAGCCGACGGCACGGGCGAGCGGTTTGTGTTGGAGATGAGCCTGCCCTGGCGCGATGCGAGTGAAGATGTGGAACGCACTGATCGTTGATGACGAGGCGCTGGCGCGCAGCAATTTGCAGCTGGCCCTGGCCGAACACCCGGACTGGCGCTGTGTGGGTGCTTGTGCCAGCGCCGCCGAGGCGCGTGTGACTCTGGCCCAGCGCGAGGTCGATCTGCTGCTGCTGGACATCCAGATGCCGCGGCAGAACGGCCTGGCCTTTGCGGCCGAGCTGGCGCAGCAGCCGGGGGCGCCTCTGGTGGTGTTTGTCACTGCCTACGACGAGCATGCGCTGAGCGCCTTCGATGTGTTCGCGCTGGACTACCTGCTCAAGCCATTCGACGACCAGCGCTTCGCGGCCATGTTGGGCCGGGCGGAGCAGATGCTGGGCCTCAAGCAGGGCGCGGCTTTGCAGGCCGAGGCCTTGCAGGCCTTTGTGCGCGAGCAGCACAGCCGGGCGGCCGGCACCGGCCTGCCCGAGCTGCCTTTCCTGACGGTACGCTCGGTGGGCCTGGTCGAGCGCATCGCCGTGGCCGAGATCGAGTGGATCGCGGCCGCGGGGAATTATGTGGAGCTGCATCTGCAGTCGCCCTCGGCGGGTGTGCCCGGGCGCATGGTGCTGCATCGCTCGACCCTGTCGGCCCTCGAGGCGCGCCTGCCGCAGGGGCAGTTTCTGCGCGTTCATCGCACGGCCCTGGTGCGCCCCAAGGCCTTTGCCAGCCTGGCGGTCACCGGTGACAGCACCTATGCCCTGAGCTTGCGCAGCGGGGTGCAGGTGCCGGTCAGCGAGCGTTTCGTCAAGGAGGTGCGGGCGCACTTCGATTGACACGGGGCCGGGCATGCGGGCAGACCCTCTTGCCGCACGCGGCTGTGCGACCTAACGTGGCGCTTCTTCGCACTCCGGCGCGAGGCCGGCTGCCGGCCTCGCCGATCCGCCATGTCTGTTCAGCTTCCCCTGCTTCCCGTGCCCAGCTTGCGCCAGGCCCTGTGGGTCCTGCGCCTGGGCATCCCGGCCTTGTTCATGGCCCATGCCGTGACGCGCATCTTCAACGGCACGATTCCGCGCTTCGCGACTTATCTTTCCCAGTTCAGCTTCCTGCCTGAACCCCTGCTCTGGGTCTGGCTGATCACGGCCACCGAGATCATCGCTGGCAGCTGCCTGATCTTGGGGATCGCCGTCCGCTGGGCTGCCGCCGCCCTGGCCGTGATCGCCCTCGGTGGCATCGCCTTGATCCATATGCACCGCGGCTGGTTTGTCGGCGAGCATGGCTCGGGTGGCGCGGAGTACAGCGTCTGTCTGCTGCTGGGCCTGCTGGTGCTGGCGGCGGCGGACCGGGAGCGGGTCTGGCGCGCTCGCTGAGGCTGAACGTGCCGCTGCCGCTGCCTCGCTGGGCCCTGGCGCTCGGCCTTCTGCTTCTGCCTCTGCTTCTGCAGCACCTGGGGCAGGCACCCGTTCGCATGTTCGGGCAGGGCTTGCTCTATGTGCTGCTGGCCTTGGGGCTCAATGTGGTGGTCGGCTTCGCCGGCCTGCTGGACCTGGGATTTGTAGCCTTCTATGCCATCGGCGCCTATGTGGTGGCGCTCGCCGCCTCGCCCCATCTGTTCGAGCATTTCGCCTGGGTGAGGGCTTGTTTTCCGGCCGGCATGCACGCGCCCTGGTGGCTGCTGCTGCCGGCGGGCGCCATCTTGGCTGCGGGCTTGGGCTGCCTGCTGGGTGCGCCCACCTTGCGCCTGCGTGGCGACTATCTGGCCGTGGTGACCTTGGCGTTTGGCGAACTCATCCGGCTTTTGCTCAACAACCTCGGCCACCCGGTCAATCTGACCAACGGCGCGCGCGGCATCAGCCAGATCGACGATCCGCACATCGCCGGATTGAGTTTCGGCCAGCCCCTGGATTTGTTCGCGGGGCTGCGGCTGGCCCCGGTGACCTTGCATGCCTATCTGTTCCTGGCTTTGGTACTGCTGGCGGTCTTGATCAGTCTGCGTCTGGAAGATTCGCGCCTGGGCCGGGCCTGGAAGGCCTTGCGCGAGGATGAGATGGCGGCCCAGGCCATGGGTTTGAACACCCCCCGGCTCAAGCTCATGGCCTTCGCCGTGGGTGCCAGTTTTGGTGGTGTGGCTGGCTGCCTGTTCGCCGGATTTCAGGGCTATGTTTCGCCCGAGTCCTTCAGCCTGCAGGAGTCGGTGCTGATCGTGGCCATGGTGGTGCTGGGCGGCTCGGGTCATGTGCCGGGCGTGGTGCTGGGTGCGCTGCTGCTGTCGGTCTTGCCCGAGGCCTTGCGCTACCTGACCGGGCCGCTTCAGGCCTGGAGCGATGGCCGCCTCGATGCGCCCATCCTGCGCCAGCTGCTGGTGGCCGTGGTGATGGTGGGGGTGATGTTGTGGCGGCCCAGGGGCTTGTGGCCGGGGAAGGGGTGAGGAAGGCATTTCTGCCTTCATCGAGGCTGTCTCAGCCTGGGCGCTGGTAGGCGCCCAGTCCTTCGACAGGCGTCGGACAGGCCGCAGGGCCTGTCCTCGGTTCTGTCTCAGCCAAGCTGCTTGCAAGCAGCTTGGCCTAAGTACGTCGTCGAGAAGGCCTCAAGGCCTTCTCTCGGCACGTACTTAGAACTTCACGTCGTAGGAGACGGTGAGCTTGACGGCGCGCGCGGCGGCGGTGGCGAGGGTGCCGTTGGCCACTGCGTCCACGGCCACCGAGTTGGGCACATTGCGGTCTTCGCGCACGGTGATGGCTTGCTGCCGGTTCAGCACATTGAACACATCGACTTTCAGGCCCAGTCCTTTGAGCGCGCGCGGCTGGTAGCTGAGGTTCAGATCCAGGCGCTGTTCCATGGGCAGATTGCCGAGGGCGCCGCGTGGCGAGATCTGGCCCTCGCAGTAGTGGAAGCGGTACGACGGTGAGCCCGCGCCCTGCCCCGGGGCGGTTGTGAAATTGTTCAGGCAGCTGATGGGGCGGCCTGAAGACAAGATCGCGGCGCCGCCGATGGTCCACTCGTCGTTGAGCTGATAGAAGCCGTAGGCCTTGAGCTGGTGGGTGCGGTGGTTGGCCAGGGGGCCGTAGGCGCCAATCATCACGTCGCCGTTGTCCCAGGTCTGGGTGGCCGACACATCGGTCTGCGCCACATCCGACAGGGTCTGCCCCTCGGTGTTGCCGTAGTTGCGCGACCAGGTGTAGTTGACCTTGCCGTACCAGCCATTGCGCAGCGCGTGCTCCAGGAACAGGTCCAGGGCCACATAGCTGCGCTTGGCCTTGGGCAGGCCCATCTCTTCCGGCGTCAGGCTCACGCGGTGGTATTTCTTGCCGTCGCCAGCGAAGTCCACATCCAGATCAACCTTCTCGCCCGGGTTGACCGAGGCGCAGTTGAAGCCGGGGTAGTGCGAGTTGTCCACACCATTGGCCACGGCCCAGGCGTCGATCGGCGTCTGGTCGCAGTAGTCGTCGATGGTCGAGCGCAGCTTGCGGTAGGTCAGGCGGGCACCGAAGGCCAGGTCCTTCTGCAGCGCCTTCTCAAAACCGAGGACGATCTCGTCCTGGTAGGTCGGCTTCAGATTCGTGGCGGTGATCTGGCGCACGTCCTTGCGCTGACCCAGCTCGTTATTGGCCGAGCGGGGCTCGGAGACCTGGTTCAGGCCGGTCGGTGCACCGGTCGTCGGGTCGATGCCGGTGTAGCCGAAGATCTGGCTGGTGCCGGTGGAAGGGCTGGCGCCACGCACGGCGAGGTGGGTCGGGATCTGGATGAAATAGCGGCCGGCCGAAGCGAAGAGCTTGAGCGAGCCGTCGCCGTTCACGTCAAAGGCGGCGGCCAGGCGCGGCGCGATCTGGTTCTTCTGGTCGATGAACTTCTCGTTGAAGTGATTGCGGTTGTTGTAGTCCTCCTTGCGGATGCCGGCCGTCAGCAGCAGCTGTTTGTTGACCTGCCAGCGGTCTTCCAGATACAGCGCAGATTGGTCCGAGTAAGCGTCGGTCAGGTCGTTGAACAGGGTTCGCAAGACATAGAAGCCCTGCTTTTGCAGCGCGGTCGGCGCCGGGCCGCCGGTCAGCAGGTCGAAGGTCTTGCCGGCCAGGCGCACGGCGCTGGGGTTCGAGGCCTTGCGGAATGCCCAGGTGCCGCCGCCGGCGGTGAAGTCACCCGCGGCTGTGGAGGCCAGCTTGTTGTCGTCGATGCCGGCGCGCAGGGAATGGCGGCCCAGCTGGTACTCGATGTCGATGCGCTTGCTCTTGATGGTGTCTCGTGCGTCCTTGCCGCTCATCAAGGAGCCCACCAGCGGGTTGGGGTTGAAGTAGTTCAGCCCGGGTGCCTGGGTGCCAGCCGGGAACTGCACGCCGAACAGGGCCTTGGACGGGTCATAGATGTCGGCGCCGGCGATGCCGTTGCTGTGCTTGACGCGGCTTTCGCCGACCAGGGCCGTCACGGTCAGATCCGGCGTGAGGTAGCCGGTGTACTTCAGGATGTTGACGTCGCCGCCATCGGGGGTCTCACCGGCGATGTTCTTGTAGTTCAGGGTGATGGGCGCGCCGGCCACGCGGCTGAGGGTGCTGTAGTCATAGCCCGAGTAGCTGCTGTCGCGGGTGGAGTTGTCGCGGATGGCGCTCAGCTCCAGACGGTGTTCGTCGCTGAGGTTCCAGTCCAGCTTGGAAAACAGGCGCTGGCTGCGGTCCTTGTCCTCCGTCCAGCCCCACTTGAGCACCGAGGCGTTGTCGGTCGACAGATTGTTCAAGCGCACGCGGCTGAACTTGTTGTCGTTCTGCTGGGCCGCGATGAAGAGGAAGAGCTTGTCCTTGATCAGCGGGCCACCGACATAGGCGCCCACTTCGGTCTTGCTCAGGCGGTCATCGGCGCGGAAGCGGCGCAGCTTGCCGTCGGTCGCGGCATTCACCGCCGCGCCGGTCATCGGGTAGTCCAGGTTCACGCTCTTGCCGCGCAGCCCGGCCGGCTCGGTGCTGAACATCACGCCGCCTTCCCAGCGGTTGCTGCCGCTCTTGGTGATGATGTTGACCACGCCGCCCACCGAGCGGCCGAACTCGGCGCCCATGCCGCCGGTCAGCACCTGCAGTTCTTGGATGGCACCGAAAGGCAGCTCGCTCGCGCCCAGCTGGGTGAGGGGGTTGGTGACCGGGAAGCCGTTGATGTAGGAGGCGTTCTCCGAAGCCGCACCGCCGGCGAAGCTGGAGCCGCCCGAGTAGCGGCTGTCGGCCGCCGTGGTGTTGGGGGCCAGCAGCACGACGGCGGTGACGTTCTTGGCCACCGGCAAGGCGGCCAGCTTCTCGGCAGAGAAGCTGGTGCTGCTGCTGGTCTTGGTCACGTCGATGACCTTGCGCGTGCCGGTCACCAGCACCGCCTCCAGGGTGTTGCCGGCGCTGGTGAAGCTGATCTCCTGGTTCTGGCTGGCCGAGAGCTCGATGTCATCCCGGGTTTCGATCACCTTGCCATCACGCAGCAGCTGCAGCCGGTAGCTGCCCGGTGGCACCGAGGCGAAGTTGAAGCGGCCGTTGGCATCACCGGGCACGCTGCGCTTGACGCCCGTGGCCTTGTTCTCGAGCTGGATCAGGGTGCCCGGTGCAGCGCTGACCGTGCCGTAGATGGAGCCGGCGGTGTTGGACTGTGCCTGTGCCGGCGTGGGCACGCTGAGCATCAGCACCGTGCTGCCGAAGGCCAGGGCCAGCGCGCGAGCCAGATGGGTTTTCTTGACCATGGTTCATTCCCCCGAGTAGTTTGGAAGTGGGTTGGAGTGCTTGCTGCCGGAGGCGATCGTTTGGAGATCGCCTCCACCGTTCCATGTCCGACCGGCTTTGCGGCCAGGGGCAGGGCGGTGCCGCGACTCTAAAAATCGGGGCATCCAGGGCCGAAGTCCTGGGATCAAGTGCCGACCTGCTGCCACCACGGGCGGGCCGCCGTTGCAAAAGGGAACAAACCCCGCCGGGCTGGGGCCAATCCCCGAACTTCGACCGGTGGCGAGGCCTTGCTCCCGCCACCACCCGGCTTGGTCCCAGTAGGCTGGAACTGGCGGGCCTCTGCGTTCACAGTGCGGACGGCAAGGCGGGCATCGCCCAAATTCGCGCTCGAAAACCCCGGTTTCGTCCCCGGCCTGGCCGGCTCGGTCACATCCGGCTTGAGGCGCGTGCCTGCCCTCGCCACAGTCCGCTCAACGATCGAGTCAGGAGACCTTCGCCATGGCCAACACACCCGGAAAACGCCCCGCTTGGAATCGACTCAGCGCCAGTGAGCTGGAGCGCGAGCGCGCCTTGGTGCGCGAGAAGGAGCGCCTTCTGCGGCAGCGCCTGGCGCGCCAGGAAAAGCTCTTGAGCGCGCGCCGACCCTGCCCGCAGCAGCAACAGGGGCTTGAGCTGCTGCGTGAACGGGTCGAGGGCATGCAAACCACAGCCCAGGCTCTGCGCGCACGCTCCCAGCAGCGCTGAACCGTGAGGAACTTGGCACTGTTTACAGCGCCTTACCCCTTGTTGCAGCCTTGCGCGGCCAACAAGCGCAGCATCCGCCCCATACAGATCCACAAGAACAAGAACTGAGGCCCGATGGTTCGTGACCGCGGCCTCAGCCCGGAGAGTCGGTCAGGGTCCGCGCTCTCCCCGGAGTCGATTGGGGTGCATCATGAGATTTGAAGGCCGTTTGACTGCCTGGGCTGCCTTGCGCGGCTACGGCAGCATCGCGCCGCTGGAGGGCGGCGAGGAGTTGTTTGTCCACATTTCCGCGTTCCCGCCCGATGGTGAACAGCCCTTGCTGGGCGAGGTGCTGAGCTTTGAGCTGGTGATCGGTCGCGACGGCCGCAAGCAGGCCGTGCGAGTGCAGCGCTCCAAGCGCCGCCCGGACGCGGCCGTTCCAGTACCCGCGCCCAAGGTCCCGTTGCAGGGCGCGGCCTACCATCAGCGCCGCCAGCTGCAGCGCCGCCTGCGCTGGGCCTCGGTGTGCGCTGCCTTGCTGCTGGCGCTTGGAACCGTGGTCTGGCTGGACATGAGCCGGGCCAACACGCCGGCGCAGGTGCTGCACAAGCTGGCCCTGGCCTGGGGCCACTGATTCCGGCGTCTGCTCAGCCGGCGGGGGGGCATCGTGTCAGTCCCGGACCCAGGCCATGGCGCCGCCACCGCCGCCCTTGCGTTCGGCGTTCTTGCGCGTGCGCAGCACCGCTTCGAAGGCCTGCTGCGCACCGTTGTTCAGCGCCACCAGCAAGCCGCTCATATCCTCGACGCTGAGGGTGTCGGTGTCGCGGCGGAACTGTTTGATGGCCGGCGCCAGCATCTCCTTGGCCACGGCCGGGTGCGTGACCGCCACCACCAGCATGGCGCTGAAGAGATCCGGGAAGCGCGTGCACAAGGCCTTGATGCGCTTGAGTGCCTGGGCCGGCGAGCTGCGATGGCCCGGGGCAATCCACTGCACCTCGTCATTGGCCTGGATCAGCTCGGCCTCGAGGATGCGGATGCGGGTCAGCAGGTACTCGCAGTCGCGCGCCGCCATGGCTTGCAGCTCGGCTTCGTCGTCGCTCTCCGCGTGGGGGTAACGCTCTTGCACCATCTGGGCAAGCGCAGCTTCGAGCTCGGGCAGGGTCGGGGCGGGAACTTCAGCCATGACGACAAAAGGCCTGGGCGACAGGCCGAGGGAGCGCGGCAGACGGCGGCGGGATTCATCGGCTTTCGGCCGCCTTGGGCCGAACTTGAGTGCAGCCGACCTGATCCGCCGGATTTTTATGACGCCACTGCGACGCCCCGGCCCGGGCATGCCCTAGGGCGCAAGCGGGGGCGGTCTCGGCACAATGCCCGCTCCTGTCTTGTCGCGCAGTCCTGGAACAAGCCAGCCCGCCGTGAATCCTCGCCCTTCGATTCGGACAAGACGCCATGAACGCTCCCGCCAATTTCCTCAACCGCCGCGGTTTTGTCGCCGGCTCCCTGACCCTGGGCGCGGGCCTGGCCCAGGCCGGCGCCGCCAGCCAGCTGCCGGTGGCCCCCATGCCCTCGGCGCGCTTTGACGCCCTGGATCTGCAGGCCATCCAGCAAGGCCTGGCCGGCGGCCAGCTCAGCTGCGAAAGCCTGACCCGCCACTACCTGCGCCGCATCAACACGCTTGATCGCCAGGGCCCGCAGCTGCGCTCGGTGATCGAGCTCAACCCCCATGCCCTGGCCGAAGCCCAGGCCCTGGACCGCGAGCGCCGCGACAAGCGCCGCGGCCCGCGTGGCCCGCTGCACGGTGTGCCGGTGCTGATCAAGGACAACATCGCCACCGCCGATGCCATGAGCACCACGGCCGGCTCCCTGATGCTGGCCGGCCTGCATGCCAGCCGCGATGCGTTTCTGGTCACCCGCCTGCGCGCGGCCGGCGCTCTGATCCTGGGCAAGACCAACCTCAGCGAGTGGGCCAATATCCGTTCGAGCCGCTCGACCAGCGGCTGGAGCAGCCGCGGCGGCCAGACCCGCCACCCCCATGTGCTGGCGCGCAACCCCAGCGGCTCCAGCTCCGGTTCGGCCGTGGCCGTAGCGGCCGGCTTGTGCGCCCTGGCCGTGGGCACCGAGACCGATGGCTCCATCACCTCACCCGCCAGCATCTGCGGCATCGTCGGCCTCAAGCCGACCGTGGGCCTGGTCAGCCGCAGCGGCATCATCCCTATCTCGGCCAGCCAGGACACGGCCGGCCCCATGACCCGCCATGTGCGCGATGCCGCCGCCCTGCTGCAGGTGCTGGCCGCGCCCGATGCCGAAGACCGCGCCACTGCCGCCGCGCCCAAGCCGGTCGACTACCTCGCCGGCCTGCGCAAGGATGCGCTGCGCGGCGCCCGCATCGGCGTGCTGCGCAGCGCCCAATCCTTGCAGCCGCAGGTCAATGTCTTGTTTGAAGAGGCGCTGGCCGTGCTCAAGGCCCAGGGCGCGGTGCTGGTGGATCAGGACCTCAAGATCCCGCACCAAGAGAAGTACGGCGAGAGCGAGTTCGCCGTCCTGCTCCACGAGCTCAAGGTGGGCTTGGCTGAGTACCTGGCCAGCTACCAAGCTGATGCGCCGGCCAAGGATCTGGCCGGTCTGATCGAGTGGAACAAGGCCCATGCCAAGACCGTGATGCCGTTCTTCGATCAGGAGACCTTGGAGGCCGCGCAAGCCACACAGGGCCTGGAGGCTGAAGCCTACCGTCAGGCGCTTGAAACCTGCCAGCGCTATGCCCGCAAGGAAGGCCTGGACGCCTTGTTCGCCGAACACCAGCTCGACGCCGTGGTCGCGCCCACCGGCGGCCTGGCCTGGCTGACCGACCCCCTGTTGGGCGATCATTTCAGCGGCGGCGGCTTCATCTCGCCCTTCGCCGTGGCCGGCTACCCGCACCTGACCGTGCCCATGGGCCTGGTGTCCGAGCTGCCCGCCGGCATTTCCTTCGGCGGCCTGGCCTGGCAAGAGGCCAAGATCCTGGCCTACGGTTACGCCTACGAGCAGGCCAGCCTCAAGCGGGCGGCGCCGAAGTTCTTGAGCAAGGTCTAAGCACGGCCGCAGTGGCCCAAAAGAAAAGCCCGGCGTGACCGGGCTTCTTTTCGGCTGCTTGGCCGTCGCGCAAGCATGCGCTGAGGCCTGAATGATGCACGCGCTGCTGTGTATGCAGCGGGACCAGTCCGCAATCAGCCTTCGCGCAAGCATGCGCTCAGGCCTGATTGAGGCAGAGCCCCCTGCGCAGGCAGGGGGCTCTGTCCGCAATCAGTCCTCGTTGCTGAAGACCAGTTTGACTTCGTGGTGCTGCTTTTCGCCGCTGGCTTCGAAGCGCCAGTCCATCAGGGCGTTGGTGACCGAACGGTCGAAGACCTTGCGCGGTTGCGCTTCCAGGATGTCCACGCCGGTGACCTTGCCGTCGCCGTCGATGGCCATCTTGGCGGTCACGGTGCCGCGGGTGATGGATTGCTTTTCGGCTTCACGCGGGAACTCGGGCGGCACCTTCTTGATGATCTTCGGGGCTGCAGCCTGGGCGCTGAAGGCCAGGGCCAGGGCGCCGCAGAACAGGGTGGCAGCGCGCAGGATGGAAGAAGAGGAGGTGCGGTTCAGGTTCGTCATCATGGTGGTCTTGGACTGCAGGAAGGAAAGAGAAAAGAAGGGGGTGAAAAAGAGAAGACGGGGAGGTGCGTGCGGCGCTTGGCCTGTCCACTGATCAATCAAGCCGGCACGGCGCGGAAGAAGCCCACGGCATCGAGCAGGCGCGAGGAGCTGGACTTGAGCGCATCGGTCGAGCGGCCCAGTTCGTCGACCAGGGTGGTGTTCTGCTGGGTGGTGCGGTCCAGCTCGTTCATGGCGTTGTTGACCACGCCCACACCGGCGGCCTGTTCCTGGGCCGAGTGCGAGATCTCTTCGATCAGCTGGCCCATATTGTTGACCTCGTCGACCACGCTGCGGATGGTGACGCCGGCGTTGTTGACCAGGGCGGTGCCGTTCTCGACCTTGACGGACGATTCCTGGATCAGCACCTTGATCTCCTTGGCCGCCGAGGCCGAGCGCGAGGCCAGGGCGCGCACTTCCGAAGCCACCACCGCGAAGCCGCGGCCATGTTCGCCGGCACGCGCCGCTTCCACGGCCGCGTTCAGGGCCAGGATGTTGGTCTGGAAGGCGATGCCGTCGATCACGCCGATGATGTCGCCGATCTTGCGCGAGCTGGCGCTGATCTCTTCCATGGTGTCCACCACCTTGGCCACCACCGCACCGCCGGCCGAGGCCGATTGGCGCGCCTTGGTGGCGATGCCGGCGGCGCGGCGGGTCAGGTCGCTGGCGCCGTTCAGATTGGCGGCGATCTGTTCCACCGAGGCGGCGGTGTTTTGCAGGCTGGCCGCCGAGCGGGCGGTGCGATCGGACAGATTGACATTGCTGTCGGCGATGTCCGAGGAGTTCTGGGCCACTTCGCCGGCGGCATCGCTGACGCTGCTGACCACGCCGGTCAGCGCCGCCTGCATGTCCTTCATGGCGCGCAGCATCTGGCTCAGTTCGTCATGGCCTTCGGCCTGGATGTGCAGGGTCAGGTCGCCCGAGCTGATGGCTTCGGCGGCTTCCTGGGCGCGGCGGGCCGGCAGCACGATGGAGCGGGCAATCACCAGGCCGCCGCCGACGCCGATGACCACGGCCACCGCCACCAGCACACCGGTCAGCAGCACCGCGTTGCGGGCCATTTCGCCGCCGCTGACGGCCAGATCACGCGCACTCTCGAACTGCAGCTCGACCAGGCCCTTCAAGCCATCTTGGTAGGCCTGCTGGGCCGGGCGCACATCGGTGATCAGGCTCTCGCGGGCCTCGTCCGGGCTGCCGTCCTTCTGGATCTTCTGGAACTTGGCCACGGCCGCCACGAAGGCGGTCTTGCGCTCGCGCACCTGGGCCACCAGCTGCTTTTCCTTGTCGCCATCGAGGGCGGCCTCGACGGCCTCGATCTGCTTGTCGCTCTCGGCCAGGGCGGCTTCGATGGCGGCCTTTTGCTTCTTGATCTGGCGCGCTTCGTCGAGCAGCAGCAGATCGCGCGAGGCGCGGGCGATCACATTGACTTGTTCTTCCAGGGCGTTCGCCGAGGCGATCTTGACCAGGCTGGAGTTGGCTGTCAGGTCCAGGTCCTTGGCCAGATGGCTGGCGGTACGGGCGCCGTAGCTGCCGATGGCGATGAGCAGCAGGATCAACAGACCGTAACTCACGGCCAGGCGCTGGCTGATGCGCAGCTGGGTCAGAAAGTTCATGGATGAATCCCTCGTCTTCAAGAACTGGTTGTTGTGGCGGCCAGGCCGGCCTCGTGGACTGCCATCGGGCGCTTTGCCGCGCCTGGGAAGCTTTCGGCGCCAGCGCTGAAGTTCTTGATGCGGGATTTCATCGATTCCTGACCGGCTTGTGACATATGTCGCAGTGGCGGGTCGGGGCCGGAGGGGCCGGTCCAAAAAGGCGATCCGCACGGAAACTGCGGACGCCAGTCTGCCGCCGCGGCTGCCTCTCGGCACAGCGCGGCGACAGGGGGCCGTGAAGAATTGCGCGGGCTCGCCGCGCATCTGCGCCCCAGCCCCTGGATCAGGGGCTTGTCGTCGGCACGGAAGCGACAGCCGGGCGGTCAAGCCCGTGGCTGAGCGCCGTGCCCTGACGCCGAATTCAGGCGGCGGTGCGGAACTGCCGCATATTGGCGGCCAGTCCGTGGGCCTGGTGGTGCAGGGCCGCGGAGGCGGCGGTGGACTGCTCGACCAGGGCGGCGTTCTGCTCGGTCATCTGCTCCAGGGCCTGCATGGCCTGTTCGACCTGGTCGACATGCTGGCTTTGTTCCTGCGCGGCGGTCTGCATGCTGTGCATGAGATCGCGCACCTCGAACACGCCGGCGACGATGGCGGCCATCTGCGTGCCGGCGCCGGCTGCGCGCGCCGCGCCGGCTTCGGCCTTGTCCACCGAGGCGGCAATCAGCTGCTTGATCTCCTGCGCGGCCTGGCTGCTGCGCTGGGCCAGCTGGCGCACCTCGGCGGCCACGACGGCAAAGCCCTTGCCCTGGGCACCGGCGCGTGCGGCTTCGATGGCGGCGTTGAGGGCCAGGATGTTGGTCTGGCGGGCGATGCCGTCGATCACGCCGGTGATCTCGCCGATCTGGTGGGCGGTGGCGCGGATCTCGCCCATGTCCTGCACCATCTGCTGCACGGCGCTGCCGCCGGCCTCGGCCTGGGCGGCGGCGGCGGCGCTCATGCGTGCGGCGGTGGCCGCGCTGCCCTGGCTCTGGCGCAGGCTGGCGGCCATGGCGCTCATGCGCAAGGTGGTGGCGTGCAGGCGCTCGGCCGAGCTTTCGGTGCGGCGCGACAGGTCCTGGTTGCCGCTGGAGATCTGGGTCGAGGTGATGCTGACCGTCTCCACGCCCTGGCGCACGGCTTCGACCATGTCGCGCAGGCGCAGGGTCATGGTGGCCAGGGCGCGGTTCATGCGGCCCAGCTCGGTGTTGTGCGCCTCGGCGCCGGCCGGCGTGCTGCGGCTCAGATTGCCCGCCGCCACATCGCTGGCCAGCTGCACCACATCGCGCAAGGGCCGGGTGATTGCACGCGTGACCCGCCAGCCGAGCAGGGTGGCCGTGAGCACCAGGGCGGCAATCAGCCCCAGCATCTGGCGCCGGCTTTGCTGGTAGGTGGCATGGGCCTGGGCGGCCTCGGACCGCGCTGCCTGCAGGTTGAGATCGGTTAGCTGCAGCAGCAGGCTGCGCGCATCGGCAAAACGGCGCGCGCCTTCGCTGCTGATCAGGTCGATGGCCGCGCCGCTGGCGCCCATCTTGGCAAAGGCCTGCACGCCCTGGCGCAAGCTGCCGTAGTGGCGCAAGGCCTGCTCAGCATCGGCCAGGATGCGGCGCTCCGGGTGCTCGGGGGTCAGGTCTTGCTTCTGTGCGGCGTAGCGGCTGCGCAGCTGTTCCAGCTCGGCATCCACGGCTTGCAGCTGCGCCTCCACTTCGGGCAGGCGTTCGCGCTCGCTCATGGCCATCAGGTAGTCGAGGGAGTGCCGGCGCGTGGCCAGCTCGGCCAGACGCAGGCTGTCGGCCACGCCTTGCAGGTGCACGGCGCTGATGGCCTGGGCTTTGGCATCGATCTCCTGCTGGCGCAGGATGGACAGGGCGCCCAGGCCGGCCAGGGCCATTACCAGCAGGCCGAAGGACAGGGCCAGGCTGTGGGCAATCGACAGGCCGGCCCAGAACTTCAGGGCGGGCAGGCGGGACAAAAAGGCCGATCGCGAGGATCGAACCGGGGGCCGGGGATGCGGCATCACAACTCCAAGACGGGCAGCAGGCATCGGCTTGATGCCTGGAAACGCCGCGCAGTCTGAAGTTGCCGTGTGACGCTGCGGTTACGCGCAGGCCGGGCACGCGAGGCGAGCCGGCCTCGCGTGAAGAACTACCGTTTCGCGGGCCGCTCCGTCAGTCGACCCGCTGGTCCTTGGCCTGCAGCACATCGAGCGGCCGCACATCGGGCGCGCCCTGGGGCTGGTTGCCCCAGGCGGTGCGCACATAGCTGGCCACCGCCGCCAGCTCGGTGTCGCTGAGCACGCCGGCGAAGGGCGGCATGCCGAAGGGCCTCGGGTTGCCGGCGGTCGAGGGCGCGAAGCCGCCGCGCTGGATGATGCGCAGCAGATTGGCCGGGTTGGCCATCAGCAGCGCGCGGTTGCCGGCCAGGGCCGGGTAGATGCCGGGCACGCCCTGGCCCTGCCCGCCGTGGCAGCTGGCGCAGTGGTCGGCAAACAGCTGGGCGCCTTGCTCGCGCAGCTTGAGCTCGGGGCGGCGCTCCGGCGCTGCGGCGGGCTTGCTGTGCTGCGGCAGGCTTTGCAGATAACTGGCCATGGCGGACAGATCGGCATCGCTGAGGTGCTGGGTGCTGCCGCGGATCACCTCGCTCATGGGCCCGAGCGCGCTGGCCTGATCGTTGCGGCCGCTTTTCAGCCATTGCTGCAGGGCGGGTGCGCTCCAGTTGGCGACGCTGCCTTCGGCCGGATCGTGCAACGAGGGCGCGTACCAGCCCAGCGCATCGAGCATGCCGCCGGAGAAATCGTTCAGGCCAGCGGTGGCGCCCAGGCTGTTGCGGCTGGCGTGGCAGGCATTGCAGTGGCCCAGGCCCTGGCTCAGGTAGGCGCCACGGTTCCATTCGGCCGAGCGCTGCGCATCGGGCTGGAACACGGCCGGCCGGAAGTACAGCGCCCGCCAGACCGCCAGCGCCGCCTGCGTGTTGTAGGGGAAGCGCAGCTCATGTTCGCGCCGCGGCTGGGCCACGACGGGCAGGCTTTGCAGGTAGGCGAACAGCGCATCTGCGTCTTCGCGCGTGACCAGGGCGTAGTTGTCGTAGGGGAAGGCGGGCGTCAGCAAGCGGCCGTCGCGGCCACGGCCGTTGTGCAGGGCGGCCCAGAATTCATCGGCACTCCAGCGGCCCAGGCCGGTCTCGGCATCGGGTGTGAGGTTGGAGCTGAAGACGCTGCCGAAGGGCGTGGGGATGGCGCGGCCGCCGGCGTACTCGGCGCCGCCACGGGCGGTGTGGCAGCCCATGCAGTTGCCGGCGCGGGCCAGGTAGGCGCCGCGCTCGACCAGGGCCGGGCTCGATTGGAAGGGTGTGCTGCGTGGCGCGCTCTCGTCCAGGTGGTTGAGGCGCTGTACCGCCAGGGCGGCGAGCAGCAGACCGGCGGCGAGCGCGGCGAGGATCTTGTAGCGGAGCTTCATTTACTTGAGCCCCCCGCATTCCATGGGCAGGGGCGCAGGCAGGCTCTCGGCCGGGCGGGCACCGGCGGGCATGGGCTGGCCGGCCAGCCAATGCGAGATGGCGTTGATCTCATCTTCTTTGAGCTGCTTGGCAATCCAGGCCATGCAGTCGGGCGCCACGGCGCGGCGCTGGCCGCTGCGCCAGGCGCCGAGCTGGCCGTTGAGGTAGTCGCGCGGCAGGCTCAGCAGGCCGGGGATGAAGGGCTGCACGCCGGTCAGCTGCTGGCCATGGCATTGCACGCAGGCCGGCAGCTTGCGCGCCGGGTCACCCTTGAGCACCAGCTCCTGGCCGCGGCTCAGCGCTGCAGCCGGCAGGGCCGGGGTTTGCGGCGGTGGGTAGGGCAGGTGCAGGTTGGCGAAGTAGCCCGCCAGCTCGTTCAGATAGGCATCGCTCAAGGGGTCGACCAGATCGCTCATCAAGCCGTAGTGGCGCCGGCCATCGCGGAAGTTGAGCAGCTGCTTGTAGAGATAGCCCTGCGGCTTGCCGGCCAGGCGCGGGTAGTAACCGTCGGCGGCGGCGCGGCCTTGCTGGCCATGGCATTGGGTGCAGGCCAGGGCGCGCTGGGCGATCGTGTCTTCGACGGTGGCGGCGGGGGCCGGGGAAACTGGAGCGGCGGAGGCTGAGGCGGCGCAGAACAGGCTCAGCAGCAGGCCCGCTGCGGCCAGGCGCGCACGGGCAAGAATCGGTAAGGAAGGCATGGCGGGATTATCCCCGTCACCTCCGGCCGGGCACAGGCGCAGAGCTGCCAGAAAACATATGGAGCAGCGGGTGCTCAGCGCTGCGCCAGCTGCGCTCGGGCCATGTCGCCGAGCGCGGCGATGGCAGTTTCCCAAGCCGGGCCCCAGGGGTGGCCGCAGTTCAGGCGCAGGCAGGCGGCAAACTCACCCTGCGCCGAAAACAGCGGCCCCGGCGCCAGGCTGAAGCCTTGTTCGCGCGCCCGCGGCAGCAAGGCCAGGCTGTCGCAGCCATCGGGCAGCTCCAGCCAGAGGAAGTAGCCGCCGGCCGGTTCGCTGACCCGGCTGCCGGCCGGCATGTGCTGGGCCAGGGCGGCGGCCATGCGGCGCATCTGGCGGGCCAAGGCCTCGCGCAGGCGGCGCAGATGGGCATCGAAGCTGCCGTCCTGCAGATACTCGGCCAGGGCGGCTTGCGCCGGCAGGGAGCTGCTCAGGCTGCTCATCTGCTTGCTGCGCTGCAGCTGCGGCGCCCAGCGCCCGCCCAGGGCCCAGCCGATGCGATAGCCCGGCGCCAGGCATTTGGAAAATGAGCCGCAGTGCATCACACCGCCGCGCTGCTCGAAGGCCTTGGCCGGCAGCACCGGCTCCGCGCCGTGGTGCAGCTCGGCGTAGACATCGTCCTCGATCAGGGCCACGTCTTCGGCTTCCAGCAAGGCCACCAGGGCGCGCTTCTTGTCGGGTGGCAGGGTGCAGCCCAGCGGGTTCTGGAAGCTGCTCATCAGCCAGCAGGCGCGCGGCCGGTGCTGCGCGATCAGGCGGGCCATGGCCTGCAGATCGGCACCCTCGGCGCGGTCGGTCGGTACTTCGATGGCGCGCAGGCCGAAGCGATCGAGGGCCTGCAGCGCGGCATAAAAACAGGGTGACTCCACCAGCACCGCATCACCCGGCCGGGTCACCGTCTGCAGGCAGAGTTGCAGGGCTTCGAGCGCGCCATTGGTGATGACGATGTCCTCCGGCGCCACGCGCAAGCCCAGGCGCAGATAGCGCAGGGCGATCTGGCGCCTCAGGGCTTCCAGGCCCAGGGGCAGCTCGGCGCTGATCTGCCAGGGTTCCAGCTTGCGCATGCCGGCGCCCAGCGCCAGGCGCAGGCGCTCCAGCGGGAACAGCTCGGTGGAGGGAAAGGCCGAGCCCAGGGGCAGCAGCCCGCGTTCGCGGCTGCTCTGCAGCAGTACGAAGACCTGCTCGCTGATGGTGTGAGGTGCGGCATCGCTTGCGGGCGACGGTCGCGTCGGACTTTGCGCTGAACCAGCATGGGCGCTGACGAAGTAACCCGAGCGGGCCGCGGCCTGGACCAGGCCGCGCGCCTCCAGCAGGTGGTAGGCCTGGAACACCGTGGCGGCGCTGAGGCCGCGGCTTTGGCAGGTCTGACGCACCGAGGGCAGGCGATCGCCGGCGCGCAGTGCGCCTTGCGCGATCATGCCGGCCAATTCATCGGCCAGCTGCTGGTAGCGCGGGATCACGCGGGGGCGCTGTGGTTGCTGCTGCTGGGGCTTTTGTCGGGATAGCTGCGCGCGCCGAAGATGGCCGAGCCGATGCGCACCATCGTGGCGCCTTCCAGCACGGCCGCCTCCAGATCGGCGCTCATGCCCATGGACAAGGTGTCCAAGCCGCCGAACAGGGGCGGGTCTTGCTGCTTCAAGTCGGCCAGCAGGCGGGCCAGGGCACGGTGCGGCTGGCGCTGTGCTTCAAAGTCTGCGGCCGCTTCCGGCACGGCCATCAGGCCGCGCAGGCGCAGGCGCGGCAAGGCGGCCACCGCACGGGCCAGCGTGGGCAGATCGGCCGGGGCGATGCCGCTCTTGCTGGCCTCGCCGCTGATATTGATTTGCAAGCAAATGTTCAGCGGCGGCAAGGTGTCCGGGCGTTGCTCCGAGAGGCGCTGCGCGGTCTTGAGCCGGTCCACGCTGTGCACCCAGTCAAAGGCCTCGGCCACCGGCCGGGTCTTGTTGCTCTGCAAGGGGCCGATCAGGTGCCAGGCCAGCTGCGATCGGAGGTCTGCGAGCTCGGCGATCTTGTCCAGGCCCTCTTGCACATAGTTCTCGCCGAAGGCGCGTTCGCCCGCGGCATGGGCCTCGCGCACCGCCGCCGCCGGGAAAGTCTTGCTGACGACCAGCAGGCTCACGCTATGCTGCGCGCGCCCTGCACGCTCGCAGGCGGCGGCGATGCGACGGTGCTGTTCTTGTATGTTGTTCGCTATCGTCGCCATAATGACCCAGGCTCTTTCTCTCAATCATGGACATCACCCAACTGCTCGCATTTTCGGTCAAGAACAAGGCCTCCGACTTGCACCTCTCGGCCGGCTTGCCACCGATGATTCGCGTGCATGGGGATGTGCGTCGCATCAATGTCGAAGCCCTGGAACACCGCCAGGTGCACGACATGGTCTACGACATCATGAACGACTCGCAGCGCAAGATCTACGAAGAGTCGCTGGAAGTGGACTTCTCGTTTGAGATCCAGGGCCTGGCGCGCTTCCGGGTCAATGCCTTCAACCAGAACCGCGGCGCCGGCGCCGTGTTTCGGACCATTCCGAGCAAGATCCTCTCGCTGGAACAGCTCAACGCCCCCAAGATCTTTGCCGAGCTGGCCCTGCGCCCGCGCGGCCTGGTGCTGGTGACCGGCCCCACGGGCTCGGGCAAGTCCACCACCTTGGCCGGCATGGTCAACCACCTCAACGAAAACGAGTACGGTCACATCCTGACCATCGAGGACCCGATCGAGTTCGTGCACGAGTCCAAGAAGAGCCTGATCAACCAGCGTGAGGTCGGCCCGCACACCATGAGCTTTGCCAACGCGCTGAAGTCGGCGCTGCGCGAAGACCCTGACGCCGTGCTGGTTGGTGAAATGCGTGACCTGGAAACCATCCGCCTGGCCCTGACCGCGGCGGAAACCGGCCACTTGGTCTTCGGCACCTTGCACACCTCGTCCGCCGCCAAGACCGTGGACCGTATCGTCGATGTGTTCCCCGCTGCTGAAAAAGAAATGGTGCGGGCCATGGTGTCCGAATCCCTGGTGGCCGTGATCTCGCAAAGCCTGTGCAAGCTGAAGGACGGCTCGGGCCGGGTGGCGGCGCACGAGATCATGCTGGGCACCTCGGCCATCCGCAATCTGATCCGCGAGAACAAAGTCGCGCAGATGTACTCGGCCATCCAGACCGGCAACAGCGTGGGCATGCAGACCCTGGATCAGAACCTCACCGACCTGGTGCGCCGCAACATCATCTCAGCCGCCGAAGCCCGCGCCAAAGCCAAATTTCCGGAAAACTTCCCAGGATGACATCCTGGGAAGTTTGACGTCACTCCTATGGCAAAGCCATGGGAGTGACGGCAGAACTTTCCGGGCAAATCAGCCCATCACCCGCTTGCGAGCCTGCTACATTGCCGCCGGTCAATTCAAGCAGACGGTTAGGACGACTCACTCATGGAACGCGATCAGGCCTCGAAATTCATCAACGATCTGCTGCGCCTGATGATCTCGCGCAAGGGCTCGGATCTGTTCCTCACGGCCGAGTTTCCGCCCGCCATCAAGGTCGACGGCAAGGTCACCAAGGTCTCGCCCCAGCCCCTGACCGGCCAGCACACGCTGCAGCTGGCGCGTTCCATCATGAACGACAAGCAGGCGGCCGAATTCGAGCGCAACAAGGAATGCAATTTCGCCATCTCGCCGCAAGGCATTGGCCGCTTCCGCGTCAATGCCTTTTTGCAGCAGGGCTCGGTGGGCCTGGTGCTGCGGACGATTCCGGCCGATCTGCCGACCATTGCCTCGCTGGACCTGCCACCGGTGCTGCGCGAGGTGGTGCAGTTCAAGCGCGGCCTGGTGATCGTGGTTGGCGCCACCGGCTCGGGCAAGAGCACCTCGCTGGCCGCCATGATCGATGAGCGCAACCAGACCACCTTCGGCCACATCATCACCATCGAAGACCCGATCGAGTTCGTGCATCCGCACAAGAACTGCATCGTCACCCAGCGCGAGGTTGGCATCGACACCGACAGCTGGGAGTCGGCCCTGAAGAACTCCCTGCGCCAGGCGCCCGATGTGATCCTGATGGGCGAGCTGCGCGACCGTGAGACCATGGAGCATGCCGTGGCCTTCGCCGAAACCGGCCACCTCTGCATGGCCACCCTGCACGCCAACAGCGCCAACCAGGCGCTGGACCGCATCATCAACTTCTTCCCCGAAGAGCGGCGCAGCCAGCTGCTGATGGACCTGTCTCTCAATCTGCGCGCCCTGGTTTCGCAGCGCCTGCTGCCGCGCCGCGAGGGCAAGGGCCGGGTGGCGGCGGTCGAGATCCTGCTCAACACGCCGCTGGTGTCGGACCTGATCTTCAAGGGCGAGGTCGGCGAGATCAAGGAAATCATGAAGCGCTCCCGCGAGCAAGGCATGCAGACCTTCGACCAGGCGCTCTTCGACCTCTACGAGAGCGGCAAGGTCACCTACGAAGACGCGCTGCGCAATGCCGATTCGGTCAACGACCTGCGTCTGCAGATCAAGCTCAACAGCGAGCGCGCGCGTTCCGGCGATCTGAGCACCGGCACCGAGCACTTCACCATTCTCTGAGCCAGCAGTTGCGGCCGCGGCAGCGGCCGAGCACGGCCCTGGTTTAGAGTCGGGGCATGAACGCTGCCACCCCCCTCCCCAATCTCCCCACCGGCGCCGCCGCGCGCGCTTACGACGCCCTTCCTTCTCAGCCTGTGGCCTTTCTGGGCCTGGGTGTGATGGGCTATCCCATGGCCGGCCATCTGGCTCGCGCCGGCCACCAGGTGACGGTTTACAACCGCACCGCCAGCAAGGCTGAGGCCTGGGTGGCTCAAGAGGGGCAAGAGCGCGGCCGCGCCGCCGCCACGCCGCGCGAAGCGGCCCAAGGTGCGCGCCTCGTGTTTGCCTGCGTGGGCAATGACGAGGATTTGCGCTCGGTGGTGCTGGGCGAGCAGGGCGCCTTCGCCGGCATGGCGCCGGGCGCGGTGTTTGTGGATCACACCACGGCCTCGGCCGAGGTCGCCCGTGAGCTGCATGCCGAGGCGCGGCGCCTGGGCCTGCACTTCGTCGACGCACCCGTCTCGGGCGGTCAGGCCGGTGCCGTCAATGGTGCGCTGACCGTGATGTGCGGTGGCGATGCCGAGCCCTTCCAGCAGATCCGCCCGGTGACCCTGGCCATGGCCAAGGCGGTGACACGGGTGGGCGAGTCGGGCGCGGGTCAGTTGGCCAAGATGGTCAACCAGATCTGCATTGCCGGCCTGGTTCAAGGCCTGGCCGAGGCCATCGCCTTTGGCGACAAGGCCGGCCTGGACATGAAGCAGGTGCTCGATGTCATCGGCAAGGGCGCGGCCCAGAGCTGGCAGATGGACAACCGCGGCAAGACCATGGTGGACGGCAAGTTTGACTTCGGCTTTGCCGTCGACTGGATGCGCAAGGACCTGGGTCTGGTGCTGGACGAGGCGCGTCGCAACGGTGCGCGCCTGCCGGTGACGGCCGTGGTCGACCAGTTCTATGCCGATGTGCAGGCTGCGGGCGGTGGCCGGCTGGACACGTCCAGCCTGATCCAGCGCCTGAAGTAGGCAAATCGCCGGCTTGTTGGCCGGCTCATTTGCTCGTTTACTTGCCGGTTTACTTACCGGCGCCCTCGACGCGCTTGGGTGTCAGCCGGGCCAGTTCTTCTTCGCTGATGATCTCGAAGGCGCGCACCACTTTTTGCACGCCGCTGACACCGCGGGCGATCTCGACCGCGCGGTTGGCCTCGCGCTCGGTGACGCGGCCCATGATGTAGACCGTGCCGCGCTCCACCACCACGTAGAAGGCATTGGAGATCAGGTCGCGGGCGTCGACCAGGCTGAGCTTGATCTTGCTGGCCAGGGTCACGTCGCTGGCGCGGCTGCTCAGCGAGCTGTTGCCGAGCACGGCGGTTTCGTTCAACACCTGGCGCACGTTCTCGACCTCGGCGGCAATCTTCTCGACCCGGGCGCGTTCGGCTTCGCTGGCCACTTCACCGGTCAGCAGCACCATGCGGTTGTAGGCGTTGACGTTGACATGGCCTTTGTCACCGACCTGCTCGCGGATGCGCGTGGAGGTCTTGAACTCGATGCCTTGGTCTTCGACCTGGGTGCCCGAGGTGCGGCGGTCGGTGGCGACCAGGGCGCCGCCCATCATGGCACCACCCAGCACCAGGGGGGCGCAGGCGGTGGACATGAAGGCTGCGCCCAGCGCGAGCAGCAGGACCGAGGTTCGGGCGTTGCGGTGTTGAAGCAGTTTCATGGGCAGGGCTTGGCTGTGAGTCGGTGAAGAAGGGGCGCGGCGGGGACGGGCGGCGGAGCGTGAAGGCTCTGCCGGCTCATTCATTCATTCACTCGCGCCCAGCAATTGCAGGTCGAGCGCGTCGCACAGACAGTGCGCCAGCAGACGCTGGGCCTCGGACACGCGTGCGGCGCGGTTGTGCGGCACACGGATCTGCACATCGGTGTCTTGCAGCAGGGCGCGCATTTCGTCAGTGGGGCTGCCGGTCAGTGCGATCACGCTCATCTCCTGAGCGTGAGCGGCCTCCAGCACCGGTGCCCAGCGGGCTTGCTGATCGGGCTGGGCTTCGAAGATCAGCAGCAGATCACCGGGGTGGCCGTGGGTCTGTACCTGGCGGGTCAGGGCGGTCTCGGCGCTGCAGCCGTGGGCCTGGCCGTCCAGGGCCCAGGCGGCGAGGCCGGGGCGGTCTTGTTCAAAGCGGCCCACCAGCAGGGCGGCCATATAGCTGGCATCCAGGGCCGACAGACCTTGGCCGCAGCAGAGCACGCGGCCACCGCTGGTGATGCCCTCGATCAGCATCTGCGCGGCGTCGGCCAGAGGGCGCGACAGGTTCTCGGCCACCTGGTACAGCAGGTCGGCGCTTTCGAAGAACTGGGTTTGGATTCTTTGCTCTAGCATGTGGCGGGATCATAAGCGAGTGCAGGCAAACCCTGGGTTCGCCGCCCAGGGCGCGCGATCCGGCACGCGGGGGCGCAGAGGCCGGGTCTTGAAGCAGGCCCCGAATTCCTCAAGCCGCATCGAAGGCCGCGACCAGCCACTCCACCTGATCGCCATCGATCGCCACCACATCGAAGCGGCAAGGCGGTGGGCTGGCATGCCGCAGCAGGTAATGCTGGGCCGCGTAAATCAGCCGGGCCTGCTTGCGGGCAGTGACGCTGGCCGCCGCGCCGCCGTGCGAGAGGCCGGCCCGGGCGCGCACCTCAACAAAGACCAGGGTGCCGTCGCGGGCACGCAGAATCAGATCCACCTCGCCCGCGCGGGCGCGCGGCCCGGCGGCGACCCGATAATTGCGCTCCAGCAATTGCAGGCCCTGGGCCTGCAGATGGTGCAGGGCCGCATCCTCGGCGGCCTGGCCTAGGCGCTGGCGCGCCGTCGGCGTGCCGCTGCTTGCTGTTGCGGCTGCCTTGCTGGCCGACGCGCCCGTCTTTTTCGGAGAAGCCCACTTGAACATCGATGCCTCCCTGCTCCTGCAGGCGGCTGCAGCCACCGCGGGTGGCCAGCAGTATCCTGCAGCCACGCTTTATGTGGTGGCCACGCCCATCGGCAATCTGGCGGACATCAGCCTGCGGGCCGTCCATGTGCTGAGCCTGGTCGATGCGGTGGCCTGCGAGGACACCCGGGTCAGCGCCGGCCTGTTGCGCCATCTGGGCCTGCACAAGCCTCTGGTCAAGCTGCATCAGCACAACGAGCATGAGGCCAGCGCCGACTTGCTGGCGCGGCTGAAGCAGGGCGAGCGCATCGCCTACATCAGCGATGCGGGCACGCCCGCCATCTCCGACCCTGGCGCGGTGCTGGTGGCGGCGGTGGCCGCGGCCGGGCTGCGCGTGCTGCCCTTGCCGGGTGCCAGCAGCACGGTCACGGCGCTCAGCGTGGCCGGCGACACGGCGGCCGAAGGTTTCGAGTTCGCGGGTTTCCTGCCCACCAAGAATGCCGAGCGCCGCAGCGCCTTGCAGGCTTTGACGGGCAGCCGGCGCAGCCAGGTGCTGTTCGAGGCGCCGCACCGCATCGAGGCCTTGCTGGCGCTGCTGGCCGAGCTCTGCCCGGAACAAAGGGTGACGGTCTGCCGCGAGCTGACCAAGCAGTTCGAGACCGTGCACACCGCGCCGGCCGCCAGCCTGCCGGCCTGGCTGGCCGCCGATGCACAGCGCGAACGTGGCGAGTTTGTGCTGGTGCTCCACGCCGTGCGCGCCAGCCAGACCGCAGCCGAGGACCTGCCGGCGGAGACCCTGCGCACGCTGGATCTCTTGCTGCGCGATCTGCCGCTCAAGCAAGCCGTCAGCCTGGCGGCCGAGTTGAGCGGCGCTTCGCGCAACCGCCTCTACGAGCTGGCCTTGGAACGAAAGAAGAACCCCGCTGAGGATTGATCCTGGCGGGGTGTGGGCTGGCGTCTGGCGCCAGCACGTCAGCGCTCAGGCCCTTATTGACCCGTCGCGGTCTTTTCGTTGTGCTTGGCGCGGTGGATGGCCGCGCTCTTGCGCTCCTGCATGCGGTGCAGATGGCGGCGCTCTTGCTGGGTGACGGTGCCATCGGCCTTGGCCTGGGCTTCGGCGTTCTGCACGGCGGCCTGGCCGCGCTCCAGGCGCTGGGTTTCCTGGGCGGTCAAGGCGCCCGAGGCGGCGCCCTGGGCGATGCGGGCCTGTTGGTGGGCCTGGCGCTGGTCCACGCGCGGGGTGGCGGGCGTCTGGGCCTGGGCGGTGCTGGCGATCAGGCCCAGCAGGGCCGTGCCGATCAGGGAGAGGCGGAGCTTGCGAGTCATCATCGTGGCGGCAGCGTTCATGGGGTGAAGACCTTGTGTCGATCCGGCCCGAGGGCAGGGGGTGGTGGGGTGGGATCAAGCTGCGGATGTGCGGGCTTGATGCTGTTCACAACGCCGCCTTCTCGCGCTGCGGTGACTGCTGGGCGGTAAAGATCCGTGAAGCTCTGTGTGCCACTGTGCCTGTCGGGTTCAGGGCTCAGGGTTCAGGCTTCAGTCATCAGGCCTCACGCCGCAAGCGCTGCGCGGCGCTGTCGCGATGCGGCTGCACCGGTTGCAGTGCACCTGCCCGAGCCAGGCCAAAGGCCGGCATGTTCAGGTAGATGCTCTCGTGCTCGCCGGCTCGCACCGAGTAGGTCTCGTGCCAGACGCCGACGGTGCCGTTGTTGCCGACGGCCTTGTTGAAGGCCGCCCAGGCCGGCAGGTGGGCCGATTGGCGGTCTTTCGCGTAGGCCAGCAACTGGTCCATCGAGCGCCAGTACTGCACGCCGATGACGGTGCGGCTGAACCACATCTCGGCGTGCAGCAGGCCGCGCTCGGGCTGGGCGCGCAGCTCGGCCAGCATGCGTGGCATGACGGCCGCCACTGGCCACCATTTGTGCAGCAACCAGGGTTTGTTGATGCGCATGCCAATCAGGAAGACGACAAAGTCGCCGTCGATCTGGGCCGTCATTCTTTGAGCGTGGATCATGAAGGAGGGAGTCAGGGAAACATCGACAGGGCTGCAGTGTCGGCGCCGGCTTCGTGTTTCGGAACTGGCTATATTGCGACCCAGATATTCATTTTTGAATTGGGGGCCGCATGGCACTGGATTGGTCGCATGTGCAGATTTTTCTCGCCCTGGCCGAAGCCGGCTCGCTCAATCGGGCTGCGCCGCAGCTGGGTCTGAGCCAGCCCACCCTGGGCCGGCAGCTGGTGGCGCTGGAAGAGTCGCTGGGCCAGGCCTTGTTCGAGCGCCACAGCCGGGGCTTGAGCCTGACCGAGGCCGGCCAGGCCTTGCTGCCGGCCGCACGGCGCATGCGCGAGGGCGCGCAGGAGCTGGCCCTGGCCTTGGCCGCGCGCGATCAATCGCTGGCCGGCACGGTGCGCCTGACCGCCAGCGATACGGTGAGCACCTATTTTCTGCCGCCGGTCTTGCATGCCCTGCGCCAGCGCTACCCCGAGGTGCAGATCGAGCTGGTGGTCAGCAACGAGCAGGAGGATTTGCAGCAGCGCAGCGCCGACATCGCCCTGCGCATGGTGCGGCCCGAGCAGGAGATGCTGGTGGCGCGCAAGCTCAGCGAATGGCCGGTTGGCGTGTTTGCCCACCGCGACTACATCGCCCGTCGCGGCCTGCCGCAGATGGCCAATGTCCTGGAGCACGACTGGCTGGGCTACGACCGCTCGGACCGCATGTTGCGCGGCTTTGCCGCGGCCGGCATGCCGGTGCCGGTGAGCTTCTTTGGCCTGCGCTGCGACAACCAGGTGGTGGTCTGGGAGGCCATGCGCGCCGGCATGGGCCTGGCCGTCAGCGCCGTCGCCCTGGGTGAACGCGACCCGGCGCTGCAGCAGGTGCTGCATGAGCTGCCGATCGAGCCGCTGCCTCTGTGGCTGACCGCCCACCGCGAGCTGCGCGATACGCCGCGCTTGCGGGTGATCTTCGACGCCCTGGCCCAGGCCTTCGCGCGGCCGTTCTGATTCAGCGGCAGGGCCAATCGGGCGCCGCCCCTGCGCGGCCGCGCCCGCTCCTACAATGGCTCGCATGATCTCGCGCGAACCCACTCTTGCCCGCCTGGTAGCAGCCCGCAGCCAATTGCTGGAGCCCTACGGCCTCAGTGAACATGTTCTGACCAAGGCCTTGCGCCTGATCACCGAACACCGGGTTGACGATGCCGACCTGTATTTCCAGACCACCCGTGCCGAGGGCTGGAGCCTGGAGGAGGGCATCGTCAAGAGCGGCTCCTTCAGCATCGACCAGGGCGTGGGTGTGCGCGCTGTGGCCGGCGAGAAGACCGCGTTTGCCTACTCCGACGATATTTCCGAAGCGGCCCTGATGGACGCCGCCCTGACCGTGCGCAGCATCGCCGCCGCCGGCCAGAGCCGCCGCGTCAAGGTGCCCAGCGTCGGCACGGTGGCGCCCAGCCGTGCGCTCTACGGCGCGGCCGACCCGATCGCCAGCCTGGACAGCACCGAGAAAGTCGCCCTGCTGGAGCGCGCCGAGCGCATGGCCCGGGCCAAGGATCCGCGTGTGGCCCAGGTCATGGCCGGCCTGGCCGCCGAACATGATGTGGTGCTGGTGGCGCGCGCCGACGGCACCCTGGCCGCCGATGTGCGGCCCCTGGTGCGTATGTCGGTGACCGTGATTGCTGAGAGCAACGGCCGCCGCGAGGTGGGCAGCGGCGGCGGCGGCGGCCGTTTCGGCCTGGCCTATTTCACCGACGAGATGATCGCCAGCTACGTCGATCAGGCGGTCAATGCGGCCCTGACCAACCTCGACTCGCGCCCGGCCCCGGCCGGTGAGATGACCGTGGTCTTGGGCCCTGGCTGGCCCGGCGTGCTGCTGCACGAGGCCATCGGTCACGGCCTGGAAGGCGACTTCAACCGCAAGGGCTCCAGCGCCTTCGCCGGCCGCATCGGCCAGCGTGTGGCCGCCAAGGGCGTGACGGTGCTGGACGACGGCACCATCCCCGACCGCCGCGGTTCGCTCAATGTCGACGACGAGGGCTGCGCCTCGCAGCGCAATGTGCTGATCGAGGACGGCATCCTCAAGGGCTACATCCAGGACGCGATGAACGCCCGCCTGATGAAGGTGGCTCCGACCGGCAATGGCCGTCGCGAGAGCTATGCCCACCTGCCCATGCCGCGCATGACCAACACCTATATGCTCGGTGGCGACAAGGACCCCAAGGAAATCATCGCCAGCATCAAGAAGGGCCTGTACGCCACCAACTTCGGCGGTGGTCAGGTGGATATCACATCGGGCAAGTTTGTCTTCTCGGCCAGCGAAGCCTTCTGGGTGGAAAACGGCCAGATCCAGTACCCGGTCAAGGGCGCGACCATCATTGGTAACGGCCCGGATGCACTGACCCGCGTCACCATGATCGGCAATGACATGCAGCTGGACACGGGCGTGGGCGTCTGCGGCAAGGAAGGCCAGAGCGTGCCCGTGGGTGTCGGTCAGCCGACCCTGCGCATCGATGGCCTGACCGTGGGCGGCACCGCCTGAGACCTGTTGTGCCAAGACCTCAGTGCCCCGTTCGGCGCTGAGCGTTTGTCAAAAACTGCGTGCTACATTCCAGCTCATGCACTCGCCGAAGACCTATTTCTTTAGCTTTTTTTGGTTCTCTGACCGCACCGGCGGCCGAGAGGTGAGCGCGTAAGCCAAGCAAGACAAGCAAGCACAGCGCACAAATCTCAAGAAACCGCCGGGTCCACCACCTGGCGGTTTTTTTTCGTCTCTTGAGCCGCGCTGCATCGAACACAGACCACGGAAAGTGAGAGTCACGCCCATGAATGCCAAGTCCGCCAAACCGGAGATTCAGGCTGAACGCTGGTACTCGCAAGAGGACAAGACCAGCGCGACCGATGACGAGCGCATCGTCGACATCACGCCGCTGCCGCCGCCGGAGCACTTGATCCGTTTCTTCCCGATCCGCGGCACGCCGATGGAGCAGCTGATCGCCGGCACGCGCCAGAGCATCCGCAAGATCATGCAGCGCAAGGATGACCGCCTGCTGGTCATCATTGGCCCCTGCTCCATCCACGACCCGGCTGCGGCGCTGGAGTACGCACGCCGCCTGCTGCTCGAGCGC
The DNA here is from genome assembly GCF_027863535.1 of Paucibacter sp. B51. Classification (NCBI taxonomy): domain Bacteria; kingdom Pseudomonadati; phylum Pseudomonadota; class Betaproteobacteria; order Burkholderiales; family Sphaerotilaceae; genus Roseateles; species Paucibacter sp. B51. Next base: position 613,265 of record NZ_JAPIVN010000002.1, on the reverse strand, counting down.
GAGAAGTACGCAGACACGCTGGAGATCGTCATGCGCGTCTACTTCGAGAAGCCGCGCACCACGGTGGGCTGGAAGGGCTTGATCAACGACCCCTACCTCGACGAGAGCTACCGCATCGATGAAGGCCTGCGCATCGCCCGCCAGCTGCTGCTGGAGATCAACCGCCTGGGCGTGCCGGCTGGCTCGGAGTTCCTGGACGTGATCTCGCCTCAGTACATCGGCGACCTGATCTCCTGGGGCGCCATCGGCGCGCGCACGACCGAGAGCCAGGTGCACCGTGAGCTGGCCTCGGGCCTCTCGGCCCCGATCGGTTTCAAGAACGGCACCGACGGCAATATCAAGATCGCCACCGACGCCATCCAGGCAGCCGCCCGCGGCCATCATTTCCTCTCGGTGCACAAGAACGGCCAGGTCGCCATCGTCGAGACCAAGGGCAACAAGGACTGCCATGTGATCCTGCGTGGCGGCAAGGCGCCCAACTACGACGCCGAGAACGTGGCTGCTGCCTGCAAGGACCTGGCCGCCTCCAAGCTGGACACCACGCTGATGGTGGATTGCTCGCATGCCAACAGCTCCAAGCAGCACCTGCGTCAGCTCGAGGTGGCGCGCGATGTGGCGGCGCAGATTCGCGCTGGCAGCCAGAGCATCTTCGGCGTGATGGTCGAAAGCCATCTCCACGACGGCGCCCAGAAGTTTACGCCGGGCAAGGACGATGCCCGCAAGCTGGAGTACGGCAAGAGCATCACCGACGCCTGCCTGGGCTGGGACGATTCGCTCGAAGTGCTGGAGGTGCTCAGTGCCGCGGTGAAGGCGGCGCGCGCGTGATTTGAGTCCCTGCCCGGCGGCCCGGTTCTGAGCCAGAATCGGGCCGTTCCAGCCCCGAAAGGCCCGCGATGCGCAGTGAAGTGAAGGTCGTGTTCAGCCCACTCCAGCAGTTCGATCTGGTGGTGGATGCCGAGGAAGTCTTGAGCTTTGAGGCCGCCCGCAAGTGGCTGGACGAGCAGTACGTCAAGAACGAGTGCGAGCCCATGCGTGGCTCGGGCAAGGTCTTGCTGGCCGACAAGATTCTCGGCGTGGCCGCGGCCGTGGGCCCGGCGGCCTTCAGCGACCCGGCCTGGGCCATGGACTACGCCCGTGCCACCAGCGGCGCCTTGAGCAAGGCCTTGCTCAAGGTCGACGTGGCCAAGCGCACGCTGTCGTACTGAGCCTGTGGGCCCGATCAGGCCTGCAGCTGAGGCGCTGGCAGCTGCCAGCCCAGCTGCAGCGATGCCAGGCGCAGAGCCGCCACCACCAGCATGCCGCTGAAGAAGGCGATCTGGCGCGGCAGGCCCAGGGCCCGCAGCAGCAGATAGGCCGCAATGCCGCCGATGGCCGCGCTGGCGTAGATGTCCCGGCGCAGCAGCAGGGGCACCTGGCCGGTCAGCAGATCACGCAGCACACCGCCGCCGCTGGCGGTGATGGTGCCCAGCAGCACGACCACCAGGCGTGGCTTGCCGGCCTCTTCGGCGATCTCGGCGCCGCACAAGGCGAACAAGGCCAGGCCCAGGGTGTCGGCCAGCACCAGGGCGACATGGCCGCTGGCCAGGGCTTGGCTCCAGCGGCTGGCGGCCAGGGCGGTCAGCAGGGCGGTGAGGCCGATCACCTTGATGTAGCGCGTGTCCGTCATCCAGAAAATGGGGTGGCGGCCCAGCAGCAGGTCGCGCAGGGTGCCGCCGCCGATGGCGGTGATGGCGGCCAGCACCAGCACGCCGAACAGGTCCAGCCCGGCCTGCATGGCGGCCAGGGCGCCGCTGCTGGCGAACACGGCCACGCCGGCCAGATCCATCCAGTACAGGATGGCGCGGGCGCGCGGGGTCAGGGATTCTTTGTCGTCGGCAGCAGCGGGATACATGGGGCCGGATTTTCGCAGCCCCACCCGGTCGCCCGGCAAAACTTGCAGCCCGGGCTCTTGAAGCTCACGCGCGCGTCCCCACATCCCGCTCACCAGTGCGGGCGGCAGGCCGTTCCGCGCCCATCGTCTTATTGTTTGTCTTTTGTTTTTCAAAGATCCACGGGCACGCCATGACACAAAAACAAACCCATGCCTTCCAGGCCGAGGTCAAGCAGATCCTGCACCTCGTCACCCATTCGCTGTACTCCAACAAGGAAATCTTCCTGCGCGAGCTGGTCTCCAATGCCTCGGACGCCTGCGACAAGCTGCGCTTCGAAGCGCTGGACCATGCCGAGCTCTTCGAGGACACGCCGAACCTGGAGGTTCGGGTCTCGTTTGACGAGGCCGCCCGCACCGTCACCATCAGCGACAACGGCATCGGCATGAGCGCCGAGGAAGCCATTGCCCACCTGGGCACCATCGCCAAGAGCGGCACGCGCGAGTTCATGGCCAAGCTGGAGGGCGACCAGAAGAAGGATGCCAACCTGATCGGCCAGTTCGGCGTGGGCTTCTACTCGGGCTTCATCGTCGCCGACCGCATCACGGTCGAAACCCGTCGCGCCGGCCTGAAGGCCGAAGAGGGCGTGCGCTGGACGTCCGAGGGTACAGGCGACTACGAGGTGGAGACCATCACCAAGGCCGGCCGCGGCACCGATGTGATCCTGCATCTGCGCGAGGGCGAGGATGAGTTCCTCAAGACCTGGCGCCTGAAGTCGGTCATCAGCAAGTACTCCGACCACATCTCCCTGCCCATCCTGATGAAGAAGGAAGAGTGGGATGCCGAGGCCGCCAAACAGGTGGTCAAGGACGAATGGGAGTCGGTCAACAAGGCCTCGGCCCTGTGGTCGCGCTCCAAGAGCGAGATCACGCAAGAGCAGTACGACGAGTTCTACAAGCAGATCAGCTACGACACCGAGGCGCCGCTGGCCCACACCCACAACCGCGTGGAAGGCCGCAGCGAGTACACCCAGCTGCTCTACATCCCCAAGAAGGCGCCGTTTGACCTGTGGAACCGCGACAAGCGCGGTGGCGTCAAGCTCTACGTCAAGCGCGTCTTCATCATGGATGACGCCGAGGCGTTGATGCCGGTCTATCTGCGCTTCGTCAAGGGCGTGATCGACTCGGCCGACCTGCCGCTCAACGTCAGCCGTGAGCTGCTGCAGGAAAGCCGCGATGTGAAGGCCATCCGCGAGGGTTCGACCAAGCGTGTGCTGGGCATGCTGGAATCGCTGGCCGACAGCGAGGATGTAGCCGATCGCGCCAAGTACGCCGACTTCTGGAAGGACTTCGGCCAGGTGCTCAAGGAAGGCATCGGCGAAGACCACCAGAACCAGGAGCGCCTGGCCAAGCTGCTGCGCTTCGCCTCCACCCAGGCCGACGAAGGCGTGTCCCTGGCCGACTACCTGAAGCGCGCCAAGGAAGACCAGGAGGCGATTTACTACATCACCGCCGACAGCTTGAGCGCCGCCAAGAACAGCCCGCAGCTGGAGATCTTCCGCAAGAAGGGCATCGAGGTGCTGCTGCTGACCGACCGCGTGGACGAGTGGATGCTGTCCCACCTGTTCGAGTTCGAAGGCAAGCCGCTGCAATCGGTGGCCAAGGGCGCCATCGATCTGGGCAAGCTGCAGGACGAAGAGGAAAAGAAGAAGGCCGAGGAAGCGGCTGAAACCTTCAAGCCCTTGCTGGACCGCCTGAAGGAAGCGCTGAAGGCCCGCGCCAAGGACGTGCGCGTCTCCACCCGTCTGGTCGACTCGCCCGCTTGCATCGTGGTGGAAGAGGGCGATATGAGCGGCCATCTGGCCCGCCTGCTCAAGCAGGCCGGTCAAGCCGCGCCCACCTCGCTTCCGACCCTGGAGATCAATGCCGAGCACGCCCTGATCAAGAAGCTGGACGGCGCCGCCCAGTTCGACGATCTGGCCCAGGTGATCTTCGACCAGGCTGTCCTGGCCGAGGGCGGCCATCTGGAGGACCCGGCCGCCTACGTGCGCCGTGTCAACGCCATGCTCTTGGGCTGATGTTTCCTCAACGTCCTGCTCGATGAAAAAAGCCCGCCATCTGGCGTGCTTTTTCATGCGGAGCGCGCGCTCAGACTGAGCGGCGACGGCCGGCGCAAACGCCCAGCAAGGCCAGGGCCACCAGCGACAGCGTCGCGGGCTCTGGCACGTGGTTGGATGCGGGGGCAGCGCCAGTCAAGGAGATCGAATCGACCCCAAAGTCATTGCCGTAGCCCCAGTCGAGCCAGCCGCCGCCTTGGTAGTAGCCCGACAGTTGGTATTCGTTCTTCAGTGTGATTTGAGCTGTTGTGGCAGCGCCAGAATTCCAGCTCAAGCTGATCAGGTTCCAGCCGCCTGTGGCAGCCTTGACGATGCCACCGACATTGCTGCCGTTGATCTGCGCTTGGATGGGCACGTTGTAGGGTGCATAGCCGGCGTAGTCGTCCTGCACGTAGAACTGGAGCGTGTAATCGCTGTTGGCGGCAATGTCGAAGACGGAGCTGATGAAGAAGCGATGGTCGGGTTCCGGGCCTGTGCGGGTGCCCAGGTTGAAGTAGGCGCCACCCTGCCCGCCGGAGCCGACAACGCAATTGCCTTGGCCTTGGCAGTCCGACCAGTAGGCATCACCGCGAGTCCAGCCGTTGAAACCGTTGTCAAAGCCTTCGCTATAGACAACGCCGGCTTGTGCGCCACCGGTGAAGAGGCCACCAACGAAGGCCAGAGTCATGGCGCTGAAGAGTTTTTTGGATTGCATAAGTTGCTCATTCAAAGAGGTTTGAACCAGAACCCGACAGCTCAGCGCCACGTCCCGCGCAGCGCCTGAGCGCTGGCTTGACATGGCCTCCGTTCCATGGGGAGAAGGCAACATTCAGTTACAAGTTCCGTGCCAGCTTGATACAGCTCAATGAATCAAGGAGTTAGGGCCAGGAGCTTGTTGGGCTGCGGGATTCTGTAAAGCTGGCCGACAGATCCTGGATGCCAGGGGGGCTCGAAAGACCCGCGCCTTCCTAGCGGAAACCCTCGTCGAACTGAACCCCGCCTTCATCGAGGAAGTCATCCACGGGGTGCTCGTCCTTGGGCGTCATGGCCTCCAGCTGCTCGCCCAGTTTGGCGACCTGGTCATGCCAGTAGTTGGGCGTGCCGAACCAGGGGAAGGCGAGCGGAAACGCCGGGTCGTTCCAGCGTTTGGCCAGCCAGGCGCTGTGGTGAATCATGCGCAGGGTGCGCAGGGGTTCGATCAGGCGCAGCTCGCGGCGGTCGAATTCGGCCACGGTTTCATAACCGTCCAGCACCCAGGACAGCTGCTGGCGCGCCGCCACCTCGTCGCCTGAGAGCAGCATCCACAAGTCCTGCACCGCCGGGCCGGTGACGGCGTCGTCCAGGTCCACAAAATGCGGCCCATGGTCCGGCGTCCAGAGGATGTTGCCGGGGTGGCAGTCGCCGTGCAGGCGCAGCAGCTCCAGCTCCGGGATGCTGTCGAAGATGTGCTGGATGCGGCTCAGGCAGGCCTGAACCACCGCATCCCAGGCGGGGAAGACTTCGATGGGCACGCAGCCCAGGGCGACCAGCAGATCGCGGGCCATGCGGCCGGGCTCGGCGCCGGCCCAGCGCAGGCGGTGCTCGAAAGGGCGCTGCCGGCCGACCGTGTGCAGCCGGGCCAGCAGGCGGCCGATCCAGCGCAGCACCTCGGGGTCTTCCAGCTCGGGCGCCCGCCCACCTTGGCGCGGGGTGACGGCAAAGCGCTGGTCGCCGAAATGGGCCAGCGTCGCCGGCGTGCCGGCCAGGTGCAGCTGGCCCTTGATGTCCTGCAGCGCCCAGGGCGCGGCCACGGGCACCTCGGCCTCGGCCAGCTCGCGCGCGAACTGGTGCTCTTCGAGGATCTGCGCATCGCTCCAGCGCCCGGGCCGGTAGAACTTGGCCACCGCAATGCGCCCGTCTTCCAGGTGCAGCTGCAGCACCCGGTTCTCGTAGGAGTTCAGCTGCAGCATGCGGCCGTCGCCGTAGAGGCCGGCGGCGTCCAGCGCATCCAGCATGAATTCGGGGGTCAGGGAGCCGAAGCTGCGGTCCAGGTCTGGGTTCATGGGTGGGGAAAAGAAAAAGCGGCACCGGACCTCGTTCGGTCCGGCGCCGCAGTATCGCCTGGGCGCTATTGGGGCCGTGGGGGCTGAGGCTTTGGCCGAAGGGCCTGCGCCTTCAGCGGGGCAGCCGGCCGCCGTAGCGCGGCGAGTCGACCACCAGGCCGACGATGTCGTTGGGCGCCTCGTCCGGGTATTGCGCGTCGGCGTTCAGCGGCTCGCCGAAAGGCACCGAGTTCTGGAAGGCCGGGCCGCCACGGTGGCTGCTGTGTCCGCGGGGCGGGGCATCGACCATGCCGTTGTTGTCGAAGCGGCTGTCGGGTGCGAAGAAGGAGTCGTGGAACACGGCCGAGTCTTGCCACAAACCTTTGCGGCTGGCGCGGCGCGGGGTGCTGCCGTTGAGGCTGGGGCGCGAGGGCGACACCGTGCCAGGCATCGGCGCGGCCTGCGGGCCACGCGAGTTGCTGTTGCTGAAGGGCACCAAGAGTTGCAGCTCGGCCGCGCTGGGCAGGTTGTCGATGGCGCAGCGCAGGTAGCGCACGCGGCAGGCGCCCAGCACCGACTGCTTGATCTGCAGGCCGCGGCCCGAAATGCCGCGTTCGCTGTCCAGGTCGACGGCCGCCAGCACGCGGCCGTTGGGGCTGCAGATGGCGAAGGTGACGTTGATGGCGCCCAGCAGGTCGAACCAGTAGCGCACTTCCTGCGCCTCGGTCGGCTGGCAAAAGCGCACCAGGGGCAGCTTGGACAGGATCACATGGTGGGGCAGGGCTTCCTTGAGCAGGCGGTAGACGCGCCGCTCATCGCTGCTGAACACCGGCCGGGCCGTCAGCGACCATTCGGTCGGCAGCGGCTTGGTCGGCGGCGCCGAGCGCCGCAGCACCCACAGCAGGGCCAGCGCCAACAGGCCGAAGCCCGAGGCGAGCGCGATGATCCACGGAATGGTGCTTTGCATGCCCTCGACAGCCCCAATGGGTTTGAATTCTTTGCGCCTGTGATCAGGTGCTTATTCACCAAATGTAGCGCAGGAAGATGACATGTAACTGGGTGTATCCCCTGGTTCAGGGGCGCCAGTTCGCGGGGTCGGCGGGTGAAGCGAAAGGGTGTGCGAAGCGCGGCTTTCGCTGTTCCTCAGGCGGCGCCGTTCGGGCCGCTGGGCGGCCCCCGGCCATGCTCAGAGCTTGGCGCCCTTGCCGGCGTCGCCGATCTTGGCCTTGACCTCGGCCACGCCATCGAGGATGTCGCCAATCACCCGCACATGGCGCTTGAACTGGAAGTCCAGCTCGGCCAGGTGGCGCTCGATCGCTTCGTCCACATGCGAGGACACGGTGTCGGGCGGCAGGCGCAGCCAGGCTTCCGATTCCGAGCCATCACGCTCCACGGTCGCGCCGGCATTGCGGGCGATCTTGAGCATGGCGGCGTTCTCGCTCAGGGCGTGGATGAACAAGGTGTCGATACCGCGGTTGCGGGCATGCAGGGCCGCGCATTCAAACAGTCGCGCGCCAAAACCCCGGCCACGCACCTGGCCCAGCACCGAGACGCCGAATTCGGCCATGGCGGCCTTGCCCGGGCGCTGCGGCCGCGGCGCGTAGGCGAGGTGGGCCATGGCCACCAGCTCCAGCTTGCGGTTGAAGATGCCCAGCACCTCGTCGCGCTCGAAATCCAGCGACATGGCGTAGCGGCTGATCTGCTCGTCCGAAGCGGGGTAGCCGAAGCGCAGGTAGCGGTCGCGCTCGCTCAAGGTCAGCAGATGCTGGGCGATGCGGTGGCGGTGGCGGCGGGCCAGCGAGCGGATGGGCACCCAGCTGGACATGCGGCGCAAGGCGGCGACCGGATTCCAGGCGGATGATTCCTCGGCGGCGGCGGGCGCGGTCTTCAGATCCTTGTCGGTGCTGTCAACGTCGGGTTTCATGGCTGGACCCTGGGGGTCGTACGTAATAACCCGGATGGTAACCCGGGATCTGGCGGCCTGCCTCCCCTTGATCGGTGGATCAGCCTTTCCTTTTCGGGTCAGCTGCTGCTACAATCGCGGGCTTCCCCTGATTTGGCTGTGGGGAAGAAACCCATGCGCCTTGTGTGAGAGGTCGCGAGATGCGGTCGGGCTTGGAGGCAACTTCAGGTCGGCAGCATCCCGATAAGCGGCACCGAATGTAGCGCGTCTGGGTATGAATCAGCCATCCGACCGCCGGGCAGATGTTCTGCCGGGCATTCGAAAGAAACTCATGAAGACCTTCAGCGCCAAGCCGGCAGAAGTGACGCACGAGTGGTTTGTGATTGACGCCACCGACAAGGTGCTCGGACGTGTTGCCAGCGAAGTGGCACTCCGTTTGCGCGGCAAGCACAAGGCCATTTACACGCCTCACGTGGACACCGGCGATTTCATCGTCATCATCAACGCAGACAAGCTGCGCGTCACTGGCAACAAGGCCAATGACAAGGTGTACTACCGTCACTCGGGTTTCCCGGGCGGTATCTACGCCACCAAGTTCAAGGACATGCAAGCCAAGCACCCGGGCCGCGCCCTGGAAAAGGCTGTCAAGGGCATGCTGCCCAAGGGTCCTCTGGGCTACGCCATGGTGAAGAAGCTGAAGGTCTATGCCGGTGACACCCACCCGCACGCCGCTCAGCAGCCCAAGGCTCTCGAAATCTAAGGAGCGGTGATGATCGGAAACTGGAACTATGGTACCGGCCGCCGCAAGTCGTCGGTCGCACGTGTCTTCATCAAGAAGGGCACGGGCCAAATCGTCGTCAACGGCAAGCCTGTCGAGAACTACTTCGGCCGTCAAACCTCGATCATGATTGCCAAGCAGCCCCTGCTGCTGACCAACCATGGCGAAACCTTTGACATCAAGGTCAACGTTCACGGTGGTGGTGAGTCGGGTCAAGCCGGTGCTGTGCGCCACGGCATCACTCGCGCTCTGATCGACTACGACGCGACCCTGAAGCCCGAACTGAGCCGCGCCGGCTTCGTCACGCGTGATGCGCGTGAAGTCGAGCGTAAGAAGGTCGGTCTGCACGGCGCTCGTCGCCGGAAGCAGTTCAGCAAGCGCTGATCGACTTTCAGATGGGCTGGCTTTCGAGCTGGCTCATCACACAACAAGGCCGCTTTTCAGCGGCCTTGTTTGTTTCTGGAAGAGATAGAGAAGACCCCCCCTGTGTTGCGCCGTGGCGCGATTGCCAGCACCTGGCATGGGGTCTTGCTGCCGCGACCGCGGTCCCGCAGGCTTTTGCATGGACAATGCGGCGCATAACGCCAACATCAGGAATACACATGAGCGCAGTGCTTGAAAATCCCGCCACCGGTGCCGACGAGATGCCCGTGCCGCTGGTCTTCACCGACAGCGCGGCCGAAAAGGTGCGCGATCTGGTGGCCGAGGAAGGCAACCCCGATCTGAAGCTGCGCGTGTTCGTGCAAGGCGGTGGCTGCTCTGGCTTCCAGTACGGTTTCACCTTCGATGAAGCCGTCAACGAAGACGACACCCAGATGAACAAGAACGGCGTGACGCTCTTGATCGACGCCATGAGCCTGCAGTACTTGGTTGGTGCCGAGATCGACTACAAGGAAGACCTGCAAGGCGCGCAGTTCGTGATCAAGAACCCGAACGCGACCACCACCTGCGGCTGCGGTTCCAGCTTCTCGGTCTGATCGACGTACGCGCCCATGGCGCAAGACAAAAGCCGCCCTCGAGGCGGCTTTTTCATGGGCGCTTACCTGGGTTTGAGCCAGGATCAGGCCGGGCTCAGGCCGGATGCAGGGCGCCGAGAATCCGCGTCCCGGCCGCACCGGTGACGGCGGGCAGATTGCCGGGCAGGCCGCGCACAAAGCGCATGGCCAGCCAGGCAAAGGCGGCGGCCTCGACCTGCATCACCGGTAAGCCCGCGTCGTCGCTGCGCGCCACCTGGGTGCCGGGCAACAAGGCTTGCAAGCGCTGCATCAGCTGGCGGTTGAGTGCCCCGCCGCCGCAGACCAGCAAGCGGCTCAAGACCTGCTCCTCGCTCCGAAGACTGTCAGCGACGGCTCGTGCGCTCAGTTCCAGCAAGGTCGCTTGCACGTCCTCGGCTCGTGGCGTGGTGCTCAAGCGATCCAGGTGTTGCTGCAGCCAGGCGCGATGGAACAGATCGCGCCCGGTGCTGCGTGGTGGTGGCTTGGCGAAGAAGGGCTCGGCCAGCAGGGCGAGCAGGAGCTCGGGCACGACCTGACCCTGGGCGGCCCAGGCGCCATCGGCGTCGTAGTCCTGACCTTGGTGCTCGGCGATCCAGGCGTCCATCAAGCAGTTGCCGGGGCCGCAGTCAAAACCGAGGGTGCGGCCGTCCGCAGGCAAGAGGCTGATATTGCTGATGCCGCCGATATTGAGCACCGCAAGGTTTTCGTCGGCGCGCCCGAAAACCGCGCGGTGGAAGGCGGGCACCAGGGGCGCGCCCTGGCCGCCGGCGGCCACATCGCGGCTGCGCAGGTCGCAAACCACGGAGATGCCGCTTTGCTCGGCCAGCAGGGCGCCGTTGAGCAGCTGGCTGGTGTAGCCGATGCCGTCAAATTCTCCCGGGCGATGGCGCACGGTTTGGCCATGGGCGCCAAGTGCCCGGATGTCCTGAGGGCGCAGTGCGCATGTCTCCAGCAGCTGGGCCACCAGATCGGCATAGCTGCGCGCCAGCGCGTTGGCGGCCAGGGCGGCGCGGTGCAGCTCGTCAGGGCCGTCTTGGTTCAGGCTCAGCAGCTCCTCGCGCAAGGCTTTGGAAAAAGGCTGGTGGGCGTGGCCCAGGGTTTGCATGGCAGCACCGGCCTCGGGAAAGCGGGCCAACACCGCATCGACCCCGTCCAGCGAGGTGCCGGACATCAGGCCGATGAAGAGGTCGCTCATGGGGTGTGCGGCGTGGGATGCTCGCAGCGAGGATTGCAGGCGAGGTGCGCAGGCGAGCTGCGAGCTCAGTCGGCGCCGAGCACGCCTGATTCCATGCTCTGCGCGACGCTCAGCTGCGTTTTCACGCTGGCCACGGTTTGCTGGAACTGGTTGCGTGCGTAGTTGGGCAGGGTGACCGCTTCAGAGGCCCGGGCAATGATGCGCGGATCCTGGTGCGAGCCCTTGACGCGGAACTCGAAATGCAGATGCGGGCCAGTGGCCCAGCCGGTGGCGCCCACGGCGCCGACGCGCTGGCCTTGTTCGACGCGCTGACCCTTCTTGACGTCGATGCGGCTCAGGTGGGCATAGACCGTGGTGCGGTCGCCGCTGTGGCGGATGTGAACCACATTGCCAAAACCGTTCTGCCAGCCAGCAAACTCGACCTGACCATCGCCCACCGTGCGAACCGGCGTGCCAGTGGGCGCGCCGTAGTCCACGCCCAGATGACGGCGCCAGGTTTGATGGATTGGGTGGAAGCGCATCGCGAAACCCGAGGTCACGCGCGAGAACTCCATGGGGCTGGCCAGGAAGGCGCGGCGCTTGCTTTGGCCGTCAAAGGCGTAGAAATTGCCCTTGCCGGTGGCGCTGTCCTTGAACCACACGGCCGTGTGGCTGCGGCCGTTGTTGACGAACTCGCCGGCGATGACTCGGCCGGCCGCGCCGTTCCAGTTGATGGGCTCGCCGTCAGCGGTCAGGCTTTCGTAAACGATGGAGAAGCGGTCGCCCTTGCGCAGTTCGCGGTGGAAGTCGATCTCGCCCGAGAACATATCGGCCATCTGGGTGGCGATGGCGTCGGGGATGCGGGCTTCGTCGGTAGCGGCGAACAGCGAGCTCTGGATGGTGCCGCTGCCGAGGCGAATCTGCGCTTGCAGCGGGGCGGTCTCCAGCTTGGCGCTGAACTGGCCATCGGCGCCGCGGCTGATGCTCAGGCGGCTGAAATGGGTGCTTTGCTGATCGCTGGAGTCGGCTGGAAAGCGGGCCACCAGGGATTGGACCGTGCCCGAGGCATCGGCCGTCAGCTGCACCATCTTGCCGGCGCGGCCTTGCAGCAGGCGCTTGGCCAGGGGATCTTTGCGCAGGAACTGGGCAGCTTCAGGGTCGAAGGCGCCCAGGCGCTTGAACAGGCTTTCGACCGTGTCGCTGCTGCGGGTCAGCTCATTGCGGCTGAGCGCGATCGAGTGGCTGGCCAGGGCGCTCAGCTGCGCGTCCAGGTCGTCGATCTGGATTTGCTCGGTCAGCGTGCGCTGGGGCAGGTCGGCGGCATTGGGCGCCAGTGGTGCGATACCGAAGGCGGTGATGGCAAAGCCGCTCAGCAGGGTGACCACGCCCCCGGTCAGGGCGCGCGGGTGGCGCGCGGCAAAGGCTTCGGCTCGCGCCAGAGCCATCTTCACGTCGTTCAACCGGAATTTCACGCTGTCGCTTCCCAGGGTCTTCTTGTAGAGGTCACCGGGGCCGCTTGCACAAACGCTGCCGGTGCCGTTCGAGAAGGATCACAGTGCGCCCGCAGGCCTGTCCACTAGAATCCGCCGCTGTGCCGCCCCCTCCTCAAGGGTGAGCCGTCACAAAACCAGGCGCGAGTATAACGAGCCCATCCCCGCGTCAACGCCACGAAAACCCGATAAATCAGGGCTTTACCCAGGCCCCACTCGCTCCCATGTCCGATCCGCGAACAAACGCCACGCCTGCCGCAAAAACGCAGTTCCCCATCACCGATCGCGTGCGTGAGGCCTTGGCGATCTCCCAGCGTGGCTGCGATGAGCTGCTGCCCGAGTCCGACTGGGTGCAAAAACTGGCCCGCTCCGAGGCCACTGGCGTGCCCCTGCGCATCAAGCTGGGCCTGGATCCGACGGCGCCCGATATCCACATCGGCCACACCGTGGTGCTGAACAAGATGCGCCAGCTGCAGGACCTGGGCCACCAGGTGATCTTTCTGATCGGCGACTTCACCTCCATGATCGGCGACCCGTCCGGCCGCAACGCCACCCGCCCGCCGCTGACGGCCGAGCAGATCAAGGCCAATGCCGAGACCTACTACGCCCAGGCCAAGCTGGTGCTGGATGAGAGCAAGACCGAGATTCGCTACAACTCCGAGTGGAGCGACCCGCTGGGCGCGCGCGGCATGATCCAGTTGGCGGCCAAGTACACCGTGGCCCGCATGATGGAGCGCGACGATTTCACCAAGCGCTTCGCCGCGCAGACCCCGATCTCGGTGCACGAGTTCCTCTACCCGCTGATGCAGGGTTACGACTCGGTGGCGCTGAAGAGCGATCTGGAGCTGGGCGGCACCGATCAGAAGTTCAATTTGCTGATGGGCCGCCATTTGCAGCAAGAGTATGGCCAGGAGCCGCAGTGCATCCTGACCATGCCGCTGCTGGAAGGCCTGGACGGCGTCGAGAAGATGTCCAAGTCCAAGAACAACTATGTGGGCATCAGCGAGCCGGCCAACTCCATGTTCGCCAAGATACTGTCCATCAGCGATGAACAGATGTGGAAATGGTTCAAGCTCTTGAGCTTCAAGAGCCTGGCCGAGATCGCCGCCCTGCAGGGCGAGGTCAGCGCCGGCCGCAACCCCAAGGAAGCGAAAGTGCTGCTGGCCAAGGAGCTGACGGCGCGCTTCCACAGCGCCGCGGCGGCCGAAGCGGCCGAGGCCGATTTCAACAACCGCGCCAAGGGCGGCATCCCGGACGAGATCCCCGAAGTCAGCCTCAGCGGCGCGCCGCTGGGCCTGGCCCATGTGCTGAAGTCCGCCGGCCTGGTGGCTTCGAACAGCGAAGGCATGCGCATGATCGAGCAAGGCGGCGTGCGCATCGACGGCACGGTCGTCAGCGACAAGGGCTTGAAGCTGGAGGCCGGCACCGTGGTCGTGCAAGTGGGCAAACGCAAGTTCGCGCGCGTCAGTCTCGCCTGAGTTTTTAGACTCAGCCGCAGGCAACAAGGGGAGGCCCGGTGTATCACCGGACCTCCCCTTGGTCTTTCAGCGGCGCGGCAAGCCTGCCCGCTGCGTCAGCTCTTACTTCAGACTCACGGGCCGCGGATAGGCGCCGGGCTTGGGCTCGGCGCGCGGCTTCTCGGCCATGGCCTTGTTGAGCGTGGCAATCGCGGCATCGAGCTGGGCATCAGCACCCAGGAAGCTGGCGCGTGGCAGGTTGTCCACCTCCAGGTCTGGCTTGACGCCGATGCCTTCCACCAGGAAGCGGCCATCGGGCGCGATCTGGCCGGTTTCGGCCGCGCGCATGATGCCGTTGTCCATCAAGCGGTTCTGGTCCGACAGCCACACGCCGGCACCCGAGGTGGTGGTGCCAATCAGCGGGCCCAGGCCTAAGCGCTTGAAGCCCTCGGCAAAGGTTTCCCCGTCCGAGTAGGTGTGCTCGTTCTGCAGCACCACGACCTGGCCGCGGAAGGTCTGCTGCATGTTGGAGCGCACCGGCGCGCCGCCCGGCGAGCGCGGCTGCCAGTAGGCCCAGGCGCGGCGCAGCAGCTTCTCCAGGATCCAGCTGTCGATGCTGCCGCCACCGTTGAAGCGCACGTCGATGATCAGGCCTTCGCGGTCCACATGGGTGTAGAACTCGCGAGCGAAATCGGCGATGTCGGCCGGTCCCATGGCACGCAGATGCACATAGCCGATGCGGCCGTTGGAGGCCTTCTCCACCGCCTGCGCGCGGCCGAAGCGCCAGTCGGCATAACGCAGCTGTTGCTCGCGCTGGCGCGCCACCGGCGTGACGATGCGTTGCAGCTCGGGCCCGCCGCTGGCCGGCTTGATCTGCAGCAGCACCTGTTTGCCGGCCTGGCCGCGCAACAGCTCCACCTCATGCGCCACCTCGTTCGCCTTGCGGCCGTTGATGTGGGTGATCAGGTCGCCATCCTTCAGGCCCAGCTCGGCGCGGGCCAGAGGGCCCAGCTCGCTGGGCAGCTCGGGGTCAGCGCGGTAGATGCGCTCGATGCGCAGCCCGTCGGCCGTGCGGCTCAACTGCGCGCCCAGGCCGGCCAGGCCGGGCTCTTCCGGCGCCTGGCGCAGATCACCGGCATTGACCTGGCTGTGCAGGGCGCTCAGCTCGCCGATCATCTGCGCCATCAGCTCGGCCAGCTCGGCGCGGTCACTGACGCGCTCGACCAGGGGCTCGTACTTGGCGCGCATGGCGGGCCAGTCGACGCCGTGCATGGCCTTGTCGTAGAAGTAGTCGCGGTGCATGCGCCAGCCATCGGCGAACATCTGGCGCCATTCGGCGCGCGGGTCGGTGGCGATCTGCCAGTCGCTCCAGCGCACCTGGAACTTGCCCATTTCGGTCGGCAGCTTGGGGCCGGCGTCGGCGAGGATCAGCTCGGGCGCCGCGCCCGGCGCGCCATTGCGCACCACCAGCATCTTCTTGCCATCGGCGCTGAGCTCGATGCTGCGCACATCGCTGGCCACGGTTTCGATGTTGCCGCCCTGGTTGTCGATGGCCGCGGTCTTGAGCACCGATTTGCGCTCGCCGCCGTTGATCTCGGCGTCGAGGAACCACAGGCGCTTGCCGTCGGTCGTCAGGCCGCTGTAGTTGCCGGCGGGCAGAGGCAGCTCGAAGAGGCGCTCGCGCAGGCCGGCGAAGTGGATGGGCGGCTTGGGCTTGGCTTCAGGTTTCGCCTCGGGCTTGACTTCGGCCTTGGTGGGCTCGGCTTTGCCGTCGACCTTGGCGGCATCGGCACGCTGCTCGGGTTTCAACTCGGGCTTGAGTTCGGGCTTGGGCTCCGGCGGCTCCAACTCGTCCTTGGGTGCGAAGGGGAAGCGCAGGCCCGGCTGCAGGGCCAGGGCGAAGAGCTTGCTGCCGCGGTCGAAGTAAGGGCCCATATTGCGGTCGCCCCAGGGCGAGCCGCGGCCGGTGGCCGTGAACTGGCGGTTGGAGACGAAGTAGAGCCAGCGCCCGTCCGGCGAGAAGGCCGGCGAGTCGCTGTCATAACGCTCACTGCTTACGGTGTGGATCTTGTTGTCGGCCAGGTTGAACAGCTGCAGCTGATCGCGATTGCCATCGCTCAGGGCTTGCGTGAAGGCCAGGCTGCGGCTGTCCGGCGCCCAGCTCAGGTTGGCGATGCTGGCGTTGCGGCTGTCGCGCGTGATCAGGCGGCCGTTGTTGCCCTTGAGGTCACTCAGATACAGATGGCCTTCCTTGTCGGTGTGGGCCAGGTAGCGGCCATCGGGCGACAGGGCCATGTCCTTGCGCTGAGCGCGCGCGTCACGGGTGATCTGCTCGGGTTTGCCCAAGCCATTGGCTGCAAAGCGCCAGACCTCGCGCTCGCCGCTGAAATCGCACAGGGCCAGCACCTGCTTGCTGTCAGCACCGAACAGGCCTTTCAGGCAGCGGCCGTCGGGCGACTGCGGCAGCTCGGCGCGGCGCAGCTGGCCCAGGCCCTGGGTGGCCAGGCGGCCACGGCTGGCCAGCAACACGCGCTCGCCATTGGGTGCCAGGGCCACCGAGGTGAGAAAGTCCTGTGGCTTCTTGACCCAGCGCTGGCGCTGCTGTTCAAAGTCGCCGCTGAGCTGGATGGCGATCGGAGTGGGCGCCGCGCTGGTGGTGTTGGCGTTCAGGTCGACCCGGTAGAGATCGGCGCCGAGGGCATAGACGGCCACGCCGCCGTCCACCGAGGCGTGGCGGATGTCCCAGCCCTTGTGCGTGGTGTGCTGCCGCAGGTCCTGGCCCTGGGCATTGACCGACCAGAGGTTGACCGTGCCGTCGCGGTCCGAGAGGAAGGCGATGCGTTCGCCGGCTGCCGTGCGGTAGGGCATGGGCAGGCGATCGTTGGCGCCCTCCGTGACCAGGGGGCGGGCCTCGGCCGTGCCCGTCAGGTCCAGGGTCCAGAGCCGGGCCAGGGCGCCGCCGCGGTACTGGCGGGCGTTGTCGCCGCGCAGGCCGTTGCGGGTGAAGTAAAGCTGGCGGCCATCGCTGCTGATGGCGCCGTCACTGGCCTGGGCCACGGGCAAGGCGCGGCGCGTCTGCGTGACCGGGTCCACGGCATAGAGCTGGGTCACCGGCTGGCCGGTCTGCGAGGGGCCGGAGTAGATCACCTCGCCCAGGGCGCTGAAGCCCCAGACGCGCTGGCCGGCATTGCCCTCCCAGCTCAGGCGCTGCGGCAGGCCGCCCTGCACCGGCATCAGGTAGACATCGCCCGGGCCGTCGTACTGGGCGGTGTAGGCCAGCCAGCGGCCGTCTCGCGACAGCACCGGCGAGCCTTCCTGGCCGGCGTGGGTGGTGATCCGCTCGGCGCGGCCGCCCTGGGCGTTGATGCGCCAGAGGTCGCCTTCGGCGACGAAGACCAGGTTCTCACCCTGCAGCGTGGGCTGGCGGAAGAAACCGGGGTTGGGCGTGTTTCCGCCAGACGCGGCGGTGGTGGCGGCCAGGCTGCTCAGGGCGGCGCAGCTGATGGCGGCGGCCAGGGTCAGGCGGTGCAGCCGAAGCGGGGTGCGAGGGTTCATGCGCATGAGGCTCGGATCGCGAGCGCTGAAAGTGAGCGCCGATTATCTCGGCCGCCCGCGCGTCTTCAGACCCGTGTAAGCCCCGTGGCGGCCCAGGCGTGTGCGCAGAGCGCGTGCCCGGTTCGCGGGGCGCTCAGTGGTTGGTGATGCCGGCGCTGACATGGCCTGCCGGCACATGGGCGGCGGCACTGGCGATGTGGCCGGCCTGGTCGTCAAAGAAGAAGTCGGGCTCGAATTCGCGCAGGAATTCGCCCTTGGCCAGGCCGCCCAGGAACATGGCTTCGTCCACCTCAATGCGCCAGTCCATCAGGGTGCGAATGGCGCGCTCATGGGCCGGTGCGCTGCGTGCGGTGACCAGGGCGGTGCGCACCTTCATGCCGCCGCCGCCCTCCTGCTGCAGCCTGTGCAGGGCTTGCAGCACGGGCTTGAAGGGGCCTGCCGGCAGGGGCGTCTTGGCATGGGTGATCTCATGGCTCTGGAAGGCATCCAGGCCCTCGCGCTGGAACACCTGCTCGGCCTCATCGGAGAACAGCACGGCGTCGCCGTCGAAGGCGATGCGCAGCTCCTGCGGGTGGGCGCTGGAGGCATGGGCCGAGAGCGGCAGCACGCGCGCCGCGGCCACGCCGGCCTGCAGGGCGCTGCGCACGTCGGCCTCGTTGGCCGAGAGGAAGAGCTGGGCCTTGAGCGGGCGCAGATAGCGCCAGGGCGACTCGCCACGGGTGAACACGCCGCGCTGGATGTTGAGGCCGTAGTGCGTGGCCGAGCGGAACACCCGCATGCCCGAGATCGGATCGTTGCGCGAGAGCACCACCACCTCGACCTTGGGCGCGCCTTCGCTGTTGAAAGCCAGCAGCTTGCGCACCAGGGAGAAGGCCACGCCGGGCTTGGCCGGCTGGTCCAGGCGCGTTTGCTGCAGGGCCATGTAGTCGCGGTCGTTGCCGGCCTCGAAAAACTGGTTCTCTTCCTCGAAGTCGAACAGCGCCCGCGAGGAAATCGCCACCACCAGCTGTCCGTCGAGATTGGCCGGCATGTCTTCGCCTACGTCCTTGTTTACTTCACAAAGCTGTTCATCTGGATGATGGGCAGCAGCACCGCCATCACGATCAGCAGCACCACCGCGCCCATGCCGACGATCAGCAGGGGCTCCAGCAAGGTGGCGGCCGCCAGGGCACGGCGCTGCACCTCGACGCTGAGCTGCTTGGCCGCGCGCTCCAGCATCTGCGGCAGCTGACCCGTCTGCTCACCGAGGCGGGCGAACATGGCCAGGATGCCGGGGAAACGCTTCTTGCCGGCCAGGGCCGAGCCCACCGGCGCGCCCTCGCGCACCTGCACCAGGGCATCGAGCGCGTCGGCGCGCATGGCGTGGTTGGACAGGGTCTCGGCCGCCGCCTGCAAGGCCTTCAGGATGGGCACGCCCGAGCCGGCCAGCATGGCCAGGGTGCCGGCAAAACGGGCCGCGTTGTAGCCGCGGGCCAGGCGGCCCAGCAGCGGCACCTTGAGGAAGGCCGCGTCGAAGCGCAGGCGGAAGGCCGGGCGCTTGAGCGCCCAGGACAGGCCGCTGCCCCCGCCAACGGCCGCCAGCAGCATCAGCCAGCCCCATTCGCGCACGAAGTCGCTGGTGCCCAGCATGGCCACGGTCAGCCAGGGCAGGGCGCGCTTGGAACTGGTGAAGGTGGCGGCGATCTGCGGCACCACATAGGTCACCAGGAAGATGATGATCATGAAGGCGATCAGCGAGACGATGGTCGGGTAGGCCATGGCGCCGATCAGCTTGGACTTGAGGTCCTGGCGTTCTTCCAGATCGTCGGCCAGCTTTTCCAGCACCGGCCCGAGTGCGCCGCTCTGCTCACCGGCCGCGACCACACCGCGGTAGACCTCGTCGAACTCGCGCGGCGCCGTGCCCAGGGCGCGGGCAAAGCTGGCGCCGGCATTGACCTCGGCCTTGAGCTGGGACAGCAGCTCGCGCTGGCGCGGGTCTTCGCACTCATCGGCCAGGGCCGTCAGCGCCCGCTCCAGCGGCAGGCCCGAGCCGACCAGGCCGGCCAGCTGTCGCGTCCACACGGCCAGGGCCGTGGGGCTGAACACGCGGCGGGCAAAGCGGCTGCCGCCGTCCTGTCCCTGCTGTTGGACCGGTTCCAGGCTCAGCGGCACCAGGCTCTGGGCGCGCAGCTGGGCGCGCGCGGCGCGCGGGTTGTCGGCCTCGATCAGGCCGCTGCTGGAGCGGCCCGCCGGGTTCAGGGCTTCGAATTTATAGGCCGGCATGGCAGCGGGGCACTCAGGATTCGCGCGTCACGCGCAGCACTTCTTCGACCGAGGTGATGCCGGCGTCGATCAGGCGCTGGCCGTCCTCACGCATGGAGCGCAGGCCACCTTTTTGCGCCGCCGCCTGCAGCTCGCTCTCGGCCGCGCGCTGGTGCATGAGGTGGCGTACTTCTTCGTCGGCCACCATCAGCTCGTAGACGCCGGTGCGGCCCTTGTAGCCGGTGCGGCTGCAGGCTTCGCAACCGACCGGATGCCAGCGGCCTTCGCCGTCCTGGCGCTTGCACACCGGGCAGAGCTTGCGCACCAGGCGCTGGGCCAGCACGCCCAGCAGCGAGCTGCTGAGCAGGAAGGGCTCGACGCCCATATCCGTCAGTCGAGTGACGGCGCTAGGGGCGTCGTTGGTGTGCAAGGTGGCCAGCACCAGGTGACCGGTCAGCGAGGCCTGGATGGCAATCTGCGCGGTCTCGTAATCGCGGATTTCGCCGATCATGATCACATCTGGGTCCTGGCGCAGGATGGCGCGCAGGGCTTTCGCAAACGTCAGATCGATCTTGGCATTGACTTGCGTCTGGCCGACGCCGGCCAGCTCGTACTCGATCGGGTCTTCCACCGTCAGCACATTGGTGGTGCTGGTGTCCACGGTCTGCAGCGAGGCATACAGGCTGGTGGTCTTGCCCGAGCCGGTGGGCCCGGTGACCAGCACGATGCCGTGCGGCTGCTGCACCAGGCGCTTGAAGGCCTCCAGCACATCGCCGCTCATCCCTAAGCCTTCGAGCGTGAACTTCGATTCGGTCTTGTCCAGCAGGCGCAGCACGGCGCGCTCGCCGTGGGCGCTAGGCAGGGTGGAGACGCGCACATCGATGGCGCGGCCGCCGATGCGCAGGGAAATGCGGCCGTCCTGCGGCAGGCGCTTTTCGGCGATGTCCAGCTCGGCCATGATCTTCAGGCGCGAGATCAGGGCGGCGTGCAGGCCGCGATTGGGCTGCACCACCTCGCGCAGCGTGCCGTCGACGCGGAAACGCACTGAGCTGGCGCGCTCGTAGGGCTCGATGTGGATGTCGCTGGCCCCGTCCTTGGCCGCCTGCGTCAGCAAAGCATTGAGCATGCGGATGATGGGCGCGTCATTGGCCGCTTCCAGCAGGTCTTCCACGGCGGGAAGGTCCTGCATCATGCGGCTCAGGTCTACCGCGCTCTCGACCTCGCCGATCACCACGGCCGCGCTCGATTCGCTGCCGGCATAGGCGGCATTGATGCGCTCGGCCAGGCTGCTGGCGGCTTCCTGCTCGAAACGGTCGATCAGGTAGAGGCGCTGCACCTCGGACAAGGTGGCCAGGCTGATCTCGGCCGGGGCCCAGAGCACGAGGCTGGCGCCGTCGTCCTCCAGCAGCACCGAGTTGGCCTTGGCGTAGGCGTAGGGCAGCGGGTGGCGCATGACGCTCACTGGCCCACCTTGTCCGCCGCACCCGCGGGCGGCTTGGCCGCACCGATGGGTGAATCCTTGGCCGCACCGATGGGTGCGGTGGGATTGGCCGGCAGCAGCGGCGTGCCGGTGTCCGGCAGGGCGAATTTGGACTCCGGCTTGACCGATTCCTGCAGGGTGCGGAAGTGGTCGTAGCGGTCCATGGTGATGCGGTCAGCCGCTTCCTGGCTGCGCATGATGACCGGGCGCAGGAACACCATCAGATTGGTCTTGACGCGGCTGCGGCCGGTGTTCTTGAACAGATTGCCAATCAGGGGGATGCTGCCCAGGCCGGGCACGCGGCCCTCGCTGTCGGCGAACTCGTCCTTCAGCAGGCCACCCAGAACCAGGATCTGACCATCGTCCACCGAGACCGTGGTTTCAATCGAGCTCTTCTCGGTCGAGGGGCCGCTGGTGTCGGCCTTGGTGGTCGGGTCCACCGAGGAGTTTTCCTGGTAGACCGTCATGCGCACCGTGCCGCCCTCGCCAATCTGGCTGCGGATGCGCAAGGTGATGCCCACGTCCTTGCGGTCGTAGGTCTGGAAGGGGTTGACCGCACCAGTGCTGCTGCCGCTGCCGGTGTTGGTGTAGGAGCCGGTCACGAAGGGTACCGAGCGGCCGACCACGATCTTGGCTTCCTCGTTGTCCAGGGCCACCAGATTCGGCGTCGACAGCACATTGGCGCCGGCCTCGGCTTCCAGGAAGTTGGCGATGGCGCCCAGGGTGTAGCGTTCGCCGAACTTCTTCAGCACGCCGACATTGAGGCCGGTGGGCACATCCTTGACCACGCTGGCGATGGCGTTGGTGCCGCCGAAGAGGGCGGCCGTGCCCTGGATGATGTTGCCCGGGCCGCTGCCGAAATTGGTGCCGGCGCCGGTGATGTTGCTGTCGCCCTTGTTGCCGAACAGGTTCTGCCACTGCACGCCGAAGTTGCCGCTCTTGCTGGCGTCGACCTTGACGATCAGGGTCTCGACATAGACCTGCGCACGGCGGCCGTCGAGCTGGTCGATGACCTGGCGGATCTGGCGGTAGAGCGGATCGGGTGCGGTGATGATCAGCGCGTTGGTGGACGGGTCGGCCTGCACAAAACCGCCGGTCGAGGGGCCGGCCGAGGCGCTGACCGGCGTGGTGGCCGCAGCCGACGCGGTGTTGCCGCTGCTGTTGCCCATGCCAGCCTGCTGCGCACCGCTGAGGTTGCCAGCGCCCAGGCCACCGGCGCCGCCGAGGCCGCTCAAGCCACCGCTGGCGCCGCTGCTGCCGCCGGCATTGCCGCTCGCTCCGCCGCCATTGGCTGCAAAGGCGGCGCGCAGCACGGTGGCCAGCTTGGTGGCATCGGCATTCTTGAGATAAACAACGCGGATATTGCCGGCCGGATTGTTGTCCAGCGAGGGCTGGTCCAGCTTGGCGATGATGCCCTTGGTGTAGGCCAGGCGGGCCGGGTTGGCAGCGCGCACGATCAGGGCATTGCTGCGCGGGTCCACCACCACATTGACGTTGCCGCTGCCGCCCTGTCCCGGGGCGCCGGCGGCGGCGTTGCCGCCTTCGGTCAGGCGCAGCACCAGGGGCGCCAGATCGGCGGCCACGGCATGCTTGAGCGGCACCAGCTCGATGTCGGTGGCGCCGGCCGTGTCCATGGCCGCAATGATGCGGCCCAGGCGCTGCAGGTTGTCGGCGTAGTCGGTGATGACCAGGCTGTTGTTGCCCGGGTTGGCATTGATGGTGTTGTTGGGGCTGATCAGCGGGCGCAGCACCGCCACCAGGTTGTTGGCGTTCTCGAAGTTGAGGCGGTAGACCTGGGTCAGGATCTGGTCGCCGCGCTCCTTGCTGCTGTCCACGGCCACCGAGCCGGCTTGCAGCTTGGCATCGGCCTCGGGCACCACCTTCCACAGCCCTGCGCTTTCCACCACGGTGAAGCCCAGGCCGCGCAGTGCGGCCAGGTAGTTGAGATAGGCCTCGCGCGGCGTCACCGGCTGCTCGCTGTAGACCGTGATCTGGCCCTTGACGCGCGGATCGATGATGAACTGGCGGTTCATCATCACGCCCATGGCCCGGGTCACGGCCTCGATGTCGGCGTTGACGAAGTTCAGGGTCACCGGCGTCGGCGCCTTGACGGCCGGGCCGTTGCCGCGCGGCTTCTGGGTCGCGGCGGGGCTCAGGGCCGGCGTGCTCAGCAGAGCCAGGGTCAGAAGGGAGACGCCAGCTTGCCGTCCCCGGGACGCGATGCGCGCTCGCTTGTCGTCGTTCATGCTCATCCGATCGAAAAGACGGACCGTGCGCCTTGGCGCCGGCCGATGATGTTCAGGAGGTTGTTCAGTGCCGCTTCGCGGCCCGGGGCGGCGGTCGCCTCCAGGGTGAAGCGCGGCTTGCCGGCCGTCAGCGTGCCCTGGCCGTTCAGCATCAGCGCGCCTTCCAGCGTGCTCAAGCTCATCTGGCTGGTGCCGCCGCCGGTTTCACCGGGTGCCACCGGCTGGGCGCTGAGCGAAAAGCGGTAGCTGCCCAGCGGCGCCAGGGTCGAGACGCGGGAGGACAGGTTCAGCAGATCCAGGTCCAGCTGGCCGAACTGGCGCCAGCGCCCGCCCACCCATTCCAGGCGCAGATCGCGTGCGCTGAGGCGCAGCGAGCCGCCCAGCTGCAAGGTGTTCCAGGGCGTGCCCAGGCCCGAGAGCAGGCCGGCCGGCAGGCGCGCCAGCCAGTCGCCGCCGCTGGCCACGGCCAGCTCGAAGCGGCCCCAACCCGGGCGCAGCAGCAGCTGCAGCTCGCCGTTGAGGCAGCAGTCCTGGCGCGCGTTCAGGGCCAGGCCCAGGCCTTTGAGGCCCATGGTCCAGCGCAGGCGGCCGGGCAGGATGGCGGCGTCGCGGCTGCCTGCGCCACCGCTGAGCACCAGCACGCCGCTGCCGTTCCAGATGCTGCCGCGGCTGTCGGTGATCAGCACATGGTCGTTGCTCGCCGCGGCCAGGCCGCGCGCCAGCCAGCTGGCCGGCGCGAAGGCCACCAGGGCCAGGCTGGCGCCGAGCAGGGCGCCGGCCAGGCTCCAGCGCCGGGGCAGGCCTTGGCGGCTGCGCTTGTTCTGCAAGTCCTGGCTGGGGCTGTCCTGCCAGTGGCTCAGCGGGCCGCTGGCGGAAGCGGCCTCGCTGTTCGCAGCGCTGGCCTTGTTGCGGCCGAATTTCAGTGAGAGGCTCATGGCGCCGAGCCTCCTTGCAGGCTCAGCACGATGCTGCC
This sequence comes from Paucibacter sp. B51, assembly GCF_027863535.1. NCBI lineage: Bacteria > Pseudomonadati > Pseudomonadota > Betaproteobacteria > Burkholderiales > Sphaerotilaceae > Roseateles > Paucibacter sp. B51. Next base: position 588,989 of record NZ_JAPIVN010000002.1, on the reverse strand, counting down.
GTTGAAGCCCTGCGGGCCGCGTTGCAGCTTGGCCTCCAGCGGCCGGGCGCGGGCGGCGCTGCGCGCCTCACCGAGCCAGGCTTGCAGGGCCTCGCTGCTGACGCCGTTGAGCATCAGCACGGCGCGGTCGCCGTTGATCTGCAGGCGGGCGGCCGGGCCCAGGTGCTCGCTGGCGGCTTGCAAGGCTTGTGTGGCCTGGGCGGCGGGCACGGCTGGGGCGGCGCGCAGCTCTTGCGCTTCTTGCGCCAGGGCTTGCATCTCCTGCAACTGGCGCTCCAGGCTCTCGGCCTGGGCCGGCGCCTGGCTGAGGGTGCGCCAGGCGGGCTGCACGGCCACAAACCAGAGCAGGGCCAGGCCCAGCAGCAGGGCGATCAGCTGCGCGGCATGGCGCTCGCGCTCGCCCATCTGCTGCCACTGCGCCTGGGCCTGGGCTTGCAGGCCGGCGAGGGCGGAGGGTTTCTTGTCGAAGCTCATGTCTTGGGTCCGGGCACGGCCTGGGTGGAGAGGGCGTTGCGAACCGCCGCCGGGTTGCTGGGTGCATCGGCAGGCAGGCGGCTCAGGGTCAGCTGGCCTTCACCGCTTTCCAGCTGCCAGCCTTCGCTGCGCAGCTGGCTGCGGAACTGCTGGATCTGGGCCTCGCTCCAGCCGGCGCTGGACAGCTGCAGGCGGCCGGCTTCAAAGCTCAGGCTGTCCAGCGGGCCGCGGTCTTGCGGCCAGGCGGTGGCGGCGGCGGCCAGCAGGGTTTCGAAATCCTTGTCGCCGCTGCGGCCGGCCAGGGCGCGCAGGCCGTCGATCTCCCGCTGCATCTGCGCCGGCGCGTCGAGTACCGCGCGCACATGCGGGAAGGTCTGGGTCAGGGTCTGGGTGATGGCGGCGCGCCGGGCCTTGAGCTGGGCGTTTTGCTGCCAGGCCACCAGGTTCAGGCCCAGCAACTGCACGGCCACCAGGCCGGCCAGACCGATGCGCACCGGCCGCCAGTTGCGCCGCATCAGGCCGCGCGAGAACTGGCGCAGGGCACGGATGCCGCGGGTGCGTGGCGCCAGCTCGAACTGACGCAGGTTCCAGGGGCAGTCGATCACGGCCAGGGCGCGTTGCGCCGGGCTCAGCGGGGTGACGGCCGTGCCCAGCCAATGCTCGGCGGCGGCGGCCACCTCGGGCGCGGCGCTCCACTGCGAGCTTTGCACCAGGGTGGCGGGGAAGAGCTGGCGCGACAGGCTGCCTTCCAGCGGCAGATTGGTCACGCCCTCGGGGTGGCTCCAGCGCAGGGCCACGGGGCTGAACTCCTGGCCGGTGCTGTAGAAATGGCCGCGCGGCGGGCTGTCGGGCCAGCTCAGCGGGCAGATGCGGTCGACCACGATCTGCGCCGCGTCCAGCACGGCCAGCTGTTGCTGCAGCCAGGCGCGCGAGCACACGGCCACCCAGGCGAGGTCACCGCCCTGGGCGTCGGCCTCGATGGCGAAATGCAGGCTCTCGGCCTCGTCCAGCAGGCTTTCTTCCAGCAGGCCGGCCAGGGCGCTGCGCATCTGCCGGCCGGCGCGCGGCAGGGTGACACGCTGCCAGGAGACATCCGATTCGGCCGGGATGGCGATCACGGTGTCGGCATGGGGCAGCTGTGCCGCCGCCAGGCTGCCTTGTTCGCTGAGATCGCGGCCATCGCTGCTGAGCACATAGTCGAAGTCGCGGCCGGCGGCGCTGGCGCCATGGCCGAGGGTGGCCGCGCGGCCCAAACCGTCCACGGTCGTGGCCGGGCGGCCTTGGGCATGCAAGCGGCTGCGCGGGGGCAGAAACAGGAGCAGGGTACTCATGGAGTCAGGGTGGCCTGGCGCATTCTAGGTGGCGTATTTTGCGGGATCATGTGGAATCAATCAGTTAGCGCTTATCTCTATAAAACCTGAGGTTCTGAGCCCTGCATCGCCTGGGCTCGGGAGCTGCGCCCTGGCGCTCGTTTTCAGGCGCCGCGCCCCTTGTTCGCCGTGGCCGAAGTGACTTGATTGACGCGCTGCCGCTCGACCACCAGCATGTCCAGATTGCGCCGCTGCACCAGGGCGCGTTCCTCCAGCACCCGCTCGTCGAGGCGCAGCCGGCCCTTGACCAGAAAGTAGGACGACTTCACATCGACCCGCTCCGAGCTCAGCGTGACGGTGCCGGGGAAGAAGCTGCTGGCGTCCTGCACCTTCTTCAGCGGCTGGTTCTGGCGGCTGCGCACCAGGCGCTCGGCCGAGGCCAGGTCCATGCCGTCGAACAGGGCGGCGATCACCTCGCGCGGCGCGGTGTTCAGATTGACCGGGGTGTTTTGGGGCAGCAGGGTCAGCACCGGGCGCAGGCGCTCGATGGTTTCCGGCGTCAGGCCGAACCAGGCCAGCTGCTCGAGGTTGCGCGGTGGCAGCGGCGGGTTCTTGCTGTCGGCGCTGGCGGTCTTGCTGGCATCCTTGTTGCTGGCATCGGCCGCCAGTCGCAGTTTGCGAATCAGGGTCTGCGCGGTGCCGGGCGGGGCGCCGACGTTGTCACACAAGCGTTCCAGCACGCGTTGCTCCTGCGCCGGCACCTCCGTGCCACCGAGCAGGTGGCGCAGGTTGTACTGGGCCTGGGCATCGTGCAGGCTGCCGGACAGAAAGGCCTCGGGGCCGCTGTCTTCTGCATTGTGGGCATCGGCCGCGAGGAAGGTGGACAGGCGGGCTTCGGCCAGGGGCACGGCCCAGACCTCGCCCAGGTGGTCAACCGGCTCGTTGAGGTTGGCGCGTGCATCCTCGCGCAGGATCAGGCGGGCCCAGTCGAGTACGCCTTGCAGAATCCAGGCCGATTGCGCGCGTGCGCGCTCGGCCGCCTCGATCTGCACCGCGCGGTACTGGCGCCAGACCATGGCCGAGGCCAGGCTGGCCACCAGGGTCACGATCAACATGGCGGTCAGCAAGGCGGCACCGCCTTGCCGTGTCGTGCGGGGGCGACTCATGACTGCGGCCCCAGGATGATTTGCCGGGTCAGCTTGCCGTTGAAGCCGCTGTCGGGCGCGAAGTCCAGCACCATGCGCACGCCGCTGGGCAGAATCTGTCGTTTGGGGCCGCTGTCGTCCTTGTTGGCCCCGTCACCCTTGCCGTCAGCTTTGCCCTCGCCCTTGCCATTGCCGTTCCCCGATGCCGGCGGGGCGATGGGGGGCGCAGCTTCGCTGCTGAAGTCATCGCTGGACTGGGCATTGCTCCAGCCATTGCCGCGGTAGAAATACAGCCGCCAGCCGCCGACGCCCTCCAGCGCGCGCAGCTGGCCGCGGTCTTGCGGCTGCAGGCGTGCGCTGCGCTCGAAGCTGTCGCTCAGCTCGGTGCTGCTCTGCACCACCGGGCCTTCCCAGCGCAGCAGGCGGCCCTCGCGCAAGCTCCACACCACCACCTGCATGCCCAGGGGCTGCTGGCGGGTCATGCGCAGGGCGGCGCCGTCGAAGGTCAGGGCCGGGGCAGCGCCGCTGTCCTGTACGGCGCGCAGATCGGCCTCCCACTGTGCCATCACGGTTTGCAGGCGGGCGCTGTGGTCGAGATGGGCTTGGGCGATCTCGCGGCTTTTGAGCAGGCCGTTGATGCCGCTCCAGGCCATCACCGACATCAGGCTCATGATCAAGAGGGCGACCATGACCTCGATGAGGGTGAAGCCGCGTCCGCTCAGGCTTGGCGTCAGGCGCGGCATCAGAAGCGCCCCATGATGGTAGAAATGGTCAGCAGGTTGTGCTCGCCATCGGCGCTGACCAGGGCATCGACGCGCCGGAAGTTGGGGTTGGGCGTAGGCCGCACGACCAGGCGGCCGCGGTAGCTCTGGCCGAACTGTTCGCAAGCAAACTCGCTGTCGCCGATGCCGGGGAATTGCTTGCCCAGGCGCAGCTCGGTCAGCTGGTTCTCGGCACACCACTGGGCCGCGCTCATCTCGCGCAGTCGGCTGGCGTTGTCGGTCAGTGCGCCGGCAGCTTTGACCCCGGCTGCCAGGGTGATGGCGACGATGACCAGGGCCACCATCACCTCGATCAGGGTGAATCCGGCGTTGCGGCCGAATTGGCTACGCTGGAGGCGCTGCTTCATGGCGCTGGCGCTGGGCTGACGGTGAAGGGCGCCAGGCCGTCGGTGCTCAGCAGCAGACGTTTGGCGCCCAGGGTCAGCAGCAACTGCTGAGGCCCGATCATGGGCTCAGGGCCCAGGCGCACGCTGCGGGCATTGGCGATCTGCACCGCCACGCCTTCCCCCAGCCAGCGGCGCGGCAGCTGGATGGTGGGGGGCAGGCCGGCGAAGCGGAAATGGTCGCGGGCGTCCTGCTGCAAGGGCGCCCATTGCACGTCGATGCCGGCAGTGCGGCTTTCGGCTCGCGCGGTTTCAAACAGGGCGACCAGGCGCTCGGCTTCGCGCTCGAGCTGGGCCTCGGCCGGGTCGCGCACGGCCATGCTGACGGCGGCCGAGGCGATGGCCACCATGGCCACCACCACCAGCAACTCGATCAGCGTGAAGCCGTGCTGCAGCCGGGTGCGCAACGAGGGCTGCTTATTGCCAGGAGCCGATGTCGGCGTCATTGCCTTCGCCACCCGGGCGGCCGTCGGCGCCGAAGCTGTAGATGTCGATCTCGTTCTTCACGCCGGGGTTGGCGTACTGGTAGGGGTTCTTCCAGGGATCGAGCGGCAGCTTGTCGATGTAGGGCTTCCAGTTGGCCGGCGGCGTGCCGGTGGTGGGCTTGCGCACCAGGGATTCCAGGCCTTGCTCGCCGCTGGGGTAGCGACCGTTGTCGATCTTGTAGAGCTTGAGCTGCTGCATCAGATCGTTGATGGTGGCGCGGGCGGCCGTGACCTTGGCTTCATGCAGGCGGTCCATCACATTGGGCACGATCAGGGCACCCATCAGCCCGATGATGAGGAACACGACCATGATCTCGATCAGGGTGAAGCCCCGGGCGAGGCGGCGAGAGTTCGTTGTATTCATGTGTGAACGTGACGGGCTGCGTGGTGAAGAGAAGGGTTAGCACCGGGGCGCGGGGCCTCGGCTCGTCAAAGCGCTTGAATCATAATCGCCTCATGCTTGCACGAATGATGGCTTTTCTGGTCTGGGGTTTGCTGGCTTGCGCCGCGGTCTATTGGCTGATCCAGCTGATGGCAAAACCCTTGTCGGCGCCGGCGCACGCTCTGGCGGTGGTCGAGCAGCGCAGCGCTGGTGCGGACCTGACCCGTTTGCTCGGCGCTGCCCCGGCGGCGGCGGCCGAAGCGCCGCCGGTGGCCGAGAGCCGCTTCAGCCTGCTCGGCGTGGTGGCACCGAAGAGCCTGCAAGCCAGCCAGGCCGGCGAGGGCGTGGCCCTGATCGCCGTGGACGGTGTGCCGCGCACGGTGCGCATCGGTGCGGTGCTGGAGGGTGAATTGCGCTTGCTCGCCGTCGACGCGCGCTCGGCCCAGCTGGGGCAGGGCGGGGCGGTCACCTTGACCTTGAATCTCGCCCCGCCTCTGCCGGCTGCCACCGGCAGCCTGCCAACCGCCCAGGTGTCGCCCACCGTCATCGGGGGGCAGCCACATGTCCTGGGCGAGAACAGCCAGCCCGGTCAGCCGCCTTACCGACCGACACCGCCTCCGCCGGGCTCTCCGCAGCCATTGCAGCAGCACAATGGCGTGGACGCGAACGGTCTGCCGACGCGCTGAGCGCCGACCACGGGCCGTTTCACATCATGCGCTGAGGCGCGGATCGCCGCCGCTGTCGCGGTAGACACCGCCGCTCAAGGAATCGACGCCGCTGCCGGTGTTTGGCGGGCGCGCTTCGGCCAGGTCATGCAGATCGGTCAGCAAGGCCGCCGCGGCGCGGATCATGGGCCAGGCCAGGGTGGCCCCGGTGCCATCGGCGCTGTCCATGCCCAGCTCGAGCAGGGCCGAGGCATGGAAGGTGGCCAAGGCTTCGTCCAGGCCGCGGTGCACATGGCTGCGGCAGAACACGGCGTAATCGGTCACCGGTGCGGCGATGCGCGCGGCCAGTTTTAGCGCGGCGCAGGCGGTGATGCCGTCGACGATGATCAGGTGGCGCTTGGACGCGGCCACCAGCATGGCGCCCATCATCACCGCCAGCTCGAAGCCGCCGAAGGCCGCCAGCACCTCCATCGGATCGCTGACCTCGCGGTGCCGCGCCTGCGCGGCATGCAGCACGCCGAGGATGTGGTTGAGCTCGTCCTGGCGCATGTCGGGGCCGGAGACCACGAACTCGCGCACGGGCAGGTCCATCAGCCGCGACAGCACCAGGGCGGCGCTTTCCGCCGAGCCCTGGCCCATGCTGGCGCAGGCCAGCACATTGCCGGGCAGGTTGTCCGAGATTTCCATGCCCACGCGCACGCCGGCATGGGCTTGCTCCAGCGTCATGGCCGGGCCGGTGCGGGTGTTGCGGGTGCCGTGGGCGATCTTGCGTGCCATCAGCCGGGCGTGCGGCGGCAGCGATTCGGCAATGCCGCAGTCGACCACGGCCAGTTGCAGGCCCTGCAGGCGGGCGAACACCGAAACCGGCAGGCGGTTCTGCAGGGCCAGCTGTGCTTGCTCCCGGGTGCTGCGGCCCCATTGCTGGCCGATGCGGTCCACCACCAGGCCATGGTCGGCGGCGAACAAGGCCAGCACCGGGTCACGGAAACGCGGGGTCAGGGAGTTCTGCACTAGGCCCAGGCGCACCGCCAAAGGTTCCAGCTCGCCCAGGCCGCCGGCAATGGCGGCATGCCGGTCGACGCGGTCGCGCAAGGCCTTTTCCAGCTCGGGATTGGCGGTGGGCGAGATCAGGGACTGGTTCAGGGACATGGGCAGTGTTCAGCTCACCCGGGGCGGGTGCGGGCGCTGGATTGTCGGGCCTGCGGGCCGGCCGGGGCATCCGCACTTGCCCTGCGCCTTTTTGGGGCGCCAGGGCCGGGGTGGGGCGGCCCCGCGTCAACGCAGGAAGAGCTGATAGACCGGGTTGTTGCTCTCGTCTTCGAAAGGGTAGTTCAGCGACGCCAGGAAGTCGCGCAGCGCCGCATTGTCGCCGCGCGGCACCTGGATGCCGACCAGGATGCGGCCGTAGTCGGCGCCCTGGTTGCGGTAGTGGAAGAGGCTGATGTTCCAGTCCGGGTGCATGGTGGACAGAAAGCGCATCAGGGCGCCCGGTCGCTCGGGGAAGATGAAGCGGTAGAGCCGCTCGTTGCGGGCCAGCTCGGAGCGGCCGCCGACCATATGGCGCACATGCTGCTTGGCCAGCTCGTTGTCGGTCAGGTCCAGGGCGTCGAAGCCTCCCTTGGCGAAGGCGCGTGCCAGCTTGGCCGCTTCCTCGCGCTTTTGCGTGGCCACGCCGACCAGGATGTGAGCCTGGGCCGAATCCGAGATGCGGTAATTGAACTCGGTCACGCTGCGCGGCCCCAGCAGCTCGCAAAAGCGCTTGAAGCTGCCGCGTTCCTCAGGGATGGTGACGGCAAACAGGGCCTCGCGGTGCTCGCCCACCTCGGCCCGCTCGGCGACAAAGCGCAGGCGGTCGAAGTTCATATTGGCGCCGCAGGTGATGGCGATGAAGGTCTGGCCCTTGCAGCCGTGGCTGGCCGTGTACTGTTTGACGGCGGCCACACCCAGGGCGCCGGCAGGTTCCAGAATGCTGCGGGTGTCTTCGAACACGTCCTTGATGGCGGCGCAGACCGCATCGGTGTCCACCAGCACGAAGTCGTCAACCAGGGCGCGGGTGATGCGAAAGGTTTCTTCTCCGACCAGCTTCACGGCCGTGCCATCCGAGAACAGGCCGACATCGCTGAGCTGCACCCGCTTGCCGGCGCGCACCGAGCGCACCATGGCGTCGGAATCCTTGGTTTGCACGCCGATGACCTTGATCTCCGGGCGCACCGCCTTGATGTAGGCCGCCACGCCGGAGATCAGGCCTCCGCCGCCGATGGCGACAAAGATGGCGTCGATCGGGCCGGGGTGCTGGCGCAGCAACTCCATGGCGATGGTGCCCTGGCCGGCGATCACGTCGGGGTCGTCGAAGGGGTGAACAAAGGTCAGGCCCTGGGCCTGCTCCAGCTCCAGGGCGTGGCCGTAGGCGTCGCTGAAGCTGTCGCCGAACAGCACCACCTCGCCGCCATGGCCTTGCACCGCGTCGATCTTGACCTTGGGCGTGGTGACCGGCATCACGATCACGGCGCGGCAGCCCAGCTTCTTGGCAGACAGCGCCACGCCCTGGGCATGGTTGCCGGCCGAGGCGCAGATCACGCCTTGCGCCAGTTGCTCGGCGCTCAGGTGCGCCATCTTGTTGTAGGCGCCGCGCAGCTTGAAGCTGAACACCGGCTGCTCGTCCTCGCGCTTGAGGTAGACCTTGTTGCCCAGGCGCTTGCTCAGGTTCTTGGCCGGGGTGAGCGAGGTTTCCTTGGCAATCTCGTAGACCCGCGCATTGAGAATGCGCTGCAAATAGCTGTTGTCGGAGGGAATCAGGTCGGGCATGCCGGCCGCGGCCATGGTCTTGGCGGCGGGTTTGCGGGCGTGGCGGGTGCCACTTTTGAGCGTGCGGGCGGGGCCGGCCATGAGGTCTCCGATACAAATCTGTTGCGGCGCAACATGATAAGCGAGGGTCAGCCCCAGCCCGGTTCAGGCGGGTTTCAGCATCATTTCGGCGCTGTTTGGCTCGCAAGAGGCCAAAAAAAACCCGAGCTTTTGCAAGCTCGGGTTGAATCCACCATGGAGGCGGTGGAGGAGACAAACGGTGCGAGAGCCCGAGGCTTGAATCTGCAGCAGGCCAGGGTTTTGACGCCGGGCGGCTGCGCGCAAGGGGATCGCGTGGCTAGAATTTTAGCTGCAGCAATTGCTGCGGTGCAATATTTCTGGCGCCTTTAATTAGTCCAAGAGCTCTAGTGCAAAGTCGGCTGGGCTCGCCACTTTCGTTTGGAGCACACACAAGATGGAATGCACGATCAACTGGATGGGCGCCGATGGCATGGCCTTTGTGGCACAGACCGGCAGCGGTCACATGCTGACCATGGACGGCGCGCCGCAAGGCGGTGGTCACAACCTGGCGCCGCGCCCGATGGAAACCGTGCTGGCCGGCACCGGCGGTTGCACGGCCTACGATGTGGTGCTGATCCTCAAGCGCGGCCGCCACGATGTGCGGGGCTGCCAGGTGCAGCTCAAGGCCGAGCGGGCTGAAGAGGACCCCAAGGTCTTCACCGCCATCCACATGCACTTCGTGGTCAGCGGCCGGGGTTTGAAGCAGGAGGCCGTGGAGCGGGCTGTCGCCCTGTCGCACGAAAAATACTGCTCGGCCAGCATCATGCTGGGCAAGACGGCGGCCATGACCACCTCGGTGGAGCTCGTCGAGGTCTGAGCCGGCACGGGAGCTCTGGAACGACATCCTGGCGTCGCCTTGGCTCCCGAACCTGGGCGGGGCCGATTTCAGAGCCTCACGGATCCGAATGGATCAGATGTGGTGGGCCGTGCGGGTCATGACGCGCGCGGCCAGGCGCATCAGCTGCTGAACCGGCGCCGGCAAGGGCAGCGCGCCTGCGGCCTGGGCTTCATCGGCATGGCGGGCCTCTTCCAGCTTCATTTGCGCGACGATGGCGCGAGAAGCGTGATCCGCCTCCGGCAGATCTTCCAGATGTGAGGCCAGGTGCTGCTCGACCTGGCGTTCGGTCTCGACCACGAATCCCAGGCTGACGCGATCGCCGATCAGGCCGGCAAGACTGCCGATGGCAAAGGCGCCGCCGTACCAGAGCGGGTTGAGGTGGCTGCGGCGGCTGCCCAACTCGTCCAGGCGCTGCTGGGTCCAGGCCAGGTGATCGACTTCCTCCTGAGCGGCGGCCTTGAAGTGCTCGCGCAGCGCCGGGTCGCGGCTGAACAGGGCTTGAGATTGGTACAGCGCCTGGGCGCAGACCTCACCGACATGGTTGACCCGCATCAGGGCGCCCGCGAGCCGGGTCTCTTCGGGGCTCAGTGCCCTTGGTTCGCAGTCACGGGCGGGCGATGGGCGACCGGCGCGCGCCTGGGCAAACACTGTGCGCATGCCATGGTCGACGCTGACCAGCAAGCGGTCCAGCGGCGAGAGGCGGTCGGCGGCGGATGAAGAGCGTGACGAAGCGGACATGGAACCTCTGGGGAGCGGACCCGCAGTTTAATGAGGAGTGGCGCAGACTGATCCTTCGGGGCTTGTCAGAAAGCATTTATGAATAGTTTGTGAACAGCCTTTCTCGTTGTGTGTCAACAACGCAAACCCTGAATATGACAGTCCGAGGTGTTCCGGGGATCTCAAGGTCTTGTGTAATACGGCAACTTCCGCTGCAGGGGGTTGGCGCAGCGGGCTTTTTCGGAGCGCACGACTTGAATATGGAGTCGGGAGCTCCAGATCCCACGCGAGGAGGTTGGCACGTCCAACCTGGAGGCGTCTTTTTAGCGAGGCCGAGCTCTCAAGCAAGGCCTGACTTATTTTTTGTGGAGTATCGAATGAAGAAATCAATCGTTGCACTGGCAGTCCTGGGTTCGTTCGCGAGCGTGGCATCGGCCCAATCGTCGGTGACCCTGTTCGGCGTGATCGACGTGGCCGCTCGCTACACCAAGGCCAACGGCCAAACCCTGAAGAGCCTGGCGACCGATGGCAACACCAGCAGCCGCCTGGGCGTGCGCGGTGAAGAAGCCCTGGGTGGCGGCCTGAAGGCTGGTTTCTGGCTGGAAGGCGCCGTGAACGCTGACGCTGGCACCGCTGACAAGGATCGCTTCTGGGGCCGCCGTGCCACCGTGAGCCTGGCTGGCGAGTTCGGTGAAGTGCGTCTGGGTCGCAACAAGTCGGTCGCTCAACTGCACATCGAAGCCTTCGACCCGACCTCGACCACCGGCCTGGGCAAGGCCAACCAGCTGTACAGCACCCTGGGCAGCGGCGTGAGCGTGGCTCGTTTCGACAATATGGTGTCGTACTCGCTGCCTGGCAATCTGGGTGGCTTCTACGGCGCTGCTGATGTGGCTGCTGGTGAAGGCAACAACGCTGGTAAGGCATTCAGCGGCCGTGCTGGTTATGCCGCTGGCCCTCTGCATGTCAGCGCTGCATTCTTGCAAGCTGGCGTGGGCACCAAGTACAAGCTGAGCTCGTTTGGTGGTTCGTACGACCTGGGCGTCGCCAAGCCTTCGCTGACCTTCTCGACCAACAAGTTCGGCGCCGCCAAGCAGACCATCATCACTGCTGCTGTGACCGCTCCTCTGGGTGCCGGCAATGTCTGGGCTTCGTGGACCAAGGCTGATGCCAACGGCGCTGCTGAAACACTGAAGGCTGCATACGATGCAACCCATCTGTCGGCGGGCTACATCCACAACCTGTCCAAGCGCACCGCGCTGTACACCACGGTGTCCAAGATTGAGAACAAGGGTAAGGGTACTGTTGGCGTGTTGAACACCCCCAAGGTTGCCGCCGGCGGTGGCTCGGGTGGCTTCGACGTCGGCGTGCGTCACAGCTTCTGATCCCGGCCTGCGAAAGCACGCTTGGTTTGAAAGCCGCCTCCGGGCGGCTTTTTTGTTTTCGGACGCTGCAAGCTTGCGCATGCCTGACGCAGGATGGGAGGGTTTGCGCTTGTAGGAGGGTCGCAACAGCAGGCTCGCTTGGTGGGTGTCATTCGCACAGAATGGTTTTGTCGTCACATGACGTTCACTACAAGGAGACAACGATGATGAAGAAGAAGACTGCGGTGGTCCTGGGCCTGCTGGCCGCTTTCTCGTCCTCTGGCTGGGCTCAATCCAGCGTGAGCCTGTATGGCATCCTCGATGTGGGTGTTCGCTACACGACCAACTCAGGGACCACGGCTGCCAGCAAGGGGGATTCCTTGTCGCAAGTGATTCCCGGCGGTATGTCCAACAGCCGACTTGGCATCAACGTCACCGAAGACATGGGTGGCGGCCTGAAGGCCATCGCCAATTTGGAGCATCGTCTCAATTCCGACACCGGCACGCAGACGGCTGCTGAATTCTGGCGTCAGTCCTGGGTGGGCTTGGAGTCCAAGGACTATGGTCGCTTGACCGTGGGGCGTCAGTACAACGTGCTGTTCGATGTCTACACCAGCACGTATTCCTCATTCAAGTACTCGCCCTATATTGAAATCTTCCGCCCTGAGACCGTGATGGCCATGGCTGGACGCCAGAGCAATATGGTCAAGTACCTGGCGGAGGCGGGCCCGTTCCGAGGCGAACTTCAGATCGGCGCCGGGGAAGGTGCCTCGCCGGACAAGACCCTGGGCGGCATGTTGCGCTATGCCAAGGATGAGTTGGCCTTGGGCGCCGGTGTGCTGGAGGTCAAGGACACGGCTGGGCGCAAGGTGCGTGGCTTGACGGTGGGCGGCGCCTACACCGCCGGGCCCTTGTACTTCAATCTGTCCTTCGGACAGAACAAGTTCGACTTCGGGACCGACGCCTTGCAGGCGGCCTACACCGCCAACTACACCGTCAGCCCGAGCAGCCGCCTGAATGCGGCAGGCCTGGATGTGAAGAAGCGCGACATGATGGCCGCCGGCTTCACCTACCAGATGAGCAAGGAGCTGAATCTGGGCTTGCAAGCCTGGTACGCCAAGCAAAGCCACCATCGCCGAAGTGGCGAGAGCAAGGCTGGCTTTGTGGCAGCCGTGGCGGATTACGCCTTCTCCAAGCGTACCGATGTGTACTTCGAGGCGGATTACTCAAAGCTGGGCGGCGCTGTGGCCTTTGACAACACGGCCAAGACACGTGTGGGCCTCAGCAGTGGCATCCGTCACCGTTTCTGAGTCCGATCTGTGTTTGAATCCAGGCCGCCTCGTGCGGCCTTTTTTCTTTTTCAGCGGCCGTGGGTGGCAGGATCGTTGAGAAAAAGGTGCGGTGATGGCGACGGAAATCATGGGTGAGCGATCGACCTGGCAGTTGCGGGCATGCAGTGCTGCTTTGGCTGTGGTGATGGCTGGCTGTGCTCACAGCCCGTCGATGGAGTCGGAGCGGTCAGAAGCGGTGGAGGCCGCAGCCCCCGCCATGCCCGAGCTGCTTGCCGACTGGTCGCCGCGCCCCCTGCCGGGCAAGCGGTCCACGGCCTACTCCTTTGTTCAACGTGATGGTCGTGATTGCGTGCTGGCCCAGGCTCGCCAGTCGGTCAGCCTCTGGCGTCGAAGTCTCGACCTGGCGCCAGAACATGTGGAGCAGTTGAAGTTCGATGTCTGGATTGGTGAACATTCGCCCAAGGCCACGGTCCAGGCTCCCGAAACCGATGACGCACCGGCGCGCCTCTTGCTCGGGTTTTCGGGGGACGAGTCTCGGCTCTCGCTGGCGAACCGCATGCAATTCGAGTTGGTTCGCACCCTGACCGGCGAGGCTCCGCCCTACGCCACCTTGATGTATGTCTGGGATGCCAGCGCCGCACCGGAGACCGTGGTTGTCAGTGCGCGCAGCGACCGCATTCGCAAGATCGTGGTGGGCTCGGGTGGCTTCAAGCGCGCGCCCGCCTGGCAACACTTGCGCCGTGATCTGCGCGCCGATTTTCAGCGCGCCTTTGGCGAGGCCCCCGGCCGTTTGGTGTCCATGGCCATGATGACCGACGCCGACAACACGCGCAGCCGTTCCGAGGCCTGCTACGGCGATATCTTGCTTCTGGGGGCTGAGCAACAGCCATTGGCGGGCAGCTTGCAGTTCTGAGCGCCTCTACAAAGCGCAATGCGGCGGGACGCCGCATGCACGGCGCATCGGGACTTTCCCCTTTGTGGTCTGATGCGCTCTTCGCCATGATGGCGCGACCTTGAGGCCGCAACTGCCCCGGTGGCGGGTGGTGGCTTCATCGGTATTCATTCCAATCACAGACCGAACCGGGGCAGGGTGTGCCCGGAAGAGGCCGATTCATGCATGGGGGAGCGCCAAGCGCTTGACAGACCGTGTCGGGGTCCGCCTTTGCCAAGGCCGCCAACCGAACCTACCGACATGCTAGTTTTCATCCTCCGCCGCCTGGTCCAGTCTCTCATCGTGATGCTCACGGTGGCCTGCGTGTCCTTCATGCTGTTCCAGTATGTGGGCGATCCCGTCACCAACCTGCTGGGCCAGGATGCCACGCAAGAGCAACGCGAGGCCTTGCGCCGCGACCTGGGCCTGGATGCGCCGTTTCCCGTGCAGTTCGCCCGCTTTGTGGGCAATGCGGTGCAGGGCGAGTTTGGCTTGAGCCTGCGCCAGGGCCGCAAGGTGTCGGACCTGATCGCCGAGCGCCTGCCGGCCACGCTGGAGCTGGCCCTGGTGGCCGGCTTGATTGCGCTGTCGGTGGGCATCCCGCTCGGGGTCTATGCCGCTTTGCGGCGCGGCAAGGCCAGCTCTCAGCTGCTGATGATGCTGTCCTTGCTGGGGGTGTCCCTGCCGACTTTTCTCATCGGCATCCTGCTGATCCTGGTGTTCGCGGTCTGGCTCAAATGGCTGCCCAGCTTTGGGCGCGGCGATGTGATTGCGATCGGCAGCTGGACCACGGGCTTGCTGACGGCCGACGGCCTGCGACATGTGCTGCTGCCAGCCATCACCTTGTCGGTGTTCCAGCTGACCCTGATCATGCGCCTGGTGCGGGCCGAGATGCTCGAGGTGCTGCGCACCGACTACATCAAGTTCGCCCGCGCCCGCGGCCTGAGCAACCAGGCTGTGTACTTCGGCCACGCGCTCAAGAACACCTTGGTGCCGGTGATCACCATCACTGGCCTGCAGCTGGGCCAGCTGATTGCCTTCGCCATCATCACCGAGACGGTGTTTCAGTGGCCGGGCATGGGCCTGCTCTTCATCCAGGCCGTGCAGTTCGCCGACATCCCGGTCATGGCCGCCTACCTGTGCCTGATCTCCTTCATTTTCGTCAGCATCAATCTGCTGGTGGATCTGCTGTACTTCGCCGTCGATCCGCGCCTGCGCACCCAGGGCAAAGCCCATTGAACCGGCCCCGCCGCCCTGCCTGACCTTTGATTTCAGAGAAGACTCGACCCGATGAGCCAAGCTTCCATCCCGCCCGTGCCTGCCGCGCCGAATGCGCTGCAGCGCTTTTTTGATGGCGATGTCTGGTACTCCTTCCGCAGTTCGCCGGTGGCGATGGCTGCGGCCGTGATCGCCTTGATCTGCGTGTTCTGCGCCGTCTTTGCCGAGTTCGTCGCGCCGCACAACCCCTTCGATCTGGCCACGCTGGAGCTGATGGATTCACGCCTGCCGCCGGCGTGGATGGAGGGCGGCAGCCGCAAGTACCTGCTCGGTACCGACGACCAGGGCCGCGACATCCTCTCCGCCCTGATGTATGGCGCCCGCATCTCGCTCTTCGTCGGCCTGGCCTCGGTGCTGCTGAGCATGGTGATGGGCGTGGGCCTGGGCCTGCTGGCCGGCTTTGTCGGCGGCAAGGTCGATGCGCTGATCATGCGCGTGTGCGATGTCATGCTGTCCTTCCCCTCCATCCTGATCGCGCTGCTGATTGACGGAGTCGGCCGGGCCATGTTCCCGAATGCCCACGACACCCTGGCCTTTTTGGTGCTGATCCTGGCGATCTCGCTGACCGGCTGGGTGCAGTACGCCCGCACGGTGCGCGGCACCACCATGGTCGAGCGCAACAAGGAGTATGTGCAGGCGGCCCGCGTCATCGGCGTCACGCCGCTGCGCATCATGCGCCGCCATGTGCTGCCCAATGTGCTGGGCCCGGTGCTGGTGCTGGCCACCATCCAGGTGGCCTCGGCCATCATCACCGAAGCGACCCTGTCCTTCCTGGGCGTCGGCGTGCCGCCGACCAGCCCCTCGCTGGGCACCTTGATCCGCGTGGGCAACGACTTTTTGTTCTCCGGCGAATGGTGGATCACCATCTGGCCCGGCGCCATGCTGGTGCTGATCGCCCTGTCGGTGAACCTGCTGGGGGACTGGTTGCGCGATGCGCTCAATCCCCGCCTGCGTTGAATTGCAAACCTTTCCTGCCCATGAGCACACCCTTGCTTGAGGTCCGCCATCTGCGGGTCGAATTCCCCACCCGGCGCGGCACCTTGCTGGCGCTGGACGACATCAATTTCGACATCGCGCCGGGAGAGATCCTGGGCGTGGTGGGCGAGTCCGGTGCCGGCAAATCCCTGACCGGCGCGGCCATCATCGGCCTGCTGGACCCACCGGGGCGCATTGCCTCGGGCGAGATCCTGCTCGAAGGCCAGCGCATCGACAACCTGCCCTACGAGCAGATGCGCAAGATCCGCGGCCGCCAGATCGGTGCGATCTTTCAGGACCCGCTGACCTCGCTGAACCCGCTCTACACCGTGGGCCAGCAGCTGATCGAAACCATCACCACCCATCTGGATCTGAGCCAGGCGCAGGCGCGCGCGCGGGCCATCGATCTGCTCGAACAGACCGGCATCCCCGCGGCGGCCGAGCGCATCGATCAGTACCCGCACCAGTTCTCGGGCGGCATGCGCCAGCGTGTGGTGATCGCCCTGGCCCTGGCGGCCAGCCCGAAGCTGATCGTGGCGGATGAGCCGACCACAGCGCTCGATGTCTCCATCCAGGCGCAGATCATTTCCCTGCTCAAGCGCATCTGCAAGGAGCAGGGCGCAGCGGTGATGTTGGTCACCCACGACATGGGTGTGATCGCCGAAACCTGCGACCGCGTGGCCGTGTTGTATGCCGGCCGCGTGGCCGAGATCGGGCCGGTGCACGATGTGATTCACAAGCCCGCCCATCCCTATACCGCGGGGCTGATGGGCTCCATCCCGGCCATGGACGAAGACCGTGAGCGCCTGCTGCAGATCGACGGCGCCATGCCGCGCCTGAACGCCATTCCCAAGGGCTGCGCCTTCAACCCGCGCTGCACGCAGGTATTTGACCGCTGCCGCAGCGAGCGACCGGAGCTGGTGCCGGTAGGCGCCGGTCGCGCCGCTTGCTGGCTGCATGCCGCAACTCAAGCGGAGGTCACACGATGAGCCGCCCCTTGGTGGAGGTGAAAGACCTCGCAAAAATCTTCGACGTGTCCCCGCCCTGGCTGAACCGGGTGGTGGAGCGCAAGCCGCGCCAGTTCGTCCATGCGGTGGACGGCGTCAGCTTCTCGATCGAGCGCGGCAAGACCCTGGCTCTGGTGGGCGAGTCGGGCTGCGGAAAAAGCACGGTGGCACGCCTGCTGGTGGGCTTGTACGAGCCCACCCGCGGCAGCGTGGAATTCGACGGTGCCGACACGGCCAAGACCCTGGCGTCCAGCGGCGCCCTGGCGCTGCGCCGGCGCATGCAGATGATTTTCCAGGACCCGTATGCCTCGCTGAACCCGCGCTGGAAGGTGCAGGACATCATTGCTGAGCCGCTGCGCGAGCACGGGTTGATTGATGGCGTCGATGCCCAGCGCGCGCGCGTGGCCGAGTTGCTGCAATCGGTGGGCCTGACGGCGGCGGACCGCGAAAAGTTCCCGCACCAGTTCTCGGGCGGCCAGCGGCAGCGCATCTCGATCGCGCGCGCCTTGGCCACGCAGCCGGAGTTTCTGGTCTGCGACGAGCCGACCTCGGCCCTGGACGTCTCGGTCCAGGCCCAGGTGCTCAACATCATGAAGGAGCTGCAGCGCGAGCGCGGCCTGACCTACCTTTTCATCTCCCACAACCTGGCGGTGGTACGCCATGTCTCGGACCAGGTGGGGGTGATGTATCTGGGCCGCCTGGTCGAGCTGGCCGACAAGGCCGAGCTCTTCGCCCGGCCGCGCCATCCCTACACGCGCATGTTGCTGGATGCGATTCCCGACATCCACATGACGGGCCGTTCACGCACCCCGGTGCAGGGCGAGGTACCGAATCCGCTCAACCCGCCCAGCGGCTGCAGCTTCCACCCGCGCTGCCCACATGCCAGTGCCCGCTGCAAGAGCGAGCGCCCGGCCATGCTGGAGTTCAAGGGCGTTCGCGTGGCCTGCCACGCGGTGGAGGAAGGCCGGATCTGAGGCCTCGGCTGGCGAGGCTCGGCAGGGCTCGCGGGGTTCGGCTTCAGGGCCGGGCGGCGCTGGCAGTCGGGCTGGGCGCCTTGGCCGCTTGGCCTTGGGTGGAAGGAGCGGGCGCCTGGGACTGAGCTTGGGCTTGTGGCTGGGGCAGATAGAGTGGCCCCTTCTGGCCGCAGGCGCCGAGCAAACTCAGGCTCAGGCAGAGCGTGAGGCTTGCACCCGCGCGGCGCAAAGACCCTGGCATCTGCGGGCCCGCGGCCCGCGGGCCTACACTGCGAAGCTGTTCGTTGTTTGCTTTCATGGCCGCAGTTTATCGCTGCCTGCCTGGAGCGCTTTCCCCTTCCGCATCACCATGTCCCAGCCTGCCGAATCCTCCAGCCCGTCTGCCGTTCCTGCCGCCACGCCGCTCAGCGATGTCGACTACCAGGCGCGCACCCGCGCCGTGTTGGACCGGATCGAGGCGACGGTGGACGCCTGGCTCGATGGTGATGTGATCGACATCGACAGCCACCGCAGTGGCGGGTTGCTGGAACTGAGCTTTCCCGGTGGCAGCAAGATCATCCTGAACACGCAGGCGCCGCTGCAAGAAATCTGGCTGGCGGCGCGTGCCGGCGGCTACCACTTCCGGTTTGTGGACGGCCACTGGCTGGACACGCGCAGCGGTGTCGAGTTGCACCAGCTGCTGTCCGAGCAGGCCAGTGCTCAGGGCGGCAAGGCCTTGCAGTTCACGCCGAACTGAGTGGTGCCTTGAAGCGCAGGCGCAAAAGGGCGTGTAGTGCGCCCGCGCTTCAGCGCTTGAACAGGTCGAGGATGCTCTTCTTCTCGTCCTCGCTGGCAGCGCCCGGCAGCTTGCCTTCGGACTGACTCAGCTCGCGCACGCCGGCAGTGCCGGTGTACTCGTCGTAGTACCACTCACCGTTGCGATTGACCACGCCCTCGGGCACCGCCATTTCACTGACCGGCACGCCCTTGAGGGCCTGGCTCATGTACTCGATCCAGATCGGTAGCGACAGCCCGCCGCCGGTTTCACGGTCGCCCAGCTTCTTGGGCTGGTCGTAACCCATCCAGACAACGGCCACCACCTCTTGCTGGTAGCCGGCGAACCAGGCGTCCATCGAGTCGTTGGTGGTGCCGGTCTTGCCGTAGATGTCAGGTCGCTTGAGCTGGGCTTGAGCTCGGGCGGCCGTGCCGCTGCGCGTCACCTCTTGCAAGAGGCTGGTCATCAGGAAGGCATTGCGCGCTTCGATCACACGGCTGTCTTCGCCCACTTCCAGCTGCGGAGCTTCGTACAGCAGGCGGCCCTTGTTGTCGGTCAGCTTGGCGATCAGCTGGGGCGTGACGCGGTGACCGCCGTTGGCGAAGACGGCATAGCCCTGTGCCATCTGCATGGGCGTCACCGAGCCGGCGCCGAGCGCCATGGTCAGGTAGGCCGGGTGCTTCTCGGCCTCGAAGCCAAAGCGGGTGATCCACTCCTGTGCGTAATGGACGCCGATGGAGTTGAGCACGCGGATGGACACCATGTTCTTGGACTTGGCCAGCGCCCTGCGCAAGGGCAGGGGGCCGTCGAAGGTGCCGTCGTAGTTCTTGGGCTCCCAGGGCTGGCTGCCGGTGGTGGAGGCGTCGAAGAACAGTGGCGCGTCGTTGACGATGGTGCTGGGGGTGAAGCCTTTTTCCAGCGCGGCCGAGTAGATGAAGGGCTTGAAGCTGGAGCCGGGCTGGCGCCAGGCCTGGGTCACATGGTTGAACTTGCTCTTGGCGTAGTCAAAGCCGCCCACCATGGCGCGCACACGGCCATTGCGCGGGTCGAGCGAGACGAACGCGCCTTCCACCACGGGCAGTTGCGTGATGGTCCACTCTTCCTGGCTGGGTTTGGCGGCCAGCGGCGCCTTCACCACGCGGATGATGGCGCCGCGGCGCACGCGGGTCTTGGGGTTGCCGTTTTCGGCCAAGCCCGAGGTGGCCGGCTTCAGGCCTTCGCCGGTGATGGTCACGGTTTCGCCGCTTTGCAGGGCCGCCACCACCTTTTTCGGGCTGGCTTCCAGCACCACGGCGGCCAGCAACTCGTCGTTGGCGGGATGGTCGTTCAGCGCCTCTGCGATGCGGCTGTCCAGGTCGGCCGGGTTGCCCGGCAGGTCGGCATAGGCTTCGGGGCCGCGGTAGACCTGGCGGCGCTCGAAGTTGAGGATGCCGCGGCGCAGGGCGCGGTAGGCCACGTTCTGTTCTTCGGCCTTGAGGGTCAGGTAGACATTCAGGCCTCGGGTGTAGGCCTCATCGCCGTACTGGTTGTAAATCAGCTGCCGTGCCGCTTCGGTTACGAACTCGGCGTGGCTGGGCGTTTCGTTCACCGGGCGCAGGCGCAGCTTTTGGGCCTTGGCCGCGTCGCGTTGTTCCTCGGTGATGTAGCCGTTTTCCAACATGCGCTCGATGATGTACTGCTGGCGGATGGTGGCCCGGCGCGGGTTGTTGATCGGGTTGTAAGCGGAGGGCGCCTTGGGCAGGCCGGCCAACATGGCCGCTTCGGCGATGGTGATTTCCTGGATGGGTTTGCCGAAATACACCTCGCAGGCGGCGGCAAAACCATAGGCGCGGTGGCCCAGGAAAATCTGGTTCATATAGATCTCGAGGATTTGCTCCTTGCTCAGCGCGTTTTCAATCTTCAGCGCGAGCAGGATCTCGTAGATCTTGCGGGTCAGGGTCTTCTCGGTCGAGAGGTAGAAGTTGCGCGCCACCTGCATGGTGATGGTGGAGGCGCCCTGGCTGCGGGACTCGCCCACATTCGCCAGGCCGGCGCGGATCACGCCCAGATAGTCCACGCCGCCATGCTGGTAGAAGCGGGCGTCTTCGATCGCCAGCACCGCGTCCTGCATGACCTTCGGAATTTCCCTGATCGGCAGAAAATTTCGTCTTTCATCGCCAAATTCAGCCAAAAGTTGGCCTTCGGCCGACAAGACCCGCAAAGGCAGCTTGGGGCGGTAGTCGGTCAAGCCGCTGATGTCCGGCAAGTTTGGGTAGGCCATGGCCAGCGCCAAGGCCACCAGCATGAGTATGGCAACGCCACCCGCCGCGGCCAGGCCCAACAGCCAAGCCAGCATTCGAACGAGGCCTTGCATGGCGCCGGAGGGGGGGGCGTTTCGGGACTCAGACGCTGCGGACTGAGAGGTGTTCTTTTTGGCGTCGCTCATGGGCCTCCGGATGGGTCGGCGCATTATAGGAATGGCTTCTTGGCCGTGAAGCCTGCTCCAAGACGGGCGCTGACGCGCGCCAGGAGAGAGGCGCACCGGGCTTCGCCGATGCCGGATGGTTTAACTCGCCTTGTTTCGGCTTTGCCCCGTTCCGTATTTCGGGAAAATTAGGTCTGGCTTTGAATCAAAGGCCTCAGCGATGATTTGAATGCGACGTCTTCTCGGTGTTTTTCGGGGCATCCGCGGCCTTCTTGCTCGTGTATGTTACGCAACGAGCTGTTACCAGCTGTGACCGCTTTTCCTTGGGCGGTCAAGGCCTTTGCTGCTAGCATTCAAGTAACTTATTAACAGTCCGGCGCAAAAACGTTGGGGGATTCGCGTCATGGGCATACTTGACGTTTTGTTGGGGCGCAAGCACCCGCCGATGATTGGGCTTGATATCAGTTCTTCGAGCGTCAAGCTGGTCGAGCTGGGTCAGACCGCCAGTGGTGAATTTGTGTTGGAGCGTTTTGCCACCGAGTCCTTCGAAAAGGGCTGGATCACCGACGGCCAAATCGAGAAATTCGACGAAGTGGCTGATGCCGTGCGCCGTGTGGTGGCGCGCAGCGGCAGCCGCACCCGCGACGCCGTGCTGGCCATGCCGCAATCGGCCGTCATCACCAAGAAGATCATGCTGCCCGCCGGCCTGCGCGAGGAAGAGTTGGAGATCCAGGTCGAAGCCGAGGCCAACCAGTACATTCCCTTCTCCCTCGACGAGGTGAGCCTCGATTTCTGCGTGATCGGTCCCAGTCCGACCTCGGTCGGCGATGTGGAAGTGCTGATTGCAGCTTCGCGCAAGGACCGCGTTCAAGACCGTCAAGGTCTGGCTGAAGCGGCCGGCTTGCGGCCAGTGGTGCTGGACATTGAATCGCATGCCTCGCGCATGGCCATGGGTCGCCTGATTGCCAACCTGCCCAATGCCGGCAAGGATGCGCTGGTCGCGCTGTTTGAGATCGGGGCCGACACCACCAGCCTCAAGGTGCTGCGCGACGACGAGATGCTTTACGACCGCGACCAGGCGTTTGGCGGTTCGCAACTGACCCAGTTGATTTCGCGCCAATACGGCTTCTCTTTCGAAGAGGCGGAGCAGAAGAAGCTCTCCAATGACCTGCCCGAAGATTTCGAAGTGGCGGTGCTGAACCCCTTTGTGGACAGCCTGTCCCAGGAGATCGGCCGCGCGCTGCAGTACTTCTTCACCAGCACACCCCACCACAAGGTGCACTACGTGATGCTGGCCGGGGGTACGGCCACCTTGCCGGGACTGAAGGAGCGCGTGACCGAGCTGACGGGCTTTGCCTGCATGGTGGTGAACCCCTTCGAGAACATGGAGCTGGGTTCGGCCGTGCGTGAGCAGAAGCTGCGCCGCGAAGCTCCGGCCTACCTGACCGCTTGCGGCCTGGCGATGCGGAGGTTCTACCAGTGATTTTGATCAATCTGCTTCCCCACCGGGAAGAGAAGCGCAAGCGCCGCAAGAACGCGTTCTTCGCCGGCCTGGGCTTGGCAGCCCTGATTGGGGTGGGCGCCGTCATGGCAGGCTACGCCTTGATCCAGCACATGACCAACGATCAGCGGACGCGCAACCAATTTTTGAGCGACCAGATCGCCAAGCTGGATGAGCAGATCAAGGACATTGCCAACCTCAAGGCTGAGATTGAGTCCTTGAAGTCGCGCCAGCGTGCGGTGGAAGACCTGCAAAGCGAT
Source organism: Paucibacter sp. B51 (assembly GCF_027863535.1). Taxonomy (NCBI): domain Bacteria; kingdom Pseudomonadati; phylum Pseudomonadota; class Betaproteobacteria; order Burkholderiales; family Sphaerotilaceae; genus Roseateles; species Paucibacter sp. B51. The sequence continues at coordinate 566,206 of NZ_JAPIVN010000002.1, read as the reverse complement.
CGCAACACGCCTGTGCAACTGCTCAACGAGCTGGCACGTCACACGCCAGAAGGGGTTTACCTGACCGCCATCCGTCAGGCCGACAAGGTGGTGACCATCAGCGGCATTGCACAGACCAACGAGCGGGTGTCGGAGTTCATCCGCAACACCTCGCGCAGCTCGGATTGGCTGGAGCGGCCCGATCTGGTGGAAATCAAGGTGGCCAATCTGACCACCAGCAGCCGTGACCAGAAGCGTTTGTTCGACTTCTCCATGCGGGTGTCGATCAAGGAGCCCGTGCGGGAAGCCGCACCCGGTGCACCGGCCAAGCCGGCCTCGGCACCCAAGTCTTGATGAAGGCAAGCATGGCCAGCACGTCTTTGAATCTGAAATTCGACCTCAACGCCTGGGGCGCCCAGGTGGCGGACCAGTTCCGAGGTCTCAATCCCAATGAGCCGGGTCAGTGGCCGGTGTTGCCCAAGCTGGCGGCCTCGCTGGCCGTCACGCTGATTGTGATGGTGTTGGGCTGGTTTTTACTTCTGTCCGACGAGCAGGCCTTGCTCGACGCCGAAGTGGCGCGCGAACCGAATCTGCGCCAGGACTACACCGCCAAGTTGGCGCAGGCGGTCAACCTGCCTGAACTGCGCAAGCAAAAGAGCCAGGTCGAGGAATACGTGACCCAGCTGGAAAAGCAGCTGCCGGGCAAGGCTGAGATGGACGCCCTGCTGTCCGACATCACCCAAGCCGGCGTGGGTCGCAGCCTGCAGTTCGAGCTGTTCCGCCCCGGCCAGGTGGTCGTCAAGGACTATTACGCCGAGTTGCCGATTTCATTGCGGGTGTCAGGGCGCTACCATGACATCGGCTCGTTTGCGGCGGATGTGTCCAACCTGTCCCGCATCGTGACATTGCACAACCTCAATGTGCTGGCATCGACTGGCAAAGACGCGGGCAGCGGCACGCTGAGCATGGAGGCCACCGCCCGCACGTACCGGTACCTGGATGCCATTGAAGTGGCCGAGCAGAAAAAGGCTGCGGCCAAGGCGGCTGCAGGAGCGAAGAAGCCATGAACGCGGCGATGAATCTGAACCCGTGGTTGCTGCGTGCTGCGGCACTGGCCGTCTGCGCTAGCTTGGCTGCCTGCTCAACCAATATGGACGAGCTGCAGCAATGGATGGAGCAGCAGCGCAAAGAAGCGCGTGCGACCATTGCGCCCCTGGTGCCACCCAAGAAATTCCAGCCCCAGCCCTATGAAGCGAGCCTGGGCGTCGAGCCTTTCAGCCCCCAGAAGTTGAGCGTGGCCGTCAAGCAGGAGGCGTCCTTGCCCAATTCCTTGCTGGCCAAGGAAATGAGCCGGCGCCGCGAGCCGCTGGAGGCCTACCCGCTGGACAGCATGACCATGGTCGGCAGCCTGACCCGGCAGAACCAGCGTTATGCCTTGCTGCGGGTGGACAACCTGCTCTATCAGGTCAAGAGCGGGGACTACCTCGGTTTGAACTTTGGACGGGTGATGAAAATCAGCGAAACCGAAATCGGATTGCGAGAAGTCGTCCAGGACGCTGCGGGCGAGTGGATTGAACGCACCAGTACCCTCCAGCTGCAGGAGAAGGGACGATGAAAAATTTCCAGGAGACATCGAGGATGACGAGCCATTGGCGCAAGTGGGCGACGGCCTCGGCCCTAGTTCTGGCCACGGTGGCCACGGCCGCGCCGGCCTGGGCGCAGACCGCCATCCGTTCCATCAACAGCACGCAGCAAGCGGGCGTGGAAGTGGTGCGCATCGAGTTGAGCCAGCCGCTGACGGAGATCCCGCGCGGCTTCACCGTGCAGACGCCGCCGCGCATCGCTATCGACCTGCCCGGCGTGGTGAACGGCATTGGCCGTTCGATGGTGGAGATCAACCAGGGCAATCTGCGCTCGGCCAATGTGGCCCAGGCGGGTGAACGTTCGCGCGTGGTGCTGAACCTGCGCACGCCCTCGGGTTACCGGGCCGAGCTGCAAGACAGCGCGCTGCTCTTGATTCTTGAGTCCACCTCCGCGCAGGCACCGGCGCCCAATGAACCGGTGCACTTTGCCCAGAGTCTCAACGCCGAGGCACAGTCCATTCGTGATATTGACTTCCGCCGCGGACAGGACAACTCCGGCCGCGTGATCGTCAACCTGCCGAGCAACCAGGTCGGCGTGGACATTCAGCAGCAGGGCCAGAACCTGGTGGTGGAGTTCCTGCGCTCGACCGTGCCCGAGGGCCTGCGTCGCAAGCTCGACGTGGCTGACTTTGGCAGCCCGGTGCAGTCGGTGGTGACCACACAGAACGGCGACCGCGTGCGCATGGTCATCGAGCCCAAGGGAGCGTGGGAGCACAGCGCCTACCAGAGCGACAACCAGTTTGTGCTGGAAGTGCGCCACCAGAAGCAGGATCCCAACAAGCTGACCACAGGCCCCGGCTATGCGGGCGACAAACTGTCGCTGAACTTCCAGAACATCGAAGTTCGTGCGTTGCTGCAGGTGATTGCGGATTTCACCAACTTCAATGTGGTGACCAGCGATACCGTGACCGGCAATGTGACCTTGCGCCTCAAGGATGTGCCTTGGGACCAAGCCCTGGACATCATCATGCAGGCCAAGGGCCTGGGCCTGAAGAAGTCCGGCAATGTGCTGTGGATCGCACCCAAGGATGAACTCTCGGCCAAGGAAAAGCTGGATCTGGAGTCCAAGGCACAAATTGCCAACCTCGAGCCCCTGCGCACACAGTCTTTTCAGCTCAATTACACCAAGGCCGAAGAAGTCTTCAAAGGCTTGACGGGGCAGAACAACTCCGGCGGCAGCGGTGGCTCAGGCGGTCAGAACGCTTCTCGCATCTTGACCCCGCGAGGCAGTGCGATCTCGGAGAGCCGTACCAACCAGCTCTTCGTCACCGACATTCCTTCCAAGCTGGAAGAAATTCAAGCGTTGATCGCCAAGATCGACGTTCCGGTGCGCCAGGTCCTGATCGAGGCCCGCATTGTGGAAGCGGACGACAAGTTCGGCCGCGCGCTCGGTGTGAAGCTGGGCAGTGCCGATTTGCGCGGCACCCGCGGTGGCATTCCGGGCTACTCGGTCGGTGGCAACAACTACCTGACCCTGGGCGGCAACCTCAACGGCATCGCAGGCCAGACCTTGCAGCCCGGCGGCAGTGTTGGCGCTGGTGGCACCGGCCCGGATGGCAAGCCCGTCTTCAATACGCAGTTCGTCAATCTGCCGGCCAATGTGTCTTCGGACAGTTTCGGTGGATCCAATGTGGCGAACTTCGCGCTGTCCTTGTTCAATGCCACGGCCAACCGATTCCTGAACCTGGAACTTTCGGCCCTGGAAGCCGATGGCAAGGGCAAGATTGTGTCCAGCCCGCGCGTCATCACGGCCGACCAGGTCAAGGCCTTGATCGAGCAAGGTGAAGAACTGCCTTACCAGGTCGCCACCTCCAGCGGCGCCACGTCCATCCAGTTCAAGAAGGCCGTTCTGAAGCTGGAAGTGACGCCGCAAATCACGCCCGAGGGCAATGTGATCCTGGACGTGGATGTCAACAAGGACAGCCGCGGCACGCTGACGCCCCAGGGCTACGCCATCAACAACAAGCATGTGAAAACCATGGTCTTGGTGGAGAACGGTGGCACCGTGGTGATCGGCGGCATCTTCACTCAGGATGAACGTGAAGACGAATCCAAGGTCCCGGTGCTGGGTGACATTCCCTACCTGGGCAATTTGTTCAAGAACAAGAGCCGCACCACGAGCAAGACCGAACTCTTGATCTTCCTGACCCCTAAAGTGGTCAGCGAGCGTGCGCCGGTCCGGTGATGGACATGTTGGTGGGAACTTAATCAATCGGGAGAAGGTAGTGTCCGCCGTGGCGGCGCTGCCATGCAGGAGTTTGCAGAGATGAGTACATCCATGGTGTGGGCGCGACCTTCCTGGCGCCAAGCGTGGCGAGCGGCGGGTGCGATGGTGCTGGGCGTGGCCTTGGCTGCCTGCGGCGGCGGCGGCGGTGGTGCCGGCACGTCGGTTTTCGATCCGGGCACGGGCACCAACCCGAATACACCCAGCACCTTGGCTGATCTGGCCGTGGTGGCGGACAAGACCTCGGTTCCCAACTCCGGTGCTGAAGTGGTCACTTTCACCATCACCGCCCTGACTTCGGGCAACGCCGCTTTGACGGGCGTGGAAACACCCGTCACCGTGGAAGTCGAAAGTGGTGCCATCGTCACGCCCTCGGCCAAGGTGACCAGCAAGGACACCGGCAAGATCACGGCGGTGGTGCAGATCACCGACAAGACCAGCCGCACCGTGAAGCTGAATGTCAGTTCGGGTTCAGTCAAGAAAACGGCCAGCTTCGAAGTGGTGGACAGTGTGAACGGCAGCAAGGTGGCTGATTTACGCCTGGTTGTGGACAAGGTCACCCTGCCCAATGACGGCACTCAAGTCGCCAAGTTGAGCGTGACTTCGGTGGATGCGTTCAACAGCGCCATCGGCGGTTCGCCGGTTTCCCTGGCTTTGATCGACCCGGTCGCCGGGGGATCCATCATCAACGCTTTTGGCAAAACGTCGACCGATGACACCTCAGGCGTGCTGGCGGCTGACATCAGCCTGGTGACCAGCAAGGGCAAGACCAATCGTTCCATCACGGTTCAGGCCACCAGCGGCACGGTGGTGCGAACCATCAGCTTTGACGTGGTCGAGGCGGTGTCCATCGTGCCCAAGGCCAGCGATCTGACCATGACCTTGAGCGCGAGCTCGGTAGGTAATTCTGGCAGCGAGTCAGTTGATGTCAGCTTGCGGGCAGTTGACGCGCTCAGAAATGCAGTTCCCGGCATCAAGGTGACCTTTGCCGTTGACAGCAGCGCTGTGTTGGTCCCTGGAAATTTGGTGACGGACTCTGAAGGTCTGGCAAAGGCCAAGGTCTTTGTGGGCTCTGATCGTTCCAATCGTACGGTCACGGTTACCGCGACAAGCGATTCGATTGTCTTGCGGAAGACTTTTAAGGTGACCGGCGCCAAGTTGCAGGCCCAATTGCTTCCGGCAACGTTGCGAAACGGAGATATCGGTGCGGTGGAGTACACGTTGACCGATGTGAACGTCAACCCGATGGACAAGGTTGCGGTTTCGGTTGGGGGGAGTCAAGGTGCTGCCGTCGCCTGCCCGGGGCAGGCCGCACCGAGCGAAGCCCTGACGGATAACAAAGGCAAGTACACGTATTGCTACCGCGCTTCGGGAAATGGGCCCAGTCAAATTGCAGCAACGGCTGGCGGCGCATCAGTGACAAGCACTGTGCAGATCGATGCAACAGTGTCTGATGTGCCTGCGGCTACCACGATTGGTTCTGCCACATTCACGGCTGCCCCGGCTGTCGTAGCGGTCAATTTGGTGGGTAGCAGCGAGAACCGTTCTGAGTTGCGCCTGCTGTTCCGCAGCGACAAGAATGAGCCCGTTCCAAATGTTCGCGCGCGAATTGGGTTTGGCGCAAACAACTCAGGCACGGACGGCGTGATCAGCTCCGGCAATGACAAGGTCATCATCTCGGATGCAACCGGTGTGGCGGTGACCAGTTTTGTGGCGGGACAGCGGCCGAGCCCGACGGACCAGGTCAAGGTGTATGCCTGCTTCTCCAAGACCGACACGGTGGAGACCATTGCTGCCTGCCCTGCAGACCGCCTGCGTGCGGTGTCTTTGACGGTCGTGGAACAACCTGTGTCGGTGTCGATCGGTACCAATGCCTTGATCGGCACGGGGACGAACAAGCTGACTTACTTCCTGGAGTTCACCGTTCTGGTGGTCGACTCCGCGGGTAATCCCAAATCGGATGTGCAAGTGGCTCCGTTGATCGATCTGCCGAGCTATCAGAAGGGCTTTTACCTCTATGACTCTGGACTGAAGAGGTGGATCCAGTACGTGACCCAAAAGTGTCTTTCTGAGGACAGCTCGGCTGGTAAGGGTTTCCGAAATGGAACCATTGAGACCGGTGAGGATCTGAACGGCAATGGGCAGTTGGATCCGCGGAAGTCGGATGTGTCCATCACCATGGTCGGCAGCACCCGGACCGACTCCAGTGGCTTGGCTGTGATGCGAATCGAGTATCCGCAGAGCTACGGCAGCTGGACGGAGTTTGCGATCCGCGTCAGCGCGTCAGGTGTGGTCAGCCCGCCGGCTTTCTTCGGTCGGATTGCGTCCGAGGGTGATACCTTGTTCACGCTCAAAGGTACCGAGCAGTACACCGGTGTGCCTGTCGAGGTGATCAAGGCGGAAGGAACCCCTCCGTTTGTCATCAGCCCCTACGGTCAGGCTGCAAGCTGCTCCAGCCCGAACTGATGCGCGACTTGTTGGCATGAGCGCAGCTCGCCTTGTGATCTCCCTCGTCGGCATGCCCGGCGGTGGCAAATCCACCGTCGGCCGTCAGCTGGCGCGGCAGCTGGGCGTGCGCTTTGTTGACAGCGACACGGAAATCGAAGCGCGAATCGGGGAGCCGATTCGCGCTTTTTTTGATCGCTCGGGTGAAGCGGCTTTTCGAGACATCGAGTCGCAGGTGCTGAACGAGTTGCTGGCACGTGAGGGAGAGTTCGTGCTGGCCACCGGCGGTGGCATCGTGCTGCGAGAGGCCAATCGCCAGCTTTTGCATCAAGCCAGCACCGTGCTCTACCTCCGCTCCACGCCGGAAGAGCTGTTCCGACGTTTGCGCCACGACACGCAGCGCCCACTGCTCCAGGTGCGAGATCCTCTGCAAAAGCTGCGCGAGCTGTATTTGCAGCGCAATCCGCTGTATCGAAGCGTGGCGCACTACGTGCTCGAGACGGGGCGGCCGTCCGTGCACGGCCTGGTCAATATGGCGCTGATGCAGCTGGAGCTGGCGGGCATCATCGATCCGGCCCGGGTTGCGGCCACCGTTGGTGCTGAGCCCGCCGCTTGTTGATCCGGTGCGGATCGTCTCGGCGGCTCAAGCCCTTGCGTGAGGCTGAGCCGGGCGCGAGCGGCCCTTACACTTGACGCATGACTTCCTCGACGGCCCCGACTTCCGCCTCCATCGCCTCGTCTGCCACTGCCGCACCGGCCTTGCATTGCGTGCCGATCGCCCTCGATCAGCGCAGCTACGACATCCACATCGGTCCCGGTCTGCTGGACTCGGCCCAGAGCTGGCAGGGCTTGCCCAAGGCTGCGTGCGCACTGATCGTCAGCAACGAAGTTGTGGCGCCGCTCCATCTCGAACGCCTGCGTTCGCAACTGGCCGCGCATTACCGACGGGTCGAGTTCGTTCAGCTTCCCGATGGCGAGAGCCACAAGGATTGGGCCAGTCTCAACCTCGTGTTTGATCACCTGCTGGCCCATGCGGCCGATCGCAAGACCGTGCTGTTCGCGCTGGGCGGCGGTGTCATTGGTGACATGACAGGTTTTGCAGCGGCGATCTATATGCGCGGTGTGCCCTTTGTCCAGGTGCCGACGACCTTGTTGGCCCAGGTCGACTCCTCCGTGGGTGGCAAGACGGCCATCAACCACCCTCTGGGCAAGAACATGATCGGCGCGTTCTACCAGCCCGAGCGGGTGGTTGCCGACCTCGACACGCTGGATACCTTGCCGCAGCGCGAGCTGGCGGCCGGTTTGGCCGAGGTCATCAAATACGGCCCGATCGCAGATGCTGAATTTCTCGCCTGGATCGAGGCCAATCTGGATGCCTTGCTTGCGCGCGACAAGCAGGCCTTGGCCCATGCCGTGAAGCGCTGCTGCGAGATCAAGGCCTGGGTGGTGGGCCAGGATGAACGTGAACAAGGCTTGCGAGCCATCTTGAATTTCGGCCACACCTTCGGACACGCCATCGAAACCGGCATGGGCTATGGCGCCTGGCTTCACGGCGAAGCGGTGGGCTGCGGCATGGTCTTGGCAGCCGATTTGTCGGTCCGCAAGGGTTTGATGCCGCCCGAGTTCTTGCCGCGCCTGCGCCGTCTGATTGAGCGTGCGGGCCTGCCCGTGCAAGCGCCGCGTTTGGGTGCCGAGCGCTATCTGGAATTGATGCGGGTGGACAAAAAGGCCGAGGCGGGCGAGATCCGCTTCGTGCTGATCGAAAGCCTGGGCCGCGCCGGCATGCACGGGGCCCCCGATGAATTGGTCGCCGCTGTGTTGAGCGATCACTGCGGCTGAGTCGCAATAACTCGGTCACGGTCTCCTCAGTGCAGCAGCCCCAGCTTTTCTTCTGAACCCGGACGGTGTCGCGATATGGCCGTTGAGTTTTTGGCAGGGCTGCACCCGGTGACCTCTTCGGAGCTGGCACCTTACGCTTGCCACCCGAATCAAACGCGGGGCCGGCGTTTCCCCGAGCCATCAGCGCCCACGCGAAGCGAGTACCAACGCGACCGCGACCGCATCATCCACAGCAGCGCCTTTCGCCGCCTGGTCTACAAGACCCAGGTCTTCATGAACCATGAGGGCGATCTTTTTCGAACCCGGCTGACGCACTCGCTGGAGGTGGCCCAGCTGGGCCGTTCCATCGGCCGCAGCCTCGGCTTGAACGAGGACTTGATCGAGGCCGTCGCACTGGCTCATGACCTCGGTCACACGCCTTTCGGTCACGCGGGGCAGGATGTGCTTGATGAATGCATGAAGTCCCATGGCGGCTTCGAGCACAACCTGCAGTCCTTGCGGGTGGTCGACAAGCTGGAGCTGCGTTACCCCGCGTTCGACGGCCTCAATCTGTGCTTCGAAACCCGTGAAGGCATCCTCAAGCACTGTGCGCGTCGCAATGCCGAGTTGCTGGAGGCTGCAGAGCCCGATGGCGTGGCTCGCCGCTTTCTTCATGGCGGTCAGCCCAGCCTGGAAGCGCAGCTCTGCAATCTGGCGGACGAGGTGGCCTACAACGCCCATGACATCGACGATGGCGTGCGCTCGGGGCTGCTCGCCCTGGAGCAGTTGGAAGAAGTGCCCCTGGTGCACCGCTATCTGCGAGAGGCGCTGAGCGAGTTTCCCCAGCTGGACAGCAAACGGCTTTTGTTCGAGACCATTCGGCGCATGCTTTCGGCCCAGGTCTACGACATCATCGACGCGACCCGCGCTGCCTTGCAGCAGGGGCAGGGCGTGCAGGACCTGGCTGCCGTGCGGGCGGCGCCGGCCCTGGTGCGTTTCAGCCCCGAGATGCGCGCCGCCAGCACCGAGCTCAAACGCTTTCTGTTCGCCAAACTCTACCGTCACCCGCAGGTCCAGCAGACACGTCAGCGCGCCGAACAGGTGCTGCGCGACCTGTTCCGGATCTACACCAGCGAGCCGGCTCAACTTCCGCCAGATTTCGCTGGTGCTGCCGATGCACCGCGTGCCTGCGCCGATTACATCGCCGGCATGACCGACCGATTTGCCCTGCGCGAGCATCAGCGACTGACAGGCTTCAGCTTGTTCTGAGAATCACGCGCGGCTCGGCAGGTCCGTGGGCGATCTGGCGCTCCCGGACTTGCCTCGCGCCTGAATCACTCTCAAACTAGGGTCAGTGTCATTTTGAGAGTGGATTCCTGTATGGCTCGCCTTCCTCGCTTGGTTCTGCCAGGCCAAGCCCACCACCTGATGTTGCGCGGCAACAACCGCCAACCCATCGTCCATGAGGATGCGGACCGTCGCCAGTTCTTGGATCTGCTGCGTGACTGCGCCCGCACCCACCGCGTTGCCGTGCATGCCTACGTCTTGATGGACAACCACCTCCATGTGCTGGCCACGCCCGAGGACGAGCCCGGCCTCGGCAAACTGGTGCAGTCCCTCGGGCGGCGCTACGTGGCCTGGTTCAATCACAAGTACGGCCGCAGCGGCACGCTCTGGGAAGGGCGCTATCGCGCGACCGTGATCGACAGCGAGCGCTACTTCCTTGCCTGCATGCGCTATATCGAGCTGAATCCGGTCCGTGCCGGGCTATGCAGCTCGCCCGAAGAGTTCCCTTGGTCCAGCTGCGCCAGTCACTTGGGCCGCCGAAGCGACAGCCTTCTCAGCGAACACCTGCTGTATTGGACCCTGGGCAACACGCCTTTCGAGCGCGAGGCGGCGTACCGCGAGTTGTTGGCGGAAGGTTGTGCAGATGCGGAGCGCCAACGCTTCACCGAAGCCACTTTGAAGGGCTGGCCTCTGGGTTCCGAGGGCTTTTTGCGGACCTTGGCAGACCAGACCCAGCGCAGACTGGTGCCATTGCCGCGAGGGCGTCCTCGCAGAAAACTGGAGGCGTCCGATCCTTCAGGCGATTCTTGATTTGGCAAGCGAAAACTCACTCTGACCCTATTTAAATCATATTGAAGCTACAGGTGTTTGATTAATAGGCTCTGACCCTATTTAGTTTTTCTTGAGCGTTTTGCTGCGCCGCAGTAACCTCCGTCTCCGTAACTGAATTACGTCGGAGAGCGCCATGAGCCACAACGCAGCAGAACATCAGGCCGAGATCCAGGATTTGGCCGCCCACGGGCTCTACCGTCCGCAAAACGAGAAGGACGCCTGCGGCCTGGGTTTTGTGGCGCACATCAAGGGTCAGAAGGCGCATTCCATCGTTCAGCAGGGTCTGAAGATCCTTGAGAACCTCGACCATCGCGGTGCCGTCGGTGCCGACAAGCTGATGGGCGACGGCGCCGGCATCCTGATCCAGATTCCCGACGAATACTTCCGGGCCGAGATGGCCAAGCAGGGCGTGGAACTGCCCCCGCCCGGCGAATACGGCGTGGGCATGATCTTCATGCCCAAGGAGCATGCTTCGCGTCTGGCTTGCGAGCAGGAACTGGCCCGTGCGATCAAGGCCGAGGGTCAGGTCTTGCTGGGTTGGCGCGATGTGCCGGTGGATTCGGAGATGCCCATGTCGCCCACGGTGCGCGACAAAGAGCCCATCATTCGCCAGATCTTCATCGGCCGCGGCCCGGACATCATCGTGCCCGATGCCCTGGAGCGAAAGCTCTACGTCATCCGCAAGACCGCGTCGAGCGCCATCCAGGCGCTCAAGCTGACTCACGGCCGCGAGTACTACGTGCCCAGCATGAGCTGCCGCACCATCATCTACAAAGGCCTGCTGCTGGCCGACCAAGTGGGCAGTTACTACAAGGATCTGGCCGATCCGCGTGTGGTGTCCGCCATCGCCCTGGTGCACCAGCGTTTCTCGACCAACACCTTCCCCGAGTGGCCGCTGGCCCACCCCTACCGCATGGTCGCCCACAACGGCGAGATCAACACGGTCAAGGGCAACTTCAACTGGATGCGCGCCCGCGAAGGCGTGATGAAGTCGCCGGTGCTGGGCGATGACCTGAACAAGCTCTATCCGATCAGCTTCGAGCACCAGTCCGACACGGCCACCTTCGATAACGCCATCGAACTGCTGACCATGGCCGGCTATCCCTTGGCGCACGCCGCCATGATGATGATCCCGGAAGCCTGGGAGCAGCACGAGCAGATGGACACGCGTCGCCGGGCGTTCTACGAGTACCACGCCGCCATGATGGAGCCCTGGGATGGCCCGGCCGCCATGGTCTTCACCGACGGCCGCCAGGTCTGTGCCGCGCTGGACCGCAACGGTCTGCGCCCGGCGCGCTACTGCGTCACCGACGACGACCTCGTCATCCTCGCCTCCGAGTCCGGCGTGCTGCCGGTGCCGGAAAACAAGATCGTCAAGAAGTGGCGCCTGCAGCCCGGCAAGATGTTCCTGATCGACCTGGAGCAGGGCCGCATCATCGATGACGAAGAGCTCAAGAACCAGTACGCCAACGCCCGCCCTTATCGCCAGTGGATCGAGAATGTGCGCGTCAAGCTCGACGACATCGAGGTGGCCGACACCCCGGCCGCCAGCTTCAGCGCCAGCCTGCTCGATCGCCAGCAAGCTTTTGGCTTCACGCAGGAAGACATCAAGTTCCTGATGTCGCCCATGGCCGCCACCGGCGAGGAGGCCCTGGGTTCCATGGGCAATGACTCGCCCCTGGCCGTGCTGTCCAGCAAGGACAAGCCGCTGTTCAACTATTTCAAGCAGCTGTTCGCCCAGGTGACCAACCCGCCGATCGACCCGATCCGCGAGGCCATCGTGATGTCGCTCAACAGCTTCATCGGCCCCAAGCCCAATCTGCTGGACATCAACGCGGTCAATCCGCCCATGCGCCTGGAAGTCTCGCAGCCGGTGCTGGACTTCAAGGACATGGCCCGTCTGCGCCAGATCGAGGCCCACACTCACGGCAAGTTCAAGCCCTACGAGCTGGACATCACCTATCCGCTGGCCTGGGGTCATGAAGGTGTGGAGGCGCAGCTGGCCTCGCTGTGCGCCGAATCGGTGGATGCGATCAAGAGCGGCCACAACATCCTCATCATCACCGACCGCGGCCTGAGCGACAGCCGCGTGGCCATCCCTGCCTTGCTGGCGCTGTCCGCCATCCACCACCATCTGGTGCGCGAGGGCCGCCGCACCACCGCCGGTCTGGTGGTGGAAACCGGCAGCGCCCGTGAGGTGCACCACTTCGCCGTGCTGGCCGGCTTTGGCGCCGAGGCGGTGCACCCCTATCTGGCCCTGGAAACCCTGACGGACATCGCAGCCGGCCTGCCAGGCCAGCTGTCTGCCGACAAGGCCATCTACAACTACATCAAGGGCATCGGCAAAGGCCTGTCCAAGATCATGTCCAAGATGGGCATCTCCACTTATATGTCCTACTGCGGCGCGCAGATCTTCGAGGCCATCGGCCTGAAGACGGACTTTGTGGAGAAGTACTTCCGCGGCACGCCCACGCAGGTCGGTGGCATCGGTGTCTTTGAGGTGGCCGAAGAGGCCATCCGCCTGCACCGCGCGGCCTTTGGCGACGATCCGGTGCTGCACACCATGCTGGATGCCGGCGGCGAGTACGCCTGGCGCGCCCGCGGTGAAGAGCATATGTGGACGCCGGACGCGATTGCCAAGCTGCAGCACAGCGCGCGCAGCGGCAAGTTCGACAGCTACAAGGAATACGCGCAAATCATCAACGACCAGAGCAAGCGCCACATGACGCTGCGTGGTCTGTTCGAGTTCAAGTTCGATCCCAGCAAGGCGATCCCGCTCGATGAGGTCGAGCCCGCGGCAGAGATCGTCAAGCGTTTCGCCACCGGCGCCATGTCGCTCGGCTCCATCTCGACCGAGGCCCATGCCACCCTGGCCGTGGCCATGAACCGCATCGGCGGCAAGAGCAACACCGGCGAAGGTGGCGAGGATCCCGCGCGTTATCGCAACGAGCTCAAGGGCATCAAGATCACGGCAGGCACCAAGGTGTCTGATGTGATTGGCAACAAGGTCATCGCCGTCGACTACGAGCTCAAGGAAGGCGACTCCCTGCGTTCTAAGATCAAGCAGGTGGCCTCGGGCCGCTTCGGCGTCACCACCGAGTACCTGGTCAGCGCCGATCAGATCCAGATCAAGATGGCCCAGGGCGCCAAGCCCGGTGAAGGCGGCCAGCTGCCCGGCGGCAAGGTCAGCGAGTACATCGGTTTCCTGCGTTACTCGGTGCCGGGTGTGGGCTTGATCTCGCCGCCGCCGCACCATGACATCTACTCCATCGAAGACCTGGCCCAGCTGATCCACGACCTCAAGAACGTGAATCCCAAGGCCGATGTGTCGGTCAAGCTGGTCTCGGAAGTCGGCGTGGGCACCATCGCTGCGGGCGTCACCAAGGCCAAGGCCGACCACCTGGTCATCGCCGGCCATGATGGTGGCACGGGCGCCTCACCCTGGAGCTCGATCAAGCATGCCGGCACACCCTGGGAGCTGGGCCTGGCCGAGGCGCAGCAGACCTTGGTGCTGAACCGCCTGCGCGGCCGCGTGCGCGTTCAGGCCGACGGCCAGATGAAGACCGGTCGCGATGTGGTCATCGGTGCGCTGCTGGGCGCGGATGAATTCGGCTTCGCCACGGCGCCCCTGGTGGCCGAGGGCTGCATCATGATGCGCAAGTGCCACCTCAACACCTGCCCGGTGGGCGTGGCCACGCAAGACCCGCTACTCCGCGCCAAGTTCACCGGCAAGCCCGAGCATGTGGTGAATTACTTCTTCTTCGTGGCCGAGGAGGCGCGCCAGATCATGGCCCAGCTGGGCATTCGCAAGTTCGAGGATCTGGTCGGCCGCAGCGATCTGCTGGACACCAAGAAAGGCATCACCCACTGGAAAGCCAAGGGCCTGGATTTCAGTCGTGTCTTCCACCGCCCGGCCTTGCCCGCCGAAGTGGCCCGCAACCATGTCGATGTGCAAGACCATGGCCTGGATCGCGCACTCGATGTGAAGCTGGTCGAGAAGTGCCTGCCCGCTTTTGAGAAGGGCGAGAAGGTGCAGTTCATGCAGGAAGTCAGCAATGTGCGCCGCACCGTGGGCGCCATGCTGTCCGGTGAGCTGATCCGCCGCCGCCCCGAGGGCTTGCCCGACCACACCATCTTCATCCAGATGGAGGGCACGGGCGGCCAGAGCTTCGGTGCCTTTCTGGCCCAGGGCATCACTTTCTACCTGATCGGAGACGCCAACGACTACACCGGCAAGGGCCTGTCCGGCGGCCGCGTGGTGGTGCGCCCCAGCATCGATTTCCGTGGCGACGCGACGCAGAACATCATCGTCGGCAACACCGTGCTTTACGGTGCCACGCGCGGCGAGGCCTTCTTCCGCGGCGTGGCCGGTGAGCGCTTTGCGGTGCGGCTCTCGGGCGCCTCGGCCGTGGTCGAGGGCACGGGTGACCATGGTTGCGAATACATGACCGGCGGCACCGTGGCCGTGCTGGGCAAGACCGGACGCAATTTCGCGGCCGGCATGAGCGGCGGCATCGCCTACGTCTACGACGAGGACGGTCAGTTCGCCAAGCGCTGCAACACAAGCATGGTTGCGCTGGACAAGCTGCTGCCCGTACACGAGCAGGAAGCCACCGTGGACCGCGCCATCTGGCACCACCTCGGTGACGCCGAGGCGCAGACCGACGAAGCCATCCTCAAGAAGATGCTGGAAGACCACCACCGCTGGACCGGCAGTGCCCGTGCCCGCCACATCCTGGACCATTGGGCCGACTCGCGCGCCAAGTTCGTCAAGGTCTTCCCGCACGAATACCGCCGCGCACTCGGCGAGATCCATGCGGCCAAGGAAGCGGCCTCGACCATCGAGCAGGCCAAGGCTCCCGCTGCGCCCAAAGCGGCGCTCAAGGCCTGAGCGGCACGAGCACGGAAACCGTGATCACCGGGTCAGAAGAATGAATTCGAATCTGACCCTATTAAATGAATTTCTTCGGGTTGAGTTTGCAAAATGACTCTGACCCCAATAAAGAGTTTTAGGAGCGAAGCATGGGCAAGGTAACGGGCTTCATGGAGTACCAGCGGCTGGAAGAGGGCTACGAGCCCGTGGGCACGCGGGTCAAGAATTACAAGGAATTCGTGATCGGTTTGAACGCCGAACAGTCCAAGCAGCAGGCCGCCCGCTGCATGGACTGCGGCACGCCGTTCTGCAACAACGGCTGCCCGGTCAACAACATCATTCCGGATTTCAACGATCTGGTGTACCGCGGGGATTGGGCCAATGCCATCACCATCCTGCACAGCACCAATAACTTCCCGGAATTCACCGGCCGCATCTGCCCCGCGCCTTGCGAGGCGGCCTGCACGCTGAACGTCAACGATGACGCCGTGGGCATCAAGTCCATCGAGCACGCCATCATCGACCGCGCCTGGTCCGAGGGCTGGGTCCAGCCGCAAGTCGCCAAGCGCAAGACCGACAAGACCGTGGCCGTCGTCGGCTCGGGCCCGGCCGGCTTGGCGGCTGCGCAGCAACTCGCCCGCGCGGGCCACAGCGTGACCGTGTTCGAAAAGAACGACCGTGTCGGCGGCCTGCTGCGTTACGGCATCCCCGACTTCAAGATGGAGAAGTCGCACATCGACCGCCGCGTGGCGCAGATGGAAGCCGAGGGCGTGGTCTTCCGCACGGGCGTGCTGGTCGCCTCCATGCCAGAAGGTTCCAAGGTCACCAACTGGGCCAAGGACAGCATCAGCCCGGACGAGCTCAAGGCACAGTTCGACGCCGTCTTGCTCAGCGGTGGCGCCGAATCCAGCCGTGACCTGCCGGTGCCGGGCCGTGATCTGGCCGGCATCCATTTCGCGATGGAATTCCTGCCGCAGCAGAACAAGGTCAACGCCGGGGACAAGCTCAAGGGCCAGATCCGTGCCGACGGCAAGCATGTGGTCGTCATCGGCGGCGGCGACACCGGCAGCGATTGCGTCGGTACCAGCAACCGCCACGGTGCCAAGAGCGTCACCCAATTCGAGCTCATGCCCCAGCCGCCCGAGGTGGAAGACCGCCCGCTGACCTGGCCTTACTGGCCGCTCAAGCTGCGCACCTCCAGCAGCCACGAGGAAGGCTGCGAGCGCGAGTTCGCCATCTCGACCAAGGAATTCCTCGGCGAAAAGGGCAAGCTGACAGGAGTGAAAACCGTGCGCGTGGAATGGCAGGGCGGCAAGATGGTCGAGGTGCCGGGTTCCGAGCAGATCATCAAGGCCGATCTGGTCTTCCTGGCCATGGGCTTTGTGGCGCCCGTCGCCACCGTGCTCGACGCCTTCGGTGTAGCCAAGGATGCGCGCGGCAACGCCAAGGCCAGCACCGATTTCAACGGTGGTTACAAGACCAATGTCGACAAGGTCTTTGCTGCCGGTGATATGCGCCGCGGCCAGTCGCTCGTCGTCTGGGCCATCCGTGAAGGCCGCCAGGCGGCGCGCGCGGTGGATGAATTCCTGATGGGCAGCAGCGACCTACCGCGCTGAAGCTGAGGGTGTGCAGCTGGCCAGGGCGTTCTCCGCAGTCACGACCCGGTCCGCCCAGCCGGCTGGGCTGGGGCGAAACTCCCAACGGGGCGGCTCGCCTTCCTGAAACTGAACCGTAAGGCACAGCCGTGCGGCCTGCTCCTGCCCGCCCATCCGTCCCGGCTGGAAGCTCTGGGCCTCAAACGCCTTCTGGATCGCCCGAACAAAACGGCGAGGCAGTTGCTCGGCCGAAACCAGCACGGCATCCACGTTTCCTTGTGCATTGATCAGCAAGGCTGCTGTCGCTTGGCCTTGCCCATCCGGCAGGCTGTCATCGGGGTGTTGGATGACGGCGCTGCTGGCGGTTCGGAAGCTGGGTGCTTCATCCAACGGTTCGTTCGGAGCGTAACGCCCAGGTCCGGTGAAATCGTGGGCCAGGCCCTCAGCCGGCGCGGCCTCCTTTGCAGCCGGCTTGGCGAGCTCCCGTGTTTCATGTGTTGCATCTGGCCTCACCACCTGCGGGTGATCTGGCTGCGAGCTCGGCCCGTTGAGCGGTCCCGACTCGGGCCATGCTTCCGTTTGTGAGGGCTGGGGCGGGCTTGCTGGCTCGAGAGGCCTCTGCGGCGCCACGACGACGCGAACCATCAAAGCTTGTCCCGGAGTTGGTGGCCCCGAGGGGCGATCAGGGCTGAAACGGTACATCAATCCCAATGCATGCAGGCCTAGCGCCGACACCAGACACAGGGTCAAGCGCCGGGCGTCGCGCGAGACGCGGCGAGGCCGGTCCGGACGTGGCCAGCGTGATACCGGCGTCGGCAGTGTTTCAGTCACTCAGCTCGCGCCAGGACAGGCGACGGGTGTTGGTGTTGCTTGTGCCTTGAGGACGTTCTTGGTTCGCCATGGAGCCGTCCGTCTTCTGGATCAGGTCGATCACCTTGTTGTTGGGCAATTGGATGGTTTCCGGGGTGGTGGCCAAGGCATTGCCGAGCGAGATGCTGACAATGTTCTGTGCGCTATTGACCGGGCCGCCCGTGCGGTAGTCGAAATAGTTGATCCAGCTCGAGCCACCGACGGAGCAAATGCCAGAGGAATTGATGACGTTGGAAGTCACACCCAGCACGCCGCCTACCAGCACGGCGCCGGTGGTGACCCGTTCGCGTGTGCCCGGCAGATCAACATACCAGCCGTTCTTGTCGTTGAGGTCAACCGCCACAGGGTTGCCATTCGTTCGAATGGGTGTGCCGGGCGTGCAAATGGTGGATCCATCTGGGCAGGTGCCATTGCTCAAGGTCTGTTGCACGAAGTTGTTGGTTTGCAGGCGAGGATTGCCAAAGTCTGCATCCGACAGCCGGTCCTTGATCGCATAGATGGTTTGCTGAGTCGCGTCGCTGAGATCGCTGACGCCCAGATAGCGACCGGTGCCCAGGTACACCATCACATGACTGCCGACCTGACCCAATTCGGGGCGCGAGGTGATGGGCTGGGCCACGCCGAGCGAGGTCTTGAGCGTGGCCAGGCGCTGCGCTTCATAGCCTGCGGTGCCGACATTGTTGTTGATGTCAAAGCGCCAGAGGTTGCCCAGGTTGTCGCCACCGTAGATGCGCAAGGCGGTGTTGTCCTTGTCGGAGTTGTCGGTCCAGGCGCTGATGTGGCCAAGGCCGCTTGGCGTGCTGCTGCTGCCCACGGCCAGGCCACTGACCAGGGTCGGAATGCCGTTGGGCAGAGTGGACACGGGCTGGCCCGTGGCGATGTCCAATACGAAGAGGCGGCCGTTGCCATCGCCGGGCGAGATGTTGTTGTAGCCCGAGGGCAGGATGGCCACCCAAGTGCCGTCGGCCAGCTTGCTGATCTCGGCCTTGCCAAAGGTATAGCCCAAGTTGTCGTGCGTGAATTCCCACAGCGGCTTCGGATCTGTGGGCGAGGTGATGTCGATGGCGAAGTAAGCCCGGCCACCTGCGCCCAGTCCGCTGACCAGCACGGTGCGCCACTCGCTGCCGATCTTGACTTCCTGAACAACGGGGCTGCCGTCGACGTAGTACTCGTGCTTGTTGCCGTAGCTCTTGTCGGCCAGTTTGTGAAGGCGCGGGATCACGGCAGTCGGTACATAGGCCCAGACTTCAGCGCCACTGCTGGCGTTGAACGCGTGCAGCATGCCGTCGTTCGCGCCGACGTAGACCATGCCGACCCGTGTGGCCGTCGTGGCCTTGTGGTCGTTGAAGCCTGCATCGTTGTAGTTGGCGAGCGGTTTCTTCACGTAGACCGCTTCAGAGTTGACGATATCGCCCAGCAAGAGCGTACGTTGCCGGAAGAACTTGCTCGGATCGGACAAGGGTCCCTCGTCGCTTCGTACGCCTCGCAGATAGTCAACCAGGCGTTGGCCCGCTGCAGTGCTTTGATCGCTGGCGCTGAGGCAATAGTCACCCGAGGTGCAGAACTGAATCAGGTTGTTGCCAGAGGCGGTCAGTGTCGCCAGGTTGAAGTAGGCCTTCTGGCTGGCGCTGAGGTTGCTCCAGTTGAACTCGGCGCGGCGATTGTCATTGCTTGCGCTGTACATGTAGATACTGCGGCTGCTGTTGCTGTCGAGCAGGGTGCCGGCAGACCAGTCGGTGCTGGACAGGGAGCCGCCGCTCAAGTCGATGCGCTTGGATTTGAGCTGTCCCGTCCATTCCCCGGACATGAAGTTGGAAACAAACACCTGGTTGTCACCGGAGGTGACATTGGGGTTGCTGGCGGTTGCGGCGGCCGAAGCGCCTTCTTGGGCCGCAATATTGTTGAGTGCTGATTGCAAGCCGCTGTATAGGCTTTGCGGGTTGCTGGCGCTGAAGTAGGTACCGCCTCCATTGACTGCGGCGTGCCAGAGGTCATCGATGGTGGTCAGGGTGTTGCTGACCGGAGTCGGCCATGTGCATTCACCACTGGACTGCCAGGTGCACACGCCACCGGCGGCATTGGGGCTGCTGCCTTGGGCCACCGAGAAATAGTCGCCACTGGTGGCGCGCAGATAGTCGGGCTGGTACTGCATATAGCCCGAAGCACCTAGGCCGAGGGTGAATGTCACCATGCGTTGCAGTGCGCTGACGGTGCCATTGCCACAGACATCGGCGTTCGTGCCCGAGCCGCTGGTGCACTCGCTCGAGCCGTCGGTTCCTGTGCGAAGGTCGGTCTTGTAATAATAGGACGCGACATCGGCCAAGGTGTTGGAGACGGCGTTGCCATCTTTTTGTGGGCGCGACAGGCTGCCGTCCTGGTCGCCCAGCGCTGTACCGTCCAACTGTGTCAGGCTGACAGACTCGTTCCAGAAGCCATCGGTGGACAGCACTGTGTAGTTGCGTTGGCAGGAGTACTGAATGGGGTCCACCACCGTGGTGCCGTTCAAGCTGCCCGTTTGCTTGCCGGCATAGAGGCGCCCGACCGTGTTCAGGGCTCGACGTAGCGGTGTGGAGTGGTAGGGGTAGGCATTGAACAGGCGTGAGTACCAGTCGGACTTGGCTGTGCCGCTGAACGTGGCTTGGTTCAGATAGGCATTGCCCTGGCTGTTGTTGATGCTCAGATAGCCAACGCGGAAATTGCTTGACACAGCAGAGAAGGCTTGGCTGGTCGAGGACTTCATCATTTGCATGCGGGTGCGGTAGTAGGTCCACCAGTTGGCGAAGTTGGTCATCTCTTCGGCATAGCTGCAGCTCGTGGCACCCGCGCAGTCGCTGCGACTGTTGGACAGCTTGGGGTAGCTGGTACGCCCTGACACGATGTCTACGCGCTCGAAGCTCCCGGGGTAGCCGCCAGGCACGCCGGCAGTGCCATCTACTGCAGCCTGATAGCCCGAGAAAGTAGGTGTGCTCGGGTTGATGATCAGATTGCAGGTGCTCGGTGTCTTGCTCCAGCTGAGGGCTCCGGGGGCAGCGACACCGGCCGGTGCTGTGATGGTGACCGTGCGATTGGTTTGGCTGGCATAGAAGCCGGAGCTGCCCGCGTTGATGCGCGCAGTCAGAGACGCCGCAAGGTTGCCTCGGTTGGATTCAGAACTGGTGGCTGCAGACAAGAGCTGGGTTGTTCCCGAGCGCAAGGAAGTGATCGACACAAAACAACCGTAGCCTCGGTTGTCCGAGATGGAGCTGATGGTCAGGCTGGTGCTTGCGCGCACTTCAGGCGTGGCTGGAATGCCGTTGGTACCTGCGGTGAAGTATTTGGTCGGGTATCGAGCTTCAGAGTAGATGTTGCTGCGTACAGCTTGGCAGGAGCCGCTATCGGGCGTCGCCGCGCGCGCGTTGGCATCGCTGTTGCACCAGCGAACCGGAGCTGGGTACTTGAACACGGCACTCGCCGTGCTTTGGCAGTTGCGCAAATTGATGTTGTCGCAATATTCCGCGGCGTTGATCAAATAGTAGTGCGGCCCCCAGGTCTGTGCTGTCGTGCCGGCATTGTCCGGCGCGCCGGTGGCTTTGTAGCCGTTTCCTGAGGCTGTGGTGGCGTTGAAAACGGTATAGCTCTTGTTGTTGACAGTGCCCGGCAGCACGTAGTTGCCATTGCGCAAGCAGTCGGAATAGCTGGTGTCTGTGCACCACTCGGTGTCGGGGAACTGCGTGAGCAGATTGATGTTGTAGCTGTTCTGGATGCCAAAACCATCGTTGGCCACTGATGTCCAACCTGATGTGTTGGCCGAGGTCATGCTGGCCCAGCTGACGCCATTGGCGCCCATGGGCGGCGTGTAGCGTATCGCCGGGTTGTAGGCCATGCTGTTGAAGCTGGCGCTCAGAAAGGGAGGATGCCCGCGGCGAGATCCAAAAGGCGGGGCATCCCGCCAGCAGGCTTCACCGCTGTCGCCATTGTGGCAACAGGTGTTGGTGAATTCGCCGCTGTTGGCGGGCAGGGCGCCGCTGGAACGACACAGTTGCGGATTTGAGCTGCCATCGCCGTTGACGTGGTCGGGCATGAAGTCAAAGCCCATGGAGCCCGAATCATCAAGCACAAACATGAGATTGGGCTGCACCGCGTTGGGCGAAGCCACGACCAAGGGCGTGCTGGAAATGTCGGTCACTCCAGCCTGGGCGGCGGAAGACAGCTGCAGTGCGGCCATGCCGAGGCAAAGGGCGAGAAGGCGTTGCTTGCTGTTCATGGGGAACTCCAGATCTGATCTCAGGTGAGGTGCCGGCGCGGGCCGGATCAGCCTCAAAGGGCCACAACGGCCTGGACGAAGCCAATGGTGTTGCGAGGGCCGACAACGCGGGCTGTGATGCGGTAATAACGTTGATTTGGGATGCCGATGGGCGTGCCGCTGTTGGCGCGTTTGCTGCTGTCAGCCCCGGGGTTGGTGGTCGGCGGAGCTTCGCAACCAATGCCCGATGTTGGTGAGCCCTGGCCGTTGCACAGTCGCTGGATCACAAAGGACACGGTGTTGCCGGCGGCGTCCGGCGCCAAGGTGGTGACCGTATTGCTCGGGACGAGCACGGCATTCCAGAAGATCTCCCAGCTCTGGTTGGCGGCCGGGTCCTGGCGCAGAGCCAGATAGCCGACGGGGCGGCCCGCAGCGATGGTGATGTTGTTGTGCAGATTGGTGCCGAAGTTGTTTTGCTCCAACCAGGCCACGGCGCTTTCGATGCCGATGTCTGCCGATTGGATGGCTGACTGTTGAAAAGCCAGGTTGCCGGCGACCTTGTTGCTGCTCAGCATGGAGCGCATCAAACCGACCGCAGCCAGGGACATGATGACCAGGACCACGATGGCCAGCATCAGGACAATGCCTTGCTGGTGCCTGCCGCGCCCTGGCGCGTAGCGCGGGGCAGGGGCAGCAAAGAGGCGGCGAGGCTTCAACATGTTGCGACCGCTCCTTGCCAGGCCAGATTGCGCAGCGGCACGATGGCCTCGAACACCTTGTAGCGGTAGTACTGCCACAGGTTCTCGGCGGAAAGGTCGATGGGCGCCTCTTCAGTTCCCGCCCAGCGGGGGGAGTTGCCACTGTCGGTCACGATGGTCTTTTCACGTTGACCGCTGACTGTGGTGATGGCCAGGCGGACCGCTGACATCCGGGCCCATTGGCAAGCCGTGGCTGGCGTGGTTTGATCGAAAAGATCCACGATCCCGTCCATGGGCGCCGCGGAAGTGTCGCGACCATACTGGGCGCGCAGATTGACCACGTTGTCGATGATCTCCACCCAGACTTGGGCGGCCTCGCTGCTGCAGTCGTTGACCATGTAGTCGCACTGGGTCAGCCGACCGTTGCGCACGGCATAGGCCAATACCTTGGGCGCCAAGCCCCAGTTGAACAAGGTGTCTTGCAAGCCGACTGCGCCTGCGGCGACGCTGACGTTGGCGCCAACCGGCGCAACATTGACCCGGTCGAGCAGCAGATTGCAAGGAGCGGGGCGAACCTGGTTCGCCGCGATGACATAGTCGTTGGTGTTGAAGGCCGTGGCTGTGGTCATGGTGTAGGTCACGGCACTGGGCTCTGCGATGATGCGGTCGCCTTCAGGTGCCCCGTTGCCATTGCTGAAGACCACGAGCAGGGTGTCACTGCCACTGTCGCCCGCAGGGATGCTGGCGTGGTTGATGGTGACCGGGCCCAGTCCAGAGAGCACCCGTCCGCCTGGCAAGGTCAGGCTGCATCCGGCCAGCAACAGATTGGCGGCGCCGTGCCCGCTCTGGCGAATATTGCGTTGAAGCTCGGTGGCCGCGATGGCGCCATTGGTCTGCGCTTCGTCGCCGCTGGTGGCGCTGCGCTGGCCCCGCTCCGACAGGGAGAACACCTGCATCACCACAATCACGGCGATCATGCCCAGCACCACGCCCACCAAGAGCTCGATGAGGCTGAAGCCGTTCTGCGGATGGCCCACCGGGCGTTGAAGGTTTGTCGATTTCATGAGGGTTCCGATCACTTCAGCTGGCTGATCATGACCAGGTTGTGGGGGGTGCTGCCCAGGTTCTCGCCGGGCGCCGCCCACTTGACGGTGATGGTGACCCGCAGGCTGGGTGTCAGGACCGGGCCACCGGCCGGCCGGCCGGCCAAGGCCGGCAGAGGATTGACTTGCGTGAAGGTGACGGTCGGCGGGTGGTCAGCCACACCGGGCAGGGTGGCGCTGACCTTTTCCAGCCAGAGCTTGTAGCCGGCGCCTTCGTCGGCGCTACTGAACTCGGCCTGCAGCTCGGCCAAATTGCGATTGCCCACCCACATGCTGCCGATCAGCTGATTGGCCAGCAGGGCAGCATCCGAGCGGTACTTGGCCTGCCCGGCCTGTTTGACCGCCGTGGCTTGCAGGCCGACCAAGCCCAGGACTCCGAGCGCGAACACGAGCAAGGCTACCAGCACCTCCAGCATCATGAAGCCTCGGAGCCCATGAGGGCGGCCCGGACTGCGTGCTCTGGACTTTGGGCTCGGGGTCTGGAAGACAGTCATGGGGGACTCCCGTTCAGCAGGCCTGAACATCGCCGCTGGGAAGGCTGGGGTTGCACATGCGTACCTGTCCCGAAGGCGTGATCACGATGCGCAGGCAAACGGCGTCACCGTCTGTGCCGCAGGAGCCCGCAGCGCTGTTGCTGACGTCCAGAACGATGGCAGCGTTGGGCGTGGGGGTGGGCTTGCCCAGGCTGTTGAAGGTGACCGAACTCGCGTTGGCGGCAATCTGAACGGTGCCATTGCCATCGTTGCTCGGCTTGGTGTGCAGGATGCGGGGCTGGACCGTGTCCGAAGGCGCTGAAGCGCAGCGGTTGGCCACCGAGTCGGCCGCCGTGTTGGCGCCGATCACGTTGATCACCCAGTTGGTGCCGCTGGTGCTCAGGGCGCAGGTATTGGTCAAGCTGGTGGTGAGCTGGAAGCGCACCGCCGTGTTGCGTGCCACCGCTTCGGCTTTGGCCAGTTGAATGCCTGTGCTCAAGGAGGTGGCGGTGTTGCGAATCCGACTGTTCTGCAGCCAGGTGGAGAAGCTCGGCGCTGCCATGGCCAGAAAGATACCGACCAAGACCAAGCTCACGATCAGTTCGATCAGCGTCACGCCGGCCTGCAGCGAGGCTCGGTCCCCGAGCGCCGAAGGCTTTGTCAGCATGATCCGTCCTTCTTGGTCGCCCAGCAGGTGTTGGGGCTGGGTGTGGTCCAGCCTGTGGGCAGGGCCGCACTGGTCTTCACTCCGGCTTCGTTGATGGTGTAGGTGAAGCCGGCCATGCTGTCTTTGCCCACGGCGCGCAGAGTGAAGGCCGTGGCACTGGACGCAGAGCAAGAGAAGGTGAAGTACTTGCTGCTGGTGGCGTCGGAGTTGCAATCCGGTGCGCCCACATAGCTGCGGCGGTCCAGAAAGAACTGCTCCAGACGCACCTGCCGCGTGGCCAGGCCGGCGGTGGCTTCGGGGATCTTGCCGCGCACCACATAGGCCTGGTAGGACGGCAGGGCCACGGCCGCAAGGATGCCGATGATGGCCACGGTCACCATCACTTCAATCAGGGTGAAGCCCTGAGCTGGACGTGATTGGGAAGGGGTGACGCGTGCTGGCATGGTGGGGTGCTCCTGGTTGGAATGAATTCTCGGCCGCTGGTTTTCGCTTGTGTAGCCGCCTATCAGACTGTCCCTCGCGCTGGTCGGGCTCAGGCCCGGAAATGTGAAGTATTTGGGGCTCTTCTCGGCGGCTCGGTGCGCGATCGGTGTTTCCCCTATGATGTGATCTTTGTCAAAAACGGGCCCTGGCCCGCCCTGCCAAGGCTCATGGCCCCATATTCATCCACTTCCATTACCGCGTCCGAAACGCCTCTGATTGAATTGCGCGATGTCAGCTGCGGTTATGGCGACCGGGTGATCCTGGAGCGCGTGAATCTGCGCATCCCGCGCGGCAAGGTGCTGGCCCTGATCGGCACCAGCGGCGGTGGCAAGACCACGGTCTTGCGCTTGCTGGGCCGGCAGATCAAGCCGATTTCGGGCCAGGTGCTGTTTGACGGCGTTGATCTCGCCGGCCTGGATCTCGATGGGCTCTACGCCGTGCGGCGTCGCATGGGCATGCTCTTCCAGTTCGGCGCCTTGTTCACCGATCTGAGTGTGTTCGAGAACGTGGCCTTCCCGCTGCGCGAGCACACCAAGCTGCCCGAAGCCATGATCCGCGATCTGGTGCTGATGAAGCTCAACGCGGTGGGCCTGCGTGGCGCACGCGACCTGCTGCCCTCCGAGATCTCTGGCGGCATGGCGCGCCGGGTGGCCCTGGCGCGCGCCATCGCGCTGGACCCGGACCTGGTGTTGTACGACGAGCCCTTTGCCGGCCTGGACCCCATTTCGCTCGGTGTGGCGGCGCGCTTGATCCGCGACCTGAACGATGCGCTCGGATTGAGCAGCATCATCGTGTCCCATGATCTGCATGAAACCTTTGCCATCGCCGACGAGGTGGCCATGATTGCCAATGGCCGCGTGGTCGCCCAGGGCACGCCGGACGACTTGCGCCACAGCAGCGACCCGCTGGTGCAGCAGTTCGTCGGTGCCCATGCTGATGGTCCCGTGCGTTTCCATCAGCCTGCCTGCCCGGTGAACCAGGATTTCGGTCTGGGGGTGTCGGCATGATGGCGACCCTGACGCAGTTCTCCGCCCGACTGGGCCGCACATTGCGACAGCAGTTGGTGGATTTGGGTTCCAGCACCCGGCTGTTTTTCCAGCTTCTGGCCCGCACGCCGGCCGCCCTGCTGCGTTTCTCGCTGGTGCGCGAGCAAATCTATTTCCTGGGCAATCGATCCTTGTCGCTGATCGGCGTCTCGGGCCTATTCGTTGGCTTTGTGCTGGCGCTCCAGGGCTATTACACCTTGCAACGCTATGGTTCGGCCGAGGCCGTGGGCTTGCTGGTGGCGCTGAGCCTGGTGCGCGAGTTGGGTCCGGTGGTTTCCGCCCTCTTGTTTGCGGGCCGTGCCGGTACCTCTTTGACGGCAGAGATCGGCCTGATGAAGGCCGGCGAGCAACTGACCGCGATGGAAATGATGGCGGTCGATCCGCTGACCCGGGTGCTGGCGCCGCGTTTCTGGGGAGGCTTCATCGCCATGCCGCTGCTGGCGGCGCTGTTCTCGGCCATTGGCATCATTGGCGGCTGGCTGGTGGCCGTGCCCCTGATCGGCATTGATGCGGGCGCTTTCTGGTCGCAGATGCAGGGCGGCGTGGACGTCTGGGCCGATGTCGGCAATGGCGTCATCAAGAGTTTGGTCTTTGGTATCACCGTGACCTTTGTGGCTTTGCTGCAAGGCTATGCCTGTAAGCCCACGCCCGATGGCGTGGCGCAGGCGACCACGCGCACGGTGGTGATGTCGTCGTTGGCGGTGCTGGCACTGGACTTTGTGCTGACCGCGATGATGTTCTCGATTTGATTTGTAGGGGTAGAGGATGCAAGCCTCAAGGCATGACGCATGGGTGGGTTTCTTTGTGCTGCTGGGTGGCGCCGCGCTGCTGTTCCTGGCCCTCAAAGCCGGCAACCTGCTGAGCCTGAACTTTGACGAGACCTACCAGGTCACGGCCAAGTTCGACAATATCGGCGGCCTCAAGGCCCGCGCCGCGGTCAAGAGTGCGGGCGTGGTGATCGGCCGGGTGGAATCCATCACCTTCGATGACAAGAGCTTCCAGGCCAAGGTGGTGATGAAGCTCTACAAGAACGTGGCCTTCCCCAAGGACAGCTCCGCCAAGATTCTGACCGCCGGCCTGCTGGGTGAGCAGTACATCGGTCTTGAGGCCGGTGCGGACGAGAAGAACCTGGCTGCAGGCGACAACATCAGCCAGACGCAATCGGCCGTGGTGCTGGAAAACCTGATTGGTCAGTTCCTCTACAACAAGGCCGCCGATTCCGGCACGCCGGCCGGCGGGGCCAAACCATGAGTGCCCGAATGGACTGCTCCTGGCGGCGTGTCGCGCTGGTGCTGAGCATCCTCGTGCTGAGCGGATGCGCCAGCCTGCGTGGCCCGGGTGCACCGGGCCAGAAACTCGACCCCTGGGAAAACTGGAACCGCAAGGTCTTCAACTTCAACGAGTCCTTGGACACCCATGTGCTCAAGCCCGTGGCCACCGTGTACAGCGACATCGTGCCCGCACCGGTGCGCCTGGCCGCGGACAATTTTTTTAGCAATGTGGCGGACGCCTGGTCGGCGGTGAATCTCTTGCTGCAGGGCCGCTTCAAGGCCAGCGTGGAGCAGGGCATGCGCTTTGCGGTGAACTCCACCCTGGGTTTCGGTGGCTTGATCGACATCTCCACCGAAGTGGGCCTGGAGCGCAAGAGCGAAGACCTGGGCAAGACCTTTGGTGTCTGGGGCACGGGTACGGGCGCCTACATCGTTTGGCCCCTGTTTGGCCCATCGTCCGTGCGTGACACCTTGGCGCTGCCCTTCGACCGCATCGCCACATCGCCTTCGCTCGTTGTCAAGGATGGCTACAGCAAGACGGCGCTGTCGGCCTTGCAACTGGTCAACGCTCGAGCCAACTTCTTGCGTGCAGGGGAGATGCTGGATGGCATTGCACTGGACAAGTACACCTTCATCCGTGATGCCTATCTGCAGCGCCGCGGCAGCTTTGGCAGCGATGACGAGTACGAAGTGCTGACGCCCGAAGCGCCTGCCGTTCCCGCGTCCAGCCCGCAAGCCGGGCCCTGAACGGGCTTGCGCTTGCTCGCCCCGAACGTTGACGCGCCTTGGGGTGGTGAACCGAATTTCGGCTCGCGCGTTGTGTATGACTGAGCCCCTCCGAGATTGAAAGGAACCGCAAGAATGATCGCCACCAAACGCCTGGTTCTGCGCAGCCTGCTGGCTGCCGTTTGTGCTTTTTCCGCCGCCCTGCCGCTGCAAACCGCCTGGGCGGCCGATGCCAGCGCGCCGGACACCTTGATCCGCCAGCTCTCGCTGGAGACTCTGGAGACGGTCAAGAGCGACAAGGCCATCCAGGCCGGCGATCTGCAGAAGATCATCAATCTGGTCGACGGCAAGGTCATGCCGCATGTCAATTTCCAGCGCATGACCTCGTCGGCCGTGGGTCGCTTCTGGCGCCAGGCCACGCCCGAGCAGCAGCAGCGCCTGCAGGATGAATTCAAGACTTTGCTGGTGCGCACCTACGCCGGCGCGCTGACCCAGGTCAAGGACCAGACCATCGCCCTGCGTCCGCTGCGCGCTTCGCCCAGCGACACCGAGGTGGTGGTCAAGACCGAGATCCGCGGCAAGGGCGATCCGATCCAGCTCGACTACCGCCTGGAAAAATCCGGCGCCGTCTGGAAGATCTACGACGTCAACGTGCTCGGCATCTGGCTGGCCGATCAATACCGCAACAGCTTCTCGCAAGAGATTGGCGCCAACGGCATCGACGGCCTGATCAAGGCCTTGACCGAGCGCAACCAGAAGGCTGCGGCCGCTGGCGGCAAGGCCTGAGGCGCGGAACGGTGAGCTCCATGCCCTCCATGCTCAAGCTGTCCGCTTCGGTGGGTTTGAGCGAAGCGGGTTCGCTGTGGCCCGGCCTGCAGCAGAGCCTGCGCGCCGAGTGCGCGCAGCTGCGCAGCGCGGCGGCCCGCGAGCTGAACCTCAGCCTCGCCGACTTGCAACATTTCGATTCGGCCGTGCTGACTCTGCTGATCAGCGCCGCACGCCTGTGCCAGGCTGAAGGCCTGAAGTTGCGCCTGCATGAGGTGCCGGCCAAGCTGCAGGAGCTGGCCCGGGTCTACGGCGTGGCCGAGCTGCTCTGGCCTGAGTTGGTGCCCGCCACCGCCGCTTGACGATGCCCAATGGCGCGCCGGGCTCCCTTCCGGCGTCTCTCTCGTTCAGCTGATGTAGCGTTTGCCGCGCAGATTGCGCTTGATCTCCTGCAGCATGGGCCGCAGGTCGGCGCCCAGGCGCAGGGCCACGCCGGTGGTCAGGATGTCCACCGCCGTCAGGTGCAGCAGGCGCGACACCATGGGGCTGTAACGGTCATAGTCCTCGGGGTGGTCCACCGCCAGCAAGACCTGGCCCGGGCTCAGGCCCAGCTGCGCCAGGGGCGAGCCACTGGCGGTGATGATGATGGTGGTCGCGCCTTTTTTGCGCGCGATCTCGGCCGCGTCCAGCAGGTCACGGCTGCGGCCGGAGTTGCTGATGATCACGGCGCAATCGCCCGGCTGCAGCATGGTGGCACTCATCAGCTGCACATGGCCGTCGCTGCAGGCAGCGGTGTTGATGCCCAGGCGGAAGAACTTGTGCTGGGCATCCTGGGCCACGATGCCGGAGTTGCCCACGCCGTAGAACTCGATGCGGCGTTGGTTGCGCGCCGCTTCGGCCAAGGCATTGATGGCGCATTCAAACGCATGGCTGGCCGCGTCATTGCGGTAGTGCAGCAAGGCAGCGACCGCGTTGTCCACCACCTTGACGATCAGGTCACCGGGCTTCTCGTCCTCGTCCACCGCGCGGTGCACAAAGGGCACGCCTTCGTTGACGCTGCCGGCCAGCTTGCGCTTGAAATCGGTCAGGCCGTCATAGCCCACGCTGCGGCAAAAGCGCACCACGGTGGGCTTTGACACATGGGCCCGGTCCGCCAGCTCGCTGACGGGCAGATTGGCAAAAGCCCGCGCATCGCCGAGCAAGAGCTTGGCCACCCGCTGCTCGGCCGGCGGCAGGGCCGGCAGCGCAGCCTTGACGCGTTCAAGAATGCTCATGTTTCTTCTGACCAGGCAAAGCCGTCGCGCGCCACCAGGGCACTGGCGGCGGCCGGGCCCCAGGAGCCCGCGGTGTAGGGGCGGGGGCCGTTGCTGTCGTGCTTCCAGGCGTCGAGGATGGGCTCGACCCAGCGCCAGGCTTGCTCTTGCTCATCGCTGCGCACGAACAGGTTCAGGCGGCCGGCGATGGCGTCCAGCAGCAGGCGCTCGTAGGCGCCGACCCGGTTGGTGGCGAAGGCCTTGTCGAAATCCAGGTCCAGGGACACCGGCGACAGCGCCTCGCCATGCGCGCCGCCCTTGGCGGCCAGCAGTTGCAGCTCCAGGCCGTCTTCCGGTTGCAGCTTGATCACCAGACGGTTGGCCTGGTTGGTGCCCGGGAAGATGGGGTGTGGCACGGGGCGGAAGTTGATGACGATTTGCGCGTCACGGGCCGCCAGGCGCTTGCCGGTGCGCAGGTAGAAGGGCACGCCGGCCCAGCGCCAGTTCTGCACCTCGGTGCGCAGGGCGACAAAGGTTTCGCAGTGGCTGTCGGCCGGCACCTTGGCTTCGTCCAGATAACCGGGTACGGCCACGCCGCCCACCGTGCCGGCGCGGTACTGGCCGCGCACCACATCGCGGGCCACGCTCTCCGGCGTGAAGGGCTTGAGCGAGCGCAGCACCTTGAGCTTTTCGTCGCGGATGGCGTCGGCATCGTTGGTCGAGGGCGGCTCCATGGCAATCATGGTCAGCAGCTGCAGGGCATGGTTCTGAATCATGTCGCGCAGCGCGCCGGTGCCGTCGTAGAAGGCGCCCCGCGTACCCACGCCCAGCTCTTCGGCCAGTGTGATCTGGATGTTGGCGATGCTCTCGCGGCGCCACAGCGGCTCGAACAGCGCGTTGCCGAAGCGCAGGGCCGAGAGGTTCTGCACCGAGGGCTTGCCCAGGTAATGGTCAATGCGGAAGGCCTGGCTTTCCTTGAAGACCGAGCGCACCACGGCGTTGATCTCTTGGGCGCTGGCCAGGTCGTGGCCCAGGGGTTTTTCGAGCACCACGCGCACGCGCTCGTGGTTCAGGCCGGCTTCGCCGAGCTGCTGGCAGATCTGGGTGAAGAGATGCGGGCTGGTGGCCAGGTAAAGCATCACGGTGTCGGCGCTGCGCTCGTCCAGCCAGTCCTTGAGGCGCTGGTAGTGCTCGGGCTGGGACAGGTCCATGCGGCGGTAGTGCAGCAGGGCAGCGAAGCGTTCGAACTCTTCCTCGTTCGGGCGCTTGGAGCCGTCCACCTCGCGGAAGCGCTCCTTCAGCCATTCGCGGTAACGCTCGTCGCTCATCTCGTCACGGGCCACGGCCAGAATGCGGCCGCCGGCCGGCAGTTTGCCGTGGCGGAAGGCCTGGAACAGGGCGGGCATGAGCTTGCGCCAAGTCAGGTCGCCAGTGCCGCCGAAGAAAACGAGATCGAAAGACATGAAGTGGGCCCTGTTGCGGTTCATCGAAAAAATGAACCCTTGATGTAACAAAGTTTCTGGAATTATGATGCATGAGTTTCGTAATTCGGTCAATGCGGCCGGCCTTTTTTACGGCGCTCATGGGGGTTTGCTCTCAAGTGCGGCTGTAACCGAGGCTCAGGCTTGCGGCGACAGGGACTGCGCAAGAGCGGTTCTAATGGAGGTTTGAACCGCTTTTTGGAGTGCCCCGTGAACCAGCTCGATCAACTCAAGTCCCTGACCACCGTCGTCGCCGACACCGGCAACTTTCTGCAGCTGGCCCAGTTCGCGCCGCGCGATGCGACCACCAACCCCTCGCTGATCCTGAAAGCGGTGCAGTCGGCCGATTACGCGCCCCTGCTCAAGGACACCGTGGCCGCCCATCAAGGCAAGCCGCTGGACGAGATCGTCGACCAGGTGCTGGTGCGTTTCGGTCTGGAGATCCTCAAGGTCGTGCCGGGCCGTGTGTCGACCGAAGTCGATGCCCGCCTGAGCTTTGACCGCGCCGCCACCGTGGCCCGCGCGCGCCGCATCATGGCCTTGTACGAAGCCGCCGGCATCGGCCGTGAGCGCGTGCTGATCAAGATCGCCGCCACCTGGGAAGGCATCCAGGCCGCCGCTGAACTTGAGCGCGAAGGCATCCACTGCAATCTGACCCTGCTGTTCTCCTTCTGCCAGGCCGTGGCCTGCGGCGCCGCTGGCATCCAGCTGATCTCGCCCTTCGTCGGCCGCATTTACGACTGGTACAAGAAGAGCGCCGGTGCCGCCTGGGACGAAGCCGCCCAGGCCGGTGCCAACGATCCGGGCGTCAAGTCGGTCGCTCAGATCTACAACTACTTCAAGAAGCACGGCATCCAGACCGAGGTCATGGGTGCGAGCTTCCGCAATGTGGGCCAGATCCAGGCCCTGGCCGGCTGCGATCTGCTGACCATCAGCCCCGATCTGTTGAGCCAGCTGCAGGCCCTGGACGCGCCGCTGCCGCGCGCCTTGGATGCCGAGGCCGCGCGCGCCGCCGACATTGCTGCTGTTTCCTACGACGAAGCGGGTTTCCGCTTTGCCCTCAACCAGGATGCCATGGCCACCGAGAAGCTGGCCGAAGGCATCCGCCTGTTTGCCATTGACTCGGCCAAACTGGATCAGATGATCGCGAGTTGAAGATGTCCCCAGCACCGCATCTGCGTTGTGACCAAAGCCCGGCCTGGGCCGCTCTGACTGAGCGTTATCAGGCGAGCGGCCAGCATTTCGATCTGCGCCAGGCCTTTGCGGCCGAGCCGGCGCGTTTCGAGACCTGGTCGCTGCAAGCACCCGAGGTGTTTGCCGATCTGTCCAAGAACCGCATCGACACGCCGACTTTGCAGCTGCTGCTGCAGCTGGCGCGCGATTGCGGTCTGGAGGCTCAACGCGATGCGCTGCTGGCCGGCGCTCCGGTCAATCTGACCGAAGGCCGCGCGGTGCTGCACACGGCCCTGCGTGCGCCTGCGGGCCAGGGCTTGCACAGCGAGGACGTGCAGTCCTCGCTGAACCGCATGCTGGCTTTTGCCGAAGGCGTGCGTGACACGGCCACCAGCGGCATCCGCGATGTGGTGCACATCGGCATCGGCGGCAGCGACCTCGGCCCGGCCATGGTGGTGGGCGCCTTGCAGGCCTACACCCAGCCGGGGCTGAAGCTGCATTTTGTCTCCAATGTCGACGGCCATGATCTCGCGCCGCTGCTGCCCCAGCTGAACCCGGCGACCACGCTGTTCGTGATCGCCTCCAAGACCTTCACCACCCAAGAGACTCTGGCCAATGCCCTGGCGGCGCGGACCTGGTTCCTGGCCGCCGGTGGCACGGACGTGGCGCGCCACTTCGTTGCCACCAGCAGCAACACCGCGGCCGCTGCGGCTTTCGG
The DNA here is from genome assembly GCF_027863535.1 of Paucibacter sp. B51. NCBI lineage: Bacteria > Pseudomonadati > Pseudomonadota > Betaproteobacteria > Burkholderiales > Sphaerotilaceae > Roseateles > Paucibacter sp. B51. Next base: position 532,562 of record NZ_JAPIVN010000002.1, on the reverse strand, counting down.
CATCACCACGGCCTTCGGCTTCTGGGATTGGGTCGGCGGCCGCTATTCGCTGTGGTCGGTGATCGGCCTGCCGATCGCCATCGCCATCGGCGCGGAGAACTTCCGCGCCCTGCTGGCTGGTGCCCATGCCATGGACCGCCACTTCGCCGAGGCGCCGCTGGAGCGCAATCTGCCAGTGCTGCTCGGTGTGCTGGATCTTTGGTACCGCAATTTCCACGGCTTCAGCAGCCGCAGCGTGGCGCCCTATCACCAGGGCCTGCGCCGCCTGCCGGCGTACCTGCAGCAGCTGGAGATGGAGAGCAATGGCAAGGGCGTGGACCTGCAGGGTCAGGCCTTGCCCTACGGCACCAGCCCGGTGGTCTGGGGCGAGGCGGGCACCAATGGCCAGCACGCCTACTTCCAGATGCTGCACCAGGGCACGGATGTGATTCCGGTCGAGTTCATTGCGGTGAAGCACCCGAACTTCGGCGCCCATGTGGCGGGTGATCTGGAGGCCTGCCTGCAAGACCAGCACCGCAAGCTGCTGGCCAACTGCCTGGCCCAGTCCCAGGCCCTGATGCAGGGCAAGCGCTTTGAGGAAGCCCTGGGCGAGAAGGCGCCCACCGCCTCGGCCGAGCTCGACCCCGGCACCGTGGCCCGCCACCGCAGCTTCCCCGGCAACCGTCCCAGCACCACCCTGGTATTGGATCGCCTGACGCCGTCATCGCTGGGCGCCTTGATCGCCCTCTACGAGCACCGCGTCTTCGTCAGCGGTGCGCTCTGGGGCATCAACAGCTTCGATCAGTGGGGCGTGGAACTGGGCAAGGCTCTGTGCAACAGCCTGCTGCCGCGCCTGAGCAGCGGCGACGCGGCCGGGCTGGATGGCTCGACCGCCGGCCTGCTGAACCATCTCTTGTCCGAGTGAACGCGTGAATATTGTTTTTGACTTCGGCGGTGTCCTGTTCCGCTGGCACCCGCCGAGCCTGCTGGCCCGCGTCTGGCCCCACCGCGTGGCCGACGCGGCCCAAGGCGAGGCCCTGGCGGCCGAGTTTTTTGAGAACTACGCTGGCGCCTGGGGCGCCTTCGACCAAGGCCTGATCGACGCGGCGACCGTGATCGAACGCATTTCGGCGCGCACCGGCTGGCCGCTTGAAGAGGTGGCCCAGGTCGTGGCCGCCGTGCCCGATGAGTTGCAGCTTCAGCCCGGTACCGTGGCCTTGATCGAGGGCTTGAAGCAGGCGGGCCACCGCCTGTTCTTTCTCTCGAACATGCCCGCACCACTGGCCGATCATCTGGAGCGCTGCCACCCTCTGCATCAATGGTTCGAGCAGGGCGTGTTTTCGGGCCGGGTCCAGGTGGTCAAGCCTGGGGTGGAGATTTTTGAGCTGGCCTGCCGTCAGTTTGGCGTCGAGCCCGAGAGCTGCCTGTTCCTCGATGACCATCCGGTCAATATCGCCGCGGCCCAGGCCCTGGGTTGGCAAACCTTGTTGTTCCGTTCGGCCGAACAGGCCAGTCAGGAATTGCGGGCGCGAGGCCTGCTGAGCGCGGCGCCTCAGTCAGTGAGGCAGTGAGTCGTCCTCGACGGGCGGGCTGGCTTCGACCCGGAAGTCTTCATTGGCCCAGGCCCCCAGATCGATCTGTCGGCAACGCTGGCTGCAAAACGGCCGCCAGCTGTTGCTGGGGGCGAAGATCGAATCGCCGCCACAAGTAGGGCAGGGCACGATGCGGGGCTGAGCGGGGGAGTCCATGGCGGATCAATCAGAAAACAAGTGGGGTGTCGCGGCCTGATCAGGCGCAGAGCGTCAGCTCGAAGCTGGCGTCCTGGTGGGCGGGCTTGAGCCGGCCTTCCTCGTCCTGACGCATCAGGCGGATGGACACCATCAGGCGGTGGCCGGTGATCTCGGGCACCAGGCCCAGGCTGGGGTCCAGGCGCATGCGCAGCAGCTGGTAGCTGCGGCCGGCGCCCAGGCTTTGTTGGAACTGGCCGGCCACGGCCGCCACCTTGTGCGGCGAGCCGCTGTCGCGCAGCAGGCCCAGCAGCACCTGCAGGGCCTCGGCCAGGGGCATCAGGCTTTGCGTCCACTGCATCAGGTCGTTACGGCGCCGGGCGGGCAGGAACTGCTGCCAGGTGTAGTAGGCGGGCAGGTCGAATTCGCAGGTGCCGCCCGGGATGCTGATGCGGCTGCGGATGCTCATCAGCCATTCATTGCTGGTCAGCACATGGCCAGCCTTGCCGGAGAGCTTGTTGAGGCCGTCGAAGGCATGGTCGATGCGCGCAATGACTTCATCGAGCACGCTCTCGGCAATCGCCGGATTGCCGCGGTAGCTGTTGAGCTGCACCTTGTGGCGCTCCAGCTCCTTGAGCAGGTCGGATTTGAGATCGGCCCGAGAGGCCACGTCCATGATCTCGAAAATGGTGACCAGGGCGAAATGGTGATCGAGCGGGGTGTCGCGCGCCATCAGCTGTCCGAGCCGGTCGAACAGATGCTCCAGGCGCAGCATCGTGCGGATGCTCTCGTTGAATGGGTACTCGTAAAGGACCAAGGCGGCCATCCCTGTCGGTCAGCGTTGCTCGCAAGCGGGGCGCGGCTGCGCACCCGAGGCCGTGATTGTTTCACAGCCCATTGCTGCTCGCCGCTTCATCGCGCCTGCAAGCGTCCTATTTTGTGCGGCGCCACCGGGCCGCGAGGGTCAGGACTTGCGCCCGCAGCTCGCTCAAGCCGAGATCCTGGTTGTGGATCACGGCATCGGCACAGGCGCGGCGCTGGGACCTGCTGGCCTGGGCGTTCAGCACGGCCCGCACGGCTTCGCGGCTCAAGCCCGAGCGCTGCATGACACGTTCGATTTGCAGAGCCTCGGCGCAATCCACCACCAGCACCCGGTCGACGCGTTGACGCCAGCGGCCCGACTCCACGAGCAGGGGCACATCAAAGACGATCAGATCACTGGCGGCCGCAGCAGCGGCACGCGCGGTCTCAGCGCTGATCATGGGATGAAGAATGGCTTCCAGGCGCTGGCGCGCGGCCGGGTCGGCGAACACCCGCTCGCGCATGACGCTGCGCACCAGGCCTTCATCGGCATTCACCACATGCGGGCCAAAGGCGGCGGCAATGGCGGGCAGGGCCGCACCACCGGGCGCGGTCAAGGCGCGCGAGATGGCGTCGGTGTCGATCAGTGCGGCACCGGCCTCGACCCAGAAGCCGGCCACCGTGCTCTTGCCGCTGCCAATGCCACCGGTCAGGCCGATGCGCACAGGCGGCTGCGGCGCGTTCACGCCCAGCCCAGCCAGCCCAGCACGCGCTCCTGGCCCGCAAACAGCACGACCAGGCCGCCGCCGGCCAGGAAGGGGCCGAAGGGCACGTAGCGGCCCTCACGCAACTGGGCATTGAGCTTCATGGCAATGCCGACGATGGCACCGATCAGCGAGGCGCCCAGCACGATGGGCAGAATCATCTGCCAACCCAGCCAGGCACCGAGGGCGGCCAGCAGCTTGAAGTCGCCATAGCCCATGCCCTCCTTGCCGGTGGCCAGCTTGAACAGCCAGTAGATGGACCAGAGCGAGAGGTAGCCCACCAAGGCGCCGGTCAAGGCCGAGCTCAAGGGCAGGGCGGTCAAGCCCAGCAGGGAGGCCGCCAGGCCGGCCCAGAGCAGGGGCTGGTTCAGCGAATCGGGCAGCAGGGTGGTGTCCCAGTCGATGGCCGCCAGGGCCAGCAAGGTGGCACCGAAACCGCACCAGAGCAGGGTCTCGGGCCGGGCGCCGAAGCGCCAGGACAGGGCGGCGAACAGCAGGCCGGTGGCCAGCTCGATCAGCGGGTAGCGCTTGGAGATGGCCGCCTTGCAGGCCGCGCATTTGCCGCCCAGACGCAGCCAGCCGATCAGCGGCAGGTTTTCATGCCAGGCCAGCTGATGGCCGCAATGCGGGCAGCGCGAGCGCGGCGTGGCGATGCCCAGGTGAGGCAGCTTGTCGAGCTGCTGACTCAGGGCCTGAGCGGAGCGGGCCAGCGTGTCGGCCTCGACGGACTTCCAGGCGGCGGCCTTCTTCAGCTCGGCGGCATCACTGAGCTGGGCGGCCGAATCCATCAGCCATTGGCGCTCCATCATCAGGGGCAGGCGGTGGATCGCCACGTTCAAAAAGCTGCCGATGCACAGGCCCAGCAGGCCCAGCATGGCCGGGCTCAACAACCATTCGTAATCAGGAGTCATGTCGTAGGCTGGTCAGACCACTTGGCCGAGCTTGAAGATGGGCAGGTACATGGACACGACGATGCCGCCGATGATGCCGCCCAGGATGACGATGATGAAGGGTTCCATCAGGCTGGACAGGGCAGCCACCGCCTCGTCGACCTCGTCCTCGAAGAACTCGGCGGCCTTGCCCAGCATATGGTCCAGTGAGCCGGACTCTTCGCCAATGGCGGCCATCTGGATCACCATGGTCGGGAAGATGCCGGTGGTCTGCATCGAGGTGGTCAGTGCCGTGCCGGTGGAGACATCGCGCTGGATTTTCTCGGTCGCCTCGGCAAAGACCGCATTGCCGGCCGCGCCACCGACCGAATCCAGCGCTTCCACCAAGGGCACGCCAGCGGCAAACATGGTGGACAGGGTGCGTGTCCAGCGGGCCACGGCCGATTTGTAAAGCAGATCGCCAAAGACCGGAATCTTCAGCAGCAGTCGGTCCATGGTGTGCTGCATCTTGACCGAGCGTTTCCAGCTCTGGAAGAAGAAGTACAGCCCGCCACCAATGCTGCCAAAGATCAGCCACCAGTAGGATACAAAAAACTCGGACATCGCGATCACGGCCAGCGTCGGTGCGGGCAGGTCAGCGCCGAAGCTCTGGAACACGTCCTTGAAGGCCGGTACGACGAAGATCATGATCACGGCCACCACGACAAAGGCGACCACAAACACGGCGATCGGGTAGGTCAGGGCGGACTTGATCTTGTTCTTGATGGCGACCGTTTTTTCCTGGTAGATGGCCAGGCGGTCGAGCAGGGATTCCAGGATACCGGCGGCTTCGCCGGCTTCAACCAGATTGCAGTAGAGCGCGTCGAAGTAAAGCGGCTGCTTGCGCAGGGCATTGGACAGGCTGGTACCCGTCTCAACGTCCTGCTTGATGTCGTTGAGCAAGCGGGTCAGGCGCGGGTTGGTGCTGCCGCGGCCGACGATCTCGAAGGACTGCAGCAGGGGCACGCCGGCACGCATCATGGTGGCCAGCTGGCGGGTGAAGATGGCGATGTCTTTTTGCTTGATGGCCTTGCCGCCGCTCATGCGGCGCTTCTTGACCTTGCTGACCAGGATGCCCTGGCGGCGCAGGGTGGCGCTGACCATGGCCTCGCCCCCGGCACGCAACTCACCTCGCACGATCTTGCCGTTGCGGTCCTTGCCTTCCCACTCGAACACGAACTCCGCCGTGTTCTTGGCTGCCGCACTAGTCGCCATACCACCTCCTGGCCTCAGGCCCTTGTCCTTGTTCCTGCCCTGCGGCAAACGGTTCTTTATTCATTGGTCGCCGCCAGCACTTCTTCGAGCGTGGTCACGCCCGAGCGGACCTTGACCAGGCCGAACTGGCGCAGATCGCGCACCCCCTCGGCCTGGGCCTGGGCGGCGATGTCCATGGCCGTGCCTTCGGCCAGGATGATGCGCTGGATGGCCTCGGTGATGGGCATCACCTGGTACAGGCCCACCCGGCCGCGGTAGCCGCTGTTGCAGCTGTTGCACCCCACGGCGCGGTACTGTTTCCAGCTGCCGTCCAGTTCTTCTTCCTTGAAGCCGGCGCGCAGCAGAGCTTCGCGCGGGTACTCGGCCGGTGCCTTGCAGTTTTCGCACAGGCGCCGCACCAGGCGCTGGGCCGTGATGAGCAGCACGCTGGACGCGATGTTGAACGGGGCCACGCCCATGTTCAAGAGCCGGGTCAGGGTCTTGGGCGCGTCATTGGTGTGCAGGGTGGACATCACCATATGGCCGGTCTGGGCGGCCTTGATGGCGATGTCGGCGGTTTCCAGGTCGCGGATTTCGCCGACCATGATGATGTCGGGATCCTGGCGCAGGAAAGACTTCAGCGCGGCCGAGAAGCTCAGGCCCGCCTTGTCATTGACATTGACCTGGTTGATGCCGGGCAGGTTGATTTCGGCCGGGTCTTCCACGGTCGAGATGTTGACGCCCGGCTGGTTCAGGATGTTCAGGCAGGTGTAGAGCGACACGGTCTTGCCCGAGCCGGTCGGGCCGGTCACCAGCACCATGCCGTAGGGGCGCGAGATGGCAGCCAGCAGGCGCTCTTTCTCGATCTTCTCGTAGCCCAGGGCGTCGATGCCCAGCTTGGCCGAGGACGGGTCCAGAATACGGATCACGATCTTCTCGCCGAACAGGGTCGGCAAGGTGCTGATCCGGAAGTCGATGGCCTTGGCGCCGAACTTCAGCTTCATGCGGCCGTCTTGTGGCACGCGACGTTCGGCAATGTCCAGGCGCGACAGCACCTTGATGCGCGAAGCCAGCTTGTCCTTGATCGCGATCGGCGGCTGGGTGATTTCGCGCAGCTCGCCGTCCACGCGAAAGCGCACGCGGTAATGGAACTCGTAGGGCTCGAAATGCAGGTCGGACGCGCGCAGATTGATGGCGTCGACCAGCATCTTCTGGAGAAAACGCACCACGGGTGCGTCTTCCACATCGGCCAGTTCGGCGGCAGTCTCCTGCGGCGCGCTTTCTTCTTCGGCAATGTCGAAATCGAAATCACCGCCAGTGATGGTTTCCAGGGCCTCGCTGGCACTGGAGCTGGCGCCCGCCAGCAGCTTGGTCAGCTTGTCATGCTCGACGATCACCCATTCAGGCGTCAGCTGGGTGGCAAACTTGATGCGCTCGACCACGTCCTGGTCGGTCGGGTCGGCGCCGCCGATGAAGAGCCGGCTGCCGCGCCGCCCCAGCACCACCACCTGGTACTGCTGGGCCAGCTTGTTGTCGATGATGTTCTGCGGCATGCGCTGAACATCCATGGCGTTCAGGTCCAGCAGCGGCACGGCCAGGGCTGTGGACAGGGTGTGGGCCAGATCCACCGGACTCACCAGCCCCGCCGCGATCACCGAATTGACGAAGCTGGTCTTCTTCTCGCGCGCCTGGCGCATCAGGTCTTCGGCCGCTTTGGGCTGCAGCTTGCCGGCATGCACCAGCATGCGCGCCACGCCCGAAAGGGCGGACTGAGGCGGCTCGGCCAGGGTGGGTTCCACGGTGTAGATCAGGCTCGCAGGTCGATGAGTGGGGCGTCCATCCCACAGAGGCAGGATGGACAAGGCGTATCAATCAGGACTGTAAACCGAGCGAGGCCGCAGAGCGCGCGGGCCGATGTGCCGGAGCACACGATTTCACCCCGGGGAAGCCCTTGGTGAAGCCCTGAAAAGCCGGGCGAAGCCCTGGCCGCCGTGGGCTTGTGAGGATGCGTGCGGTCGACGCGGAGCCCCTTGGCTATCGAAGCCAGCGTCTTTCAAACCGAGACCGGCGTCAGACGCCGGGCAGGCCAGGCCCGGACCCTGGCCTGCAGTCAACGGGTTTGGTGAGGATTTGTAAAAGTTCGCAAGCAAAACCTACCGGGCTGGGTTCACAGGGATTCGGCGGGTTCCGCTGCGAGCAAGGGCAGGCGCACCGTGGCCGTGGTTCCGACCCCCGGGGCGCTGGCCAGCAGCAGCTGGCCGCCGTGCAGTTCGACAATTTCCTTGACGATGCTCATGCCCAGGCCGGTGCCGAGGATGGCGCCCGACTTGTCGGCTCGATAGAAGCGCTCGGTGACGTGCGAGAGCTGCTCCTCGGTCATGCCGATGCCGTGGTCCTGCACCGCCAGCACGGCCATGGCCGATCCATCGCTGCTGGCGCCGGCCATGCTCAGGCTCAGCTCGACCGGGCCACCGGCCGGCGAGTATTTGTAGGCGTTGGACAGCAGATTGCGCAGCACCTGCTGCAGCTTCTGCCGATCGGCATGGATGCGGCAGCCTTGGCTGGGCAGGCTCAGTGCGGGCAGGGCGCGTGCGTCAGGCGGGTTGAAGTCGTCGACCACTTCCTGAACCAAGGCCTGGAGGTCCAGCACTTCGAGCTCGAAGTCCTGGCCGCGTCGGGCTTCGATGCGAGCCAGGTCCAGCAGCTGGTTGAGGATGGCGATCATGGACTGGCATTGCCGGTGGATGCGGCCCAGCATCTCCTTCTGTCGCTCGGGGGGCTGTTCACGCATCAGCAGCAGCTCGGTGAAACCGTAGATGCTGGCCATGGGGGTGCGCAGCTCGTGGGCGGCGGTGCTCAGGAACTCGCTCTTCATCTGCTCCACCTCGACCTGGTGGGTCACATCGCTGAGGTGCAGCAGCTGTGCGGCAGCGGCGCCGTCGCTGCTCACGCCTTCGTGCAAGGCCAGCTCCAGCACACGGCGTGTCGGTCGCTCCAGCTCGATGCGCAGCTTGCCGCTGCGCAGCTCCTGGAAGTTGATGGCGCGCGCGTCGGCGGCACGCAGGCTCAGCACGGCCTCCAGCAGCTCGTCCTCATGCCGGCCCAGTGCCCGCTCGGGCGGCAAGGCGGCCAGCCGTGCAAAGGCCGGGCTGACATAACGGCAGATGTGCTGGGCGTCGAAGGACACAAAGCCGTCCGGGCTGAGGGCGAAGATGGCGGCCAGTTGTTCGCCCCGTTCGCGCAGCCTTTGGATCAGCTCCTGCACCAGCTGCAAGAGGGCGGCGCTTTCCTCGCTGCTGCCACTGCCGACCAGGGCACGGCTGGCGCCGGTCTGGTCTTGCGCCGGTGTCGCCGCAAAGTCCTGCAGCATGCGGCGCATGGTCTGCATGGCCTGGGCGCGGGCCTGCAGCTCTTCCTGCAAGCGGTCGTCCAGGGCCTGTTGCTGGCTGATGTCGCGGAAGGCGTAGACCCAGCCGCCGCCTGCAATGGGCGAGCGGCTCAGGTCCAACACCACGGCGTCGCAGCCTTCAGGGTTCAGCCGCAGCCGCGCCTTCCAATGGCCTTCGCGCGCTGCATCGAGGGCCGGGTCGAGGTCGCGGCTCAGATCGGGCAGCAGCTCCTGGATGCGCTCGCCCAGCAGGCGCTCGGGCGCCCGTTCCAGCAATTGGCCAAGCACCGGATTGGCCAGCAGGATGCGGCCCTCGGCGTCGGTGCTGGCAATGCCATCACCAATGGCCGACAAGGTCACGGCGGCACGCTCACGCTCGAGCTGCAGCGAACTGGCGGCCTGGTTCAAGACCTCGAAGGTCTGGCGAAATTCCAGCGGCGCGTCTTCCGTTTGCATGGGGCTGAGCGCCCCGCCCGAAACCTGCAGTTGCTCGCCGAAGGCGCGGATCTGGCCCAGATTGCCCAACCAACGGTTGAGCGGCCACCAGACCAGACCCAGGCCGGCCAGCAAGCTCAGCAGCCCCAGACCTACCGCCACCAGGCTTTGCTGCCAGAAGCTGTTGGCAATGTGGGCGGTGTTGAAGCGCAGGCGCAGGACGCCGTAGTCCTTGCCGCCGGCTGTCACGGCCATATTGAGTTCGGGCAGTTGCTCGGCGATCGCCTTGCTGAGCCAACTGGGCGCACGCAGTTCCGGGTCCTGGTGAGCATGACGCTCAATGCGACCTCCTTTGAGATCGATGAACAGAGCGGCACTGATATCGCTGTGCTTGGAGGCGCGGGCCAGGGCGCGTTCGATGGTGTCGTAGTCGCCGATCACGGCCGATTCACTGACCACTGGGCCCAGCAGGCTGATCAAGGTGTCTGCCGAATCTTGTGCACCGTTGATGCTGTCGACATAGCTGCGCGATGCGAACCAACCGATCGCACCGCTCAAAGCCAGGAGCAAGGATGTCAGATAGAGGAGAAACACTCGCCCTATCAGGCTGGAGGGCAAAAAGCGCGAGGCGGTCATGGCAAGCATTGGGCCGCCTTAGCTTGCCAGTTCAACGCAATTGAGCCGGGGCGCTTTGATAAAAGCGTCGGTAGGGCTCGTACTCGCTTCCATCCGAGAGAATGAAATAGGCCTCCTCGGAGAGCCCGATATGCTTGGAGACCTCGGACAGAATGGCTCGACCCTTGGGATCTTTGTGCATGCCGGCGAAAGCCTTGGCCACAGCCTGTACGTCCTTGGCTGGAACTTTGGCTGAGGCCATCAGAGCAAGATCGTGCATGGGCTCCGAGCTCCAAAGCACTCGGAATTTCTTGCTTTCACGCCGACCATAGTTCTCTGCCAACTGCGAATTCACACCGGCGGCGCTGGCCTTTCCGCTGAAAAGCTGGGCCAAGGCGCCATCAGCATTGCCGGCGAACACCACCTTGGTGTCGATTTTCTTGCTCAACAAGAAGGCATACGGCAGTTTGTAGGACACCAGTGCCTCCGGGCCCGGATAGACCACATCCTTGCCGGCCAGTTGACTCAGATCGGTGACTGTGGAGTCGGCAGGAACAATGATCTGCCCGTGGATGGGGGGCGTGAGTCGTCGGCCAATGACTTTCCATCCGAGCTTCTCGCGCTCCGGGCTGAACAAATGGTTGCTGAAGACGAACTCGACCTCCTGGGCCAGAACATAACTTGTCGTGTCGGCGGATGTTCGGCCGATTTTCAGGGTCAGCTTCACACCGCTGCGTTCCGAGACGTAGGCCATGATCGGGTTCCAATAGTCCGCGGTCAACGCGATATTGGCCTGGTTGACCGGTGAGAAGCGGTACAGCGGCTCCTCCGCCTGCGCTCTGGCCGCCTGCAGACCCAGGGCCATCGTGAGAGCGATGAGGACCTGAAGGCCCTGCCTGATGAGGGCGATTGTTCGGCACATGGTGAAGGCTCCTATCTTTCTGAAAACGCGGCCATCAGAAAAAGTCAATATTGGAGTTGCCGTCGGGGTTGTTGCTTGCTTGGCTCTGAACTTGGCTGCGGCGTTGAATCAGCGAGGCTTGGGCTTGGCTGGAGAGCAAGGCAGATTGCTGAGCTGTTTTCAAGAGCTCCGCCACGGCCTTGTCATCGCCGAGCCGGAACGTACTCAGCACTTCGGCCAAGCTCACTGCCTGCTGCAGCAGTTCGTCGGCAATCTGCCCAGATCGTTCGGCCACATGGACGTTCTGTCGGGTGATGGCATCAAGCTCCTTGACCGAAGCCGCCACGACCTCAATGCCCTGGGCATGTTCAGCGTTGTCGGCGGTCAGGCTGTCGAACACCGTGCTGACGCTTTTGACCGAACTGACCAAGTCCATCATCGTGCTGCTGGCGAGGCTGGCTTGTTGCGTGCCGCGCGCCACGGTTTCGGTGGAGGCTGTGATCAGCTGCTTGATCTCCTTGGCCGCTTCGGCGGAGCGGCCCGCCAGCATGCGCACCTCGCTGGCGACGACGGCAAAGCCACGCCCTTGCTCGCCTGCCCGTGCTGCCTCCACGGCCGCATTGAGTGCCAAGATATTGGTCTGGAAAGCGATGGCATCAATCACAGCAATGATGTCGGTGATGCGGCGTGAGGACTGATCGATTTCCTGCATGGTGCTGACCATCTGCTGCACCACTTCACCGCCTTTGCTTGCCATGGCCGACGAGGCTTGCGAATGTGCCAAAGCCTCCTTCGAGGCGCGGGCACTTTCTTTCACGATCACCGTGATCTGCTCCAAGGACATGGCTGCGTCGTTCAGGCCTGTTGCAGTGCGATTGGTGCGTTCCATCAGCTCGGAGCTGCTCTCGCCGACTTCGTGTGCCGCGGCATGAACCTTGAAAATGGCGTCGCGCACCAGTCGAAGTGCCGCGGCCATGCGTTGCTGGACATGCTTGAGGCGGGAGCCGACGTTGGAGTCGGTACGCACCGCGTCCAGATTCAATCGGATCGGCCCGTCCTGTCCCATGGCCTTGACCAGGAACTCCATTTCAAAGCGCTCGTTGGCTTGTTGGCGCATCTGTCGCGCCGAGAAAATCAAGAAGGCGCTGAGGACCAGCAGGAAGCCCCAGTCTGCAACCAGTGACCACGGTCCGGTGGTCTCGTGCACATACAGCGGCATGCTGCTCGAGTTGAAGAAATGGAAGGCCAGGCTATGGACGCAGAACAAGCCGGTCATGTAGGCGATAACAATCCAGTCGCCATAGGGCAGTAGCAAACACAGGGAGATGTAAACATTGGCGTGGATGCTGTTGGCCCCCTGAGTCAGTTGCAACTGCACGGCCACGAGAATCATCAGCAGGGTGGCGAAACCCAGCCGGCCCAATTCGGTTCCGCCTCGGAAGCGGTAGATCAAGCCCGCCAGCACCAGGCAGGGCAGCGTCCATTGCAGCGCCATGCCCGAGGATTCACGGCCGAAGCCCAGGGCCACGGCAAGCAAGGCGTTGCTGGCGATGATGGCCAGCATGGTTCGATCATGGCTTGAATTCGGGTTCATGCAGTCTCCAACGCCGGCGCAGGCTCAAGTCGTGCTTTCGGCCACGTGCAGCGTAATCTTGAGGGGCCAAGCAACGCCACTGTGGGGCCGTGAAGTAGTGCCAGCAATTCCCGGGTTCTTGCACGATGGCTGCGGGTTTGAGGCATCATTCCGGAACACTTGTCATCGACCCGGAGCCGGTTCATGAAGAAGATACTGATTGTTGAAGATCAGGAAGAGATCCGTGAGTTGATTCGTGTCACGCTGGAGTTTGACGACTACGAGATCGACGAAGCCGCTGATGGCCATGAAGGACTGAGCAAGCTCAGTAGTTTCAAGCCCGATTTGATACTGCTGGACGTGATGATGCCCGGCGGAATGAGCGGTTTGGAGGTTTGCCGCCGCGTCAAAGCGGATCCTGTTTTGAAGCGCATCCGAGTGATTCTCTTGACTGCGCGAGGGCAGGAAGCCGACAAGCAAGAAGGGTTGCGGGTCGGGGCGGACGAGTATCTGATCAAGCCCTTCAGCCCGATGGAGTTGATGAAAGTCATCGACAAGGTCTTGCGCTGAGAGTCCCGGCCATGGGGCGCGTCTGCAAGCTGTCAATGAGGCGCTTCTGAGGAAGTGGCGTGGGCGTGCGTTGCTGCGACCCGCAGCCGGGCAGCGCCTTTGGGGCCGCCTGGGATCGTGTGGTCGCCATGTGGATCAGTCGGCTTGGCGATTCAGTCCGGCAACAACACCATTGAGCCGCAGCAGGGTGGGTGCAATGTCCGAGAGCGGCAGGACTTGCTGTGCCGCACCCAACTCAGCAGCCGCCTTCGGCATGCCGTACACGACACAGCTGGCTTCGTCCTGGGCCAGGGTGGCCGCGCCAGACTTGCGCATTTCCAGCAGGCCGCGCGCACCGTCGTCGCCCATGCCCGTGAAGATGACGCCAATCGCATTGCGTCCCGCGCAATGTGCAACCGACTTGAACAAGACGTCGACCGATGGTTTGTGATGATTGACCAAGGGGCCATCACGCACCTCGACCACGTACTGGGCCCCACTGCGTTTGAGCTGCATATGGCGCCCGCCCGGTGCCACCAGGACACGTCCATTGATGACCCGGTCGCCGTCCTTGGCCTCCAATACTTCCAGTTCCGTGATGCTGTTGAGGCGGGACGCAAAGGGATGGGTGAATCGTTCGGGCATGTGCTGAACCAGGACGATGCCGGGCGTGGTGCGCGGCAGCTGTTTGAGCACGGTTTCAATGGTTTGAACGCCCCCGGTGGAACTGCCGAAGGCGATCACCCGGTCGGTGGTCTCGGACATGGCGGAGGTGCTCGCGAGTGCCCCGGGCGCGAGCCGATCGCGCGGTGCAGAAGCACCCAGGGGAACTGCTGAATTGACCCGAGTCATGGGCTGGCTTGCGCCGGAACTCAAATTGGACTGCGCCGCGATCTGGCTGGGAAGCGCGTGGACGTTTGCCCGCGCAGCTGCGCGTACCGCGCCCACCAGGCCGTTGCCTGGCCCCTCCAGAAAATCACGCAAGCCGAGCTTGGGTTTGGTCACGAAACCGATGGCTCCGGCAGCCAGCGCTTGCATGGTGGTCTCGCAGCCGGCTTCGGTCAGGGTTGAGCACATCACCACCGGTGTCGGGTGTTCGGCCATCAAACGCTTGAGGAAGCTGATGCCGTCCATGCGTGGCATTTCTACATCGAGCACGATGACGTCAGGCCAGTTGGCTTCCAGCTTGGGCCAGGCAAACAGAGGATCGCTGGCGGTGATCGTGACTTGAATGCCTGCCGCCTCAAGCACTTGGCTGAGGTGCTTGCGCACGATGGCCGAGTCATCAATGATGGCCACACGCAAACGCGCATTCACTTCTTGGCTCCGATCAAGGCATGTCCGGTGCTGCGTTTGACCTCGACTCGGCCGCTGGGCAAATCGAGTGAGACCGTTCGTGGAACGCTGTCGCCGACATCGACGTCCTGCATCTGAAAGCCATACTTGTCGATCAAGCTCCACCCCATTTCGATATTGCGCTCGCCGACGTTGAACTTGATGTTGACGCCGTCGGGCATGGTGTCGGCGCCGCCATAGAGATGCGCCAGGTACTCCGAAGGCGCGGTGCCACTGCGTTTGATCGCTTGCAGCAACAGTTCCACGGCTTCATCCCCATAGCGCCCATCCAAGGGGGCTGTGCCTCGTGTGGTTCTGCTGGGCAGTAGAAAGTGACACATGCCGCCGATTTTCTTGACGGGGTGCCACAAGGTGATGGCCACGCAGGACCCCAGAAGCGTTCTCAACAACGCCCCCTGGCCAAAATGCCACTGACCAGGCATCAAGGTGATGGTGCTTGGGCTGCCCGGCGCGACTGGCTTGCTGGCCGGACTGCGCGGGGGCGGGATTCGGCTGGGATCTTGCTTATGCATGTTGGTAGATCGCCGGAGCAATCGCCTTGAGAGGAAGACCCAAAGAAGCCAGGGACTCGGCATGTCCAGGGTACAACACGCCGCCGGGCTTCAGGCGTTCCATCACGCGGCTGACGATCGCGGTTTTCGCCGGGCCATCGAAGTAAATCAAGACATTGCGAAGGAAGATCACATCAAACATCGGCAGCGGTGGTAGCGGCTGCATCAAATTGGCGCACTGGAACTGCACGCGCGAGCGGAGCTCACGATTGATCAGCAATTGACCCTCGTAGGGGCCGAAGCCTTGCAGGCAAAAACGTCTCAGATAGTCTGCCGGCACATTGCGCGCGCGGTCCATGGGGTACAAGCCTTGGCGGGCGCTCTCCACCACTGCCGTGGAGAGATCGGTGCCACGAATGGACCACGGGCGGCTCGAAGGATTCATGCCCAGCTTGTCGGCCAGAACCATGGCGATGCTGTAGGCCTCTTCCCCGGAGGACGAGGCACCACTCCAGACCAGGAACTCGCCGCCATCTCCTTGCCCCTGCGCACGTCGAACCAAGTCTTCGAAATGCTGCGGTTCACGGAAGAAGTAGGTTTCATTGGTGGTGAGTTTGTCCACCACGCTGACCAAGAGCTCCTCTGGCATCTGGCCGCGCACCATCTTTTGAACAAAGATGTTGATGTCTGTCTCGCCCGCTTCAAGGCTGAGCTTCTGCAAACGGCTTTGCACCAGCGCATGCTTGCTCTCCACCAACTTGATGCCGGAGATGCGATGAAACAATTCGGTGATGGCCTTGAAGGAGTCTGTGGTCAGTTGGCTCATGGGGCGGTGCGATCGAGGATGGAGCCACTCAATGGTGCTGTGCCGCAGCGATCAACTGAGACAAGGCCACCGGAGAAAGCACTTGGTCCAGATTCAGCAGGGCGGCATAGCCGTCGCGCACATTGACCATGCCTGCCAAGAACTCAGCGGCAATGGCGACACCCAAGGTCGGGACCGGCTCGATGCGATGGGTGTCCACGTCCAGCACTTCGTAGACCGCATCGACCAGAACCCCGGCGATCAGGCGTTCGAAATCGTCGTCGCCTTTGGCTTCCACCACAATGACGGCGGTACGTCGGCCGATGTGCGTGGGGCCAAAGCCAAAACGTGCACTCAGGTCAATCACCGGCACCACTGCACCGCGAAGATTCATCACGCCGTGGACAAAGTCGGGGGTTTGCGGCAGCGGCGTCATGCGACCCACTTCCAAGATCTCACGCACCACTTCGATAGGCACGAGCAGCGTTTCTCGAGCAACGGCCAAACGTAGAAGTTGGCGTATCGGACCCGCACCAGCCATCTCGGAGATCGCACCTCGGAGCAGATCGGCCGGAGCGTCTTTGGCTTTGTTCATCAGGGATCCTCAAAAGCGTTTGAAATAGGACTCGTCCACTTCGCCTCCACGCGAGGGCTTGACGGCACGGCCGTCTCGTGCAGACCCTGGCGCTGCCGAAGCTTCGCCGCCATATGAGGCTGTGTGGGCATTGGCGGAGGCGCTGGAAGGCGGTTCAGCCGAAACGCTGCGCATTTCATTGAGCCTGGCGCTTTGTTTGAATTGCTGCTGCCTTTGCATGGATGGACGGGGCCGCGTCGCTTTCCCGTGTTCTGGGCTGGGTGAAACGGCGTCGTCTGCCAGTTTGAAGAAGGCCATCTGCTCCTGCAACTGCGCAGCCTGCGCCGAGAGCTCCTCGGCCGTGGCTGACAACTGCTCTGAGGCCGAGGCAGTCTGTTGCGTGGTGTTGGAGAGGTGGTTCATGGCCTTGGTGATCTGCCCCACACCCGCAGACTGTTCACCAGAAGCCGCAGAAATCTCCTGAACCAACTCGGAGGTCTTCTGAATCGAAGGCACCATATCGCTGAGCAAAGAGCCTGCCTTCTCGGCCAGGCTGACGCTGGTGCTGGCCAGACTGCCGATCTCTTGGGCCGCCACCTGACTGCGCTCGGCCAACTTGCGCACTTCGGCCGCGACCACGGCGAAGCCTTTGCCGTGCTCCCCGGCGCGAGCCGCTTCGATGGCTGCGTTCAGTGCAAGCAGATTGGTCTGGTACGCAATGTCATCAATGATCGAAATCTTCTTTGCGATCTGCTTCATCGCGTCGACCGTCATGCTGACGGCTTGTCCGCCATCCATGGCCTCGCTGGCAGCTTTTGTCGCCATGCCGTCGGTGAGATTGGCGCTGTCGGCGTTCTGCTGCACCGAGGCGGCCATTTGATGCAGCGATGCAGTGGTTTGCTCCACGCTGGCGGCTTGCTCAGAGGCGGAGTGAGACAAGGACTGCGAGGTTTGCGAAACCTGTTCCGAGGCGCTGGAGAGCTGGTCGGCGGCGCTGCGCACTTCGCGGATCGTGCCGCTGACGGTTTCGACCAGCGAATTGAACTTGTCGCCGAGCATGCGGAAGAAGGGTTCCTTGCCTTCGAGGGGAACACGCTGTGTGAAGTCGCCCTGGGTCGCTCCGTCCACCATGCCGCCGATTTCGTTCTCAACACCGACTTCAAGCGTGCGATCCTTCCACTCCACCACGGTACCCAGGCGAACGCCCTTGGCATCGGTAATCGGGTTGGCAGTCAGCGCAAACCTCAAGCCACTGACGGTAATTTCGGTCTTGTACTCGCCCTTCAAGCCACCGAGCAGATTGCGTTGATGGCCGGGGTTGCGATGGAACTGGTCGAAATTGGAGCCCACGATGGTGCGGGCATTGAAGGTCGGCAAAACCTTGCGAAGCTCCGCCTCATTGCGAAGCATCATCTGCGCCACCGATTGGTTGTTGTAGATGATCTTGCCTTCCGTGTCGGCAATCATCACATTGGTCGAGCAGATGTCGAGCGCTTGCTTGACGCGTGCGTTCTCCGCTGCCAACTCGGCCTCGCGTTCCGCAGCCGCCAGCTCCGCGGTCATGTCCTTCCATTCCACCACGGTGCCGAGGCGCTTGCCGGCAGCGATGACCGGATTGACGATCAAATCAAAGCGCCTGCCTCCGATATGAAGTCGGGTTTTGTGGGGGCTGTTCAGGCGGTCCAGCATGCCGCGCTGGTGTGCCGGGTTCTTGTGAAAAACGTCGATGTTGGTGCCAACCACCGTGGCTGCGCTGAAGCGAGGAAGGTCTTTGCGTATGTCCGATTCGGCCGCGGCCAACATGGCTCGTAACGATGCATTGCCATACACAATGTTGTAGCCCGGGTCAGCCACCATCATGTTGGTGGCCGCAACATCGAGTGCCTGACGAATGCGTTCCGCGTCCTCAGCGCGTTTTCGGGTGTCGGCAAATTCGAAGCCCAGCCGGGTTTGAACGCGTTTGAGCGCCAGCATCATGGAGGCAAGCTCGTCGCTTCCCTGCACTTGAACGACGCCATCAAAACGACCTTGGCCAAACTGCTCAAATTGAGCGCCTGCCTGCCGCAGGGTCCGGCTCAGGCGCCGAGCGATGGCCCACAGGGTCCACAAGCCCAGGAAGGTCGGAAGCAGTGCCAGGCTGGCGGGCAGCCACCGGGTGGACAGCAGTGCGTGACCGAGTCCCACACCACCTGCCAGCAGCAGGACAGCGCTTGTCAGAAGCTTGGTGGGTAGACCCAGGACATTCATTCCTTGGAGGGCTCGATCCTTCAGGCCGGTGCGCACACCGCGGCCGTCGCGTATCACCCATCCTTTAGCGCTCCCTTCCCTGAACTTGCGATACAGGGCATCGGCCGCCTCGATCTGTTCCCGGCTGGGTCGCGTGCGAACTGACATATAGCCGACCACGCTCTCGCCTTCCTTGACAGGCGTGGCATTGGCAACCACCCAGTAGAAGTCACCGTTCTTGCAGCGATTCTTGACCAAGCCGGTCCACGGGCGACCGGATTTCAAGCTGTTCCACATGTCTTGGAATGCTTCTTCCGGCATGTCGGGATGGCGCACCAAGTTATGCGGCTGGCCAATCAGCTCGGTCTCGGCAAAGCCGCTCGCTTCGACGAAGTCGTCATTGATGTAGGTGATGCGCCCCTTGAGGTCGGTGCGCGACACGATGGTCATGCCGTCGCGCAAGCGGTACTCAGTCTGTGTCACCGGGAGGTTGCTTCGCATCGTGGGCCTTTCGATTGCGGCTTGTGTTGTGATCGTGTTTCCAGCGCAGCGTGGATGCTGCGTGCTCAGCGCTGCTGTCTGGCTTGACCCCGGGAGCTTTTCTCTTCGGCGAGGCGGAAGAAGGCCATTTGTTCCTGGAGCTGATTGGCCTGGGCAGACAACTCCTCGGCCGTCGCGGAAAGCTCTTCTGAAGCCGAGGCCGTTTGTTGCGTGGTGTTCGACAGGTGGTTCATCGCACCCGTGATCTGGGTCACGCCTTGAGACTGCTCACCGGATGCTGCTGAAATCTCCTGCACCAGTTCACTGGTCTTTTGAATCGAAGGCACCATATTGCTGAGCAGACTGCCGGCTCGTTCGGCCAGTTGGACGCTGTTGCTGGCCAGGTTGCCGATCTCTTGCGCTGCCACTTGGCTGCGTTCGGCCAATTTGCGGACCTCGGCGGCAACCACAGCGAAGCCCTTGCCGTGTTCGCCGGCCCGAGCGGCTTCGATGGCGGCGTTCAAGGCCAGGAGATTGGTTTGATAGGCGATGTCATCGATGATGGAAATCTTGGTGGCGATTTGCTTCATGGCGTCCACCGTCATTCCCACGGCTTGACCGCCCTCCATGGCTTCTCGAGCAGCCTTGGTGGCCATGCCGTCGGTGACGTTGGCACTCTCGGCGTTCTGTTTCACCGACGCCGCCATTTCTTGCAAAGAGGCGGTGGTCTCTTCGACGCTGGCGGCCTGCTGCGAAGCGGAATGTGACAGGCTCTGCGAGGTTTGTGAGACTTGGTCGGAAGCGCCGCTGAGTTGGTCGGCAGCGACCCGGACCTCACGGATGGTGTCGCTGATGGTGTCGATCAGGCCATTGAATTTTTCGCCGATCTGGCGAAAGAATCCCTGCTTGCCGTCCAGGCCAATGCGCTGACTGAGATCTCCGCTGGTGGCTGCGCTGGTCAGCGAATCAAATTCGCGCTCGGCGGCCAGTTGCTCGGTGCGATCCAGCCATTGGCCGACAGTTCCGATGTTCTTTCCGTTCGGGTCGCGAATCGGAGTGGTTGTGACGTCGTAAGTGCGGCCGCCCAGCACCATGGTGGAGTGGGCGGTGTCGCTCAAGTTCTTCAGGCGTTCGACGGCTGCGGCCGCGTCGCGATAGAACATGCCGATGGAGCCGCCCAGCACTTTGCTGGGATCAAAGCCTGGCAGTTCGCTGCGGAAGGCCGCCTCATCACGGCGCAAGACCGTCATCAAAGCCTCGTTGACGTAAACGATGGTGCCGTCCGCCGCTGAGATTCGAACCGGCATGGCCGCCACATCCAAGGCTTGCTTGATGCGGGCATTGGCGGCGGCCAGGGTTTGTTCGCGCTCGCGAGCGATCAGCTCCTGAGTCATGTCACGCCACTCCACCACAGTGCCAAGGCGTTGGCCGGTCGCATCGGTGATGGGGTTGGCGATCAGAGAAAAGTGCAGCTCCGCCACCTGGATCTGGGTCTTGTATTCGCTCCTCAAGTTGCCCAGCAGATTGCGTTGGTGCGCGGGGTTGCGGTGGAAGCTGTCGAAGTTGCTGCCGACGACTTGCTTGGCGTCGAAGTTGGGCAGTGACTGTCGCAGCGCTGCTTCGTTGCCCTGCAGCATGGCAGTCACGGAGCGGTTTGCGTAGACGATCTGCCCTTCAGGGTCGGCGATCATCACATTGGTCGAGCAACTGTCCAGCGCTTGCTTGACACGGGCGTTCTCGGAGGCAATTCGTCCGTCGCGCTCATTGCGTTCGCGCAAGTTGGATTGCATTTGCACCAAGCTCTTCAGTAGCTGGCTGGTTTCATCGGTGCCTTGAACTTGCACTTCATTGTCCAGTCGGCCATCGCCGATCTCTCTGGACAGTGCCACGGCCTTGGCCAAGGGCAGGGTGACACTTCGCGTCAGCATCCAAGCCATGGCGATCACCAGCAGGACGGCGAAACCGGTCACGCCGATCAACCAGAGGCGAGCAGAGACGTAGTTTGATGAGGCCTCAGTCACATCCTGTTCTGCGTCCTGGAGCTGCATGGCCACCGCTTTGTCTATCGTGGTTTGCAGCGCTTTGGCTGCAGGGCTGGCCGAGCTCAGAAGCAGTTTGGTGGCTTCTTCGTCTTTGTTGAGGTTCGCAAGTTCCATGACCTGATCATTCAGGGCGCGGGATTTTTTCGCTTGTTCTCGGGCTTGCTCGAGATCTCGCTGATCTTCCTCACGCGCCGTGTTCTTGCTGATGGACGCGAAGGACTTGTCAAACGCCTCTCGAGCCTCTGCGATCTTGCGGCGTTCACCTTCGATGGCGTCGTTGGTGTTGATCAGAATCAGGCTTCGTATGACCCGTTGTTCAACGTGTGTCTGCTCCGACAGCTCGTTCAAGTCGACCATGCGACTGAAGTTCTCATGCACCACATGTTCAAGCGCATGGTTGACGTTGGCTAGATCCTTGAGTGCCAGTACGACCACAGCGATCAACATGGTCAGAAGCAGGGCAAAGCCCAAACCCAAACGCTGCCCAACTTTCATATTCGCGAGTGTCATGGAGAAGCCTCGTCTTTCTTCGATGGAAGGTGCGGGATCGGCCCCCTGCGGCTATTAACGTCTTCGAGAACCTTTGTGATGCGATGAGGTCGTTTGCTTGTCTTCGGCCAGCTTGAAGAAGGCCATCTGGTCCTGCAGTTGCGAGGCTTGCGCCGACAGCTGTTCGGCCGTTGCTGAAAGCTCTTCCGACGCCGAGGCCGTCTGTTGGGTCGCCGTGGACAAGTGATTCATGGCACCGGTGATCTGGGCCACGCCCTGGGACTGTTCTCCCGAGGCCGCGGCAATCTCCTGCACCAGCTCGCTGGTCTTCTGGATGGAAGGCACCATATTGCCCAGCAGGCTTCCGGCCTTTTCAGCCAGCTGAACGCTGTTGCTTGCCAAATTGCCGATTTCTTGTGCGGCGACCTGGCTTCTTTCGGCCAGCTTCCGCACCTCGGCAGCGACCACTGCAAAGCCCTTGCCGTGTTCGCCGGCGCGAGCGGCTTCGATGGCAGCGTTCAAGGCCAGGAGATTGGTTTGATAGGCGATGTCATCGATGATGGAAATCTTGGTGGCGATTTGCTTCATGGCGTCCACGGTCATGCCCACGGCTTGTCCACCTTCCATGGCTTCGCGCGCGGCCTTGGTGGCCATGCCGTCAGTGAGATTGGCGCTGTCTGCGTTTTGCTTGACCGAGGACGCCATTTCTTGCAGGGACGCGGTGGTTTCTTCCACGCTGGCGGCTTGCTGGCTCGCCGAGTGCGAGAGCGACTGTGAGGTTTGCGACACCTGTTCCGAGGCGCCGCTCAATTGATCTGCAGCCAAGCGCACTTCACGAATGGTGCCGCTGACCGTTTCAACCAGTGAATTGAATTTCTCGCCCAACATGCGGAAGAAGGGCTCTTTGCCCTCCAGACCAATGCGATTGGCAAAGTCGCCTTGATTGGCCGCTTCCACCATGCCGCTGACCTCAAGCTCCGCGGCCACTTCCGCAGTACGGTCCTTCCACTCGACCACCGTGCCCAGGCGGTGTCCATTGGCCGTGTGGATGGGGTTGGCGGTCAGCGCGAAAGTCAGCGGGCCCACCTTGATTTCCGTCTTGTACTCGCTCTTCAAACCGCCCAGCAGATTGCGCTGATGGCTTGGATTGCGATGGAACTGATCAAAATTGCTGCCGACGATCCGTCGGGCATCGAACTGAGGCAAGACCTTGCGCAACTCGTTTTCGTTGCGCTGCATCATCTGCGAGACCGACTGGTTGTTGTAAATGATCAGACCGTCGCTGTCGGCGATCATCACATTGGTCGAGCAGATGTCCAGCGCTTGCTTGACGCGGGCGTTTTCCGCGGCCAGTTTGAGCTCACGCTCGCGGGCGGCCAGCTCCTGGGTGATGTCCTTCCACTCCACCACGGTGCCCTGGCGTTGGCCTGCGGCGTCGAAGATGGGGTTGGCGATCAGGGAGAAATTCAGCGCAGCCACCTGGATTTGCGTCTTGTACTCGCCCTGCAACTGTCCCAATAGATTGCGCTGATGGGCCGGGTTCTTGTGAAAGCTGTCGAAGTTGCTGCCCACCACGCGCTTGGCTTCAAAATTGGGCAGAACCTTGCGCAGCTCGGCTTCATTGCCCTGCAGCATCGCCTGGACAGATTGGTTGGTGTAGATGATCTGTCCATCGACGTCGGCAATCATCACATTGGTGGAGCATTGGTCGAGCGCTGCCTTGACCCGGCCCGTCTCCTCGGCCAGGCGCGTGTCGCGATCACGACGCTCGCGCAGATTGCTCTGCATCGTTCCCAGCGTGGTGAGCAAGGTGCCGGCCTCGTCCTTGTGCTTGTCCTGGGTGTCGAAGTCCAGGTCCCCTTTGGCCACCGCATCGGCCGCGGCCACCGCCCTTTGCAAAGGTTGCGTGATGGTGCGAACAATGGCGACACCTGTCAGCAAAGCCAGGAGCGCGAGCCCACCGAGCGCACTGGCGCCGATGTTTCTCTGCAGGCTGAGCTTGTGAATGCGCTCATCGAGAAGCCGCTCCAGGTTGTCGGTGGCAGCATTGAACAAGCCATATTGAGCTTCGGTCGCCAAAGTGCCTTGGCTGAACATGTCCGCAGCACTCAGGCTGGGCTTGCCGTTGAACAGCTGTTGATCGACCAGCTTGAGAAAGCTGTCCGCGCTCTTTTGCGCCTCCTGCGCACTGAGATTCAGTGCTTGGGCGAGCTGGGTGTCGCTTTGGAGTGCTTTGTTCAACTGGCGTTGGCCGCGCTGCCGCCAGAACTCCGACTTTTCCCGCATGTCGTGCAAAGTGGCCAGGTCCGCCGCACTCAGGTCTTTGCCATTGCCTGCCTGCTTGACCATGGCTGAGCTTTTGCCGCGTACCAGTGCAATGGATTCCGTGAGCTGCGGAACATACTCCGCCACCGCGGTCACCAGGTAGTAGGTCGATTCTTCCGGGTCGAGTGAAAGACCGGACGCATCCGCAATGTTCTCGACCAGCAGCAAGGCTTCGCTCACCAATTCGCTGTGGGCGGTAAAGCTCTTCGAGGCGTCTATCGTCTTGCCACTGACCTGGTCTTGAAGCTTCAGTACCGCAGCACTCATGGCGTTGGCTCGTGTCAGGGCATCTCGGTATCGAGGGTTGTCCTTGGGCAGGATTTGCAACAGCTTCTTGAGCTGCAGGGCGATCTCGGCTTCGCTCTCGGCCAATTTGGATTGAACCTGTGTGTCGCCATTGAGAGCAAGACTGGACAAGCCACGATGGACTTGCAGCGCTCGCATGATTTGGATGGTCGGCCTCAATGGGGCGATGCCGTCCTTTTCGGATATGGCGGCGTCCACTTGTTGACCCATATTCCGCAAGACCAGGGTCAGAGGGATGGCGCACGCCAAAGTTGAAATCAGTGCCAGCAATACAAATCTTTGCCAGAGCTGCAGTCTGCGTAGAAGCTGTTGCATTTTTTTCTCCCTTGGAACTCATTCAGGAACTCATGACAGGGTGAGATTCAGGCTGATGACTTGCCTTGAACGGACGAGGTGAGGTGGGCGGATTGATGTGTGGCTTGGGAGCCCGGCCGTGCGATGAGCCGGGCGCGCTGGCCGCCTTCGATGGCAGCGGCAAACAGGCCCGAGACATCCAGCAACAGGGCCACTTCGCCCGAGCCCAAGATGGTGGATCCCGCCAAGGCTTTGAGGTGCTGAAAGATGCTGGAGAGCGGTTTGATCACGGTTTGATGCTCGCCCATCAAACGATCCACGATCAGGCCAACACGTGTCGGGCCGTCGCGTACCACCACCACGCTGCGGCGTCGACTGAGGTCTGGCTTGACGCCATAGAAGCGTGCCAGATCCAGCCAGGGCAGCACCTCGCCGCGCAGGTTGAATGTGCCGCTGACGCGGGCTTCGTCTTGGCTGCTGCATTCGCCCGGAACATCGATGCACTCGGCCACCGCTGCGAGGGGCAGAACATAGTTGACGCCGCCCACCATGGTGAGAAATCCGTCAATCATGGCCAGCGTGAGCGGCAGGCGAATCTGGGTCAGCGTGCCCTGTCCGACTTGACTGCTCAGACTGATGGTGCCGCGCAGCGATTCGATGCTGCGCTTGACCACGTCCATCCCGACACCTCGACCCGACAGATCGGTGATCTGCTCGGCGGTTGAAAATCCCGGCTGAAAGATCAACTGCCAGACCTCGTGGTCTGACAGGATCTGGCCCTCGGCCACCAGTTCACGCTCCACGGCCTTGCGAAGGATTCGCTCGCGTGCCAAGCCTCGACCATCGTCACTGACTTCGATCACGACCGCACCAGCTTCGTGGAATGCGTTCAGAGCCAGTCGACCGCTCGGCGACTTTCCGGTCGCAAGGCGCTCCTCGCAGGTCTCAAGACCGTGGTCCATGCTGTTGCGAACCAAGTGCATCAGCGGGTCGGCGATGGCGTCGACCATGGATTTGTCCAACTCTGTGTCGCCGCCGGTGACGATCAACTCAACTTCCTTGCCCAGTTGCTTGGACACGTCGCGCACCACTCGCTGGAACCGGGCAAAGGTTTCACCGATGGGCACCATGCGGAGCGCCAGGGTGCCGTCGCGTGTTTCTTGCACCAGGTCCATCACACGCTGGGTCGCTTCTAGCAGCACTTCAGCGCCCTCTTGATGGGCAATCATCTGTGCGCCGGAGCCGGCAATCACCAACTCACCGATCAGGTCGATCAACTTGTCCAGCTTGTCGGCTCGCACCCGGACAAACCGGGTTTCGTCGCCAGCGCGGCGATCACGCCCGCCTTCGCGGCGCTCGCCGACTCCGCTGCGGCGGTCCCCGCCGCGTTTGACCTCGCCCTCTGCAGCAGGCGCGCGGCGCTCAATATGGGGAATCACGGGCGGGGCTTCGTCAGCCTTGTTCGCTTCGGGCGTTCTGAGCGGCTCCAAGCGCACCTCAAACTGAATGCCCATGGCGCGCCAACAGTCGAAAAGCGCGGTTCGGGCTTCCGCATCGCTGCCGCAACGCTGGGTTGCGAGGTCTTCAAATGCAGCGGGCGGGGACCCGGGCGGCAGGATCACGATGTCGCTGTCGTCAGCCGCAAACTCGAAGACCTGCTCAATCTCGGCGTGACTGGCCGCGCTCTCGAAGCGAATTTCAAAGCCGAGATAGCAGGCTTCTGCGTCCAGGGCATCCAAGGCCGGTACGGCGGCGGTCTGGGTGCGAATCGCGGTGACTTTTCCCAAAGTACGCAGGTAGCGAATGAAGGACAAGGGGTCCAGGCCGTTGCGCAGCGCATCGGCCAGGAAGCGCAGGGACAGATGCCAGCCGTGATCGGCCGCCGTTTCGGCCTTCGTCTCGATGGCGGCCTGCGTTGCCGGGGGCGGCTCGGCCAGGGCGGGTTTACCCAAGAGCGCGCGGAGCCGGCCGGCCAGAGCGGCGCTGCTGGCTGCGACCTGCGGGTCGCTTTCGCCGCTGCGCACTTCGCCAAGCAGCATCTCGATCTGGTCGCGGCTTTCCAGCAAGGCGCCCATCACATCGTCGTCGAGCTGGCGTTGATTGGCGCGCAAAGCTTCCAGCAGGGTTTCAGCTTCGTGGGTGAAGCTGACCACAGCATCACAGCCAAACATGCCAGCCGTGCCTTTGATGGTGTGTGCCGCCCGGAACGCCGAGTTTAGGCTTTCTGAATCTGCAGGGTCACTTTCCAGCACCAGCAGCCCTTGCTCGAACTGGCGCAGCATTTCCTGGGCTTCGTCGAGAAATCCGGCCCGTGCAACGGCCAGGATTTCGGCGTCGTCATCGCTCATAGACATAGGCTTCTTCCTGTCAGCGGGTGGCGGCAACTTGCGCAAGGGGCGTGGGCCCCGCGGCACCGAGCGTGGGCTCCAGTCCGTAGCAGCGCAGAGCCTCCAGAACGACGTCGCTGGCTTGGACAATCAGCACTTCCGCGTTCATCTCCTGGACACTGCGCTGGGTGGACAGCAGCAGCTGCACGCCCGCGCTGTCAAAGTCGCTGACGCCGCTCAAGTCCAGGCGAAGCGGGCCAGCCTCCATGCTTTGAACAGCGTCCAACAACCTTTGCCGTTGGGCTGCGGCTTGAGCGATCGTGAACTCGGGCCCCAACGTCAAGGTCGGGGGCTCAAGGGTTGAAGCGCTGCTCGCCAGTGTGGCTGGGGCATCTTCGGCATCCGGCATGGCTCACTCCCAGGGGTTGGCGGACCCCAGTCAATCGGGTTTTGTTCTGTGCAGCGGCAGCGCGCTCAAACACACAGTCGGTTGACGGCGTCCACCAGTTGCGAGGGTTGGAAGGGCTTGGTGATCCATGCCTTGGCGCCGGCGGCGCGGCCCTCTGCCTTCTTTTCTTCTTGTGACTCGGTGGTCAGCATGATGACCGGAGTGAACTTGTATGCCGCCAAGGTTTTGACATGCTTGAGAAAACTCAGGCCATCCATGTTCGGCATGTTGACGTCGCATACGATCAGATTGATCTTGGCCCCATCGAGCTTGCCGATGGCATCTTTCCCATCGACTGCTTCGATAACGCTGTAGCCCGCTTTTTGCAGCGCCAGCTTGACCACAGTGCGGAAGCTGCCCGAATCATCGACGACCAGAATTGTTTTGCTCATGTGTACCTCTTTGTGGAAGGTTTGGACCGGTTGAAGAAAGGGAGATGGACCCTAAAAGAAGTCGACCTTGCTTGGCTGTGGCGTGTGCGCTTGGTCGTGATGGATGAAACGTTGCTCATCGGTGGTGTAGCGGGCTTCTAGTGCGGCCAGCCAAGCATTGGCATCGGCTGGCGCAGCCTGTGCCATGTGGGGCAGCTGACGGGCAAATCGTTCCGTGTCTTGGCGCAGCACATCCACCATTTGCGACACACGGTCGCCAAACTGCAGTCGCTCCAGAACCTTGTCGTATTCGATCCGGGTCTGGGCGCTGATGAGTGAGAGCTGGTCTAGATGCTGACGGGTGTGGGCGTTATGGTCGTTCTGCGCGGACAGGGCTTGCAGTTGACTCGCCCATTGGTCTTGCAGCTCGAGCATGCTGGAAAAGCTACTCAGCAGTTCGGACGTCGCAGACTGCACGCTGCTTTGGATGATCGTCAGCTGGCGGCTCCATACCGGCAACACGGTTGCGGCCATCAAAGACGTCCCTTCTGCGAGCGGGGGAGCAGCGGGCGTGGATGGATTCGCCTCGTCAGCGTTGAGTGGGGCGGTCGTAGAAGGGATGGGCCACCAAAGCACGCAGGCGCCGAGCGCGCAGGCCACCAGGCCTAGCCATTGCTGCTGCACGACCAAAGCGGCGGCAAGGCCGCAAAACACCAGCAAAAGAAGCAGCTTCGAAGGCTGCTCTGCCGGCCTCAGGCGTTTCGTTCTAGGACGATTGCCCAAGTCACCCCCCGTTCGACGACTCATTCACAGCCTTTCTGAGTTCTGCCGTATGGGCGTGAACTTCAAGATGCGACTTCAGCGATGCGTGAGTGCTAGTTTTCGCATGCCTTGCGCATGGGAAAACAGAGATAAGCGGCTAATTTAGCAAGTTAGCGCGGGGAATGGTGGAGCTTTATGGCGCTTTGTGAGGTCGATCGGGGATGGTCGGCCTTGTGTTCGCCGAATTCGATCATGGGCTGTGGCGCTGAGGCGCCAAGCCGCCTAGGGAGGGGCAGGTAGTAGGGCGTGAGCAATTTCAAGGCGCACCGCGTGCCATCCGCGGCAGACGATGCGCCGATTCAGGGTCAATTCGTGGTGTCGACGCGCACGGCAGGGGCGCGGGTCACGCGGGTCTTGCCACCGGTGGTGGTCAGGATCACGGCTTCGCCCGGGTTCAGGTTCTCATTGCCCTTGGCCTGAACGATGGAGCGACGCTCGCCGTTGCGCAGCTGCACCAGCACTTCGATCGCTTCCTCGCGGGAGGCGCTGCGCTCAATGGCATTGCCGATCACCGCGCCGGCCACGGCGCCCAGCACGCCAACGATCTGGCCTTCGCGGCGGCCGCCCACCGAAGAGCCGGCCACGGCACCGACCACGCCGCCGGTGACGGCGCCGGCACCGCTTTGCGAGCCGTCCACGGTGACGCTGCGCACGCTCAGCACGGTGGCGTCCTGCACCACGGCCATGCGCTGTGCTTCATTGCGCTGAATCACATCGGGGCTGGTGGTGGAGCAGGCGCTCAGGGTGGCAAGGGCCACGAGGCTGGCGGTGATGAGGGTCTTGTTCATGGGGTGTTTCTCCTAGACACAGCACAAGGCGTGCTGCTGCAACGAGATCCATTGTGCAGCCGTTGACTGCGCCCCATGTTGCTGGATTGTGCGGCCGTGCGGGTATCGGGCCGTGCACCTTGCGGTGCAGCTTGGCTGTGGGCGAATCAAGCATGACGGCCCTTGTTGTGGATGAGGGGGGCTTTCGGGCACCGCAATGGGGGCGTGAATCTAGGCACGGGCGACTCTGGTTTGTGCCATGAGTTTTTCAAAAATTGAGTGTGATGGGTGAGATGATCAATATACTGTATAAAAATACAGTGCCAAAAAGGTTCTCACACCATCATGCGTTCTCTACCATCCGTCGAGGCAGGGCCACCCACCCCTTCCTTCGCATTCGATCGCCGGCCGCCACTCCCGGCTTTCCGCGCCTTGCCGTCGAAGGTGGAAGCGGCGGTTTGGCGTGGCGATCAGCTGGGCCAAACTGCGGAGCTCACCCTGTCTACAGGGTTCGCGGCCCTGGATGCCGAGCTTCCAGGGCATGGTTGGCCCTGCCGCGGCTTGACTGAGGTCTTGATCAATCGGGCTGCCTTGCTGGAGTGGCGTCTGGCATCTGCTGCGCTGCGCGCTGTGAGTGAAAGAGGGCGTGATATTGCCGTCATCGGCCCTCCGTACCGTCCGCACCCTCCTGGCTTGTGTTGCGATGGCATCGATTCGAATCGGTTGCTTTGGGTGGATGTTGAAAAGCCTCATGAACGCCTGTGGGCAACGGAGCAAGCTATCAAAAGCAATGCTTGCGGAGCGGTCTTGACTTGGCTGCCGCAGGTGCGTGCCGAGCAAGTTCGGCGCTTGCAGGTGTTGGCCTCGGGGTGTGATGCACCTGTTTTCGTGTTTCGCCCGGCCCTTGTGGCGGGCGAGTCTTCAGCGGCGCCGCTTCGTTTGCAGGTTCGTGTGTCGGAGGACTGGGAACTCTGTGTACGAATTTTCAAACGTCGCGGTCCGAGTTTCGATGCCGAACTGCGCTTGATGTCTGTTCCTGGCGGTCTCATGGACATCATGACCCAGCGCTTGCGTTATCCAAGCCGTCTTACCTTGCGAGTGCCTGATGTTGTGGTGCGTACTTCGACGACCGGATTTGAGCGCGACGTCGTCCCCCATTGACGCATCTCTTCAAGCGCTGGCCTTTTGGGCTTTGCAGTTCACGCCCAGAGTCAGCTTGGTCGAGGAGGCTGTGGCAATGGAGGTGGAGGCCAGTACGAGGCTGTTCAAAGGGCGGCGCGCCTTGCGTGACCGCGTTCTTGCGGAGTGTGCAGGGTTTGGTGTGAAGGCTTTGGCATGGGGGCCCAACAGTCTGGCCGCATTGGCCTTTGCTCGCGCTGGCGTTGAGAACGGATTGAAGCGTGATCTTGAAGCCATGTTGGATCCATTGCCGATGCATGTTCTGAGCGCCGTGCGACCGCATTTGCCTGTGCTGATGCGCATTGGGGCTCGCTCTCTGGGGGATGTGCGCCGCTTGCCTCGAGCAGGCATCAGTCGACGCTTTGACAAGGAGTTGCTTGGGGCGCTGGATCAGATCTACGGTCGGCAGCCCGAGGCTCACGCCTGGGTTCAATTGCCGGAGCGTTTTCAAACCAAGTTGGAGCTGCCGTTTCGGGTCGAGCATGCGTCAGCGCTTTTGGTCGGCGCTCGTCAACTCTTGCTTCAGCTCGGGGGGTGGTTGAGCGCGCGTCACGCGGGCGTGCTTGCTTTCACATTGAAGTGGGGGCACGACAGCATGCGCGCCAAAGACGCGGGCGCAGGGGGGAGTCTGGTCGTTCGCACCGCGGTGGCGACGCGAGACATCGAGCATTTGTTTCGCTTGCTTGCAGAGAACCTGGCCCAAGTGAAATTGCTGGCTCCCGTTGGTGACTTGGAATTGCAAGCCACCGAAGTTGAGCCCTTATTGGAGCGCAGTGCGTCCTTGTTGCCCGATGTGGTTTTGGCGCGAGAAAGTGTGTCGATGTTGCAAGAACGACTGGCTGCAAGGTTGGGGGCCGAACGTGTTTGTCGCCCGGTGCTTGGTGACGACAATCGTTTGGAATGGTCCTGCACTTGGCAGCCTGCGGCTGAGCCTTTGCCGCGCAGGAAAGCTCAGCCGTCACGCTACCCTGCGCCCTCTTTCATTTTGGAGCAACCGCTGAAATTGGCGGTTCGAAATGGGCGGCCGGAGTATCAGGGCGCGCTCAAGCTGCTTGCGGGCCCCCATGCTGTCGAAGATGGGTGGTGGCATCGTGACGAGGTTGCACAGCACATGTGCAATGTGGTGCGCGACTATTGGCTCGCTTGGAGTGAGCAGGCTGGCTTGTTGTGGATTTTTCAGACGCGCCTTTCTGATGATGCCGCTTGGTGGCTTCATGGTTTTTTTTCATGAGGCCGTGCAATGGACGAAGGCTTGCAGATTGCGTATGCCGAACTGCGTTGCATCAGCAATTTTTCTTTCCTGACCGGGGCAAGTCGACCCTGTGAGCTGGTTGAGCGTGCTGCTGCTCTGGGTTACACGGCAATTGCGCTGACGGACTATTGCAGTTTGGCAGGGGTGGTTCGCGCTCATGTGGCCGCGAAAGAGGCGGGTATCAAACTTCTCATTGGCAGTCAGTTTCAAGTCGAAGGTGCGACGCCGTTCGTGTTGGTGGTGCTGGCTTGCAATCTGCAAGGCTACGGAAACCTTTGCGAATTCATCACCGGGCTTCGTTGCGAAGCGACCAAGGGCAGCTATCGCTTGCTGCAAGAAGCCATCATTCCGTCACAGCTTGAGGACTGCGTGCTTATCGCTGTCCCAGCGCGCCACAGTTCTCAAACCCATTGCAACGAAATTGCCCGCTGGTTGCTGAAGAACTTCATGGGGCGTGTCTGGTTGGGTGTCGAGCAACTGAAGCTCCTGGATGACGAGATCGTGATGGAGCGACTGTCGCAAGCCAGCGAGTTGACGGCGATCCCCCTCGTGGCCACGGGTGATGTGCAGATGCATGTGCGCTCACGCAAACCGCTCTTGGATGTCATGACAGCCATTCGTTTGCGAAAGCCCTTGACAGATTGCGGGACGGAGTTGGCAGGGAATGCGGAGCGCCGTTTGCGCTCTCGCTTGAGCTTGGCCAATCGCTACGCAGGACAACCGGGTTTGCTGCGCGAATCGCTCAAGATCGCTGCGCGTTGCAATTTTTCACTCGATGAGCTCCGCTACGAATATCCCGCCGAACTGGTTCCGGAGGGGGAATCAGCGAGCTGCTATTTGCGCCGTCTGGCCTACGAGGGGGCCATTCGACGATGGCCCAGCGGTACTCCGGCGAAGGTGCGAGCTCAGATCGAGCACGAATTGAATCTTATTGGCGAGCTTGGCTATGAGCATTACTTCCTCACCGTGTACGACATCGTGGCCTTTGCGCGCAGTCGACGCATTCTCTGCCAAGGACGTGGGAGTGCCGCGAACAGCGCCGTTTGCTATTGCTTAGGAATCACCGAGGTCGATCCCGCGCGTGCCGTGGTTCTGGTCGAACGATTCATCAGTCGTGAACGCAAAGAGCCTCCTGACATTGATGTCGATTTCGAGCATGAGCGGCGAGAAGAGGTGATTCAGTATCTCTATCGAAAGTATGGGCGTACACGAGCTGCATTGACGGCGGCGGTGGCGACCTATCGCACGCGTGGTGCCATACAAGATGTAGGTAAAGCGCTGGGCTTTTCGCTCGAACAGGTCAGGGTGATGGCGCGTACTTGTCAATGGTTCGACGGGCAAGGGTTGGATGCCCAGCGCTTGGCAGAGGTGGGAGTGGATGCCAATTCCCTGGCGATACAGCAACTGATCAAACTGAGTGCTCAGCTCATAGGCATGCCTCGCCACTTAAGCCAGCACACGGGCGGTTTTGTGCTGACGCGAGGTCCGCTCAGCCGCATTGTTCCCATCGAGAACGCGTCGATGAAGAATCGCACCGTCATCGAGTGGGACAAGGATGACATCGATGCCTTGGGCTTGCTCAAG
The DNA here is from genome assembly GCF_027863535.1 of Paucibacter sp. B51. NCBI lineage: Bacteria > Pseudomonadati > Pseudomonadota > Betaproteobacteria > Burkholderiales > Sphaerotilaceae > Roseateles > Paucibacter sp. B51. The sequence goes on along the minus strand of NZ_JAPIVN010000002.1, from coordinate 499,569 downwards.
GTCGATGTGCTGGCCCTGGGCATGCTCACGGCCATTCGAAAGACGCTGGATCTGATTGGCGCGCGACAGGGTCTTGCGATGGAGATGCAGGATATTCCGGCGGAAGATCCCGCCACGTACGACATGATTTGCAAGGCTGATACGGTGGGGGTCTTCCAGATTGAATCACGTGCCCAGCGTCAGATGCTCCCTCGCTTGCAGCCGCGTTGCTTCTATGACCTCGTCGTCGAGGTGGCCTTGGTACGCCCCGGCCCTATTCAAGGGGGTGCTGTTCATCCCTATCTCAATCGTCGCCAAGGCAAAGCGCCAATCACCTACCCCAGTGAAGCCTTGAGGGAGGCCTTGGGACGCACTTTGGGCGTCCCTGTCTTTCAGGAGCAGTGCATGCAAATCGCGGTGCTGGCGGCTGGCTTCAGCCCTGATGAAGCCGATGGCTTGCGGCGAGCGATGGCGGCCTGGAAGCGCAAAGGGGGGCTGGGAAAGTATGAGGGGCGGCTCATTGGTGGGCTGCTCGCAAATGGCTACACCCTCGAGTTCGCGCAAGGGATCATTGAGCAAGTGAAGGGCTTCAGTTCCTACGGATTTCCGGAGTCGCATGCTGCATCGTTTGCTCTGTTGGTTTATGCCAGTTGCTGGTTGAAGTGCCGACATCCAGCCGAGTTTCTCTGCGCCATGCTGAACTCGCAGCCTTTGGGGTTCTATACCCCGCGCCAATTGGTTCGTGACGCAGTCGCGCATGGTGTCCAAGTCAGGCCCGTGGATGTGCTGGTGAGCTTTGGCGACTGCTCCCTGGAGGAGATTGAGGGGGCTGATCGGCCTGCGGTGCGGCTCGGCTTGCGGTTCGTGGCAGGGCTGCCCGGGGACGCTATCGAACGAATTGTTGCGGCGCGAGCTCTCGCGCCTTTCGTCAACACCGAAGACTTGGCTCGACGAGCAGGGCTGGCTCCGCATCACATGGGCCAGCTTGCGGCTGCTGACGCGTTGATGGCTTTGTCTGGCCATCGTCGCCAACAGGTCTGGGATGCAGCGGGCTGGACCGGCGCGCCGGAGCTTTTGCAGCAGGCGTGCATTGATGAGGCCACCCTCGAACTTGAGGCAGCACCTGAAGAAGAGGAGGTGCTTTGGGATCATGCAGCGCTGGGATTGTCCCTGCGTCGCCATCCGCTGGCCTTTGTGCGTCGACGGTTGTCCGAAATGCGATTCAGCACGGCAGCGGAGCTTCACGACCTGTCTGATGGCCGGCCGGTTCGTTACGCGGGCCTTGTGACGGTGAGGCAGCAGCCGGAAACAGCCAGCGGTGTGACGTTCATGTCCCTTGAAGATGAGACCGGTGATGTGCAGCTGGTGGTTTGGCGTGATGTGCTGAAGCAGCAGCGTCAAGCCATCCTGAATGCAAAGCTGCTGGGGGTGAAAGGGCGATGGCAACGCGAGGGAGAGGTGCGAAACATCATCGTGGGTCAGGTAACAGATCTGACTTCTTTGCTGGGCAGCCTGAGTCTGTCGAGCCGTGACTTTCACTAGCGGGCTATCGAGAATTACCGCAAGCGGATCGCCAGCTGGTGCTTTGGCCGCTCATCCCGGCGCTGATGTGGCGCTCGCACACCACACCGCCCGTGAGGCTAGTGGTGGTGTTCTCGCCAGAGGCGAGAGGTCTTGGGCAGACACTGACACAGAAAATCCATCTGATCGGCCAGGATGCGGCGGCCGCGCAGGATCATGTCTTCGTGCAGATTGGGCACATAGGGCAGGTAGAGCAGGCTCATATGGGCCTCCTCGGGCAGGCGGCTGCCTTTGCGGCCGTTGCAGCTGCGGCAGGCGGTGATGCAATTCATCCAGCTGTCCGGGCCGCCGCGCGAGCTGGGCTGGATGTGCTCGCGTGTCAGGTCGTCGGGATGAAAGCGATGGCCGCAGTAGGCGCAGGTGTAGCGGTCGCGCACGAACAGCTTGTTGTTCGTCAGGGCAGGGGCCTGGCGCCAGGCGCGACTGGGCACGGCGCCGCGCACGGCGATGATGGGGTGGACCTCGATGCGCGACTGCAGGCCGGTACGCCGCTGCAGACCGCCGCGCAGCACCTGGCAGGGCTGGCCCAGAGTCCAGGCAATGCCGTCGCTGGCGTAGATGACTGCGGCATCGCGCGTGGTGATCCAGGCCTGCGGCCGACCAGAGACATCCAGTTGAAGCACATCCACGGGGCTGACCTCCTGCTTGAAGCGTACTGCAAGAACGGTGCCGGACTCAAGCATGCCATGGGGGCTGACGCCTTGCTTGGGCGGCAGTCAAGGTGGGCTGTGGGCGCGGTGCGACCCGTTCATGTGTTTGTCATGGTGGTGCGCGTCCAATGCAAAGTTTGGCCTCCGGCGCGAGCAGGTGTGCCGTGTGCTCTGCCTTGCGCCGTCTCCCTCCGTCAGGCGCCGGCAGCAGGGGTTTGCTAGATGCCTGCCTCTAAAAATCCGTGACAAATCCTTGCCTGGAAGGCCGTGCTTTCTGCAAAATAGAACGATCGTTCGTTTTATTATGTCCGGCATGGTCCAGGTCGTATGACGGGGCCGTCCACCGAACCCGCAGGATTTCACCCGTGTCACTCAACCCCAGCACCCGCTCCAGCACTGGCCCGGCCGCCGAGCCCGCGGCCAAGCCTGCGCGGGTGGCGCGCTCGCTGCAAAAAGGCCAGCACACCCGGGCGGTGATTCTGGAGGCCGCCCTGGGTCTGGCCTCGCACATGGGCCTGGAAGGCCTGTCGATCGGTGCGCTGGCCGATGTGACCAAGATGAGCAAGTCGGGCGTGTTTGCCCATTTCGGTTCGCGCGAAGAGTTGCAGATCGCCGTGGTTATGGAGTACCACGCCAAGTTCGAGGAAGAGGTCTTCTACACCGCAATCCGCGAGCCGCGCGGCTTGCCGCGCCTGCGCGCCCTGTTCGAGCGCTGGGTGCGCCGGGTGTCGGTGGAGATCGACTCGGGCTGCATCTACATCAGCGGCGCGGTGGAGTTTGACGACCGGCCCGGCCCGGTGCGCGATGCCCTCGTGGCCATGGTCAAGGCCTGGCATGCCGCCCTGCACAAAGCCATTGTGCTGGCGCAGCAGGAAGGGCATCTGCATGCCGATGCCGATGTCGAGCAGATCCTGTTCGAGCTGCACGGCCTGATTTTGTCTCTGCACCACGATGCCCGTTTCATGCGCAAGCCTGGTGCGCTCGACCGCGCCGGCTTGGGCTTTGAGCGAACCATCCAGTTCTACGCCACCGAGGCCGGCCTGCAGGCCGAGGCGGCGTTGAACGCCCCGAAATCCACACCTCCCAAGTCGGCGGCCAAGAGCCGCCGAAGCTGAGTCGATTCATTTCCCTTTCCGTTCGAAACCAGGAGCACACCATGCCCCAGTACAACCCGCCGCTGCGCGACATGCAGTTTGTGATGCACGAAGTGCTGAACATCGTCGACGAGCTCAAGCAGTGCCCCAAGCACGCTGACATCGATGCCGACACCATCAATGCCGTGCTGGAAGAAGGCGGCAAGTTTGCGGCCGAGGTGCTGGCGCCTCTGAACCTGAGCGGCGATGCCGAAGGTTGCGCCCTGGACAAGACCACGCACGAGGTCACGCCGCCCAAGGGCTTCAAGGAAGCCTATGCCAAGTATGTGGAAGGCGGCTGGCCGGCCCTGGGCTGCGACCCCGAGTACGGCGGTCAAGGCCTGCCTCTGGTGGTCAACCAGAGCTTCTACGAGATGATGAATTCGGCCAACCAGGCCTGGACCATGTACCCGGGCCTGAGCCATGGCGCCTACGAGTGCCTGCATGCCCATGGCACGCCCGAGCAGCAAGCCACCTACCTGCCCAAGCTGACCAGCGGCGAGTGGACCGGCACCATGTGCCTGACCGAACCGCATTGCGGCACCGATCTGGGCATGCTGCGCACCAAGGCCGTGCCGCAAGCCGATGGCACTTACAAGATCACCGGCGCCAAGATCTTCATCTCGGCCGGTGAACACAATATGGTGGAGAACATCATCCACCTGGTGCTGGCCCGCCTGCCGGACGCACCCGAAGGCTCCAAGGGCATCTCGCTCTTCGTGGTTCCCAAGTTCCTGGTCAATGCCGATGGCAGCCTGGGTGCGCGTAACGGCATCTTCTGCGCCGGCCTCGAGCACAAGATGGGCATCCATGCCAACTCAACCTGCCAGATGGTGCTGGAAGACGCGGTCGGCACGCTGGTCGGCCAGCCGAACAAGGGCCTGGCCGCCATGTTCGTGATGATGAACGCAGCCCGCCTGGGCGTGGGCAACCAGTCTCTGGGCCTGACCGAAGTGGCCTACCAGAACGCCGCCGCCTACGCCAAGGACCGCATCCAGATGCGCGCACTGAGCGGCCCCAAGGCACCCGAGAAGGCGGCCGACCCCATCATCGTCCACCCCGATGTTCGCAAGATGCTGCTGACCGCGCGCGCCTACGCCGAAGGCGGTCGTGCCCTGTCGACCTATGTGGCCATGACCCTGGACAAGGCCCTGAGCTCGGACGACGAGGACGAGCGCAAGGCCGCCGACGACGAAGTCGCGCTGCTGACGCCCATCATCAAGGCCTTCATCACCGACAACGGCTGGATCGCTACCTCGCACTGCATGCAGGTCTTCGGCGGCCATGGCTTCATCCACGAATGGGGCATGGAGCAGTTCGTGCGTGACGCGCGCATCAACATGATCTATGAAGGCACCAACACCATCCAGTCGCTGGACCTGCTGGGCCGCAAGATCCTCGGCGACAACGGCGCCAAGCTGAAGAAGTTCGGCAAGAAGATCGCTGCCTTCGTCGAGGAAGAGGGCACCAACGAGGCCATGCAGGAGTTCATCAACCCGCTGGCCGACCTGGGCGACAAGGTCACCAAGCTGACCACCGAGATCGGCATGAAGGCCTTCCAGAACCCCGATGAAGTGGGCGCGGCGGCGGTCGACTACCTGCGTGTGGTGGGTCACCTGACCTTCGCCTACTTCTGGGCCCGCATGGCCAAGGTGGCGCTGGAGAAGCAAGCCAGCGGCGACAAGTTCTACACCGCCAAGCTCTCGACAGCCCGCTTCTATTTTGCGAAGCTGCTGCCGGAGACGGCCACCCTGATCCGCACCGCCCGTGCCGGTCTGCAGCCGCTGATGGAAATGGACGAGGCGCTGTTCTAAGCACCCGCCGTTCAAGCTTCGCCCCAGCCCGGCCGCCAGAGCCGGGCTTTTCATACCGAAACCAGGAGACGCCATGAAGAACTTGTTCGCCGCTGCCGTACTCAGCCTTGTTGCCGCAATGGCCTCGGCCCAGACCACCCCGGTGGGCCTGTGGAAGACCATCGACGACGATGGCAAGACCGAGAAGTCTTTGGTCCGCATCACCGAGAGCGGTGGTGTGCTGACCGGCACCATCGAAAAAGTCTTCGATCCGGCCAAGCAAGACGCCAAGTGCGAGAAATGCGCCGACGAACGCAAGGACAAGCCGGTGCTCGGCCTGACCATCCTGCGCAACGTCAAGCAAGACGCCAGCGACAAAGAGCACTGGACCGGTGGCGAAATCCTGGACCCCAACAGCGGCAAGACCTACAAGGCGCGCCTGACACCGATTGAAGGTGGCAAGAAGATGGAGATGCGTGGTTACATCGCTTTCTTCTACCGCACCCAGGTCTGGCAACGCGTGGAATGAACTGAAGCTGTGCCGTGGCCGGCCTGGCTGCGCCGCGGGCACTGAATCCGTGCCCAGCGCCCACGATCGGCGCTGCGCCACGAGAACAGAAAACAAACAAACAAGTCAACAAGCTCTTCCAAGGAGAAGTACGTGAGTCGATTCCAAGTTCGCAAAGTCGCCGTGCTCGGCGCTGGCGTGATGGGCGCGCAGATCGCTGCGCATCTGGTCAACGTCAAGGTGCCGGTGGTGCTGTTCGACCTGCCGGCCAAGGAAGGCCCGAAGAACGGCATCGTGTCCAAGGCCATTGACGGCCTGAAGAAGCTCAAGCCCGCGCCCCTGGGTGATGTGGCCGACGCCGTGCTGATCCAGCAGGCCAACTACGAAGAGCACCTCGAGCTGCTCAAGGACTGCGACCTCATCATCGAGGCGATTGCCGAGCGCATGGACTGGAAGCTCGATCTGTACACCAAGATCGCGCCCTTTATCGCCCCGCACGCCATCGTCGCCTCCAACACCTCGGGCCTGAGCATCACCAAGCTCAGCGAAGTGCTGCCGGAAGAAATCAAGCCGCGTTTCTGCGGCATCCATTTCTTCAACCCGCCGCGTTATATGTACCTGGTGGAGCTGATCAACACCCCGACCACCCGTCCGGAAGTGATCGATCAGCTGGAAGGCTTCGTCACCACCGCCGTCGGCAAGGGTGTGGTGCGCGCCAATGACACGCCTAACTTCGTGGCCAACCGGGTCGGTATCGCCGGCATGATGGCCACTATGATCGAGGCCGAAAAGTTCGGCCTGTCCGTGGATCTGGTCGACGACCTGACCGGCAAGAAGCTGGGCCGCGCCTCCAGCGGCACCTTCCGCACCGCGGACGTGGTCGGCCTGGACACCATGGCCCATGTGGTCAAGACCATGCAGGACAACCTGAAGGACGATCCCTTCTTTAGCACCTACGCCACGCCCAAGGTGCTGGCCGGTCTGATCGAGAAGGGCGCCCTGGGCCAGAAGGCCGGCGCGGGCTTCTACAAAAAGGTCGGCAAGGACATCCAGCGCCTGGACTTCGCCACCGGTGAATACGTCGCCGGCGGCAAGAAGGCCGACGAGATCGTCGCCCGCATGCTTAAGAAGCCGGCCGCCGATCGCATCAAGCTGCTGCGTGAATCGAGCAACCCGCAGGCCCAGTTCCTCTGGTCCATCCTGCGTGACAGCTTCCACTACGTGGCTGTGCATCTGGCGACCGTGGCCGACACCGCTCGAGAAATCGACTTCGCCATGCGTTGGGGCTTCGGCTCGCAACAAGGTCCCTTCGAGCTGTGGCAAGCCGCCGGCTGGAAGCAAGTGGCCGAGTGGATCCAGGAAGACATCGCCGCCGGCAAGACCCTGGCCAGCGCGCCGCTGCCCGCTTGGGTGTTCGAAGGCCCGGTGGCCGAGAACGGTGGCGTGCACAGCGTCAACGGTTCCTGGAGCGCCGCGGAAGGTAAGTTCAAGGCCCGTGCCGAGCTGCCGGTCTATGCCCGCCAGGCTTTCCCGGAACGCCTGGTCGGCGAAGGCGCCGTCGAGCCGCTGAAGGCCGGCACCGAGCTGTTCAAGAACGAGGAAGTGCGCGTCTGGACGCTGGACAACGAGGTGGTCATCGCCTCCATCACCGCCAAGTTGCACCTGATCAGCCCGACCGTGACCGAAGGCCTGCTCAAGGCTGTCGAGATCGCTGAAGCCGGCTACAAGGGCCTGGTGATCTGGAGCCCGGACGACGTGTTCTCGGCTGGCGCCAATCTGGAAGCGCTGATGCCGGTCTTCATGAAGTCGGGTGCCAAGGGCATCGCGCCGGAAGAGAAGAAGCTGCAGGACATGATGCTGCGCATCCGCTATGCCCAGGTGCCGGTGGTGGCCGCCATGCGTGGCCTGGCCCTGGGTGGCGGCGCTGAGCTGGCCGTGCATTGCGCGCGCCGTGTCGCGCACATGGAAAGTTATGTCGGCCTGGTGGAAGTGGGCGTGGGCCTGATCCCCGGTGGTGGCGGCCTGACCTATATCGCTCGCCGTGCGGCCGAAATGGCGGCGGCCGGCAATTCCGGCGTTGACTTGTTTGCCTTCCTGAAGGATGGTTTCACCACCGCGGCCACCGCCAAGGTGGCGACCTCGGCCCTGGAGGCCAAGAAGAACGGCTTCCTGCTCGACAGCGATGTGATCGTGCCCAACAAGGACGAGTTGCTGCACGTCGCCAGCGCCCAGGTCAAGGGCTTGTTCGAGTCGGGCTACCGCCCGCCGCTCAAGGCCAAGTTCCCGGTCGCCGGTCGTTCGGGCATCGCCACCATCAAGGGCCAGCTGGCCAATATGCGTGACGGTGGCTTCATCAGCCAGCACGATTTCCATCTGGCCGCCCTGATCGCCGATGTGGTCTGTGGTGGTGCGGTGGAAGCCGGTTCTCTGGTCGACGAGGAGTACCTGATGTCGCTGGAGCGCAAGCACTTCTGCAGCTTGCTGGAACACCCCAAGACTCAGGAACGGATCATGGGCATGCTCCAAACCGGAAAGCCTGTACGTAACTGAGGACTACTGCGCGAACGTCATGCGTCGTTGGGCGGTGCTCGGAATCCTCACGAACCTCAAGGTTGTTCCGGTTCCTGCGCTCCGTCCGCCTCGCCTGACGCTCGCTCGCTACGCCCGGCAACACTGCTTAGATTCCTCGATCCGATGAACACCGCTCCCAACCGCCTCGCCCGTACCTTGGCCAAGCTTGATGCCTGGCCGTCGGTTGTGCAGCCGTTGGCGCGCAATCTGGCGCTGCGCCGAGCCGTGCCTTTTACGGGCACGGCGAAGCTGGACTTTGTGCGCCTGGATACGGAGGTGGCGGAGATCGCCATCGCCAACCGGCGGGCGGTGCAAAACCATATTGGCGGCGTTCATGCCGCGGCGATGGGCTTGCTGGCTGAGACGGCGACGGGCATGGTGGTCGGCATGAATGTGCGCGACGACTGCCTGCCGCTGTGCAAATCCATGCATGTGGATTTCAAGAAGCGCGCCAGCGGTGCGATGCGGGCACGCGCCACGCTGAGCGCTGCCCAGCGAGCGCTGATGGTGGCGGAGCCCAAGGGTGAAGTCACCGTGTCGGTGGTGGTGACGGATGAGGCCGGTGTGAACCCGGTTGAATGTGAATTTGTCTGGGCTTGGATACCCAAGACCCCCAAGAACTGAAAGGTTGGTTGAACATCATGGCAAAGCAAGTGCAAGAAGCGTTTATCTGCGCCGCCACCCGTTTGCCCATCGGCAAGTCGGGCCGTGGTTACTACAAGAACACCCGCCCCGACGAGATGCTGGTGCGCGCCATCCAGGCCGCGTTGGCTCAAGCCCCGGGCCTGGACCCGGCGGCGATTGAAGACGCCATCGTCGGCTGCTCCTTCCCCGAAGGCGAGCAGGGCATGAACATCGCCCGCGTCGGCGCCGTGCTGGCCGGTCTGCCCAACAGCGTGGGCGGCGTCACCGTCAACCGCTACTGCGCCTCGGGCATCACCGCCCTGCAAATGGCGGCTGACCGGATCCGCGTCGGCGAAGCCGAAGTGATGATCGCCGCCGGTGTCGAATCCATGAGCATGGTGCCCATGGGCGGCAACAAGCCCTCGCTGTCGCCGCTGATTTTTGAGCGTGACGAGAACATCGGCATCGCCTACGGCATGGGCCTGACCGCCGAGAAGGTGGCGGCGCAATGGAAGATCAGCCGCGAAGACCAGGACGCCTTCGCCCTGGAATCGCACCGCCGCGCTCTGGCCGCCATCGAGGCCGGCCACTTCGCAGCCGAGACCACGCCGTTCGAAATCATCGAGCGTCTGCCCAATCTGGCCGATGGCTCGATCAGCGAGCGCCGCCGTACCGTCAGCGTCGACGAAGGCCCGCGCAAGGACACCTCGATCGAAGGCCTGGCCAAGCTCAAGCCGGTGTTCGCGGCCAAGGGCAGCGTCACCGCCGGCAACAGCTCGCAGACCTCGGACGGCGCCGGCGCCCTGATCGTGGCCTCGGAAGCCGCCGTCAAGCGCTTTGGCCTGACCCCGTTGGCCCGCTTCGTCAGCTTCGCCGTGCGCGGCGTGCCGCCGGAAATCATGGGCATCGGCCCGATCGAGGCCATCCCTGCGGCGCTCAAGCTGGCCGGTATCACGGCTGCCGATCTGGACTGGGTTGAACTGAACGAAGCCTTCGCCGCGCAGTCGCTGGCCGTGTTGAACGACCTGGACAGCAAGGGCATCGTGCTGGATCGCAGCAAGGTGAACCCGAACGGTGGCGCCATTGCCCTGGGCCACCCGCTGGGCGCCACCGGTGCCATCCGCGCCGCCAGCGTGATCCACGGACTGCGCCGCACCGGTGGCAAGTACGGCATGGTGACCATGTGCGTGGGCGCAGGTCAGGGCGCCGCAGGCATCCTCGAGCGCCTCTGATGTCGAGGCCGCACGGCGCCGCGAGGCGCCGTTTTCTGCGCGCCAGTGCGCTGCTGCTGGCGCCTACCGCTTTGGCGGGCTGCAGCGGCGAGTTGCAGTCCTTCAAGACCTGGCGTTATGCCCGGGAGGCGGTGCTGGAGTTGCTGTTCGGCGATCCGCGTCTGCACGGCAATGCGCAGTGGAATCTGGTGCAGATGCTGCAGCACACGGCGCAGAGCATCGAGTTTTCGGTGCGCGGCTTTCCCGAGCTCAAGCCCGCCTGGTTCCGCGCCACGGCGGGCGCCGTTGCATGGAGCTGGTTCAATGCGCGCGGCGCCATGTCGCACAGCCTGGATGAGCCGATTCCCGGCGCGGCTGCGCTGGACCCGGCGCTGGCCTTGAAGACGGCGGTGCAGCGCCTGCTCGACGCGATGGAGGCCTTCAGCGGCCACCAAGGCGCTTATGCCCCGCATTTCGCCTACGGCGAGCTGACGCGCGCCCAGTACGAGCGCGCCCACCTGATGCACCTGGCCAACCATTGGCAGCAGCTCAAGCCGCCGGCCTGAGTGCAGCCGCCCGCATGAGACCTCAGCCTGCACAATGGCGGGCTTGCAAGGAGAGTTTGAGATGAGCATCAAGACGGCAGTGGTCAATGGCGTAGCGACGATCGAGATCGCCCGCCCCGAAAGAAAGAATGCGCTGACCGGCGCCATGTACGAAGCCATGGCCGAGGCCCTGATCGCCGTCAACAGCGACAAGACCGTGCGTGCCGTGCTGATCCAGGGTCAGCCCAATATCTTCACCTCGGGCAATGACATTGACGACTTCATGAGCCGCCCGCCGCGTGACGAAGACGCGCCGGTGTTCCAGTTCATGCGTGCTCTGCTGGGCTGCGAGAAGCCGGTGATTGCCGCCGTCAACGGCGCCGCCATCGGCATCGGCACCACCTTGCTGCTGCACTGCGATTTCGTCTTCGTGGCCGATGACGCCCGCCTGGCCATGCCTTTTGTGGGCCTGGGTCTGGTGCCCGAGTTTGGCTCCAGCCTGGTCGTTCCGCGCCTGATGGGCCATGTCAAGGCGGCCGAGAAGCTGCTGCTGGGCGACCCCTTCACCGGCCCCGATGCGGTGGAGTGCGGCATTGCCAACGCGGTGCTGCCGGGCAGCGAGGTGGTGGCCCATGCCCGCCGCGTGGCCGAGCGCTTCAACACTTTGGCGCCCGGCGCCGTGCGCGAGAGCAAGCGCCTGATGCGCCGCCACAGCCAGGAGCAACTGAACGAGGTGATCAAGGTCGAGGCCGAGATCTTTGCCGCCAAGCTGCGCTCGCCTGAGGCGATGGAGGCCTTCCAGGCTTTCTTCCAAAAGCGCGCCCCGGATTTTTCAAAGTTTGATTGAGCACCGGTTCCGCGGGCTCAGATCACATTGAGCTCGCGGTAAGGCTGATTCGCCGCCAGCCGAGCGGGGCTCAAGGGGCTGAGGTCCAGGGTCTCGAAGCGGCCGCTGCGAATCCATTCGGCCAGGCCTCGGCCCACGCCCGGCGCATGCTGCAGGCCATGGCCCGAGAAGCCGCAGGCCAGCAGCAGATTGGCGCAGTCGGGCAGGGCACCGACCAGGCCGTTGTGGTCGAAATCGTTCATCTCGTAGTAGCCGGCCCAGGCCCGTTCCAGGCGCAGGCTCTCGAAGCCCGGCACGCGCTGGGCCATGGCGGGCCAGAGCGACTCTTCAAAGAGATCGGCCTCCGGGTCCAGCGGCAGGCCGGACGCATCGTTCAGCGGCGTGCCGCCGCAGATGAACTGGTTGGGCCCTTCCGGCCGCAGCCACAGGCCGCTCGGGTCGATCAGCAGCGGGCAGCCCGGCGCAGGCTCGGGGCTGCGAAAGACGTAAACGCTGCGCCGCCTGGCGCTGATGGGCAGGTCCAGGCCCGCTGTGGCCGCCAGCGTGCCCGACCAGGCGCCGGCGGCCAGCACATAGAGGTCCGCTTGCAAGACCTGACCCTGTCGGGTGCGCACACCGCTGAGCGCGCCGTGGCTGTCTCGCTGCAGCGCCACTGCCTCATCGGCCAGGTAGCGCACGCCCTGGTTCAAGGCTTGCGCACGCAAGGTTTGCAGCAAGGCCCAGCCGTCGAACCAGCCTTCTCCGCTGCGGCCCCAGCTGCCCAGGTGAAGGTCCTCGCAGGCCAGCCAGGGCCAGCGCTGCCTCAGTTCGGCGGGCGGCATCAGCGCGATGTCGGCGCCGGCCGCGGTTTGGATGGCATGAAGGGCCCGCAGTCCATCGGCGCGCTCGGCCGTGTCGGCCAAGTAGAGGTAACCCTGCTCACTGAGGCCGCATTCCGGATGGGCGCGCAGCCATTGCAGGCCGAACTGCGATAGGGCGATGTTCAGCGGCGTGGAGAACTGCTGGCGGATCGAGGCGGCCGACAGGGCCGATGAGGCCTGGGCATAGCTCGGGTCGCGTTCCAGCACACGGATCTCTCCGTGCAATCCGCCCGCGGACAGATACGCCGCCACGGCGCTGCCGATGGCACCGCCGCCGAGGATCAGAACCGATGAAGCCATGGTCGGCCGGATGCGGTCCTGGTGCTCAGGCTTGTTCAGCGAAGGGGCGGGGCTTGCCTTGGTCGTCGATGGCCACATAGGTCAGATTGGCCTCGGTGACTTTGACCACCTCTGGATTCATGGGGTTGCGCTCAGCCACTACTTCGACTCGCACAGTGATGGAGGTGCGGCCGATGCGGGTGATCTGCGAGTAGAACGAGAGCAAATCACCGACCGAGACGCGCTGCTTGAAGATGAACTCGTTGACGGCCACCGTGGTGACCCGGCCGCGCGACAAACGCGCCGGCTGCACGGAGCCGGCCAGGTCCACCTGGGCCATGATCCAGCCACCGAAAATGTCGCCGTTGGCATTGGCATCGGCCGGCATGGGCATGACGCGCAGCACCAGTTCGCGGGGCAGGGCGGGGGCGCCGGTGCTGGCGGGTGCGGCGGGGCTGCTGTTGGTGGGCGTACTGCTACTGCTCATGGCGTTTCCTGGTTCGAGAAGGCATGAATTGTCCGCCAATCGAATCGGCCTCGGAGGGACGAGCCTGTGGCTGCGCTGGACGGCCGTGCCTATTTGGCGACGGCTCGGCCTCTGGCGAGCAAAGCACCGAGAATCCAGCCCTGATGACACCCGATGCTGCAGAGCCGTCTCCCCTGGGGCGAGGCCTGCGCTTTTGAGCGACGACAAGCCATGCGCGATCGAACTGCTGCTTTGACAGCCCCCCCGGCTTCCGCACCCGCGGCGGCCCCCGCACGATCGGATTGGGCCACCATCCGCAAGCTGCTGCCCTATCTGTGGCGCTACCGCTGGCGTGTGGGCCTGGCCCTGGGCTTCATGCTGGCGGCCAAGTTCAGCAATGTGGGCGTGCCGCTCTTGCTCAAGTCCCTGGTCGACAGCCTGGCGATCAAGCCGGGTTCGACCGAGAGCATGCTGGTGCTGCCCCTGGGCCTCTTGCTCGCCTACGGCGGCTTGCGCCTGTCGACCTCGCTGTTCACCGAGCTGCGCGAGTTGATCTTCGCCAAGGCCACCGAGGGCACGGCACGCAGCATCTCGCTGCAGGTCTTCCGCCATCTGCACGACCTCAGCCTGCGTTTCCATCTCGAGCGCCAGACCGGCGGCATGACCCGGGACATCGAGCGTGGCACGCGCGCCGTGCATTCGCTGATCTCGTACTCGCTCTACAGCATCGTGCCCACGCTGATCGAAGTGGCCTTGGTGCTGGGCCTGCTGGCCTTCAAGTTCGACGCATCCTTTGCTTGGATCACGCTGGGCGCTCTGGTGCTCTACATCGGCTTCACCATCACGGTGACCGAGTGGCGCACCAAGTTCCGCAAGCAGCTCAATGAGCTCGATTCGGTGGCGCACAGCAAGGCCATCGACTCGCTGCTGAACTACGAGACGGTCAAGTACTTCAACAACGAGGACTTTGAGGCGCGCCGTTATGACGAAAGCCTGGAGAAGCTGCGCCGCGCCCAGCTGAAGTCGCAGTCCACCTTGTCACTGCTGAATACTGGCCAGCAGCTGATCATCGCCAGCGCCCTGGTGCTGATGCTCTGGCGCGCCACGGCCGGCGTGGTGGCGGGCACCATGAGCCTGGGCGACCTGGTCATGGTCAATGCCTTCATGATCCAGCTCTACATCCCGCTGAATTTTCTCGGCGTGATCTACCGCGAGATAAAGCAAAGCCTGACCGACCTGGACAAGATGTTCGGCCTGCTGGAGCGTGAGCGCGAGGTGGCGGACCGGCCGGGTGCCCGTGAGCTGGTGGTGCAGGGCGCCGCGGTGCGCTTCGAGGATGTGCACTTTGCCTACGAGCCGAGCCGGCCGATCTTGCAAGGCCTGAGCTTTGAGATCCCGGCGGGCAAGAAAGTGGCCGTAGTCGGCCCCAGCGGGGCGGGCAAGAGCACGCTGGCTCGGCTGCTCTATCGCTTTTACGACGTCGATTCCGGCCGCATCACCATCGATGGACAGGCGCTGTCCGCGGTGACGCAGTCGAGCCTGCGGCGTGCCATCGGCATCGTGCCGCAGGACACGGTGCTGTTCAACGACACCGTGGCTTACAACATCGCCTACGGCCGCCCCGGCGCCAGCCGCGAGCAGATCGAAGAGGCCGCGCGTGCCGCCCACATCCATGACTTCATCAGCGCCACGCCCAGGGGCTATGAAACCCTGGTGGGCGAGCGTGGGCTCAAGCTCAGCGGCGGTGAAAAACAGCGGGTGGCGATCGCCCGCACCCTGCTCAAGAATCCGCCGCTGCTGATTTTTGACGAGGCCACCTCGGCGCTGGACTCGCGCAACGAGCGCGCCATCCAGGCCGAGCTGGAGGCTGCAGCGCAGAACAAGACCGTGCTGGTCATTGCCCACCGCCTGTCCACCGTGGTCGATGCGCACGAGATCCTGGTGATGGAAGGGGGTCGCATCGCCGAACGTGGCTCGCACGCGGTCTTGATGGAGCAGGACGGCCTCTACGCCCGCATGTGGCGTCTCCAGCAGAGCGGTGCTGAGACCTGATCACCACAGGAAGACAAGACCTGCAGGGCCAGACAAACAAAAAGTCCGCACAGGGCGGACTTTTCGTGAGAACGGCAGCTCAAAGCTGCCGCAGCCGTTGGCGTGCCAATCAGGCCTGTGGCTTGCGCTTGCGCGACAAAGCCAGGGCACCCAGAGCCGCCAGGCTCAAAGCGATGGAGGCCGGTTCGGGAACGTTGCTGCCCGAGGTGCGAGTCAAAGCAATGTCATCAAAATAGTAGGACGCGTTGGCGCCTGTGATCTTGATGGAATGTGCCGAGCCTGTGAAACCCAGCTGAAGCTTCGTCCAGTTGCACAAGACGCCAGAAGGGCCCGGCGTGCCATCTTCCAAAGTGCAGACGCCGGACATCGGGCCGAGCACGCCGCTCACCAATTCCTGGCCTTCGCCGTTGGCGCCGCTGAAAATTTGAACCGTGCCGCTCACGTTCGCGAGGGAGGTATACAACATCGAGAACGCGGTATCAAAACCGTCGGCGACGTTGATGTAGATCGATGGCAGACCAGAAATCGGGTCGTTCGGGGCGCGTAGCATGGCCAGCGCGCCCTTGGTGATCGAGCCGTAAACAGACGCCTCGCGGAAGAAGTTGCCCGTGGCACCACTGGCTTCGCCGTACTCGACCACGCTACCCAGGCTGAAAGCACCGTCAGAGAAGGTGATGTTCTGAGCTTGATACGGATTGACCTCGGTCTTCAGATTGTTCCGTGTCACCGGCACGGTTTCAAAGTCCAGGGTCTGCTTCACGACGCCTGCCATCGATGGAGCAGCCACAGCGATCAAGGTCGATGCCACCAGAGTCTTCAGAGCTTTCATGAGCCGGTCCCGTTGTTTCGGTCGAAAAATGGATTGCAGTTGCTAACAAACGCATTGATGGGTTGGAACGGTGGCTCTTGTCGTCGCGACCGTGGCTTCCCTTCTCCCTGGGGTGGACTGTAAACACAGTCTCCGTCCTTGGGCATGACCTGGCCCCCTCCACTTGAGGGGGCCGCGTGCCCGAAAGTTCAAGCGGCACAGGGTTTCCCAGGGGTGGCTGTGTGCCGGGCTACACTGAAAGCGTGGAAACCAAGTGGTTTGAAGATTTCGTGAGCCTGGCCGAGACGCGCAGCTTTTCGCGCTCGGCCCAGCTTCGGCATGTCACCCAGCCGGCCTTTTCGCGCCGGATCCAGGCGCTGGAAGCCTGGGCGGGGGTGGACCTGGTCGATCGCTCGTCCTACCCGACCCGGCTGACTGGCGCGGGTGAAACCCTGCTGGCGCAAGCGGTCGAAATCCTGGGGCAGCTGCAGGCCACGCGCAATATGCTGCGCAGCCATCAGTCGGCTGGCCAGGACATGATCGAGTTCGCCGTGCCGCACTCGCTGGCCTTCAGCTTCTTCCCGCATTGGCTGATGGACCTGCGCCAGCGCTTTGGCGCCCTCAAGTGCCGGCTCAATGCGCTCAATGTGCACGATGCCATGCTGCAGCTCAGCGAAGGCAATTGCGATCTGCTGATCGTCTATCACCATGCCAGCCAGCCCTTGCAGCTGGATCCGGAGCGTTACCAGATGGCCTCACTCGGCCATGAAACCCTGGCCGCCTACGCCCGCGCCGATGCCCAAGGCGAGCCCATGTTCCGTCTGCCCGGTCATCCGGGGCAGAAAATTCCGTTCTTGAGCTACGCCTCGGGGGCTTATCTCGGCCGACTGGTCGAGCTGATCGTCAAGGCCAGCACCCTGCCCTTGAATCTCGATGCGATCTATGAAACCGACATGGCCGAGGGCCTGAAGGCCATGGCGCTGGAGGGTCATGGCTTGACCTTTCTGCCCGCGAGCTCGGTCAAGAAGGAACTGCAAGCGCAGCGTCTGGTGCAGGCGGCGCCGCCGGGGCAGTTCGAGCTGACCATGGAGTTGCGCATCTATCGTGAGCGGCCCGAGCTGTGCCGTCGCAGCAAGCCGGGTGCCCAGGCCCTCTGGGATTTCCTGACGCAGCACAAGAGCCTGGCCTGAGCGCCAGGCTTGAGAGCCGGTTCCTCGCCGACCGTCCTGCGTAAAAACACGTATTTGGCGCGCGGCCTGGCCGTGGTCTGCTCTGCATATGCTGCGCCGGGCCGCACCGAGCCGCGTTTTAGGAAATTTAATACGGCCCACCAGGACCCTTGCTTAGACTGTGCGGCTTTGTGTCGCTGACCCGGTCGGTCATTTGTGCCATCCCTTTCGCCTTCCATCCCGCCTTTGAATCTGGAGTGCATGTTCATGAACAAGAAATCTCTGCTCGCCCTCGCTTTGCTGGCCGCCGCCGGCTTGTCTCAGGCGCAAGCCCAGGACACCTTGAAGAAGATCAAGGACAGCGGCAGCGTGACCATGGGTGTGCGTGAGTCCTCGGGCGCGCTGTCCTACACCCTGGGCGACGGCAAGTACGTGGGTTACCACGTCGAGATCTGCCAGAAGGTCCTGGCCGATGTGCAAAAGACGCTGGGTCTGGCCAAGCTGGACGTGAAGTACCAACCGGTCACCTCGCAGAACCGCATCCCTCTGGTTCAGAACGGCACCGTGGACATCGAGTGCGGCTCCACCACCAACAACGCGGCGCGTCAAAAAGACGTGGCCTTTGCGGTCACCACTTTCGTGGAGGAAGTGCGCATTGCCGTGAAGGGCAGCTCCGGCATCACCAGCATCGCCCAGCTCAACGGCAAGAATGTGGCCACCACCACCGGCACCACCTCGGTGCAGCTGCTGCGCAAGCATGAGCGCGCCACCGGCGTGGACTTCAAGGAAGTGTTCGGCAAGGACCACGCCGACAGCTTCCTGCTGCTGGAATCGGGCCGTGCCGATGCCTTCGTGATGGACGGTGCCATCCTGGCCGGCAATATCGCCAAGGCCAAGACCCCGGCCGATTTCAAGATCGTCGGGGAAGTGCTGTCGGTCGAGCCGATCGCCATCATGATCCGCAAGGACGACCCGGCCTTTAAGAAGGTCGTGGACGACAGCATCATCGCCCAGATGAAGTCCGGCGATATCGCCAAGACCTGGAGCAAGTGGTTCGAACAGCCCATCCCGCCGACCAACACCAAGGTGGGCATGCCCGCCAACGAGAACACAAAGAACGCCTGGGCCCACCCGAACGACAAGCCGGCCGAGGACTACACCAAGAAGTGAGCCTGAGCAAGACAGGCTGAAATTTCCAGACGGTTTCGCACTGTCTGCATGAACGAGGCCGCCGGGAATCCTCGCCCGGTGGCCTCGCTGTTTTTCTGATCGGAGAGCTGTTGTGGCGACGACATGGGATTGGCAGGTGTTCTGCAAGAACACCATTGACCAGGAGGTGATGCCGCGTTGCATGGGCAACGCAGGCGAGATCACCTATCTGGATTGGATGATGTCGGCCTGGGGCTGGACGCTGTCGGTGTCTGGCCTGGCCTTGCTGGTGGCGCTGTTCTTCGGCCTGCTGGTGGGCATCTTGCGCACCACGCCGAGCCGGGCCCTGGTGCTGGTCGGCGATGCCTGGACCGAGCTGTTCCGCAACATTCCCGTGCTGGTCCAGGTCTTCCTTTGGTACTTCGTGGCGCCCGAGTTGGTGCCCGCGCTCAAGGCCGTGCCCAGCTTCCTGCTCGTGGTGCTGGGTTTGGGTTTCTTCACCTCGGCGCGGATTTCCGAGCAGGTCAAGGCCGGCATTCAGAGTCTGCCGCGTGGTCAGCGCAGTGCCGGCCTGGCCATGGGCCTGACCCTGCCGCAGACCTACCGCTATGTGCTGCTGCCGGTGGCCTTGCGCATCATCATCCCGCCCCTGACCAGCGAGGCGATGGGCATCGTCAAGAACTCGGCCGTGGCCTTTGCCGTCTCCGTGCCCGAGCTCATCATGTTCGCCCGCCAGGCCCAGGAAGAAACCTCCCGCGGCATCGAGGTCTATCTGGCCGTCACTGGCCTCTACTTCGTGTCCTCGATCGCCATCTTTGCCCTGGCCCGTGTCATTGAACTGCGTGCCCGCGTGCCCGGCATGGTGGGGAGCGCCCAATGAATCTTGATTTCAGCTTTCTCAACTGGTCCGTCATCGGCAGCTATGTGCTGCAGGGCTTTTACTTCTCGGTGCAGCTGACCTTGGTTGCCATGGTGGGCGGCATCGCCCTGGGCACGGTGCTGGCCCTGATGCGCCTGTCCGGCAAGCCCTGGTTGGCGCTGCCGGCCGCTGGCTACATCAACACCATGCGCAGCATTCCGCTGGTGATGGTGATTCTGTGGTTCTTCCTGCTGATCCCCTTTGTGATCGGCCGCCCGCTGGGCGCGGAGATCTCGGCGGTGCTGACCTTCACCTTGTTCGAGGCGGCCTATTACGCCGAGATCATGCGTGCCGGCATCCAGAGTGTGCCCAAGGGGCAGACCCATGCCGGCTACGCCATGGGCATGAGCTACGGCCAGACCATGCAGCTGGTGGTTTTGCCCCAGGCCTTCCGCAACATGCTGCCGGTGCTGCTGACCCAGACCATCATCCTGTTCCAGGACACCTCCCTGGTCTATGCCATTGGCGCCTACGACCTGCTCAAGGGCTTTGAAACGGCAGGGCGCAATTTCAACCGTCCGGTGGAAACTTATCTGGTAGCGACCTTGGTCTATTTCGCCATCTGCTTCGGCATGTCCATGCTGGTGCGCCGCCTGCAAAAGAAGATCGCCATCATCCGCTAGTCATGCAGCCCCCGGCGGTGCGTACACCGCCGCCCCCCGAGGGGGGGCTCAAACGGTTTGGGACGGCCCGGCACCGTTTGAGCTCTGCGCGCTCAAACAATCAATCAGGAGTTCATCCATGATCGACATCAAAAACGTCTCCAAGTGGTACGGCAGCTTCCAGGTGCTGACCGACTGTTCCACCAGCATCCAGAAGGGTGAGGTGGTGGTGGTCTGCGGCCCTTCGGGCTCCGGCAAATCCACGCTGATCAAGACCGTCAATGCACTGGAGCCTTTCCAGAAGGGCGACATCGTTGTCGACGGCATCTCCTTGGCCGACCCCAAGACCAACCTGCCCAAGCTGCGTTCGCGCGTGGGCATGGTGTTCCAACACTTCGAGCTGTTTCCGCACCTCAGCGTGACCGATAACCTGACCCTGGCCCAGATCAAGGTGCTGGGCCGCACGCCCGACGATGCCAAGACCCGCGGCCTCAAGATGCTGGACCGTGTGGGCTTGTCGGCGCACAAGGACAAATTCCCCGGTCAGCTCTCCGGCGGCCAACAGCAGCGCGTGGCCATCGCCCGTGCGCTCAGCATGGACCCCATCGTCATGCTCTTCGACGAGCCCACCTCGGCCCTGGACCCGGAAATGGTCGGTGAGGTGCTCGACGTGATGGTCAAGCTGGCCCAGGAAGGCATGACCATGATGTGCGTGACCCACGAGATGGGCTTCGCCAAAAAGGTCAGCAGCCGCGTCATCTTCATGGACGCCGGCAAGATCATCGAGGACTGCAAGCGCGAAGACTTCTTCGGCAAGCCCGAGGAGCGCTCCCCGCGCGCCAAGGACTTCCTGGCCAAGATCCTGCAGCACTGAGCCGGGACCGAGGTGGGTCCCTGCGGACCCGCCGACGCACGGCGAAGGCCAGGCCGCGTCTCGCGCGGCATGGCTGATTGAAGGATCGATTCAGTCGCGCCCAGCCCTCACGGCTCGATCGCCGCCCCCACCACCGCCGCGCCACCGCCAATCGTGCCGATGCGTGTGGCCCTGCCAGTCTCCAGATCGATGCGATACCAGGTCGAGCTGTTGCCGCGGCTGATGGCAGAGTAGGCGGCGTTGGACAGGTCCGACACATCGAGCGTGGCGCGTTCGAAGGTGCCCAGGCCCAGCGAGCCGATGGTGAACAGCCGGCCGCTGTTGGGCGAGATCATGGGCGGCACGCCCTCCTTGCTGCCCTGGTGCACCAGCAGGCCTTGCCGGCCTTCTAACGCGTAGTTGGTGGTGATCTTTTCGTCGCGCTTGTTGTAGCTGTAGCCGGCGGCGACCAGGGCCACCGGCTTGCCGGCGTTCACATCACCGGCGTCAAAAGCCAAGCGGCCATCGAACTGCAGGCCGGGCTGTTCGGCATTGCCGTCCACCACGGCGCCGGTGTCTGGATGCAGGCGCAGATTGAACCCGGCGTCGTTGACCACGCGGATGCGATCCACGGTCGGGTTGAAATCAAAGCCCCATTCCTGGGCACCTTCGCTCGGCAAGGCCGATGGTGTGCCCACGGTGCTGACGCTGCCGTCCTGCGTGTTGATGCGGTAGAGCTGACCGCTGGCGCCCAGGCCGTAGAGCTGGCCCTTGGCCACGCGGTAGTCGATGCCCAGCAGGCGATCCTGCGGCGCCAGGCCGCGCAGCGGTTTGCTGCTCAGCAGCCGCTGGGGTTGGCCGGCATTGAACTGGATCAACTGCTGGGCCGTGGTCACGGCGTAGATCATCTCCTTGGCCGGCGGCCCCGGCACTTCCTCCGGCACGCTGCTGCAGCCTCCCAGGACCAGGGCCGCGCAGGCGATCGACGCAGCGGCCAGGAGCGACGTGGGAAGGGCGGATGTTTGGGGCATGGCGGGCGGTCCTCGCAGGAGTTCAACAATTCAGCTTGCGATGCTGCCACGCGGGCGGCCGGCGTGCGCGCACGTGCCGGCCAAGACCGTGCAGCTGTTCCGGGTCTGGCCCGGCCCGCAGCCCGCCCCAGCCTCCAGACTCAGGAGGTCTCGCTGCCCGGGCTGCTGCGTACGCAGTTGCGCCCGGCGGTTTTGGCGGCATACATCAGCTGGTCGGCGCGGCGCAGCAGGGTCTCCAGGTCGTCGCCCGGCTGACGTTGGCTCAGGCCGATGCTGATGCTGACCGGCAGGTGGCTGCCGCACTGCTGCCAGTTGCCCTCGGCCACACGCTGGCGCACGCGCTCGCAGATGCGCTGGGCCTCGTCCAGCGTGCGGTCGGGCAGCACGAGCACAAACTCTTCGCCGCCCATGCGCGCCAGCACGTCGCTGGCGCGGATGTCCTGTTGCAGCAGCTGGCCCAGCTGCTTGAGCACGGCATCGCCGGTGGCGTGGCCGCAGTCGTCGTTGATGCGCTTGAAATGGTCGGCGTCGATGACGGCCAGGCTCAGCGGGCTGTCGCTCTGGCCCGGGCCCCAGAGCGTGCGGGCCTGGGCCTCCAGGCCACGGCGGTTGAGCAGGCCGGTCAGGCCGTCGCACATGGCGTCCTGCTGCAGCTGGGCGGCGCGGGCCAGCAGCTCGCTCTGGCTGCGGATCAGCTCGGCCTCGCGCTCGATGGCGGCGCGTGCCGCCAGCCGCGCTTGCTCCGCCTCGGCCCAGACCTCGGCGCTGCGCGCCACCATGCGCAGGCGGCGTTTGAAATGCTCCATCATCAGGTGGTGGCGTTCCTCAAAGCGCTGCAGCGCCGCGTGCAGATGGCCGTAGCTGCGCTCGAGATGGCTGAGCTCGAACAAGACCTGGTGCACCAGATCGGGTTCGTGGCATTCCTGGGCGATGTGCAGCGCATGTTCCAGCGCGTGGCGGGCGTCTTGCTCGCGGCCGCTTTCGGCGGCGGCCATGCCCTGGGTCAGGCTGATCTCGGCGCGCAGCACCGGGTTGTCGCTGGACAGGCCGGCCGCTCGCTGCAGCAGACCGGGCACGCCGGTCATCTGGCTTTGCAGCACCTGGGCGCGGGCCAGTTTCGCGTAGGCCTCGCCGAGGATGTTGTCCAGGCCATGGATGATGCAGGACTCGATGGCTCGCTCGTACCAATGGCCGGCATCCTGGGCGTGGCGCGCAGCGCCGGCGTCGTCGTGGCGCTCGCGGCAGCGCAGGGCCTGGCTCAGGTGGATCTCCGCCAGGTTGGACAGGCCGGCCGTGGCCGAGGGCCCGTAGCCATGGCCTTGCGCTTCCTCGATGCCGGCTCGCAGGCTCAGCTCGGCGCGCTGCCAGTCGCCCATCTGGTTGAACAGCACGGCCCGGTTCAGCTGCGCGCGCACCAACTCGCGCGAGGACTGTTGCTGCTCGGCCAGGGCCAGGGCCTTGCTGGCCCACTCCAGGCCGCGCTCCGGGTCGCCCAGCACGCCGAGCGAAAAGCCCAGCACGCTGTAAGCGCGGCACAGCTCCTTGCGGGCCTCGGTCGCCTCCAGCACCGGCACATGGGGCAGCAGCAGCTGCATGGCCTCTTCGTGGCGCGAGTCGTAGGCGGCAATCAGGCCCAGCGCAATGCTGGCGCGGCTGCTGGCGAGCTCGTCGCCAGCCTCGCGGGCCTGTTCCAGGCATTGCTGGGCCAGGCGGCGGGCTTCGCCCAGCTGGCCCTGGTCCAGCAGGGTGTAGCTGCGCTGCAGTTCAGGGTCAGGTGTGCGGAGCTGAGACATGGGGCAGGGCCTTCAAGATGCCGCGGCGGCATGCTCGGCACGCCGGACAGGATTTGGGACAATCACGGGCATGGCGCACACAACTTCCTCCTCCACTCCTTCAGCTTCCTCTTCGTCTGCCCCCGTCTCGGCGGCGGCTCAGACCCTGAGTATCACCCGGCCCGATGACTGGCATCTGCATGTTCGCGACGAGCCGGCCTTGCAAAGCGTGCTGCCCTACACAGCCCGTCAGTTCGCCCGGGCCATCATCATGCCCAATCTGCGCCCGCCGGTGACCACGGCCGCGCAAGCGATCGCCTACCGCGAGCGCATCTTGGCCGCCGTGCCGGAGGGTCTGGACTTCCAGCCCTTGATGACCATGTACCTGACCGACCTGACCCCGGTCGAGGAGATCGAGCGCGCCAAGGACGCCGGCGTCGTCGCCCTGAAGCTGTATCCGGCCGGTGCCACCACCAACAGCGATGCCGGCGTGACCGACATCCGCAAGACCTACAAGACCCTGGAGGCCATGCAGCGCGCCGGCCTGCTGCTGCTGGTGCACGGCGAGGTGACCGATCCCGAGATTGATGTCTTCGACCGCGAGGCGGTTTTCATTGACCGTGTGATGCAGCCGTTGCGCCGCGACATGCCCGAGCTCAAGGTGGTGTTCGAACACATCACCACCAAGGAGGCGGCTGACTACGTGGCCAGCGCGGACGACTTCACGGCCGCCACGCTGACGCCCCAGCACCTGCTCTACAACCGCAACGCCATCTTCACCGGCGGCCTGCGCCCGCACTACTACTGCCTGCCCGTGCTCAAGCGCGAGCTGCACCGCCGCGCCTTGATCGAGGCCGCCACCTCGGGAAGCAAGAAGTTCTTCCTCGGCACCGACAGCGCGCCGCATGCCTCGCAGATGAAGGAAAACTCGGTCTGCGGCGCCGGCTGCTTCACCGCCCTTTCGGCTCTGGAGCTGTACGCCGAGGCTTTTGAAGCCATGGGCGCGCTGGACAAGCTGGAGGCCTTCGCCAGCTTCAATGGCCCCGACTTCTACAAGCTGCCGCGCAACAGCGGTCAGGTCACCCTGGTCAAGCAGGACTGGACTCTGCCCAGCGCCGTGCCTTTTGGTGCGGCCGAACTCAAGCCCCTGCGCGGCGGCGAAACCCTGGGCTGGAAACTGCTCTGAGTTCGGCGCTCGATTTCGGCATCGATTGGTCCGCGCCCTGGCTGGCGCCCTACCGCGCACGTGGGCTGGCGCTGGCGGCTGACCTCGCCGCCGGCGCCCGCGTGGCCGAGGCGCTCAATGCCCAGCTGCGCGCGGGGCCCCCGGTCTTGCTCGAGGCCGGCCCGCTGCGCTTTGTGGCCCAGGATGAGCTGCCCGAGGGCGAGGCCTACGAGGCATTCATCCACCGCAGCGCCTGCGTGCCCACGCGCGACAACGCCCATGATTTGTTCAACGGCCTGGTCTGGCTGCACTGGCCAGGGCTCAAGACCCGGCTTAACGCCCTCCATCTGCAAGCCTTGACCGAGAGCGGTGGCGTGCAGGCGCAGCGTGGCCCGCTGCGGGATGCCCTGACCCTGCTGGACGAGAACGCCGCCTTTTTGCAGGGGCCCGAGCCGCTGTTGGTGGCCTTGCGCGATCGTGACTGGACCGCACTGTTCGGCCGCTTGCGCCCGCTCTGGGTCCAGGCGCGGCTGCAACTGGTGGGCC
Organism: Paucibacter sp. B51; assembly: GCF_027863535.1. Lineage (NCBI taxonomy): Bacteria > Pseudomonadati > Pseudomonadota > Betaproteobacteria > Burkholderiales > Sphaerotilaceae > Roseateles > Paucibacter sp. B51. The sequence continues at coordinate 474,456 of NZ_JAPIVN010000002.1, read as the reverse complement.
ATGCCTTGATGGAAAAGCTGCTGCAGCCGCGCAAGCCCATCTGCGCCCATGTGCTGATCCTGCCCGAGGCGGCCGATGCGCAAGACGCGAGTGGCCCCTGGCTGGCGCCGGAGTTCCTGCGGCACAAGCCTTTCCTGCCCCTGCCGGTGCTGGGCGTGCCCGGCTGGTGGCCGGCCAATGAAAACGCGGATTTCTATGCCGACCCCGGGGTGTTCCGCCCTGGTGTGCGGGTACAAACCGGCTAGCATCGCCGCTTCTCTGAACCTTGGGAGGTTCCACTTGTTCCGATTTCTCCTTCAGCCCTCGGCGCGCCTGCTTCGGCCGCTCGTGGGGCTCATGGGCAGCCTCATGTTTGGGGGGCTGCTCGGTGTCGCCTCAGCGGCCCCGTCGCCGGCTGTGACGCCGCCGCCGGCAGCTGCTGCTCCTGCTGCTTCGGCCCCGGCCGCTGTGTCGGCCACGGCGCGCCGCGTCTACGAAGGCACGCGCGCCCAGCTGCTGCAGATCCGCACCTTGCTCAAGACCCAGGACAGCCAGGCCTCGGTGGGCTCGGGTTTTCTGGTCAGCGAAGACGGCCATGTGCTGACCAACTACCACGTGATCAGCCAGTTCGCCCTGGAGCCTGAGCGTTACCGCCTGCGCTACGCCACGACCGAGGGGCAGGAGGGACAGCTGGAGCTGCTGGACTTCGATGTGCGCCGCGATCTGGCGCTGCTGCGCGCGCCCGCCGGTGCCTTGAAAGGGCGGGGCGCTTTGAGCTTCCGCCCGGCCGACCGTCCGCTGGCCAAAGGCGACCGTATCTACTCGATGGGCAATCCGCACGATGTGGCCTTTGCCGTGGTCGAGGGCAATTTCAACGGCCTGGTCGAGCGCAGCTTCGATCCGCTGATTTATTACTCGGGCAGCATCAACTCGGGCATGAGCGGCGGCCCGGTGGTGGACGAAGACGGGCGCGTGGTCGGCGTCAATGTCTCGGCCATGTTCTTTGCCCAGCAGATGAGCTTTCTGGTGCCCGGTGAGTTTGCCCGTCAGCTGTTCGAGCGCAGCCGCACGGCCAAGCCCCTGAGTGCGCCGGCCTGGCCGCGCCTGCGCGAGCAGCTGCTGCGTTACCAGGACGAGCTGGTGACGCGTTTCGTGGCCCAGCCCTGGGCTTCGGCCGGCCACAGCCGCTATCAGCTGCCGGTGCCGCAGGAGCAGTTCATGCGCTGCTGGGGCCGCGGCACGCCGGCTGACACCAAGGGCCTGGAGTTCCAGCGCTCGCAGTGCCGCATGGAGCACGCCGTCTTTGTCAGCGATGCCATGCAGACCGGCTATCTGGACATGTCGCACGAGGCCTACGACGGCGCCAAGCTGGGCGCCATCCGCTTTGCCAAGCAGTATTCGGGCAGCTTCCGCAACGAGCGCCTGGGCCGCGATGACAAGGACCGCACCGCGCCGTTTTGCAAGGAAGAGTTTGTCGACCGCGCCGGCCTGCCGCTGCGCGCCGTGGTGTGCCTGCGTGCCTACCGCAAGCTCAGCGGTCTGCATGACCTGAGCGTGCTGGTCACCACGGTGGACGCCAGCACCGAAGGCGCGCTGGGCCGCTTCGACGCCCGCGGCGTCAGCTTCGACAATGCGCTGAAGTTGAGCGCCCATTACCTGGAAGGTTTTGCATGGACCGCCAAGAAGAACAACGACAAGAACAGCAGCAGCAACAGCCCCAGCGCACCGCGGTGATCGAGGTGCTGGGCCGCGACGGCGAAGTCCGTTCGGTCCAGCGGGTGCAGCAGTGGCCGGCCCTGATCGGCCGCTCGGTGCTCTGCGATGTGGTGCTGGAAGACGGCCATGTGGCGGCCGAACATGCCCAACTGCTCTGGGACGATCAAGGCCCGCGCCTGCGCCTGCTGCCCAGCCTCAACGGCGGCTGGTTGGGTGAGCGCCGCCTGCGCGAGGGCGAAGTGGCCGATCTGCAGCCCGCCGCGGCCTTCCAGCTGGGCGCCACGCACCTGCGCTGGCGCAGCAGCGAGGAGCGCCTGGCCGCCGAGCAGCCCATGCAGGCCCACCAGCAACGTGCCGCCAAGGTGGCGGCCGGCTGGGTGCCGGGCCTGCTGGCACTCTGGCTGGGGCTGCTGTGGTTTGACCAATGGTCGGCGCTCAATCCGGGTTCACCGTGGGTCGATTACAGCGGCGCCGTTCTCGGCCCACTGGCGGTGATCCTGGGCTGGGCGGCGCTGTGGTCCCTGGTGACGCAGCTGTTCCAGCATCGCTTTCCTTTCGCCACCCATCTGCGCCGGGCGCTGGTGGGCGTGACGGGCCTGCATCTGCTGAGCTTTGGCCTGCCGCTGCTGGCCTATGCCCTGAGCTGGCCGCGCTTGCTGGTGGTCGATGCGCTGGTCTTTCCGGCGGGCGTGGCGGCGCTGTTGTGGTGGCATGCCATCCTGGTGTGGCCGCGCGGGCGGCGTTGGCTGGCCTTGGCCATCACAGCCGGCCTGGCCACGGTGATGGTGCTGACCGTGGCGCGCCGCCTGGAGCAGCAGCATTGGTTCGGCCCCAACTACCTGAGCGCCTTGCCGCCGCCGTCCTTCCGCCTGGTCGAGCCCAAGCCGCCCGAAGCCTTGATTGACGCCCTGCGGCCGCTGGAGGCGCAACTGGCCCGCCAGGCCAGCAAGGACAACGACACGCCCAGCAGCGAGGGCGAGCAGGATTGAGCGCACAGAATTTCGCTTCTTCCAATGACAAGGCCCGGGCCCGCGTGTTGCGAGCCCGGGCCTTGTGTTTGTTGCGCGACTCAGGCGCCCACCATCAAGCCGGCAGGAAGCCCTCGATCGAGAGATACCGTTCGCCGGTGTCGTAGTTGAAGCCCAGCACGCGAGCGCCGGCGCCCAGTTCGGGCAGCTTCTGAGCGATGGCGGCCAGGGTGGCGCCGCTGGAGATGCCCACCAGCAGGCCTTCCTGCGCAGCGCTGCGGCGCGCGTACTCGCGGGCGGCTTCGGCCTCGACCTGGATCACGCCGTCCAGCAATCCGGTCTTCAGATTGACCGGGATGAAGCCCGCGCCGATGCCCTGGATCGGGTGCGGGCTCGGGGCGCCGCCGCTGATCACGGGCGAGGCCGAGGGCTCGACGGCAAAGACCTTGAGCTGCGGCCAGTGTTCCTTCAGCACCTTGGCGCAGCCGCTGATGTGGCCGCCGGTGCCCACGCCGGTGATGAGTGCATCCAGGCCTTCGGGGAAGTCGCGCAGGATTTCCTGGGCGGTGGTCCGCACATGGACATCGATATTGGCCGGGTTCTCGAACTGCTGGGGCATCCAGGCGTTCTCATGCTGGCTCAGCAGTTCCTGGGCGCGGGCGATGGCGCCCTTCATGCCTTTTTCGCGCGGGGTCAGGTCGAAGCTGGCGCCGTAGGCCAGCATCAGGCGGCGGCGTTCCACCGACATGCTGTCGGGCATCACCAGGATCAGCTTGTAGCCCTTGACCGCGGCGACCATGGCCAGGCCGACGCCGGTGTTGCCCGAGGTCGGCTCGATGATGGTGCCGCCGGGCTGCAGCAGGCCGCGCGCTTCAGCGTCTTCCACCATGGCCAGGGCGATGCGGTCCTTGATGGAGCCGCCCGGGTTGCTGCGTTCGGACTTGATCCAGACCTGGGCGTCAGCGCCGAACAGGCGCTGGACGCGGATGTGGGGCGTGTTGCCGATGGTGGCGAGGATGTTGTTGACTTTCATGGCGCGGGGCTCCTTCCGGGGGAAGCGCAAATGCTAGCCTGAGCTGGCGCCCAGCCTTCACTGTTTTCGTGATGAGCTTATGCCGTGTGCGCCATCAGGGATAATGCGTCCGTGAAGCAAGTCAGACCGCCGCTGGTGCGAGCATGGAAACATGGCACTGGAGGAAGGTCCGGACTGCATAGAGCGGCGTAGCAGCTAACGGCTGTCCGGCGTGAGCCGAGGATCAGAGCAACAGAGACGAGTCGATCAAACGTGCCGGGCGCAAGCCTGGCGGGACCGGAAGCGCAGCCTCCGGGATCGGGTGAAACGGGCAATCTCTACGCGCAGCAACACCAAGTAGGCCCGTATTGATGCGGCTCGCAGAGCGGGCGGGTAGGTGGCACCGAGCCGGGCAGCGATGTCCGGCCCAGAGGAATGGCGGTCACAGGACTGGACCCGCAAGGGTCAGGTCTTGCACAGAATCCGGCCTATCGACTTGCTTCACTCTTTCTTCCTTCTTTCCACCTCGCGTCGCCGCGTCACCAAGTCTGAGCGTGGGGCGGCTGGCGGCACGAAGCAGCCCTTGGGTTGCTTGTTGATCGGGCCGACTGGGCGCTCTGCTCCGTTCATGTCCCCCGACCCCAGCCTGCGGCTGGGGTCTCCTCCTTTACTTCACTTCGCAGAGCACCCAGCCGACCCGATCCCGCGCCTCCCTGCCCCCTCGAAGAAAACACCAATGGCGGATCTGCCAAGGGGTGTCGGGTGAGTGCTGAAGCGAAGTAAAGGGGGAGGCCTGTGCGCAGAACAGGCCGGAGGACATGAGCGGAAGCACTCGCCCGATGCCCCTTGGCACAAGCCCGACCTTTAACGGCTGCAATGTGCCGCAAGCCGCCTTTCGAACCCTGTCCTCAGGCCGGCACCTGCAGCAGCGCCTCAATGGTTTCCTGAACGGCCAGGCTTTCGGCGAAGCCGGGCAGGCCGTGGCGGCGGCCTTCGATCAGGGCCACCCATTGATCGAGCTGGTCGAGGCGGCTGCGTTCGCGTTGCAGCTCTGGGGCCAAAGCCTCGGCGGAGGTGCTCGTGTCCTGAATGCGGGTGAACCATTCGCCCAGTTCCAGCGTGCCGTGCTCGCCATGCCAGACCATGCGATTGAGGTCGGCTTGTTCGCCGCCGACACGGCCGTGGATGCGCAGGGGCACACCGCCGATCTCGAGTTCAGCGGTCAGCTGGGTTTCGGCGCCTCGGCCCTCAGAGGGGAAAAGCACTTCGCTGCGCAGCCGCCGGGCCGGGCCCAGCACGCGCTGGGCAGCAAAGATGAAGTGCGACAGCACCTCGCGGCTGAAGCCGCCTTCCTCACGCTCGGCCAGCCAGGCGCCCGCGGCGGCCTGCCAGGGGCGCGGCCAGGCGGCAAAGGCCAGCTCCAGTTCGATGTGTTGCAAGCGGCCCAGGCTGGGCGCGCTGGCCGCAGCGCCGAAGCGCTGTTGCAACAAGGCCAGGCCTGGCGAAGAGGCAAGGGCGAAGTTGACCGCCGCGCGCTGGCCCTCGGCCGCGATGCGGGCGATGCAGCGGCGCGCGCAGGGGAAGTCCACCGTCAGCGGCTTTTCGCAGAAGACGGCCAGGCCGGCGTCGAAACCCAGTTCGCTCAAGCGCAGATGGGCCGCCGGCGGCGTGGCGATGTAGAGGCTGTGCAAGCCCGGGCTCTGGATCAAGGCCTCGGCGCTGTCGGCAACGCGCAGATGGGGGTAGCGTGCCAGGGTCTGGGCCAGGGCCGCCGGGTTGGCGTCCCAGACCCAGCTGGCGCGCAGGCGGGCGTGGCCTTGCAGCCGCTCCAGCATGCGTTGGCCCATCACGCCCAGGCCGATCACGCCCAGATTCAAAAAGTCTGCCTTGGTGCCGTCCGTGCTCATGGTGTGTGTTCGCTGTGCAAAGCCTTGGAGGCGCGCAGTGTAGGGGCGGCCGCTACACTGGCGGCGCTCCGTTTCACCAGGCATCGTCGCCGCGCGTGTGAACCTCGTCTGAGCCCGCAGCCCCTTCCATGAATCCCGAAGCCAGCCGTTTGTGGCGCGCACCCCGTTGGGCCTTGGCCGTCTTGTTGGCTGGCCTGGGCATGGTGGGCCCGTTTTCCATCGACACCTATCTGCCGGCCTTTGCGGGCATTGCCGCAGCCTTGCAGGCCACGCCGGTGGAGATGCAGCAGACCCTGTCCAGCTACCTGCTGGGCTTTGCGGTGATGAATCTGTTCCACGGCGCCTTGTCCGACAGCTTCGGCCGGCGGCCAGTGGTGCTGGTGGGCATGGCGGTGTTCACGCTGGCCTCGGTCGGTTGCGCCTTGGCCGGCAGCATCGGCCAGTTGGTGTTTTGGCGCACGGTCCAGGGCATGTCGGCAGGGGCCGGCATCGTGGTGTCGCGCGCCATCATCCGCGATATGTTCCCGCCGTCCGAGGCGCAGCGGGTGATGTCGCAGGTGACCATCTTCTTCGGCGTGGCGCCGGCGATTGCGCCCATGGTGGGCGGCTTTCTGTTCGTGCATGCCGACTGGCATTCCATCTTCTGGTTCCTGGTGCTGGTGGGCGTGGCCTTGTTGGTGGCCAACTGGCGCCTGCTGCCCGAAACCCTGCATGAGAAAGACCGCCATCGTTTCCATGTCGGCGAGCTGATGCGTGGCTACCGGCAGCTGGTCATCAACCGCCGCTTCGTGCTGCTGGCCCTGGCCAGCGGCATCCCGTTCAACGGCATGTTTCTTTACGTGCTGGCGGCGCCGGTGTTCGTGGGCGAGCATCTGCAGCTGGCGCCGACGCAGTTCTTCTGGTTCTTCTGTTTTTCCATCGGCGGCATCATGGGCGGCGCGGCGCTGAGCGGCCGCCTGGCCGGGCGCATCCAGCCCAAGCGCCAGATCCGCATCGGCTTCACCATCATGGTGCTGGTGTCGCTGCTCAATGTGACGCTCAACCTGCTGCTGCCTCCCAGCCCCTTCTGGGCCCTGCCGGTGATCTCGAGCTTCTCCTTCGGCTGGGCGCTGATGGTGCCGGTGGTGACGCTGATGGTGCTCGATGTCGTGCCCGAGCGGCGCGGCATGGCGTCCTCGCTGCAGGCTTGTATCGGCAGCGCGGCCAACGGCCTGGTGGCCGGCGTGGTCGTGCCCCTGGTCATGCACTCCACGCTCGCGCTGGCCCTGGCCTCGATGGGGCTGATGAGCATCGGCCTGCTGTCCTGGCTGTGGATCAAGGGCGACGTGCCGTCCTGAACCTAGCGCAGCGTCTGCCGGATCTCAAGCCGGCGCGGTTTTGTCCGAAGACATGACGAGCAGGCCCGGTTCTCGGGCCGGGAGTTGCGCATGTCTGAATCCAAGTCTGAACTCATCACCCGGCGGCCACGGCTTCGCCCTCTCATCCTCAGTCTGTCCTTGTTGAGCCTGATGTCGCTGGCGCCAGCGCGGGCGGCCGACGAGTCGCTCGATGTGTTGCGCCAGCGTCTGGCGGAGCGACTGAGCGACAAATCCGAGTCGCCCAAGGGCATGAAAGTCACCAGCAAGGGCGGCGGCGAGGAGGGCGGCAAGAGCACCAAGGCCAAGGGCGGCAAGGCCAACAAGGCCGAGGCCGGGCATGAGACCAAGCATGGCGCCGCGGGGGGCCATGTGCACTGGGGCTATGCCGGCGAGGGTGCACCCGACAAATGGGCCGAGCTGAGCCCCGAGTTCCGCCAATGCGCGGTGGGCACGCGCCAGAGCCCGATCGACATCCGCGAGGGCATTCGTGTCGATCTGGAGAAGATCCAGTTCGAGTACCGCCCCAGCAGCTTCGCCGTGCTGGACAACGGCCACACCATCCAGGTCAATGTGGCGCCGGGCAATGCGCTGCAGGTCATGGGCCGGCGTTTCGAGCTGCTGCAGTTCCACTTCCACCGCCCCAGCGAAGAGCGCATCAACGGCCGCCAGTACGACATGGTGGCCCATCTGGTGCACAAAGATGCCGAAGGCCGCCTGGCCGTGGTGGCCGTGCTGCTGGAGCGCGGTCAGGACCAGGCCTTGGTGCAAACCATCTGGAACAACCTGCCGCTGGAAAAAGGCGAGGCCTTGCCCGCGCCGGGCTTGCTGGACTTGAACCAGCTGCTGCCCGAGAACCGGGCCTACTACACCTATATGGGCTCGCTGACCACGCCGCCCTGTTCGGAGGGCGTGCTCTGGATGGTGATGCGCACGCCGGTGCAGGTTTCGCCCAACCAGATCGCCATCTTCTCGCGCCTCTACCCGATGAATGCCCGGCCCATCCAGGCCGGTTCAGGGCGCCTGATCAAGGAAAGCAATTGAGGGGCCGCGCCCATTTTTCTGGCTGGGAATGAAGAACGGGGCCGCAAGGCCCCGTTTCTTTGGGTGGCGCAGGCGCTGCGTCAGAGCTCGGTCGGCAGCTGCAACTGCTGCTGGGCCTGCAGGCGGCGCTGCTCGGCGCGGCGGCTCAGCCAGCTGGCCAGGGTGGCGAAGAGCTGCTCGGCCACCACCGGCTTGGCCACATGGTCGTTCATGCCGGCGTCCAGGCAGCGCTGGCGCTCCTCGGCAAAGGCATTGGCCGTCATGGCCAGAATCGGCACGTCGCGCCCCAGGGGCAGGCCGCGGATGGCGCGGGTGGCGTCCAGGCCGTCCATCAGCGGCATCTGCACATCCATGAGGATGAGGGCGTAGTCGAACTCGCCGGCCATGCGCAAGGCCTCCTGGCCATCGCCGGCCACATCGACCTGCAGGCCGGCGCTGCCCAGCAGGGCCACGGCCACCTCCTGGTTCACCGCGTTGTCTTCAGCCAGCAGGATGCGGGTGCCGCTGAACTGCTTAAGCTGCTCGCGCGCCGCGGTGCCGCGCGGCGGGCCGGGCAGCACCGGCAGCTCGGCCTCGCTCTTGTCCACCTGCAGCGAGAACCAGAAGCGGCTGCCCTGGCCCGGCGCGCTGTGCACCCCCACCTCGCCCTGCATCAGCTCGGCCAGGCGCCGGCAGATTGCCAGGCCCAGGCCGGTGCCGCCGTAGCGGCGGGTGGTGGAGCTGTCGGCCTGCTCGAAATCCTGGAACAGGCGGGCCTGGGCTTCCTCGGCGATGCCGATGCCGCTGTCCTGCACCTCGAAACGCAGGCGCAGGGCCGAGCCCAGATCCTCCTGCACCCGTGCGCTCAGGCGCACGAAGCCGGCCTCGGTGAACTTGACGGCATTGCCGGCAAAGTTCAGCAGCACCTCGGTGATGCGCTGGGCGTCGCCCAGCAGCACCTGGGTGGACAGCAGGTCGTCCAGATCCAGCTGGACGCGCAGCTGCTTTTCGTGGGCGCGCTGGGCCAGCATGCTGGAGATGTTGTCCAGCACCTGGATGACGGTGAACTCGGTGTGCTCCAGCTGCAGCTTGCCGGCCTCGATCTTGGAGAAGTCGAGCACATTGTTGATGACGCTGAGCAGGTGCTCGGCGGCGTCGGCCACCTTCTGCAAGCGCTCTTGCTGCTCGGGCTCGGTGGTGTCGCTTTGCACCAGATAGGTCAGGCCGATGATGGCGTTCATCGGCGTGCGGATCTCGTGGCTCATATTGGCCAGGAAGGCGCTCTTGGCCAGGCTGGCCGCCTGCGCCGCGTGGGTGGCCTCGGCCAGCTCGGCGGTGCGGGCCTCGACCAGCTCTTCGAGATGGTGGCGGTAGCGCAGCAGCTCCAGCGCGTCGCGGCGCTGGCGCGAGATGTCGGTCAGAAAGCCGTGCCAGAGCACGCTGCCGCCTTCTTCCAGCTGGGCAATCGCGTTGCCGAAGATCCAGCGCTCGCTGCCGTCGCCGAAATGGGTGCGGAACTCCTGCTGCCAGGGCGCCAGATGGCGGGCCGAGGCCAGCAGCGATTCGCGCACGCTGGCGCGGTCGGCCGGGTCGATCTGGGCGAACCAGGGCTCGGCGTCCTGGCTCAGGGCCGCTGCACTCAGGTGGAAATAGTCCTTCACCGCCTCGCTGACGTAGGCAAAGCTGAAGCGCCCGTCGGTGCCCAGGCGCAGCTGGTAGACCACACCGGGCACGGTCTCGGCCATGCCGCGCAGGCGTTCGATCAGGGCCCGCTGGGCCTCGAACTGCTGCTGCAGCGCATCGCGCATATGGCCCAGATGACCGCCCAGCAGGCCGATCTCATCGGGCCGGCCGGGTTTGAGCTCGGCGCTGAAGCGGCCTTCGGCCAGGTCGTTGGCGAAGTCGCCCAGCTCGCGCAGCGGCCGCATCAGGCGCGAGTTGACCAGGGCCAGGATCAGGGCCAGCGAGACCAGCAGCTGGCCGCCCACGGTGGCGCCGTAGAGCCAGCGTTGGCGGGTGAGGGCGGCGGTGCTGAGGTGGTTGTCGATCTCGATCTGGATGTGGCCGATGCGGGTCAGGCCGCGGAAGATCTCGCGCTCGCCCTTGATGCTCTGCCCCTTTTTGCGCTCGGGAAAGCTCATCTCGATGAAGGGCTGGCCTTGCGAGGCGTCGCTGACGTTGACGCGCACCACATCGGGCGAAGTCATGATGGCCGAGACCACCTCGCGCGCGGCCACCGTGTCCAGGTTCCAGAGCAACTCGGGCAGGCTGCTGACCAGCACATCGAGTTTGGCGTCCAGTTCACGCTGCTGCGCCGCCTCGGCCACCTGGGGTTCACGCAGGCCGATCAGAAAGCCGCCCACGGCCATGGCCGGCAGCAGCAGGCCGATGCTGGCGCCGAGCGCAATCGCGAAAAACAGCGAGCTGGAAGCTTTTCTGCTCAATATGACCTCGTCATGCACTCAGGCGGAGCCGGCGGCCTGTCGGGCGCCTCGAACACTTTCACACGCTTGACTTTGATTTTCGACAAGCGCTCGGGAAGCTGAAGCGCATTTTGGCGGCGGAACGGCTGCGCGCAGCGCCTCGATGTGACTTGCAACAGTTTTTCTTGTTGCCAAGTTCATCTTCCACTTGCAGACAGCTTTGCAAGTCCTTCATTTTGAACGAGTTTTGGATGCGCAAAGTGTCGAGAAGTTGTTTCTAAGTGCTTGATTTCATTGGAATTTTTTGCGATTTGCCTTGACTGGCCGGGGTTCGGTTAGTAAAGTGGGGAAAAGTGCATTTTGGTGGGTCGCCGTGGCGAATTTTGTGTTTCAGGGGGCTTCAGCCTTGGCAATGGATGCCAAGGGGCGTTTCGCCGTCCCGACACGCCACCGCGAAGTGCTGCAGGCCCTGTGCGCCGGGCAGCTGACCGTCACCAAGCATCCGGAAGGTTGCCTGATGGTCTTCCCCCGTCCGGCCTGGGAGGCCTTCCGCGACCGTATCGCCGCCCTGCCCATGTCGGCGGCCGGCTGGAAGCGGGTGTTCCTCGGCAATGCCATGGATGTGGAGATCGACAGCGCCGCCCGCGTGCTGATCTCGCCCGAGCTGCGTGCAGCAGCCGGTTTGCAAAAAGACGTGATGCTGCTCGGCATGGGCAGCCACTTCGAACTCTGGGATGCCGCCACCTACGCCGCGCATGAGGCCAAGGTGATGGAATCCGAACTGCCGGACGCCCTCAAGGACTTCAGCTTCTGATGGACGCCCCACAAGACACCGCAACGCCCCAGTTCTCCCACACCACCGTGCTGCTGCACGAAACGGTGGAGGGCGTGCTCAACGACCCCAACGGCTGCTATGTCGATGGCACCTTCGGCCGCGGCGGCCACTCGCGCCTGCTGCTGTCCAAGCTCGGCGAGCAAGGGCGCCTGATCGGCATCGACCGCGATCTGGAGGCGATTGCCGCCGCCAGCAGCGGCGCCACCGCCATCACCGATGCGCGCTTTCGCATCCTGCATTCGCCGTTTGCCGACATGCGCTCGCAGCTGGCCGGTCTGGGCATCGAGCAGGTGCAGGGCGTGCTGCTGGATCTGGGTGTCTCGAGCCCGCAGATCGACAACCCCGAGCGCGGCTTCAGCTTCCGTTTCAACGGCCCGCTGGACATGCGCATGGACACCACCCGTGGCGAGAGCGCCGCGGATTTCCTGGCCCGCGCCGATGAGCGCCAGATCGCGGAAGTGATACGGAACTATGGGGAAGAACGGTTTGCTGTTCAGATTGCAAAGGCGCTTGTTGCTCGTCGGGAGAGCGGGAGTCCTGTGCGAAGCACCGATGAACTTTCCGAAGTCGTGGCTCGTGCAGTCAAAACCCGCGAAGCGGGCCAGAACCCTGCAACGCGCACATTTCAAGCTCTTCGGATTCACGTCAACGGCGAGCTTGAGGAGCTCGAGCAGGGGCTGAATGCCGCCCTGCGCCTGCTCGCCCCGGGCGGCCGCCTGGCCGTGATCAGCTTCCACTCGCTGGAAGACCGCATCGTCAAGACCTTCATCGGCGCGCACAGCAAGGACATCGTCGACCGCCGCGCCCTGTTCGCCGAACCCAAGGCGCTGCCTCTGCGCGCCATTGCCCGCATCAAGCCCAGCGAGGCCGAGGTGGCTGCCAATCCGCGCGCCCGCTCCGCCGTGCTGCGCGTGGCCGAGCGCACCGACGCGCCGCTGCCGGTCGAACACCAGAAGCGGCGCCACCAACGTACGGGCGGCTGATTCCGTGGGGCGGCTGAACTTCATCCTGCTGATCGCTGTGCTGGCCAGCGGCCTGATGCTGGTGCGCAGTGCCTACGAGGCGCGCCGCCTCTTCACGGCCGTTGATCGTGAGCAGGCCGAGGGCCGCCGTCTGGAAGCGGATAGCCAGCGCCTGCAGGCCGAACGCCATGCCCAGGCCACCAACATCCGTGTCGAAAAGGTGGCGCGCGAGCGCCTGCAAATGCGCGGCATCACCCCGGCCGTGAGCCAGCAGGTGGACGATCAGCAAGGGGCTCGCGCCACTGTGGCCGCTGCAGCGGCCAGCACTGGAGCCCGGCCATGAGGAAGTGGTTCGGTGGCGGCGACCGCAGCCAGAGATCGGCGCCTGGTGCCACCCAGCGCCCGCACAAGGCCGCATCGGCCAAGTCGGCCAGCCTGCGCCCGCAGAGCGCGCGCGCCGTCAGCTATTCCACCAGCCCCTTGCTGGCCTCCAAGACCCCGCCCTGGCGTTCGCGCTTTCTGGTCGGCCTGGTCGGCCTGGCCTTTGCTGGCTTGCTCGGTCGCGCGCTGTATGTGCAGGTGATCGGCACCGAGTTCTATCAAAAGCAGGGCGAGGCCCGCTTTGTGCACACGGTCGAGCTGCCCGCCAGCCGCGGCCGCATCAACGACCGCAGTGGCCAGGTCCTGGCCGCAAGCGTGGCCGTGCCCTCGATCTGGGCCATCCCCAAGGAAGTCGACGAAGACCCGGCCAAGCGCCGCGCCCTGGCCAAGATCCTCGGCATCAGCCCCGCCGAACTCGAGCGCAAGCTGGACCCCAGCACCCGCTTCGTCTGGCTGCGTCGTCAGGCCGAGGATCAGGTGGCCGCCGACATCAAGACCCTGGGCCTCAAAGGTGTGTTCCAGGACCGCGAGTACAAGCGCAAGTATCCCGAGGGCGAGGCTGCGGCCCATGTGGTCGGCTTCACCAATATCGAAGAGCGTGGCCAGGAAGGCATCGAGCTGGCCTTCCAGAAGGCGCTGCAGGGCAAGGACGGCTCGCGCTCGGTCGTGCGCGACCGCCTGGGCCGGGTCGTGGATGAAGATGTGGGCGAGCGTGTGCCCGCCGCCAACGGCCGCGACATCGATCTGTCCATCGATTCCAAAGTCCAGTTCTTTGCCTACCAGCGCATCCGTGATGCGGTGGCCGAGCACAAGGCCAAGGCCGGCTCCGTGGTGGTTCTGGACGTGCTGACCGGCGAAGTGCTGGCCCTGGCCAACTATCCCAGCTACAACCCCAGCGAGCGCAAGAACCTCAGTGGCGCCCAGCTGCGCAACCGCGCGCTGACCGACATCTTCGAACCCGGCTCCACCATGAAGCCCTTCATCGCCGCGCTGGCGCTGGAGACCGGCCGGGTGACGCCGGAGACCACCATCCAGACCGCACCGGGCAGCATCGTCATCACCGGCTCCCGGATCACCGATGCCCACCCGCATGGCGAGCTTTCGGTGGCCGGGGTGATCCAGAAGTCCAGCAACGTCGGCACGGTCAAGATGGCCATGACCATGCAGCCGCGTGAGATGCATGAGATGTTCACGGCCATCGGCCTGGGCCAGCGTCCGCAGATCGATTTCCCCGGTGCCATCACCGGCAAGCTGCGCCCCTACAAGAGCTGGCGCCCGGTCGAGCAGGCCACCATGAGCTATGGCTATGGTCTCTCGGCCTCGCTGCTGCAGCTGGCGCGTGCCTACACCGTGTTCGCGCGTGATGGCGAGGTCATCCCCGTCACCATGCTGCATCAGCCCGGCGGTGAGCCGGTGCGCGGCCTCAAGGTCTTCTCGCCCAAGACCGCCTACGACGTGCGCCAGATGTTGCAGGCCGCCGCCGCCCCGGGCGGCACCGCGCCGCTGGCCATGGCCAGCGGCTACAGCGTGGGCGGCAAGTCCGGCACGGCGCACAAGCAAGAAGGCAAGGGCTATGCCGGCAACAAGTACCGCAGCTGGTTTGTCGGCCTCGCGCCGATCAGCAAGCCCCGCATCATCGTCGCGGTGATGGTGGATGAGCCCAGCAACGGCGTGTACTACGGAGGCGCCGTGGCCGGCCCGGTGTTCAGCCAGGTGGTGTCGCAAAGCCTGCGCCTGCTGGGCGTGCCCACCGATCTGGAAGTCAAGCCGATGATCGTGGCCAGCCAGAGCGCCGGCAAGCCGGCGGCTGCCCAGGCCGTCGAAGAGAGCTTCTGACCATGTGGAAGCGACTGCTCTCGCGCCGCCATCCCCACCGCCCGGCGCCGTCGCAGCGGCGCGGCCTCAGCCATGGCCACAGCCCGGTGCTGAGCACGCGCACGCCGGTCTGGCGCTCGCAGTTCCTGCTGGCCCTGGTTGGCGCCGGTCTGGCCGCCTTGCTGGGCCGGGCGCTTTATGTCCAGGTGATCGGCACCGAGTTCTTCCAGAAGCAGGGTGATTCGCGCCTGGTGCGCACCCTGGAGCTGCCGGCCAGCCGTGGCCGCATCCAGGATCGCAGCGGTCAGGTGCTGGCCAGCAGCGTGGCCGTGCCCTCCTTCTGGGCCATCCCGGCCGAGGTCGATGCCAGCCCAGCCCAGCGTCGTGCCCTGGCTCAGGCCCTGAGCCTGAGCGAGGCGGAGCTGAGCGCCAAGCTCAATCCCAGCGCGCGCTTCGTCTGGCTGCGCCGCCAGGTGGATGGCGAGACGGCCTCCCGCGTGCAGGCGCTCAAGCTCAAGGGCGTATTTCAGGACCGCGAGTTCCAGCGCCACTATCCCGAGGGCGAAGCTGCTGCGCATGTCGTGGGCTTCACCAATCTGGAAGAGCAGGGTCAGGAGGGCATTGAACTGGCCTTCCAGAAGGATTTGCAAGGCCGCGATGGCCAGCGCTCGGTCATGCGCGACCGCTTCGGCCGCGTGGTTGAAGCGGCGGGCGAAACCGTGCCGGCCCACAACGGCCGCGATGTGGCCCTGTCCATCGATGCCAAGACCCAGTACTTCGCCTACCAGGCCATCCGCAGCGCGGTGGCCGAGAACCAGGCCAAGGCCGGCTCGGTGGTGGTGCTCGATGCGCGCAGCGGCGAGGTTCTGGCCCTGGCCAATTTCCCCAGCTACAACCCCGCCCAGCGCAAGCATCTGAGCGGCGAGCAGCTGCGCAACCGCGCGCTGACCGATGTCTTCGAGCCGGGCTCGGTGATGAAGCCTTTCATCGCTGCCCAGGCCATGGACAGCGGCCGCGTGCGCGCCGACACCGTGATCGCCACCGACGGCGGCCGCATGACCATCACCGGCGCCACCATCCACGATTCCCACCCCAGCGATTCGCTGACCGTGGCCGAGATCATCCAGCGCTCCAGCAATGTCGGGACGGTCAAGATGGCCCTGCAGATGCCGGCCCAGGAGATGCATGGCCTCTACACCAGCCTGGGGCTGGGTCGCCGGCCGCAGATCGACTTCCCCGGTGCCGTCGCCGGCACCTTGCGTCCGGCCCACAAATGGCGGCCGATCGAGCAGGCGACCATGAGCTATGGCTATGGCTTGTCCACCTCGTTGCTGCAGCTGGCACGCGCCTACACCGTGTTCGCGAACGACGGCGAGATCATCCCGCTGCGCATGACCAAGCTCTCGGATGGCGAGGCCGTGCAGGGCCAGCGCATCTTCAGCGCCGGCACCACCCGCCAGGTGCGCGCCATGCTGCAGACCGTGACCGAGCAGGGCGGCACCTCGCTCAAGGCGCGCAGCGAGGGCTACAGCGTCGGCGGCAAATCGGGCACGGCCTACAAGCAAGAAGGCCGTGGCTACAACAAGAACAAGTTCCGCGCCTGGTTCGTTGGCCTGGCGCCGATCGAGCAGCCGCGTTTGATCGTCGCGGTCATGGTGGATGAGCCCACCGGCCGCTTCCACGATGGCGGCAAGGTGGCCGGCCCCGTGTTCAGCCAGGTGGTGGGCAAGAGTCTGCAACTGCTGGGCGTGCCGCCGGATCTGACCGTCAGCTCCCAAATTCTGGCCACGCGCCCCGCGCCGGCCCTGGACGAGATTCTCTGAAACCATGTTGACACGACTCAAGTCTCCCGAAGCGGCCGCCCGCTGGTTGCAGGAATGGACCACCGGCGCCCTGCGCACCGACAGCCGCCAGGTGCAGGCCGGCGATGCCTTCATCGCCTGGCCCGGCTATGCCCGTGACGGCCGCGGCTTTGTGGCCGGCGCACTGGCGGCCGGTGCCGCCACCTGCCTGGTCGAGGACGAGGGCGTGGAGGCCCATGGCTTTGTCGACGCCCGCGTGGCCTCGCTGCCCGGGCTCAAGGCCCGCACTGGCTTGATCGCGGCGGCCTATTACGGCGAGCCTTCCAAGCAGCTGGCCGTGATCGCCAGCACCGGCACCAATGGCAAGACCAGCACCGCCTGGTGGACCGCCCAGGCCCTGAGCCTGCTGGGCCAGCGCTGCGGCGTGGTCGGCACCCTGGGCGTGGGCGAACCGCCCATCCCGGGCCGCGAGCTTCCCAGCCAGATCGACTACACCGGCCTGACCACGCCCGACCCGGTGCTGCTGCAGGCCGCCTTCCGGCGCATGCAGGATGAGGGTTATGGCGCTTGCGCCATCGAGGCCTCCAGCATCGGCCTGAAAGAACACCGCCTGGACGGCACGCAGATCCGCGCCGCCCTGTTCACCAATTTCACGCAGGACCACCTCGACTACCACGGCAGCATGGAGGCCTACTGGGCCGCCAAGCGCGAGCTCTTCGATCGACCGGGTCTGCAGGCTGCGGTGGTGAATCTCGACGATGCCAAGGGTGCCGAGCTGGCTGCGGCCTTGCAGGGCCGCCTTGATGTCTGGACCTATGGTCTGAACCGCGAGGCACGCCTCAGCGCCATCGATCTGCATTACCGTGCCGGCGGCCTGGCCTTCACGCTCAAGGAAGCGGAGCAGGCGGTGCTGGTGGAAACCGGCCTGATCGGCGAATACAACGTCTCCAATCTGCTGGCCGTGATCGGTGGCCTGCGTGCCCTGGGCCATGGCCTGGCCGCGGTGGCCGCCGTGGCCGGCCGCGTCACCCCCGTGCCGGGCCGCATGCAACGGGTTGGCAACGGCCTGGAGCTGCCCCAGCTGGTGGTCGACTACGCCCACACACCCGATGCCCTGGACAAGGCACTCGGCGCCCTGGCCCCGCTGGCCCAGGCGCGCGGCGGCAGGCTGGTCTGCGTCTTCGGCTGCGGCGGTGACCGCGATCGCAGCAAGCGCCCGGCCATGGGTGCCATCGCGGCCCGCCTGGCCGACCGCGTCATCGTCACCAGCGACAACCCGCGCAGCGAAGCGCCGCAGCAGATCCTGGCCGATATCGAAGCCGGCTTGCCGGCCGGTGCCGGCCATCTCAGTGTGGTGGATCGCCGCGAGGCCATCGCCCAAGCCGTGCTGCAAGCGGGCACGCGCGACGTCATCCTGGTGGCCGGCAAGGGTCATGAGGACTACCAGGAAATTGAGGGTCAGCGCCAGCCCTTCTCCGATGTGGACGAAGCGCGTGCCGCCCTGATCCGGAGGGCCGGTCTGTGAGCGCCCAAGCCTTGATGACCCTGGGCCAGGCCCATGCTTTGTTGCTGCCGTTGCTGCCCACGGCGCGCTTGATCGGCTCGCCCGACACCGTCATCCAGCGCGTGCACAGCGACACGCGCAGCCTGGCGGCCGGTGATCTGTTTGTCGCCCTGCGCGGCGAGCGCTTCGATGCGCATGACTTCCTGCCCCAGGCCGCTGCAGCCGGCGCGGTGGCGGCCCTGGCCGAGCGCGGCCTGGCTGGTTCCGGCCTGGCCGGCATCGAGGTGCCGGATAGCAAGCAGGCGCTCGGCCTGCTGGCCCAGGCCTGGCGTGCCCAGGTGCAGCTGCCGCTGATTGCCGTCACCGGCAGCAATGGCAAGACCACGGTCACCCAGATGATCGCCAGCATCCTGCGCGCCTGGCATGGCAGCAATTGCCTGGCGACCGAAGGCAATTACAACAACGACATCGGCGTGCCCCTGACCCTGCTGCGCCTGCGCCAGGACGAGGTGCAGTGGCAGCGCGCGGCCGTGGTCGAGCTGGGCATGAACCACCCCGGCGAGATCGCCCCGCTGGCCTCCTTCGCCCGCCCCACCGTCGCTCTGGTCAACAACGCCCAGCGCGAGCACCAGGAGTTCATGCAGACAGTGGAGGCCGCGGCGCGCGAGAACGGCGCCGTGATCGAGGCCCTGGGCCCGACCGGCGTGGCCGTGTTCCCGGCCGAGGATGCCTGCGCACCGATCTGGCTGGAACTGGCCGGCAACCGCCCGCACCTGAGCTTTGCCCTGCAGGGCGAGGCCGATGTCACCGGCAGCGCGAGCTGGGTGGACAGCGGCCACTGGGCCCTGGAGCTGCACACGCCGGCCGGCGTGGCGCCGGTGGCCCTGGCCGTGGCCGGTTTGCATAACGTGCGAAATGCACTGGGCGCGGCGGCTTGTGCCCTGGCGGCCGGCGCGCCGCTGGCGGTGATCGCCCGCGGCCTGGAGGATTTCCGCCCGGTCAAGGGCCGCTCGCAGCTCAAGAGCTTCGAGCGTGCCGGTCAGCGCATCACCCTGATCGATGACAGCTACAACGCCAACCCCGACAGCGTGCGCGCGGCCATCGATGTGCTGGCCGAGCTGCCCGGTGACTCCTGGCTGGTCCTGGGCGATATGGGCGAGGTCGGCGACCAGGGCCCGGCCTTCCACCGCGAGGTGGGGGCTTATGCCGCCGAGCGCGGCCTGGCGGCGCTGTGGACCGCCGGTTCGGCCGCGGCCGATGCCGCCGCGGCGTACGGCGCGAAGGCGCGCGCCTTTGCCACTGTGGCGGATCTGCTGGCCGCGCTGGCCGAGTCCGCGCCGAAGGTGCAGAACATTTTGATCAAGGGATCTCGCTTCATGCGTATGGAACAAGTGGTCGCTGCCCTGCTGCAGACGGCCGACACGAAAGCGGGGGCCTGAAGACATGCTGCTGACCCTGGCTCAATGGCTGCAAGGCCTTTACCCGGATCTGGGCTTTCTGCGCCTGTTCCAGTACATCACTTTCCGTGCCGTGATGGCCGCCATGACGGCGCTGCTGATCGGCCTGGCCTTCGGCCCCTGGGTGATCCGCCGCCTGACCGAGATGAAGATCGGCCAGCCCATCCGCGAGTACGGCATCCAGCAGCATCTGGCCAAGAACGGCACGCCCACCATGGGCGGCGTGCTGATCCTGATCGGCATCGGCGTCTCGACCCTGCTGTGGTTCGACTGGAGCAACCGCTTTGTCTGGGTGGTGATGCTGGTGACCATGGGCTTCGGCGCCGTGGGCTGGGTCGATGACTGGCGCAAGGTGGTAGACAAGAACCCCGAGGGCATGCGCAGCCGCGAGAAATTCTTCTGGCAATCGCTGATCGGCCTGGTGGCCGCGCTCTACCTGGCCTTCAGCGTGTCCGAGACCTCCTTCCTGGGCGTGGTGCAGCTGTTCTTCCGCTGGATCAGCAGCGGCTTCTCGACCGATCTGCCGCCCAAGGCCGACTTGATCGTGCCCTTCTTCAAGACGGTCAGCTATCCGCTGGGCGTGTTCGGCTTCATCGCGCTGTCCTTCTTCGTCATCGTTGGTTGCAGCAACGCGGTCAACTTCACCGACGGGCTCGATGGCCTGGCCATCATGCCGGTGGTGCTGGTGGGCTCGGCCTTGGGTCTGTTCGCCTACCTGACCGGCTCCTCGGTGTTCTCCAAGTACCTGCTGCTGCCCTACATCCCGGGCGCGGGCGAGCTGCTGATCTTCTGCGCGGCCATGGCGGGGGCAGGTCTTGCTTTCCTCTGGTTCAACGCCTACCCGGCCCAGGTCTTCATGGGCGATGTGGGCGCGCTGTCCCTGGGCGGGGCGCTGGGCACCCTGGCCGTGATCACGCGCCAGGAAATCGTGCTGGGCATCATGGGCGGTGTGTTCGTGGCCGAGGTGCTCTCGGTCATGTTGCAAGTGAGCTGGTTCAAGTACACCAAGAAGAAGTACGGCGAGGGCCGGCGCATCTTCAAGATGGCGCCACTGCACCACCACTTCGAGAAGACCGGCTGGAAGGAAACGCAGGTGGTCGTGCGTTTCTGGATCATCACCATGCTGCTGTGCCTGGTCGGCCTGGCCAGCCTGAAGCTGCGTTGAAGCGGGCGAGGCGAGCATGAAGCATCTTCAAGGCCTGCGCGTGCTGATCCTGGGGCTCGGTGACTCAGGCCTGGCCATGGCCGCCTGGGTGGCGCGCCATGGTGCGGAGCGCATTGCGGTGTGGGACTCGCGCCCGCAGCCGCCGCAGGCGGCGGCCCTGGCCGAGCAGGTGCCGGCCGCCCGTTTCTTCAGCGGCGAGCTGTCGGCCGACGAGCTGATCGGCGTGCAGCTGGTGCTCAAGAGCCCGGGCCTGTCGCCCCAGGATGCCCGCCTGCAGCCGCTGCTGAACCAGGCGCGCCAGACCGGCGTGCCGGTGCAGGGCGAGCTGGACCTGTTCGCCCGCGCCCTGGCCGATCTCAAGTCCGAGCGCGGCTATGCGCCCGCCGTGCTGGCCATCACCGGCACCAATGGCAAGACCACGACCACCTGCATGACGGCTTTGCTGGCCGAACGTGCCGGCAAGCGCGTGGCCGTGGCCGGCAATATCGGCCCCAGCATGCTGACGACCCTGGGCACGGCCCTGGATCTGGAGCCGGCGCCGGTGCTGCCGGAAGAGGTTCCGCAGGAGCTTGCTGCTGAAGCCGAAGTGCCGAATCCGGTGGCCGATGAAGCTGTGGCATCTGAAGCTTCACCTCAAGCCGCACCCGAAGCTGCGACAGAAGCAGAGGCAGCCCCGGCCGAGCTGGCTGTCGAGCCCGCTGCAGAGTCTGAAGCAGCTGAACCCGCGCCGGCCGAGGCCGTGCCCGCGACCGCGAGTGCAGAAGCCGCCGAGGCGCTCAGCACCCTGGACATGGTCGAAGCCCTGCTCGACGAGGCGCCCCTGCCCATCAAGCCGCCGCCCCCCAAGGGCCCGGTCTTCGAGCACCTGCCCGAGGTCTGGGTGCTGGAGCTGTCCAGCTTCCAGCTCGATGGCGTGCAGGGCTTCGAGCCCACGGCCGGCGCGGTGCTCAATCTCACGCAAGACCATCTCGACTGGCATGGCGATATGGCCGCCTACACCCGGGCCAAGGCGTTCGTCTTCGGCCAGAACGGGCTGATGGTCATCAACCGCGACGATCCAGTGGTCGAAGGCCTGGTGCCGGCCGCCGTGATGGTCAAGCAAGGCCGCGGCCGCGCTGCCAAATCGGTGCAGCGCGCCGTGACCCGCTTCGGCCTGGATGCGCCGGACCGCCCGGGCGACTTCGGCCTGGTGGAAGAGGGCGGCATGGCCTGGCTGGTGCGTGCCCGCGAACAAGACGAAACCCTCAAGCGCCGCAAGGACGAGGAAGAGGAAATCGTGCTGCAGCGCCTGATGCCCGCCGACGCCCTGCGCGTGCGCGGCCGCCATAACGCTGCCAATGCACTGGCCGCCCTGGCCCTGGCCAGCGCCGCCGGCTGCGCGTTGGCGCCCATGTTGCACGGCCTGCGCGAGTACCGCGGCGAGCCGCACCGCGTCGAGCATGTGGCCTCCATAGCCGGCGTGGATTTCTACGACGATTCCAAGGGCACCAATGTCGGCGCCACCGTGGCGGCCATCACCGGTCTGGGTGCCGACCGGGCGCCGGCCAAGCTGGTCTTGATCCTCGGCGGCGACGGCAAGGGCCAGGACTTCAGCCCCCTGGCCGCCGGCGTGGCTCGCCATGCACGCGCCGTGGCATTGATCGGACGCGACGGCCCGCAGCTCGCTGCCGCCCTGGCCGATTGCGGCGTGCCCATGCAGTCGCATGAGAGCCTGGAGGCCGCCACGGCCTGGTGCCAGGCGCAAGCGCAAAGTGGCGACAGCGTGCTGCTGAGTCCGGCCTGCGCCAGCCTGGACATGTTCCGCAACTACGCCCACCGCGCCGAGGTCTTTGTGGCCGCCGTGCAGCAGCTGGCCGAAGACCGGGGCTTGAGCCTGTGAGCCTCTCCGCCATGATCCAGCCTTGGTCCGAGCGCCTGCGTGCGCTGTGGGCAGGTCGCAAGGGCGGCGTGGAGAACGTGCCGGTGCGCGATTGGGTCAGCGTGTCGGCCGGTCAACCGACCAAGCTCAGCGGCTTTGACAGCACCCTGGTCTGGGTGGTTCTGGCCTTGATGGGCCTGGGCCTGGTGATGGTGTATTCCGCCTCCATCGCCATGCCGGACAACCCACGCTTTGCCAAGTACCTGCCCACCCATTTCCTGACCCGTCACATCGTGGCCATTTCCTTCGGTCTGGTGGCGGCCCTGATCACGGTGCAGGTGCCGGTGTCGACCTGGGAACGTTATGCGCCCTGGATGTTTGTGCTGGCCCTGGTGCTGCTGGTGGCCGTGCTGATCCCCGGCGTGGGCAAGGTGGTCTACGGTGCGCGGCGTTGGATTCCGCTGGGCGTGATGAACTTCCAGCCCTCGGAACTGGCCAAGATGGCGATTGCCATGTATGCGGCCAGCTACATGATGCGCAAGATGGATGTGAAGGAGAACTTCTTCCAGGCGGTGTGGCCGATGGCCGTGTCGCTGGCCATCGTCGGCGTGTTGTTGCTGGCCGAGCCGGACATGGGTGCCTTCATGGTGATCGCAGCCATCGCCATGGGCATCTTGTTCCTGGGCGGTGTCAACGGCCGCATGTTCTTCCTGATCGTGGCCGTGCTGGTCGGCGCCTTCGTGCTGATGATCACCTTCAGCGAGTTCCGCCGCGAGCGCATCTTTGCCTACCTCAACCCCTGGGACGAGAAGTACGCCCAGGGCAAGGCCTACCAGCTGACGCATTCCTTGATCGCACTGGGCCGTGGCGAATGGCTGGGCCAGGGCCTGGGCAGCAGTGTCGAAAAGCTGCACTACCTGCCCGAGGCTCACACCGACTTTTTGCTCGCCGTGATCGGTGAGGAGCTGGGCTTTGTCGGCGTGGCCTTGACCATCATCGGCTTCTTCTGGCTTTCGCGCCGCCTCTTCCACATCGGCCGCCAGGCCATCGCCCTGGACCGCGTGTTCGCCGGCCTCTATGCCCAAGGCATCGGCATCTGGGTGGGTGGCCAGGCCTTCATCAATATGGGAGTGAACCTGGGTGCGCTGCCGACCAAGGGCCTGACCCTGCCGCTGATGAGCTTTGGTGGTTCGGCCATTTTGATGAACTGCGTGGCCTTGGCCATCGTGCTGCGGATAGACATCGAGAATAGGCAATTGATGCGCGGAGGTCGCGCATGAGCACCAAACACCTCGTCATCATGGCGGCCGGCACCGGCGGCCACATCATTCCGGGCCTGGCTGTGGCCGAGGAGATGAAGCGTCGCGGCTGGAGCGTCAGCTGGATGGGCACCGAGCTGGGCATGGAAAACAAGCTGGTGCCGCCCACCGGCATCCCGCTCGATCGCCTGGCCTTTGCTGGCCTGCGCGGCAAGGGGCTGCTGCACACGGTCAAGGGTGTGTTCAAGCTGGTGCAGGCCTTTGTGCAAAGCCGCCAGGTGTTCGTCACGCGCAGCGCCGATGCGGTGCTGGGCATGGGCGGTTATGTCTGCTTCCCCGGTGGCTTGATGGCCTGGTTGATGCGCCGGCCCCTGATGCTGGTCAATGCCGATGCGGCCATGCTGCTGAGCAACCAGAGCCTCAAGCCCATGGCCCAGACCATTGCCTTTGGCTTTGACGGCGCGGCCGCGGCCTCGACGAGCAAGGCCGTGGTCACCGGCAACCCAGTGCGTGCCGAGATCGAAGCCCTGGCGCCGCCGGCCCAGCGCTATGCCGGCCGCAGCGGCCCGTTGCGCCTGCTGGTGGTGGGGGGCTCGCTGGGCGCACGCGCCATCAACGATCTGCTGCCCAAGGCCCTGGCCCTGTGGCCGGCCGATCAGCCGCGCCCGCAGGTGATCCATCAAACCGGTCAGGCCAATCTGGCGGCGGTGCAGGCGGCTTACAAGGCGGCCGGCGTGCAAGCCGACATCCGGCCCTTCATCGATGACATGGCGGGTGAGCTCGCTGCGGCCGATGTGATGCTGTGCCGCGCCGGTGCGGTGACCGTCAGCGAAATCTGCGCCGCTGGCCTGGCCTCGGTGCTGGTGCCTCTGGTGGTGAGCACCACCTCGCACCAGCGCGACAACGCCCGCTTCATGGCCCAGCATGGCGCGGCCGTGCACCTGCCGCAAGACGAGATGACGGCTGAATCTCTGCAGCAGCTGTTGCAAAACTTGGACCGCGAGCAACTGCTGGCCATGGCCGACAAGGCCCGTGCTCTGGCCCGGCCGCGCGCCGCCTCGCGGGTGGCCGATGAGATTGAAAAGATGACAGGGGCCCGCCCATGAAACACGCCTTGCAACGCATTCACTTCGTGGGCATCGGCGGCGCCGGCATGAGCGGCATTGCCGAGATCCTGCAAGCCCAGGGCTATCGCGTCTCGGGCTCGGACCAGTCCGACAGCGCCACTTTGCAGCGCCTGGCCAGCCTGGGCCTGCGCGTGCAGATCGGCCATGCGGCCGAGCACATCGGCGATGCCCAGGTGGTGGTCACCTCCACGGCCGTGCGCGCCGACAACCCCGAGGTGCTGGCCGCACGCGCACGCCACATCCCGGTGGTGCAGCGCGCCGTCATGCTGGCCGAGCTGATGCGCCAGCAAAAAGGCATCGCCATCGCCGGCACCCATGGCAAGACCACGACCACCTCCCTGGTCACCGATGTGCTGATCGAGGCCGGCCAGGACCCGAGCTTTGTGATCGGCGGCAAGCTGGCCAGCGCGGGCGCCAACTCGCGCCTGGGCCGGGGCGAGTTCATCGTCGTCGAGGCCGATGAGTCGGACGCCTCCTTCCTCAAGCTGCTGCCCATGCTGGCCGTCGTCACCAATATCGACGCCGACCACATGGATACCTACGGCCATGACTTCGCCCGCCTGAAGCTGGCTTTCGTCGATTTCCTGCACCGCATGCCTTTTTACGGCGCGGCGGTGATGTGCGCCGACGATGCCGGCGTGCGCTCCATCCTGCCGCTGCTCTCGCGCCCGGTGGTGACCTACGGCTTCGACGAAGACCTCGATGTGCGCGCGGTCGACATGCAAGCCCTGGCTGGCGGCGGCATGCGCTTCACCGTGCAGCGCCAGGGTCGGCCCGACCTGCCGGTGGTGCTGAATCTGGCGGGGCGGCATAACGTCTTGAATGCACTGGCCGCGATCGCCGTGGCCGACGAGCTGGAGCTACCGGACGCGCCGGTGCTGGCTGCGCTGGCCAAGTTCGGCGGCGTGGGCCGGCGTTTCCAGCGCTACGGCGAACTGCCGGCAGCGGGGGGCGGCCAGTTCAGCCTGGTCGATGACTACGGCCACCATCCGGTGGAGATGGCGGCGGTGCTGTCGGCCGCGCGCGGCGCCTTTCCGGGCCGCCGACTGGTGTTGGCCTTCCAGCCGCACCGCTACACCCGCACCCGCGACTGCTTCGCAGAGTTCGTGCGTGTGATCGCCGGCTTCGACGCTGTGCTGCTGACCGAGGTCTACGCCGCTGGTGAGGGCGTGATCGCCGGCGCCGATGGCCGCGCGCTGCTGTCCGCGCTGCAGAAGACCTCGCTGGCCGAGGCCGTGAGTTTTGTCGACGACGTCGCCGCCCTGCCGCAGGCCATTGCCGCGGCGGCGCGCGCCGACGACGTTGTGATCGTGATGGGCGCTGGCTCCATCGGTGCCGTGCCGGCACAAACCGTGACTTTTTTGAAGGGTGTCCAGCCATGAAACTGGATCTGAATATCGATCCCCGTTCGCTGGGGAAAGTGGCCGTGCTGATGGGCGGCTCGTCGGCCGAGCGCGAGGTCTCGCTGACCATGTCGGGCCCGGGCGTGCTCAAGGCCTTGCGTTCGCAAGGCGTGGATGCGCATGGATTCGATCCGTCCGAGCGGCCGCTGCAAGTGCTCAAGGACGAGGGCTTCGAGCGTTGCTTCATCGCCTTGCATGGCCGCCATGGGGAAGACGGCACGGTGCAGGGTGCACTGGAGCTGCTGGGCATCCCCTACACCGGCTCGGGCGTGATGGCCTCCAGCATCGCCATCGACAAGATCATGACCAAGCGCTTGTGGCTGGCCGATGGCTTGCCCACGCCGCGCTATGTCAAGCTCAAGAAGAGCGAGATCAGCCGCGAGAACTGCATGGCCATCCCCGACGAGCTGGGTCTGCCGGTCTTCGTCAAGCCGCCGCACGAGGGCTCGACCATCGGCAGCAGCAAGGTCGAGGGCTATTCGCAGATGCAAGAAGCGGTCGAGCTGGCCGCGCGCTACGACGACGAGATCCTCTGCGAGGAGTTCATCGACGGCCCCGAGCTCACCTGCCCGGTGCTCGGTGAGGGCGACACCGCCGTGGCCCTGCCGGTGGTGCAGATCGAAGCGGTCGGCGGCAACTACGACTACCAGAACAAGTACTTCACCGACACCACCCGCTACCTGACCGACACCCTGAGCGTCGAGCTCGAGCGCGAGGTGCGCGAGCTGACCCTGGCCGCCTACCGCTCGCTGGGCTGCCGTGGCTGGGCGCGCGCCGACGTGATGCTGCGCAAGCGCGACAACAAGCCCTTTCTGCTCGAGATCAACACCTCGCCCGGCATGACCTCGCATTCCCTGGTGCCCGTTTCGGCCAAGGCCGCTGGCATCAGCTACGAGCAGCTGTGCATGTGGGTGCTGTCTCAAGCTCGCCTGGACGGCCAGGTGCCGAGCAAGCAGGGCTGAGCCCGAACCCGCCCTCCTTTCAACCCGGAAGCTGAACCTCCTTCAACCACGCCATGCGCGCCGCCTCCGCCACCGTCAGCAGCCCGCTGCCGCCCGACATCCGCCTGATGAATGCGGTGACGGCGGTCTTGCTGCTGGGCGCGCTGCTATTGGCCGCGGGTCTGAGCCTGCGCTGGGTGTCCCGCCTGCCGGTGTTCGCCATCCGCGCCATCCAGGTGGAGGGTGATGTCTCACGCAACAGCGCTGCGTCCTTGCGCGCCAATGCCTTGCCCCAGCTTTCGGGCTCCTTCCTGAGCATGAGCTTGCAGCAGGGGCGCGAGGCCTTTGAGGCCGTGCCCTGGGTGCGCCGTGCCGTGGTGCAGCGGGTGTGGCCGAACCAGCTCAAGGTGCAGCTGGAAGAGCACAAGCCTGCCGCTTACTGGGAAACTAAGGCCGAAGGGGCGGATGCCAACAGCGACGCCACCGTTGAGCGCCGCTTGGTCAACAGCTTCGGTGAGGTGTTCCAGGCCAACCTCGGTGATGTCGAGGATGAAGATCTGCCGGTGCTGGCAGGCCCGGCCGGCACGGCCGCCAGCATGCTGCACATGTGGCAACGCCTGCAGCAAGCCAGCCGCGCCATGGATGACAGCATCGACCGGCTCGATCTATCCGGCCGGGGCTCCTGGCGCATCACCCTGGACAAGGGCGCGGTGATCGAGCTGGGCCGTGGTGAGGAAGACGAGGTGCTGGCCCGCTATGCGCAGCTGGTGCGCACGGTGACCCAGCTGACCTCACGCTTCCAGGCGCCGCTTTTGTCTGCCGATCTGCGTCACGCCGATGGTTATGCCGTGCGATTGCAGGGCTACTCCACCGTCGCCAAACCCGTCAAATCCAACAAACCGGCAGCCGCCGCGGCCAAACCCGCCGCAGCCGGCGCCGGAACCATAAGAAACTGAAGGAAGAACAAGCATGGCCAAGGAATACAAGGATTTGGTCGTTGGGCTCGATATCGGCACGGCCAAGATCATGGCCGTGGTGGCCGAGGTGCTGGGCAATGGTGAATTGCGCATCGCCGGACTTGGCGTGGCCAGCTCGAATGGTTTGAAACGCGGTGTGGTTGTCAATATCGACGCCACCGTGCAATCGATCCAGCAGGCCTTGAAAGAGGCCGAAATGATGGCCGACTGCAAGATTTCCCGGGTTTACACCGGCATCACCGGCAGCCATATCCGCGGCCAGAATTCCACCGGCATGGTGATCGTGCGTGACAAGGAGGTGACGCCGGTCGATGTTGCTCGGGTCGTGGAAACCGCCAAAGCCATCAATATTCCCAACGACCAGCGTCTGTTGCTGGTCGAGCCGCAGGAATTCGTGATTGACGGCCATGAGGTCAAAGAACCCATTGGCATGAGCGGTGGCCGCCTGGAAGTGAAGGTCCATATCGTCACCGGCGCCCAAAGCGCGGCCGAAAACATCGTCAAGTGCGTGCGCCGCTGCGGCCTGGAAGTGGACCAGCTGGTTTTGAATTCCAGCGCCTCCAGCCTGGCCGCCCTGACCGCCGACGAACGCGATCTCGGTGTCGCCCTGGTCGATATTGGCGCCGGCACCACCGATGTGGCGATCTTCACCGGCGGCTCGATCCGCCATACCGCCGTCATCCCCATCGCCGGTGACCTGATCACCAGCGATATCGCCATGGCCCTGCGCACGCCGACCAAGGATGCCGAGGAAATCAAGGTCGAGTATGGCGTCGCGAAACAGATGCTGGCCGACCCGGCCGACCAGGTCGAGGTACCCGGTTTGGGTGATCGCGCCCCCCGAATGCTTTCAAAACAAGCACTTGCCGGCGTTATTGAACCCAGAGTCGAGGAAATATTCTCGCTGGTGAATCAGGTCATCCGCGAAAGCGGGTATGAGGAACTGCTGTCCTCGGGGATTGTTCTGACCGGCGGATCGGCGGTCATGCCCGGTATGGTGGAACTCGCCGAGGACATATTCCTGAAACCCGTGCGACGTGGCAACCCGACCTATGGCGGTGCTTTGTTCGACATGGTTTCCAACCCGCGTTCGGCCACCGTCATGGGTTTGCTGGAAGAGGCCCGCCTGTCACGCACCCGGGGTTTGAAGGCGGCGCAGCAGGCCGGTTCGATGAAAACCCTGTTCGGCCGGGCCAAGGATTGGTTCCTGGGTAACTTCTGAAATTCACATCTGCTTACCGCTGGGGTAAGGAAGTGATCGATTAACTGTCGGAAAACAACGGCAGCGCATGAAAAAAAAGGGTCATCCCTATAGTTTTTCGGGCTTAGCAGCGGCACAATTGCTCAAGGAGAATTGATTATGGCGATCGAGATGATCGAAGAGTTTGACCAAGGCACCCAAATCAAGGTGATTGGTGTTGGCGGCGGCGGCGGCAACGCGGTGGACCACATGATCGCGCAGGGCGTGATGGGTGTGGAATTCATCTGCGCCAATACCGATGCCCAAGCCCTGAACCGATCCAAGGCGGACCAGCTCCTGCAGCTGGGCAGCACCGGCCTCGGCGCCGGCGCCAAGCCTGAAATGGGTAAAGCTGCAGCGGAAGAAGCCGAAGCACGCATCCGCGAGTCCATCCAGGGCGCGCACATGCTCTTCATCACCGCCGGCATGGGCGGTGGCACCGGCACCGGCGCCGCCCCCGTGATCGCTCGCGTGGCCAAGGACATGGGCGTCCTGACCGTGGGCGTGGTGACCAAGCCCTTCGAGTTCGAAGGTGGCCGTCGCTCCAAGGCGGCTGACGCCGGCCTGGCCGAGCTGGAAGCCAATGTCGACTCGCTGATCGTCGTGCTGAACGACAAGCTGCTCGATGTGCTGGGTGACGATGTCACGCAGGATCAGGCTTTCGCGCACGCCAATGACGTGCTGAAGAATGCGGTGGGCGGTATCTCCGACATCATCCACATCCCCGGCCTGGTCAACGTCGACTTCGAAGACGTCAAGACGGTGATGAGCGAACCCGGCAAGGCCATGATGGGCACGGCGCAAGCCAGCGGCCCGGATCGCGCCGCCAAGGCCGCCGAAGCAGCCGTGGCTTGCCCGCTGCTGGAAGGCATCGATCTGTCCGGCGCGCGTGGCGTGCTGGTGCTGATCGCGGCCAGCCGCGCCAACTTCAAGCTGAGCGAGTCCCGCAACGCGATGAACGCCATCAAGCGTTACGCCTCGGACGACGCCCATGTCATCTACGGCACGGCCTACGACGAATCGCTGGGCGATGCCCTGCGTGTGACCGTGATCGCCACCGGCCTGTCCTCGCAGCGTGCCCGCCAGCAGGCGCCGCTGCAGGTGGTGCAGCAGACGGCACAAACGCAGCTGCGCACCGGGACTTATGACGTGCCGGTCCTGACCGACCACGTCAAGATGCAGCAAGGCGCTGCCACCGTGGCGCAAGCCGGCGGTGCCGCGCTCGGCGGTATGGGTGGCATCAGCACCGGCGTGGCCTCGGGCCTGGGTGCCGATCTGGGCGGCTCGCACAGCGTCTGGCGCCATGGCCGCATGGCTGCGGCCACCAAGGTTGAAGCCCTGTCTTCCAACGGCATGGACGAGATCGAGATCCCGGCCTTCCTGCGCAAGCAAGCCGACTGATCTTGATCGACCACCGCTGCCGGCTTGGGTCAACAGGCTCCCCTTCTTGGGAGCTTGCTGCCTGAAGGCATGAGACCGAATTGAACGGACCCTGCGGGGTCCGTTTTTTTATGCCCTGAGGCGGCGCGTCGGTGAACGCCTGGCTCGCAGCAGGCGGCGACTTCCTCCCCGCATCGATCCGGGGGCTGTGTCCCCACGGCCTGTGGCATGCTCCAGCCTTTCGCCACGCTGAGGTGCTTTCGAGACCTCAGGTTCGACCGAGCTCCCTTGATAGAGAAGAAAAGAGGCTGCCGGGCATGCCCCCACTGCTTGTGTTTTCGTCCTTCTGGCGCCGCATCGAGCGGCTGGGCTCCGTGTCGGCCCTGGGTCTGCGCATGCGGTTGCTGCGCGCCCTCTGGCTGGGTCTGACCGGGGCCTGTCTGATCTTGCCTGCACAGGCGCAGGTGCAAGCCCTGGCGCTCGAAGACCTGCCGCCGAGCGCCGGTGGCGAACAGGCGCACAGCGCCGAGTTGGCGGTCAGCGTGTGGAGCCGCGCCGATGTAGAGGCCTGGTGGGCGGCGTTGCGTTCGATGGAGGGCACGCACGCCACGCTGCCTGCGCGCCTGCAGCCGCCTGCCGATCCCGCCGCTTGGGCCACGGTGTCTCTGCCCGATGTGCGCGCCCGCACGGCCAGCGCTGCCTCGGCCACGCCCGGCATGCCGCGCGAGTACGAGATGCGCTGGTACCGGCTGCGCTATGCCCCCCCGCAGGGGCGCTGGCCCACCAGCGTTGCGCTCTACACCCCGCGCCTGGTGTCCATGGCCGCGGCGGTGCTGGTCAAGACCGATGAGGGTTGGCGTCAGGTCTTCGACAACCAGTACGGCGCGCGCGAGCAATGGGTGCGCCCCTTGTGGGCCCTGTTCCCGCCGGCCCTGACCGAGCTGCACCACGACCGCAGCATCGAGCTGGTGGTGGCCGTGCCGGTGGTGCGCCACAGTTTCTACTCGGTCTCCACCGTCTGGCTGGGTTCGCGCGAGCAGCTGGAAAGCCTGCCGCGCAAGCGCTGGATGCTGCAGATCGGCGTGCCGCAGGCCATCAGCCTGACCCTGGTGGCTTTGGGCATGTTCTCGCTGGCGCTGTGGGTGCGCCGGCGTTCGGAGCCCGCCTATCTGCTGTTTGCCTTGGCCTCGGTGGCCTGGCTGGTGCGCAATCTGCATTACCACCTGAACCTGCCGCGCACGCCTCTGGGACTGGAGTGGTTCTGGTGGATGACGCATGCCTCCATGTCCTGGGTGATGCTGCTGACCTTCTTGTTTGCCCTGCGCTTCGCGCGACGGCAGTTTCCCCGCCTCGAGCGCGGTGTCGCCTTGCTGGTGGCCGCGGGCACGGTGCTGACCATGCCGCTCTGGGGCTTGTCACTGGACCCGGTTTTGCAGCAATCCATCAATGCCTTGGTCAGCGTGGCTGGCACGGTCTTCGTGGCCGTGGTGGCTTTGCGCGAAGGCAGCCGAGAACTTCGCCTGATTGCCCTCAGCCTGGCGCTCAGTCTCGCCCTGGGCGTGCACGATGTGATCCTGCTGGCCGGCTGGGCCTGGCCCCAGCACATCTATCTGATGCCCTACGCCACCTTGATCATCGTGGCCAGCTTTCTCTACGCGGTGCAGCGCCGCTACATCGGTGCGCTGGAAGAGGTGGAGCAGCTCAA
This sequence comes from Paucibacter sp. B51, assembly GCF_027863535.1. Taxonomy (NCBI): domain Bacteria; kingdom Pseudomonadati; phylum Pseudomonadota; class Betaproteobacteria; order Burkholderiales; family Sphaerotilaceae; genus Roseateles; species Paucibacter sp. B51. Next base: position 442,262 of record NZ_JAPIVN010000002.1, on the reverse strand, counting down.
TGCGCATCAGGCCCAGCGCCTGCAGCAGCAGAGCGATGAGCTGCTGGCCCAGCACGAGCGCCTGCGCGAGGCCGAGCGCCAGCAGGCCTTGCTGCTGGAGCGCCAACGTCTGATGCAGGACATGCACGATGGACTGGGTTCGTCCCTGCTCTCGGCCATGGTGGCGGTAGAGCAGGGCCGCATGGAGCAGGACAAGGTGGTCGAGGTGCTGCGCGAATGCGTGGACGATTTGCGCCTGGTCATCGATTCGCTGGAGCCGGTCGGCCATGACTTGGTGTCGCTGCTGGCCACCATGCGTTACCGCCTGGGCAAGCGCCTGCAGATCGGTGGCCTGAGCCTGGAGTGGGATGTGCAAGACCTGCCCCCACTGACCTGGCTGGAGCCGCCCGACGCCCTGCATGTGCTGCGTTTGCTGCAGGAGGCATTGACCAATGCACTCAAGCATGCGCGGGCCACGCGTGTGCGCATGGTCACCCGCAACCAGGGCAGCCATGTCGAGATCCGGGTCGAGGACGACGGTGACGGTTTCGATCTCGCCACGGCACAGCGCGGCCGCGGCCTGAAAAGCCAGCAGCGCCGTGCTCAGCGCCTGGGCGGTTCGCTGAAGATCGAGTCCAGCCCAGGGCAGGGCACACGCTTGAGCTTGCGCCTCCCGGTGCAGCGCACTGCCACGGCTGAGGCCCCAGCAGCCCCAGGCCAGCAAGCCGCGCCCTGATCGCCGACAATCGGCACATGCTGAAACAAAGAACCCTGAAGGCGCTGACCAAGGCGGTCGGCGTCGGCATCCACAGCGGCCAGCGCGTGGAGCTGGTGTTGCGCCCGGCGGCCCCCGACACCGGCATCGTGTTTCGTCGGGTCGATCTGAGCAACCCGGTGGACATCCCTGTGCGCCCGGACACGGTCTGTGACACCCGCATGGCCACCACCATCAGCCCCGGCGGCGACCCCGGCGCGCCCAAGGTGCAGACGATTGAGCACCTGCTCTCGGCCTGCGCGGGCCTGGGCCTGGACAATCTGTACGTGGACATCAACGCCGACGAGGTGCCCATCCTCGACGGCTCGGCCGCCAGCTTTGTCTACCTGCTGCAAAGCGCCGGCATCGAGCAGCAGAACGCGGCCAAGAAGTTTCTGCGGGTGAAAAAGACGGTGGAAGTCCGCCAGGGCGAAGGCAAGCGCCTGATGTGGGCCAAGCTGGAGCCGCACCACGGCTACACCCTGAGCTTCCAGATCGAGTTCGACAACCCGGCGGTGTCGGCCACCGGCCAGCACTATGTCTTCGACATGGGCTCGGGCCAGTACAAGAAGGAAATCGCCCGCGCCCGCACCTTCGGCATGACCAGCGACATCGAGCTGATGCGCAGCCGCGGCCTGACCCTGGGCGGCTCCATGGACAACGCCATCGTCGTGGACGACTACCGCGTGCTCAATGCCGACGGCTTGCGCTACGACGACGAGTTCGTCAAACACAAGATCCTCGATGCCATCGGCGATATGCAGGTCGCCGGCTATCCTCTGCTGGCCGCCTACACCTCCTTCAAAGGCGGCCATGCGCTCAACAACAAGCTGGTGCGCGCCTTGCTGGCCGATGCCGAGGCCTACGAGATCGTCACCTTTGAAGACGCGGCACGCGCGCCGCAAGGCTTTGCCCAACTGGCTCCGGCCTGGTGAGGCAGGGGCCATGTCGGCTCGGCCGTGCTGCCTGAGGGTCAGGCCTGGAGTTTGCTCATGATGATGTTTCGCCTGGTCGCCGGCTTGCTGATGTTTGCCGGCATCGTCAGCTTCGCCCTCTACATTGCGACTGGCAAGGTGGTCTGGCGGCGTCGCGGCCTGGTCATCGTCAAATGGACCTTGTTGGCCGTGTTGGGCTTTTTTGCCGTGCTCCTTCTCGAGCGTCTGGTCCTCATGCTTTGAGGGCGCCCGCCCGGCACGCAGTGCGTGTCGGGCGGTACGTGCCGCTTACTGCGGCGTGTAGCTCACCGTCAGCTGGTAGTTGCCCGCGGTGTAGCCTTTCAGCAGCACATAGACATCGCTGTTGGCTGTGGCGGGAACGCTGCAAGTCTCGGTGGCGGTGCTGCCATCGCTCTTGCAGTCGAAGCTGCTGGTGGTGGGCACCGCGCCCTTCTTGACGTACAGATCGATGTCGCCGGTGCCGGTGGTGCTGGCCTTGAGCGTGCCACCCGCCTTGACCTTGAAGGGGCCGAAACTCTTGGTCTGGTTCTTGGTCAGGCTGCCATTGAAGTTCTCCACCTTGTCGGTAGGTGGTGGCGTGCCGGGGCCATCAGCGCCCAGCTCCACCGCATAGGCCAGGGCCATGCGTGCGAACTTGAGCGAGTGCTCGGCATTGCTGCCTGTGTTGGCATAGGTGTCGTTCGCCGTATGGATGCGGGGGTTGCTGGATGAGAAGGAGGCCTCAAACGGCATGGTCGCGTAGTAGCCCTGAGCGTTCCAGCTGGCATGGTCCGAACAGGCATAGCCGCAGCGATCGGTGCCGATCTTGAGTGTGGGCAGGTAGGTCTTGATCAGGTTGGTGACAAAGGTGTTCTGGCTGGCGTCGGTGTAGTCGGTGAAGATGTAGATGTCGTTCGCGGCGCCCTTGTAGTTGGTCATGTCCAGCTGCATCACGCCCACCACATTGGTGTTGGCCGCGGCGAAGCTGCGCGCAATCTCGGCCGAGCCACGCAAGCCCACTTCTTCGGCGGCATAGGCCATGAATTTGATGGTGCGCCGAGGTTTGAAGTTATTGGCCGTCAGCGTGCGGATGATCTCGGTCAGGCTGGCGACGCCGGAGGCGTCATCATCGGCGCCGGGTGCGCGCGTGGTTTCGCCCGTGCCGGAGCCGGCGATCGAGTCTAGGTGAGCGCCCAGCACCACCACCTGTGCGGCGTTGTCCGTGCCTTTGAAGGTCAGGATCACCGATTTCTGTGGCCAGCTGGCGTGGGTGAACTGTTCCACCGTGATGTCGCTGCGGCCGCCGGCCAGCGAGGACCAGCGGTTCTTCAGCCAGTTCGATGCATTGGTGCCGCCGCTGGTGGTGTAGTAGCGGTTGGTGTTGGCCGAGAGATCCAGAATGGTTTGCCCGATATTGCTGGCCTGCATCTGCGAGAGCATGGGCGTGATCAGGGCTTGCTGGTCGATCACATAGCTGGGCCGGGTGACCGTCGCCAGTGCCTGCATGGGGCGGCTCAAGGCGTTCAAGGTGCGCATGCCTTCGGCCTGGTTGGCATGGAACATATAGCCGCCGCAGCGCTTGAGCGTTTCATGCACGGCTGCCGACAACTCGTTCAGCAAGGACTCATCCACTTCGAGCAGATGCACCTGCTCGGCCGGCCGGGCACCGGTGTCATCGCTGATGGCGCGGCCATCGTTGGCCTGCTCCAGGGCACCGCTCAGCGAGGCGAGGGCCTTGACGCTGGCCGCTGGCCTGGCGCTGGGTTGAACTTTTTGAAGCTCACGGAAAGCGGCGTCGCCGAGGCTGATCCAGACCTTGTTGCCGCTGGCGGCAAGAGGGGTGGCCGCTTTGCCGGCCTTGGCCGCATCGTGGGCGTTGCTGCTCAAGGGCAGGCCGGCCAGAAGAATCAGACCGGCCAGGGCCGGGGCCAGGCGGGCCGGGAAGCGAGGGTGGGTGGACATGGTGAAGGTCTCCTTGTGGGTGTGTGGCGCAGGCGGTTGCCGGCGAGCGCGCCGAGGGTGGGGCGGGGCTTCGCGAGGAATCGGTGGCACCGCGTTTCGGCCGGTTTCGGGTGTGAGACCGGTCGAGCGCGCAACCATCTCGCCAGCTGTCTCAATCTGAAATTGGGGCGAATGCGGATGTCAGTTCTTACAGCTTGTGCGGAAACCGCCCGTAACTAGGATTCGCTCCCACTGACCGGCCGCCCTTGCGGGCAGCCGGCCCGGGTACTGGAGTCGAAACGGCTTGGCAGGCGGGTTGAAGCGGTCAGACGGTAAGGGGCACGGCCTTGCGATCCAGGGTTTGACCTTGCCGGCCTGCGGCGCTGCTTTTGGCGCTGGCGGGTCCACAAGCAAAAGGGGGCCGACAAGCCTCCGACAAACCTAGGAGTCCAACACATGCAAGCACGTTTCCAACTGTTGACCCGCGGTGCCCTGCTGGCCGCCGCAGCTTCTCTGGCCTGCCAGGCCATGGCGGCTGACCGCGTCGAACTCGAAGGCGCCGATCTGGCGCGTGTCGGCCTGGTGGCCGCGCGCGGCGTCACCGGCCCGGCCGCTCTGGGCCTGGCTGCCGACGAACTCAAGCTCTTGCGCAGCCAAACCTATGCCAGCGGTCTGGTCGTCACCCGCTACGAGCAGCACTACCAAGGTGTGCCCATCTGGGGCGAGGCCGTGGTCGAGCACCTGCCCAAGGGCAGCCGCACCCCGACTTTCTCGGGTGCCCTGGTTCGCAACATCAACCAGGACCTGGGTCATGTGCAGCCCAGCCTGAGCGAGCAAGCCGTCTTGGCCGTGGCCAAGAGCCGCGCCAAGGACGCATCCAAGGTGGGCAAGACCAGCAACGAGCAGGTCAAGCTCTTCGTCAAGCTCAATGAGCGCAATGTGGCCCAGCTGGTCTACCTGGTCTCCTTCCTGACCAGCCATGGCGATGAGCCCAGCCGTCCGCACCTGCTGATCGACGCCAACAGCGGCGCCGTGCTTGAGCAGTGGGAAGGCCTGAACCATGCCAACGCCACCGGCCCCGGCGGCAACACCAAGACCGGCAAGTACGAGTACGGCACCACCTACGGTCCCCTGGTCGTGACCAACGATTGCCAGATGAACAGCGGCAACGTCATCACGGTCGACCTCAAGGGCGGCACCAGCGGCAGCACGCCCTTCAAGTTCACCTGCCCGCGCAACGAGTACAAGCTGACCAACGGCGCCTACTCGCCCTTGAACGACGCACATTACTTCGGCAATGTGGTCTTCAATATGTACCAAGGCTGGTTCAACATCCGCCCGATCAGCCAGACCCTGTACATGAAGGTGCACTACGGCAGCAGCTACGAGAACGCCTTCTGGGACGGCTCGGCCATGCACTTCGGTGACGGCAAGACCACCTTCTATCCCCTGGTCTCGCTGGATGTGTCCGCGCACGAAGTCAGCCACGGCTTCACCGAGCAGAACTCGGGCTTGGTCTACTCCAACCAGTCGGGCGGCATGAACGAAGCCTTCTCCGACATGGCCGGTGAAGCCGCCGAGTACTTCATGAAGGGCACCAACGACTGGCTGGTCGGCTCGGAAATCTTCAAGGGCACCGGCGCTCTGCGCTACTTCGCCAACCCGACCCAGGACGGCCGCTCCATCGATCACGCCAGCAAGTACTACAACGGCCTGGACGTGCATCTGTCCAGCGGTGTGTACAACAAGGCCTTCTACCTGCTGGCCACCAAGCCGGGCTGGAACACCCGCAAGGCCTTTGAAGTGATGGTCGATGCCAATCGCCTGCACTGGACGGCCAGCAGCACCTTCAACCAAGGTGCATGCGGTGTCGAAAAGGCAGCAACGGCGCGCGGCTATGCCGTCGCCGATGTGACGGCAGCCTTCTCGGCCGTGGGCGTCAGCTGCGGCACCACGCCGCCCCCGGCCACCATCCCCCTGACCAAGGGCGTGGCCAAGACCGGCATCAGCCTGGCCAAGGGTGCCAAACTGACCTACACCCTGGTGGTGCCGGCCGGTGCCACGAACCTGAGCTTCAAGCTCTCGGGTGGCTCGGGTGATGGCGACATCTACCTGAAGTTCGGCTCGGCCCCGACCACCACCAGCTACGAGAAGAAATCCGATGGTTCGACCAACACCGAAACCATCACCGTGGCAGCCCCCAAGGCCGGCACCTACTACCTGCTCCTGAATGCATACTCTGCAGTCACGAACACCAGCCTGGTGGCCAACCACAACTGAGTCTGAAGGCCTGTGGGCGGCCGGCTGCTGACGCCGCCCGCCTCATGTCCGCAGCCAAGCCGGCCCTGCCTCCCGCAGGGCCGGCTTTCTTTTTTGCGGCGCAACTGCGCCCTTGATTGCGCTTTGGCCTGCGGCGGAACTGGTGCGAAGATGACTGCCGCCCCGTTCCTCGACCGTCAGCCACCACGCATCACCCCATGACTGAAGCTGGACCGCAAGACCCCGACGCCCCCGTGCCTGCCGCAGCTGCAGCGCCAGCTGCTGCTGCCGCCACCGCCCCCGCGGACGCTGATGCACCCACGGCGGAGGCTGCAGCGCAGGAACCCGGCGCCGAGGCGGGCCCGGTCACCGACCCCGAGGAAGCCGAGCGCCTGGCCGCCCAGCGCGAGGCCGAGGAAAAAGAAGCCGCCGAACGTGAGGCGCGCCTGCAACGCCTGATGCAGAAAATTGCCGCGCATTCCGACTTCGCCACGATGAAGGACTCGGTGCGCTCGATGCAGAAGATCAGCCGCTCCGAGAAAGCCCATGCCCGGGCTCTGACGGGTGAGATCTCCAACGACATCGCCATGACCGGCAAGCTGCTGCGCCTGGTCAATGCCGCCTTCTACAGCTCGGCCGGCGGCGGCAGCATCACCAGCATGGAGCGGGCCGTGGCCCTGATGGGCTTCCAGACCATCGGCATGGTGGCCAGCTCCCTCATGCTGTTCGAGCGCCTACCCAAGACCGCCGACGGCAACCGCCTGCGTCAGGAATTCGGCCGTGCGCAAATGGCGGCCCTGCTGGCCCATGAGCTGTGCAACAGCAGCAAACACATCGAGGGCGCCTACCTCAACGCCCTGTTCCAGAACCTGGGCAGCATGCTGGCCGGCATGCACTTCGCTGAAGACACCGCCGCCATCGAGGCGCGCTTGCAGGAAGAGGGTCTGGTTGAGGGCGAACCCGCCTGGCACGACAAACGCGAGAAGCTCGCCCGCCAGCAATGGGGCCTGGGCTTCGAAGAGATCGGCGTCGAGGTGGCCAAGAGCTGGGGCTGGCCCGAATCGGTGCGTGCTGCCATGCGCAGCCTGCCCCCCAGCAGCCTGGAGCGACCGGCCGGCCCCGAGGAATACCAGCGCGTGCTCTGCACCGCCGCCAACCGCCTGGCCGGCGATTTGCTGCGTCTGCCGGGTGGCGGCACGGCCGAGGAAAAGGCCGAGGCACGCAAAGCCTGCGTGCAGCGCTTTGCCGCCGAAATGGGTGTGCCCCTGAGCCTGGACCCCGAGGTGCTGCCCGGCGTGGTCGAGCAGGTCAAGCTGGTCTGGGACGATCTGGCCAAAGCCCTGGGCTTCGACCCGGTGCCGGCGCCTGCGGCCAAGGGCAAGCCGGCCGAGAAAAGCTCTGACAAAGCGGCCCCCGCCAGACCCGGGGCCAAAGCCCCAGAGCCAACCGCCGCCAAGCCTGTGGCGCCCGCCAAATCACCTGAAGCCGCATCGGCGCCCGCGCGCGCGCCGATGCCGGCCGCTGCCGCCAACCCGGTCATGGCCGAGGCTCTGTCGGCGGCGCTGGAACGCGTCAGCGATCTGGTGCTCTCCGGCGCCCCGGCGGCCAAGCTGCTGCAGCTGTGCATGAAGGAGATGCACGAGGCCTTGCAATTGCAGCGCGTCATCGTCTGCCTGCGCGACCCCGCCAGCGGCGGCCTGCGCGGCCGCATGGGCCTGGGCGAGCGAGCCCAGGAGCTGGCGCCGGTGTTCGACATCCCGCTCAAACCGCCCAGCGAGCTCTTCGGCCTGCTCTGCAGCAAGGGCGCCGACACCTTGATCTCTGACGCCTCCGACCCCGTCATCGCCCAGCGCTTGCCGCCCTGGTATGCCAAACAGGTGCGCGCCCAGACCTTTGTGCTGCTGCCCATGGTGGCGGGCGAGCAGGTGCTGGGCGCTTTTTACGGCGACCAGGCCGAGGCCGGCCGGTTGCAGATTGGCGAACGCGAGCTGCGCCTGCTCAAGACCCTGCGCAACCAGGTGGTCATGGCCATGCGCTTTGGCGGGGCGGCACCGGGCTGAAGGGGGGGGCTTGGCGGCCTGGCGGTGGGGCCAGGCCTTGTGCACAGTGCACAAAGCGGGGCAGCCCTTTGGCCTGGGTGTTGAGTTCGGCGTGGTGCGGCCGATGTAGCAGGGTCTGTCATCCGCTGCGCTTGATCCTGCTGCCCTCACACCTCCATGAATCTCGACTCCAGCCCTGAAGTCATCGTCACCGCGACCGCCGATTCCGCCGCTCCTTCGTCCTACCCCCACACAGAGCTCGACGCTTCCGAGGGTCAGGTCTTGCCTGACCCCGATCCCCACCTTGACTTCGACCCCGAGCAAGAGGCGGCTCGGCTGGCCGCGGAGCGTGCCGAGGCCGAACGCTTGGCTGCGGAGCAAGCCAAAGCCGAGGCCGAAGCGCAGGCCGCAGCCGAGCGCGAGGCGCGGCTGCAGCGCCTGATGCAGCGCATCGCCAAGCACGCCGACTTCGCCTCGATGAAAGACTCGACCCGGCTGCTGCAGAAGATCGCCCGCTCCGAGACCGCCCATGCCCGCGCGCTCAGCGGCGCCATCTCCGACGATGTGGCCATGACGGCCAAGTTGCTGCGCCTGGTCAATGCCGCCTTCTACAGCTCGGCAGGCGGCGGCAACATCACCAGCCTGCAGCGCGCCGTGGCGCTGATGGGCTTCCAGACCATCGGCATGGTGGCCAATTCGCTGATGCTGTTCGAGCGCCTGCCCAAGGGCGCCGATGGCAACCGCCTGCGCGGGGAGTTCGGCCGCGCCCAACTGGCGGCCCTGCTGGCCCACCAGTTCTGCAACAGCAGCAAGCAGCTCGATGGCGCCTACCTGATTGCCCTGTTCCAGAACCTGGGCGGCATGCTGGCCGGCCTGCATTTCGCCGAGGACATGGAGGTCATCGAGGCCGCGCTGCAGGCCAAAGGCCTGGAGGAGGGCGGCCTGGAGTGGCAGACCATGCGCGAGCAGCTGGCCCGCGAGCAATGGGGTCAGGGTCTGGAAGAGATCGCCGTCGAGGTGGCGCGTCAGTGGGGCTGGCCGGAATCGGTGCGCGTGGGCATGCGCACGCTGCGGCCCAGCAAGCTCGAGCGTGCCTGCAGCCCCGAGGAATACCAGCGCGTGCTCTGCACCGCGGCCAACACCCTGGCTGCCCAGCTGCTCAAGCTGCCGCACAGCGGCACGCCCGAAGAGCGCGCCGAGGCGCGCAAAGCCTGTGTCGAGCGCTTCGCCGCCGAGCTGGCCGTGCCCCTTAGCCTGGATCCCGAGCCCTTGCCCGAGGCGGTGGAAAGCGTCAAACAGGTCTGGGACGATCTGGCCAAGACCTTGGGTTTTGGTCCGGTCGTGGCAGCGCCGGGCCCAGCCAAGCCCAAGCCCGCGGACCCCAAAGCACTCCAGGCACAGAAGCCGCGGGCGGGCGGGCGTTGCGGCGCAGGCACCCGCTATGGCCGCACGGCCGGCACCTCCAGCCACGCCTGCGACTTCGCGCCCGGCCGCCTCCAACCCCGCCATGGCCGAGCCCTTGTCCAGCGCCCTGGAGCAGCTCAGCGAAATGGTCTTGTCCGGCGCCGCGCCGGGCCAGCTCTTGCAGCTGTGCATGAAGCAGATGCATGCCGCACTGAAGCTGCAGCGCGTCATCGTCTGCCTGCGTGATGCCGACGGCGCTTACCTCAAGGGCCGCATGGGCCTGGGCGAGCGCGCCACAGCCCTGGCGCCCCTGTTCGACATCCCGCTGGCGCCGCCAACAGAGCTCTTCGGCCTGCTCTGCAGCAAGGGCGCCGACACCCTGATCTCCGACAGCTCCGATCCCGTGATCGCCCAGCGCCTGCCCGCCTGGCACCGCCAGCAGGTGCGCGCCGGCACGTTTGTTCTGCTGCCCCTGGTCGCCGGCGGCCAGGTCCTGGGCGCTTTTTATTGCGACCGCGCCGAGGCCGGCACCTTGCACATCAGCGAGCGCGAGCTGACCCTGCTCAAGACTCTGCGCAACCAGGTGGTGATGGCGATGCGCTTTGGCGGCGGTAATGGCTGCGGCGGTGGCAGCAGTAGCAAAGGCTGAGTCGCCGTCTGCCTTGTGGGGCAAGCTAGTGCCACAGCCCGGCTTTGCGGTACCAGCGAAGGCAAAGGACCTCAGCCAGGTACAGCGAGCCCAGCGCCGGCAGCAGCAGCCACCCGTTCAGCAGGCTGCCCGCAAACAGGGGCAGGACCAGCAGCCAGCACAGTGCTTTGTAGCGAAACGGCAGGGCGCGGTAGCGCGCCGCCTTGTCCGGCGAGCGTTTGAATTCGCGGCGGTGCAAGCCTGCCACGGCGAGTGCGCTGAGCAGCCAGGTGCCCAAGAAGAGCAAGAGGTCGGCGCTGAGTTGCGAATTCATCGCCGGGGTTCAGCTGGCGTGGCTTCTGGCCATGGCTTGTGGTTGGCGCAACTTGTGTGGAATCACCCGCCTGCCAATGCTTCGCAAGCAACGCGCTTCATTGGAAATTCGATGCCGCGCAGGGCGCCGCCGCGTTGGCCTTCGATTCGCGCGAGCAGGCGATCACCGGGCAGTGCGCGGTAGCTGATGCGCTGCGGAAAGTCGTGCTGCGGGTTCTCAAATGTGACCGCGGTTTCGCTGACGCTTGTGCCCGTGAAGGTCGCCTCTCTCTGCCCTGAAGGCAGGGCGATGTACACGATCTGACCTTCGGCATTCAGCCGGATCTGCAAGAACTCATGCGCCACGGTCTTGCCCTTTTTCACCGTCCGGGCGACACCCAGCATGCTCCCGCCGGCCGGCGGCAACCAATGTTCGCCGGAGCCCGGCTCGCCCGACTCCGATGCCCAACAGCCGGACATCCAACGCAATGACGACAAGGGCGCCTCCTGGCTCTGGGCCGCCGAAGTCAGGCAAAGCGCTGTCAGTGCGGTGAGGGTGGCCAAGGTGGCGATGCTGGGGTATCGCATGGAGAAGCTGTCCTTCCGAGATTCATCGGCGGCGTCGTGGCAACAAGCCCGCTACTAGAAATGCAGTCTGTCTTGCTCAGTGCCCCAGCAGCGCACGATTCCCAAACCCGGTCAGCGCCGATGCCCGGTCAACTCGATAACCCGTCTGCGACCTCACGGTCACGCCGAGCGAATAGAGCCCGGCGCATCGGCGCCCTTATGCAACCCGCGCAAATTAAGCACTAGCAAAAGAACACCAGCCATTTATTGATTGACTCGAAAGGAAGTCCTACTAGACCGGTTATGGCTCAGGCTCTGCATTGCGGCCAATCCTCTTCCTTGATCTGAGCCAAGTGGACAGCCAAAACTTCCGCCCTGTCATGCCGCTCTTCCGTGATCGGAACTTCGAACAAAAAACAGATGCACTCGCCCGGCTCATTTAGCACTGGCGGTGCAGTAACAGGAAGCAGTACTGCCGCTAGAGGATCTCGCGAAGCGTCCTGTAGGCACCAGGTAAGAAACTCAAGGGTGCGCCACCCGTTCTCTGACTTCTCGAGTTGAAACTTGATCCAAGCAAACTGCTGCCTATTCTCACCAATTTGGTCCTCTCTGGTTCCGCAGGTCGCCCAGCGAACTCCCTCGAATGACGCAATGACATTCCGCAGTGTCTCAGTGTTCTTCATAGGCCATAACGTTGAAGTTGAGCCGCGAGCGGCGGTTGGGCGCGGAAGGCCCAGAATGAAATGGGGCCTGTAGAGACCAGCCGTTGCGAGTCGGCTCGAACGCAGGGTTAGGCCGTTCGTAGTTCCAGGCTTGGCAGCGATGCATTCAAGGTAAATCTACCAACTCACAAAGTACCGGCCGTCCCGCCGCACAATAGAAAGCAGGCTCGTCTCTTGCTGTACGGAGCCGTCTGACAACTTAACAGGCACGAAGACGATTTCAGCCCAAGCTTCAGGGGGAGTCGCATCTGATCGTCCCAAGCGAGCCATTGCCTTCTTGTATCTCTGCTCGTGCACCGCAAATGGGACGATCTTCACTGACTCAATGCGCATCTTGGACTGCGTAGCGAACTGCTGCTCGGCTACTGCACGCTCTTGCTTCGTAGACAAGGCAAACAAGTCAAGGAACGCTTTCTGATTCTGGTTCCGTAGTGCTGTTGAATAGGCCTGGGAAAGCTGCTCTGGCGAATCGGCCCCTTGGGCAAGCGCATAGTTGCAAAGAGAGAGCAGAAGGGTCGCAAGGAAGAAGCGCAGCATGTGGTTTGTGCTCCGTAGATATTGGGATGTGAGCGGCCTAACGTTGAAGCGAACTGGCCCGCGACGGCATGCTGCCGGAGGGCCAGAATGAAATGAGGCCCGTAGGCGGCATACCGTTGCGGGTCCGGTTGAGCGACTGGTTATCCCGCACCGCGCACCCCGTGTTCGCTTGATTGGCTCAGTATCTGCTGGACTGACCAATTACGGGTTATCCAGATTGTGAGCGCAGCACCTGAAAGGTGCCACCAGAACATGCCCGACGTACGTCGATGAACCAGCAGATGGCCCGAAGCAACTTGCCACGCGGCAAGCACTCCTGGATCTTGCGGTGCACCCCGGACCGTAGACAAGAGATACGAGTAGGGATTGAGCCTCGGGACCTTTGGCGTTCCTACACCTCGCACACGGTGCCAGGATAGGGCTTGCTGCTCTGTAGTCGCGACCGCAGATGGCGGAATTGGCAGGGTATCAATTGCGTCGAGCCCAAGCCAGTAGAGCGCCATCGGCCCAGCGGCGGCCAAAAATGCTGTGGCGACGACTAGACCAAATGCTAGGCGGAGAATCAGCTTAGCCATGCGGGATAACGTTGGAATTCAGCCGACCGGCCGGCGCAGCCGGCCTGGGTCGGCTGCAATGAGAGGTTAGCCGCGGCGGCGAATGAAGGATACACAGGCGACCACTATAGAAAAATTGGTGATTGCGGGTAGCAGGTTGGCAGCGAGAAAACCAATTGGTTTGTAGTCGAACGCGATGTTCAATGGGGCGTCTGTTTCCCAGCTGGCCGTGAACGAAGATTCAGGCGAGAACAGGTAGGCGAAAAGCAGAGCAGATAGGCCGGCCACTAGAAGTGACACACCGGCCACTCGGTGTCGACGAACAAACGAAGCGCCGCCCAGCACTACCCAAGTCACGGGAAACAGCCATTGGGAGACGGTCGCCCATTGAGATGCGAGGTTGTCCATAGAGCGGCTAACGTTGGAGCTGAGTCGCGAGCGACGGCTGGGAATGGAAGGCCCAGAATGAAATGAGGGCCTGAAGAGAGCAGCCGTTGCGAGTCGGCTCGAGCGCAGGGTTAGGCATAGCCTCTCCACACACGGATGAGCACGCTGACGAGGAAAGTTGCAACGGGTGCCGAAGCAGACCAAACCGTCAGCTGGACTGGGTTGGCTGGCCTTGGGAATTGCGCAAGCACAGTGGAAATCACTGAGATCAGAACCAAAGTGGCGATGAGCCGCCAAGAATTTGAGCTTGCGAGGAGTGATGCAATCAGCGCCCCCAGCCCGAATGAGATGCCGCGAATGATCGCATCTCCGCGCCAGAAAGAAGTCTCGCCCGCGACGAGTACGACAAGACCACTCCGATCTTCGTTGTCAATCCAGTCGAAAGTAGTTACTGGCAAGGCGCCGAAAAGAACTTGCGAACCCAGCGAGACCAGCAGAGCAACAAGGGCGACAAACCAGATCGAGCTGGTGAAATTTTGAGTCGCTGACATGGGATGCCTAACGCCCAAGTTCAGGGGCGCCTGCTTGGCATGGCCGAAGCGTGCAGTGGTTGAGGCGTCCCCTGCAACGCCCAGTTAGGCAGGGGCCAGAGCGCTCGAACATTACGAGCCGACTTCCTTGCTGGGCGTACCTAAGTACGTGGCATTGATGGCTGCAAATGGCGCGAGTTGCCTGATGACCTCTTTGGCCAAGTAGCGCAGAGGTTCCCAGCTGGGATGGTTCATTGCCACGAGATTAGCCTCTTTGCCTGGCCCGGATGGAAGGGCTTGGGTATTGACGGAGTTGAGTGCTTCGGAGAGTGCCTGTACCCAGGCTTCTTGCTCCGAGGTGAGGTAACCACGCCCAACAAGATACTTGCCTGCGCTCGCATCGTCCTTCAACTCCCAGGCGACGTTGTAGTTGCCCATAAGGTCGCATTGCTCTTCAGCGGAGGCTGCGAGCATCTCTAGCGAGGACAGGTAGTAGTGGAAGGAGTTGTGAAACGCTTCCTCTTCTTGCAGAGGTGGTTGTGTGCGGCGGATCACGAGCGCTCCAAGTCGAGTGGCCTAACGTGAAAGTGAGCGGACGCCGAAGGCGGTCCGCTCCAATGACAGGTTGTGCAGAGCCACCTCGGAGGCACTGCCGTGGAACTGGCCCACAGCATACCGAAGCGGTACCCACGCGGCGAACGCCCGAGGCGCCAAGCGCCTTGTCCGCCTGCCAGGTAGCGGCGCAAGACGAAACGGAGAACAAGCGGTCTTGCTCAGCCAGGCAAGATCACGGCGGCCAGGGACTGACAGCGCTTGAACTGCGCCCGACTCGAACATGCGCGATGGGCATTGCCCTGCGAGACCGTGGCGAGCGACAGACCGAAGGCGGATCTTCATGCGTTGCTTAGCTTGCTGCACAACGTGTGAGCTCAGCGGGCGGCGAAGCCGTCCGCTGCAGCGACCTGTTGTGCGGAGCCATGTTGAAAGCCCCACGGGTTGAATGCAAAAACTGTACATCGGAGCCACACCCATGTGGCGAACACCCGAGGCGACAGGCTGGCCGCAAACTCAAAGACTCGTCGCGCACCATGGAAAGTGCACGCCCGACTTCGCCTGAACCGGCGAAATCTCTACTGGCAAAGCCTGATGCCAATGGAGTGACGACCGAACTGGCAAACCGTTTCGGAAATTGCTCCGCGTGATCGCGCCAAACGCGCAACCGGCCACGGCTCTTTGATGAAGGACTAGCCTGCTGCACAACGTTGGAATTCAGCCGACCGGCCGGCGCAGCCGGCCTGGGTCGGCTGCAATGAGAGGTTAGCCGCGGCGGCGAATGAAGGATACACAGGCGACCACTATAGAAAAATTGGTGATTGCGGGTAGCAGGTTGGCAGCGAGAAAACCAATTGGTTTGTAGTCGAACGCGATGTTCAATGGGGCGTCTGTTTCCCAGCCGGCCGTGAACGAAGATTCAGGCGAGAACAGGTAGGCGAAAAGCAGAGCAGATAGGCCGGCCACTAGAAGTGACACACCGGCCACTCGGTGTCGACGAACAAACGAAGCGCCGCCCAGCACTACCCAAGTCACGGGAAACAGCCATTGGGAGACGGTCGCCCATTGAGATGCGAGGTTGTCCATAGAGCGGCTAACGTCAAAGCTCAGCGGGTGGCGAAGCCGTCCGCTGGAGCGAAAGGTTAAACCGCAGAGTGGCGCGCACCTTCTTCATGAGTTTTCACTCGGGTGCGTGGGATCTTTGGATAAAACAGTCTTTCCCCGAGTTCGAAGATGCTTGGCTGCGCGAGCGAACCCTGCAATCGCGCATAGGAGGAAGACAAAGAAAGCCAATCCGAAGAGAACGTTCGCGGCACCTCTGCCTGCGGAAGAGAGATCAAGCAAACTCGGAGCCATGATGGAACCCGCCGCGAAAAGCCAGGCTAGGTTTGCGACCAGCCGAAGAGCGCTCCGTTTCCGCTTTGCGTCGACAGGCTCGTTGTTGTGATCGGTACTCATCGTCGATTTGCTAAAGGCCCGGGCTCTGCGGTTTAACGTTGAAGCTGAGCCGGAGCCGCAGGCGATCGGCTCGAGCGACCAGTTATGCAGAGCCAGGTCGAAGGCACTGCGGTGGAGGTGGCCGACAGCATACCGAAGCTGTACCCATGTGGCGCTCGGCTGAGGCGGCAAGCGCGTTGTTCTTCTGCGGGCCGCGGGCGGACCAAGAAGAGAGCACGAGCAGCCTGGCCAAGACCGGCGAAATCACGGCGGCCGCAGGCTGGCAATGTGCGGGAAGCCGCCGACCCCGAGGAAATCACGGCGCAATGTACAGAGAAATCGTGGCGGTCGCGAGACCGAAAACCGCCCTTCAAGCGTTTCTTAGCTTGCTGCATAACGTTTGAAATCACCGGCCGCCGGAGGCGGTCCGGTGGAATGAATGGTTAAGCCGCACTTTGCTCAAATTCCGCGACTAGGGCCTGAAGATTGACGAGCTCTTCAGCCGACAAGTTGCTCGCGGTGTCAGCGACGAGAGCGACTGCGAGGTAATACTCAACCTCTCCACGTATGCGCCCGCGTTTCAGAATGGCGGCAAGACGTGTTGAGTAACGTCGGCGGATTTCAGACAAGGTGACGATGCCAGCTTTGCGGAGGGCGGCATCCATGCTCATAACCTGATCGGCTGACCAGTGGCTCGACATTTCAATGCAATCGTTGACTGCCATTCGCCAGCCTTTAAGTGCGGTCTTCGGCGCGCGCAGTTCGCTCTCATCGAGTTCTGTGCACGGTGCAAAAGTCAGCTCCTCGACTTTCGAACCAGCAGAGGACATCACCGCCAAGGCGAACGATTTGAGCTCTAACAGTTGTTCGCGGACTGAGGTGGCCATGGTAGCTGGATGACTGTGCGGCTTAACGTTCGAGCTGAGGGGCCGCAGCCAGCTGGCCGCGCGGAGCTGAAAATATACAGGCAGCGTAGCGCGGCCAGCTGGCGGAGGTCCACTCGAGCGACCAGTTAGACCGAGTCAATTTGCCTATAGAAATTGGCAAGACACTTAGCTCCTTGTTCTCTGCGAAGTACGTCGAACAACGCCAGCCCTCATGAACCAAAGTAGCGAGCAGGCGGCGGATGCGAGAACCCCTATGCGAAGCGACCGTGCAAGTCTGTCCCATATCAATAGGCGGTCCTCGGCGTGATTGACTTTGTCGTTGAGTCCACTAGCCTTGCAGACCGCAACAGCCGCTTCGCAGAAGTCAGCGTCCATCGGCCCGAACTTTTGCATTGCTGTGCAAGAGGGCACTTTTCTGGTTTCCCGAGCCCAACAATCCCAGCGGTTCTGATGGGATTGGATAGCGATGCCTTCAGCCCGATTCAACATCAACTCACAGAGAAGCACAGCGCCGCATAGGCTCGTGCCAACGATTGTTGAAGTACGAAAACGTGCTGTCTTTGATTGCATCGAAAAAGGCCGGTGCCGTTGGGCGCGGTCTAACGTTTGAGCTAACTGGACCGCCGCGGCAGGACGCCGCAGGGCCAGAATGAAATGAGGCCCGAAGGCGGCACGCCGCTGCGGGTCCAGTTGAGCGACAGGTTGGGCCTCATCGCGCGTCATCTCGGGATGCGCCAGACGGAAAGAGCACCTCGTTCCCAACTTCAAGCCACGCGAAGTGTATGGCCCGCGAAGCGTCATATGGATTGGCCTGAGTGCCACACTCCTCACAGGCTGCCTGAACGCCCCGGAGAAAACTGGCGTTTGCTCCTGAAAGCTCAGATCGCTCATGCGCGGCGCGCGACAGATGAGTGACCTTGAAAATTGGCATTCCAAAGCCGTAGCTCATTTGAAGTGAGGGCACGTCCTCTGACTTAGCGTACGCTGCGTCGAAGACGGCTTGGCAAACTTCCCGATGAGCCTTCTGGCGCTTTCGCACCCTTGCCATGAATACGATAAACAAGAGGAAGAGCGCGCCCGCCATGATGAGGAAACTCTTCATTCGACGATTCGCGCGGATGCTACCTTTGAGGCCCAACGTTTGAGCTAACTGGACCGCCGCGGCAAGACGCCGCAGGGCCAGAATGAAATGAGGCCCGAAGGCGGCACGCCGCTGCGGGTCCAGTTGAGCGACAGGTTGGGCCTCATCGCGCGTCATCTCGGGATGCGCCAGACGGAAAGAGCACCTCGTTCCCAACTTCAAGCCACGCGAAGTGTATGGCCCGCGAAGCGTCATATGGATTGGCCTGAGTGCCACACTCCTCACAGGCTGCCTGAACGCCCCGGAGAAAACTGGCGTTTGCTCCTGAAAGCTCAGATCGCTCATGCGCGGCGCGCGACAGATGAGTGACCTTGAAAATTGGCACTCCATAGCCGTAGCTCATTTGAAGTGAGGGCACGTCCTCTGACTTAGCGTACGCTGCGTCGAAGGCGGCTTGGCAAACTTCCCGATGAGCCTTCTGGCGCTTTCGCACCCTTGCCATGAATACGATAAACAAGAGGAAGAGCGCGCCCGCCATGATGAGGAAACTCTTCATTCGACGATTCGCGCGGATGCTACCTTTGAGGCCCAACGTTCGAGCTAACCGGCCCGCGACGGCATGACGCCGAAGGGCCAGAATGAAATGTGGCCCGCAGGCGGCATGCCGCTGCGGGTCCGGTTGAGCGACCGGTTAGACATCTTCTACCTAAGTTACTGCGGAACCTGCGAGGCAACTATGCGCAGTATTGGGTTACGAACTAGCGAAAGCCATGACGAGCAGGATTGAAATTACTACGCCAGTTATCAGCAGCTTCCCAAACGCAACTATCCCGAGTAAAAGATACGAATTCAACCAACAGCCCAGAAATGCAGCAATTGAACTTACTTGATTTACAACGCCAATTGGATATGTCGCTTTCAGGTACTCCTCGATCGGAACCGAAACGAGGGACCAAGGAAAGCCAAAAACAATCAAAGGTAAATACATGAAAAAGCCATATGACGTTTTTGCGTCATAAACCTTGATGCCCATCATGAAGAAATGAACCCCGTAGAACACTATCAAGAATGGAAGTACGAGGAGAAATGCTTTTCGGGCTCTCTCGAGTTTTGGCATAGATGTCTAACGTAAAGGTCAGCGGACGCCGCAGGCGGTCCGCTGCAACGACCGGCTATGCAGAGCCACCTTCGGAGGCACTGCGGAGGAAGTAGCCGAGAGCATACCGAAGCGGTACCCACGCCGCAGGCGGCTGAGGCGCCAGGCTGCCTCCTCACCATGCGGCAGGCGGCGAACCAAGGAAAGCGGACGGCCAGTTTGGCTTGACCCGGCAAGATCACGACGACCGGAAGCGGGGGCTGTTTGCGCTGAGCCCGAATGCGAGAACACCTCGGCCCGTAGAGCCGCGTAATTGCCGCGAACGCGCAACCCAGAACGGCTCGTCGAAGAATTCTTAGCCTGCTGCATAGCGTTGAAGCTGAGCCGGAGCCGCAGGCGATCGGCTCGAGCGACCGGTTATGCAGAGCCAGGTCGAAGGCACTGCGGTGGAGGTGGCCGACAGCATACCGAAGCTGTACGCATGAGGCGTTCGGCTGAGGCGGCAAGCGCGTTGTTCTTCTGCGGGCCGCCGGCGGACCAAGAAGAGAGTACGAGCAGCCTGGCCAAGACCGGCGAAATCACGGCGGCCGGAGGCTGGCAATGTGCGGGAAGCCGCCGACCCCGAGGAAATCACGGCGCAATGTACAGAGCAATCGTTGCGGTCGCGAGACCGAAAACCGCCCTTCAAGCGTTTATTAGCTTGCTGCATAACGTTGGAATTCAGGCGCGGCCGGAAGCCGTCGCCTGCAATGACGGGTTAGAGCGCATTGCGCGCATGACAACCCACAACGCAGCTCCTGAAATTGCGCCCGTTACCAAGGCAAGTGCGGTGCTCATAAGCCAAGTGCGCTGAAAGTAGAGAGTGTTTTCTGGTGCGAGAACAAAGTAGAGGCCAGGCAATGTTGAGACGATGCCACCCAGAATGCAATGCCAGACCTTGAGCGAACCAAGCAAGCGCTTTGCAAGTAAGTAGAGCGGAAGCCCTACCACAAGTGCGCATGGGTAAGCAAAGAATAGGCCGAAACCGAAATACAGACCCCAAGCTGGAAGCTCACCAAACATTGGCGTAATGAGCAGTGCGGCGAGAAGGACACCAATGAATGGCGCCACAGCAAAGGCGATGGCGATGCTCAGCATTTGATGCGCTCTAACTTGTTTTATATCGCTGGCAGACGCCGCATATCACGGCTGGTGTCGCAATAACCGGATGCGCGCACGGCCAGGCAAGTGTCTGTCGGGATTGAATTTTCCTGCGAATTGTCTGCATTTCATCCAGCATTAATCTTCACGACAAAAGCCGCGCTTGTTACAAACAGCCTGGGCGGTTCGCGCAGCGTTTGCAGGAGAGTTGTCAGTCGCGATGTTGCCATCAGATCGTAGCGTTATTCCAGGGCCAATCACTCGTCCGCGCATTCACCCGTTCACCCGTTCACCCGTTCACTTACGCGCTACCTCACTCACTCACTCACTCAGATCCTGCAACTGCACCAGCCTCTGATACAGCCCGCCCTCGATCGCCATCAGCTCGCCATGGCTGCCGCGTTCGACCAGGTGGCCGTGGTTGAGCACGACGATCTGGTCGGCGTCGCGAATGGTGGAGAGGCGGTGGGCAATCGCCACGACGGTGACGCGGCCGCGCAGCGCCGTCAGGGCCTCGCCGACGATTTGTTCGGTGGCGCTGTCGATATTGGAGGTGGCTTCGTCGAGGAACAAAATCTTGGGGGCGCCGGCCAGGGCTCGGGCCATGGCGATCAGCTGCTTTTGGCCGGTGGAGACGCGCGTGCCGCCTTCACCGAGCAAGGTGTCATACCCCTGGGGCAGGGCGGACAGGAAGTCGTCGATGCGTGCGGCGCGGGCGGCCTCGCGCATCTGGGCTTCGCTGATGTCGGGGCGGCCCATGGTGATGTTCTCGCGTGCGCTGGCGGCCATCAGATAGGGCTCTTGCGGCACCAGGCCCACAGCGCTGCGGAAAGCCTCGTCGGGCACGCTGTCCAGAGGCTGGCCGTCGATCGTGATGCGGCCTTGCTGGGGTGCGTAAAAGCGCAGCAGCAGGGATAGCAGGGTGGACTTGCCGCTGCCCGTGTGGCCGACGATGCCGACAAAGCTGCCGGGCTCGAAGTGCAGGTTCAGGCGCTCAAGCACCGGGCGGCCGGGCTGGTAGCTGAACGCGAGGTGTTCGATGCGGATCTCGCCGGCTTCGATGCGCCGGCCGTCCGTCTGTGCGCTGCTGACCGGCGCGGTTTCCTGCAAGAGGCTGCGCACGCGCGCGGCGGCAATCATCGATTGCTGCAGCTGGCTGAACTGCAAGGTGATCTGACTCAGCGGCTCGACCACCCGGGCGATATAGCTCAGGAAAGCGTAGAGCAAGCCCACTTCCAAGCCGCTCAGATCGCGCTGGCCGAAGCCGTAGATGACGGTCACCAGCAGCAGCACATTGAGCAAATCGAGGGCCGGGCGCAGCAGCCAGGCATTGGCGCTGAGCTCGCGCACGCGCGCGCTCCGGTGCTGGGAATTGGTGGCCTCGAAGCGGGCGCTGAAGCGCGGCGCGGCGCCGGCCGACTGCAGCATGGCCATGCCGGCCATGCTCTCGGCCATCTGGGCGTTGATGTCGCTACGCAGCTCGCGCGCACGCGCCACGGCCGGCGCGCTGAGGCGGCGGTAGATGCTGATGATGATCAGCATGGCCGGCACCAGCATGGCCACGATCAGCATCAGCCGCCAATCCAACCACGCCATGGCGATCAGCGAGCCCAGCACGACGATGCTGGAGTCGAGCATCACGTACAAGACCTGGCGGTACAGGGTGTTGACCGCCTCGCTGTCGTTGGTGACGCGGCTGACCAATTGGCCGGTGATGGCGCGGTCGAAGAAGGCCATGGGCAGGGCCAGCACATGGTTGTACACCCGCTCGCGCAGGCGCTGCACCGAGCGCCGCGCCACACCGGCCATGCGGCTGAGCTGGGCGAAGCGGATCCAGCTGGCCGCCCAGCCGGTCAGCAGCAGGGCGGCCAGCAGGCTGGCCATGGCCTGTACGTCCATCCCGTCGAAGCGGCCGGGTAGCAGATAGGCGTCGATGTAATGCTTGCCGAGGATGGGCCCCAGCGCCTCCAGGCCGGCGGCCGTGATCAGCCAGGCCAGGCCGCGCCAGAGTTGGGGCCGCTCGGGTTGGGCGGCTTCCATCAGCAAGCCGACGGCGGCCCAAGGGGACTCGGGCTTGCTGGCCTCGGCGGTACTGCCGTTGTTGTTTTCGTTCTTGCTGTCGCTGCCTGCCGCGGCGGTGTCAGAGTGCGTCAAGGCTGGCCTCCAGTTGTTGATAGCGCCACTGGGTGGCATACCAGCCACCCAGGGCGAGCAGCTCGGCGTGGCTGCCTCGCTCGGTGATGCGGCCGCCGCGCAGCACCAGGATCTGATCGGCCTCCATGACCGCGCTCAGGCGGTGGCTGACGATGATGGCGCTGTGCTCGGGGCGCTGGCGGCGCTGGGTGCGCAGGTGGTCGAGGATCTGTGTTTCGGTGCCGCTGTCCACGGCCGAGAGCGCGTCATCGAGGAGCAGCATCCCCATGCCGCCTGAATGTGCTGGCCCGGCGCTTGGAACACCGAGATGGAGCAGCGCCCGGGCGATCGCCACCCGCTGGCGTTGGCCGCCCGAGAGCGTCACGCCGCGCTCGCCGATTTCCGTGGCATAGCCCTGCGGCAGGCGCTGGATGTCCTCGTGCACGGCGGCCAGGCGGGCGGCTTCTTCGATCTCGGCGGGGCTGGCCTCGGGCCGGGCCAGGGCGATGTTCTCGGCAATGCGGGCCGAGAACAGAAACGGTTCTTGCGGCACCCAGGCCAGGGCGCGCCGCAGCGCGGCCAGGCGCAGCGCAGGCAAGACCTGGCCCCCGAAGGTGATTTGGCCTTGGCTGGGCTCGAACTGGCGCAGCAGCAGGCGCAGCAGGGTGGATTTGCCCGATCCGGTCGGGCCCACCAGGCCCAGGGTCTGGCCGGGCGGCAGCTCCAGCGCGATGTCTTGCAGCGCGGCTTTCTGGGCCTCGGGGTAGCTGAAGCTGACGCCCTCGAAGCGCAGGGTGGCGGCCGGCGGCAGCTCGGCCTGGCCTTCGTCCTGCAGGCTCAACGGCGCTTCCAGCACCGGGCCCAGGCGGTCCCAGGCGGCGCGGCCGCGCTCCAGCAAGGACAGCACCCAGCCGGCGGCGAACATGGGCCAGATCAGCTGGCCCAGGTACATGGTGAAGGAGGTCAGCTGGCCGATGCTCAGCTCCTGGCGCGCCACCAGCCAGCCGCCCAGGCCCAGGGCGATGGCCATGGCCGCGCTCAGGGTCATGCCCACGGCGGGCTCGAATGCCGCCTCCCAGCGCTGGGCCTGGAAGCTGGCCTCGCCGGCTCCAGCGGCCAGCTCGCTGAACTGGCGGGTGTTGCGCGGCAGCAGGCCCAGGGCGCGCAGGGTGCGCACGCCGCTCAGGCCTTCTTGCACATGCTGGTTCAGGCCCGAGAACTGGGCCAGCGAGCTCTGCCAGGCCTGGTGCACATGGTTGGAGATGCGCCAGAAGGCGAAGGCCATGAAGGGGAAGGGAATGAGCGTTGCCAGACCCAGGCGCCAGTCCACCCCCACCGTCATCATCAAGAGCACCAGCAGCAAGGTCAGGCTGCCGTCAAAGGCAGCGAGCAGGGCTTCACCGGCCGCCATCTCGACGGCGTCGATGTCGTTGGTGGCCAGGGCCATCAGGTCGCCGGTGCGCTTGGCTTGGAAGTAGGCCGGGCCTTGCAGGCTCAGCCGGGCATAGAGCCGGGTGCGCAGCTGCTGGCCCAGGCGGTAGGCAGCGGCGAACAAGGCCAGTCGCCAGCCCACGCGCAGCAGGTAAATGGACACACCGGCCCCGACCAGCAAACCCAGCTCGCGCAGCAGGGCCGCGCCTTGCAATCGGCCGGCCACCAGGCCGTCCACCACCTGGCCCACCTGGCGCGGGATCCAGACGATCAGCAGGGCAATGCCCGCCAGCATCAGGGCCGAGCCGGCATAGGCCGGCCAATGCCGGCGCACAAAGCCGGCGAGCATCTGGGTCAGGGTCATGGGGTCGAAAGCTGCGGGTTGGGGCAAGGCGGGGCTGCGGCCGGTCGATGCGGCCCACATTCCAGCGGGTCGACATGCCGGGCGCGGCTGGCAGGGCTGGGCGGGATTCTAGGAGGCGTACCTGCTTGGGCTTGTCAGCAGCGTGTCCAGGTCTCAGCCCCCCGTGTTTCGGGTGTCTCAAGTTGTCATCTATCCGCACTAGCATCTATTGCGCCGAGCTTGAAATCCTCAAAAACTGCTCTGGCAAACGTTTGTTTGCAGCTCGGCCAGGGGGCGGAGCTGCGGTTTCTCCCCCCCACCACCTTCCTGTCCCTCCATTTCTGTTCATGTCGGAGTCCTCATGAAACTGAACACCCTCGTCGGCCTCCTGGCCACTGCGTTCGCCGCCCCGCTGGCCCTGGCGTCGAGCAATGGCCTGGTCATCAGCCAGGTCTACGGCGGTGGTGGTGCCACCACCGGCAGCCCCAGCTTCAAGCATGACTACATCGAGCTCTTCAACGCCGGCAGCCAGCCGGTCAACCTGGCCGGCTACTCGCTGCAGTACGGCAGCGCCACCGGCACCGGCAACTGGAACGTCTCGGCCCTGAGCAATCTGAGCAACACGGTGCTGCAGCCGGGGCGCTACCTGCTGATCCGCCAAGGCTCGGGCGGCAGCCTCGGTGCCGACATCACCACACAGGACGGCACCGGCACGCTCAACCTCAGCGCCAGCGCCGGCAAGATTGCCCTGGTGGCCAGCACCACGGCCTTGAGCGGGGCCAACCCAGCTGCGGCCAGCTACATCGACCTGGTCGGGTATGGCGGCGCCAACGGCTTCGAGACGGCGCCCACGCCGGTGCTCTCGAACACCAGCTCGGCCCAGCGCAAGAATGCCGGCTGCAAGGACGACAACAACAACAGCCAGGATTTCGACATCGGCAGCCCGCTGCTGCGCAACTCGGCCACGCCGGCGAACGTCTGCGGCGGCACGGTGCCGGGTGACCAGCCCATCGTGCCGGTCTGCCCCGACAGCTCGGTCACGGCCGGCCAGACCAGCCGCTTCAGCGTGACGGCCAGCGACGCCGACAGCATCGTCAACGCCCGCGCCATCTCCGGCAACTGGCCCGCCGGCATCACCCTGGGCGCCTTCACCCCGGCCCAGGCCGATGGCGGCGTGGCCACGGCCGAGATTGAGGTGGACGCCTCGGTCGGCGGCGGCAGCTACAGCCTCAATCTGCAATGGGCCAACAACGAAGCGCAGACGGCGGTCTGCAGCTTCAAGGTCAATGTGGCCGGCCTCACGCCCATCTACAGCATCCAGGGCAGCGGCGTCAGCAGCCCGCTGCTGAACCAGACCGTCAGCACCGGCGGCGTGGTCACCTACCTGAGCCCCACCGGCTTCTACCTGCAAGACCCGCTGGGCGACGGCAACCCCGCCACCTCGGATGGCATCTTCGTCTTCACCAGCACCGCACCCACCGTGGCCGTGGGCCAGAAGCTGCAGCTCAGCGGTGTGGTCACCGAGTTCACTGCCGGCCAGGGCACCATCACCCAGCTGAAGAACATCAGCGGCCTGACGGTGCTGAGCAGCGGCCACCAGATCGAACCGACGGCCGTCGACTTGAGCCACTTGGCCTCTGGTGCATTGGAGGCCTACGAGGGCATGCTGGTCACCCTGAGCGGCCCCATCACCGTGCAGCAGAACTACTTCCTGGGCCGCTACGGCCAGCTGACCCTGGCCGCCGGCGGCCGCCTGCTGAACCCGACCAACATCCTGCGCCCCGGCCCGGATGCCAACGCCCTGGCGCAGGCCAATCTGGCACGCGCCATCATCCTGGACGACAACAGCCTGGCGCAGAACCCCAACCCCGTGCCCTTCATGGGCCAGGACAACACGGTGCGCGCCGGTGACACGATCGAGTCGCTGACCGGCGTGATCGACTTCGGCCCCGCCACCAGCAATGTCACCGGTGCCTCGATGTACCGCCTGCAGCCGGTGGGCACGCCGCAGTTCCAGCGCAGCAATCCGCGCCCGCAGACTGCGCCGGCCGTGGGCGGCAATGTGCGCATCGCCAGCGCCAATGTGCTGAACTTCTTCACCACCTTCGTCAATGGCCAGACGGCGTCGGGCCAGACCGGCCAAGGTTGCAGCCTCGGCGGTACCAGCTCGGCCGCCAACTGCCGCGGCGCCAACAACCTCGATGAGTTCAACCGCCAGAAGGCCAAGATCGTGGCCTCGCTGAGCCGCATGAACGCCGATGTGGTGGGCCTGATGGAGATCCAGAACAACGGCCAGGTGGCTGTTCAACATCTGGTGAACAGCCTGAACGAGGTGATGGGGGCCGGCACCTATGCTTCGGTGGCCTTGCCCTCGGACACCGGCGACGACGCCATCCGCGTGGCCATGATTTACAAGCCGGCCAAGCTGAGCCCGGTGGGTGCGCCCTTATCTGACACTGACCCCATCAACAATCGCCCGACCCTGGCGCAAGGCTTCCGCGCCGCCAATGGCGAGCGTTTTGCGGTGCTGGTCAACCACCTGAAGTCCAAGAGCTGCAGCGGTGCCTCGGGCGCGGACGCCGACCAGGGCGATCTGCAAGGCTGCTACAACGCCACCCGCCAGCAGCAGGCGCAGCGTCTCAAGGTCTTCGTCAGCCAGGTACAGGCTGCGGCCGGCACGCAGGATGTGATCCTGCTCGGTGACTTCAACGCCTACGCGAAGGAGGATCCGATCGAGACTCTGACTGCAGGCGGCAGCATCGTCGACCTGATCGGCCGCATCGACCCCGAGCACTACTCCTATGTCTTCGATGGCTTTGCCGGTCGGCTGGACCATGGTTTTGGCACGGCCTCCATCGTGCCCAAGATCACTGGCGCCAACTCCTGGCACATCAATGCCGACGAGCCCACCGTCATCGACTACAACACCGAGTTCAACCCGGCCGGCTACTACAGCGCCGACCCCTTCCGCTCCAGCGACCATGACCCGCTGTTGCTGGGCCTGAACCTGTACAAGAGCATCAAGGGCACGGCCGGCCGCGACACCCTGGTGGGCACGGCCGGTGACGACCTCATCGAGGGCGGCCCCGGTGCCGACACCCTGACCGGCGCTGCCGGGCGCGATCAGTTCGTCTACACCAGCATGTCCGACGCGGGCGATGTGATCACCGATTTCAACCCCGCCGACGACCTGCTCGATGTGCGCGCCCTGCTGCAAAGCCTGGGCCTGAACCTCGCCGACCCCTTCGCCCAAGGCCATATCGTCTGCACCAACAGCGGCGCCAACGCCGTGGTCGGCATCGATGCCAAGGGCAGCTCGGGCTTCCAGAAGAGCCGCCCGCTGGTGCAGCTCAAAGGCCTGCGCTGTGATCAGCTGAGCCCCGTCAACTACCGTTATTGATGCCAAGGTGCGAGGGCTTGCCGCCCTCGCGCATCGGTTCACTTTTACTGGGAATTCCAGACCATGAAGTTTTTTTCGCCCACCCTGACCCGCGGCGGCGCCGCCCTGGCCCTGCTCACCGGCGCCCTGGCCGCCCAAGCCGCCACCTTCAACTTCAGTGGCACGGTCAGCTTCGGCCCGCAGCTGGGCCAGCAGCTCAGCGGCCAGTTCAGCTTTGACGATGCGGCCGCCGCCCTGGCAGGCCCGGACGGCACCGTGGCCCTGAGCAGCCTGAGCCTCAGCTTCCTGGGCCAGACCTTCCAACTGGCTCAGGCCATCGACCCCTACGCTCAGTTCGAAGGCGGCCAACTGCTGGGCCCGAATGCCGGCTTCACAGGCTTCGCCACGCCGGGCGCCACGCTGCAGCTGCAGTCCTTTTTCGGCAGCAGCGGCTTCACCTACAGCGCCAACGGTCAGGACAGCCTGGGTGACTTGACCGTCAGCGCCGTGCCCGAGCCTGCCAGTTGGGCCCTGGGCTTGGCCGGTCTGGCCGTGGTGGCGGGCCTGAGCCGCCGCCGCCGCGTGGGTTTCAGCGGCTGAGTGCCAATCGCAGCCCGAAGCCCAGCAGCATCAGCCCCGCCAGCTTCTCCAGCCAGCGGGCGATGCTGGGGTTGGCGCGCATGCGTGCCGCCAGGTGCTGGGTCAGCAGGCTGGCCACCACGCCGTAGCTGAAGCCGAGCACGGCGATGGTGGCGGCCATGGCCGCGAAGGTATGCAGGCCCGGCTTTTGCGTCGGGTCCACGAACAGCGGGAAGAAGGCCATGTAGAAGACGATGGCCTTGGGATTGAGCAGGGTGATGAAAAACGCCTGCTGGAAATACTGGCGCGGCCGGATGTTCAGAATCGGTGCCGCGCCCGGCTTGGCGCGCAGCATCTTCAGGCCCAGCCAGGTCAGATAGCCGGCGCCCAGCCATTGCACCGCGGCAAAGGCCGTCGGGTAGGCCGCCAGCAAGGCCGCCACACCGGCCACCGCCAACCACAGCAGCACCTGGTCCCCGGCGACGATGCCGGCGGACGCGGCAATGCCGCCGCGCAAGCCGCCCTTGCTGGTCGAGGTGATCAGGGCCAGATTGCCCGGACCGGGGACCAACAGAAACACCAGGATGGCGGCGACAAAAGCGCCGTAATCTGCGATGCCGAACATGGTTGGTGGCTCTCGGTGGGGGCGGAGAGGTGATGTTAGGTGAACGGGTGAATGGGTGAACAGGTGAACAGGTGAACAGGTGAACAGGTGAACAGGTGAACAGCTGGGCGCCCGCTACTTCACCCATTCACCTGTTCACTCGTTCACCCAAGGCTCCAATCAATACGTCCTGCTCCCCTTGAACTGGGCGTGCTGGCGCCGCTGCAGGGTCGTGCTGCGGCTCATGGCCGCGAAGCTGACGCTGGCGTGGGCATGCATGATGGCCAAGCCTAGGGCGTCGGCTGCGTCTTTGCCCGGCTCGCCGGGCAGGTTGAGCAGGCGCTGCACCATGTGCTGCACCTGTTCCTTTTTGGCGTGACCGTTGCCGACGATGGCTTTCTTCATCTGCAGGGCGGTGTACTCGGCCACCGGCAGATCGCCCGCCACCAGGCCGGTGATGGCCGCGCCGCGCGCCTGGCCCAGCAAGAGCGTGGACTGCGGGTTGACGTTGACGAACACGATCTCCACCGCCGCGCACTGCGGCTGGTAACGGGCGCAGACCTCGCGCACGCCGTCAAAGATGATCTTCAGCCGTGCCGGCAGATCACCGGCCGCCACGGCGCTGGTCTTGATGGTGCCGCTGGCGATATAGCTCAGCCGCGGGCCATCCGCATCGATGATGCCGAAACCGGTGGTCTGCAAGCCGGGGTCAATGCCAAGAATTCTCATGCCGCAAGTGTCGCAGCAGCCAGTCCCCTGGACTCTTGCGTCCTCACTCCCGCTCCACCTGCGGTTTGGGCCGCTGAGCCACGGTGATGGCGATGTCCAGCTCTTGGCCGGCGCGTTGCACGGTGACCTGGGTGCCGGTTTTGGGCTTGAGGGCGGAGACGGCGGCGAGCAGCTGGGCCGGGGTGGCGACCGGGGTGTCGCCGACGCGGGTCAGCACATCGCCGGGCTTGAGGCCGGCCTTGGCGGCTGGGGCGTCGGCCACCACGCCGCTGATCAGCACGCCTTGCTTGACGGTGACCTTGAAGGCCTCGGCGAACTCGGGCGTCAGCTCGCGGGTCTGCACGCCGATCCAGCCACGGGCGACCTGGCCGTCGCGGATCAGCGACTCCATCACCTGGCGCGCGGTGCTGACCGGAATGGCGAAGCCGATGCCCAGGCTGCCGCCGCTGCGCGAGAAGATGGCGGTGTTGATGCCGACCAGGTTCCCTTCGGCGTCGACCAGGGCGCCGCCCGAGTTGCCGGGGTTGATGGCGGCATCGGTCTGGATGAAGTTCTCGAAGGTGTTGATGCCCAGCTGGTTGCGACCCAGGGCGCTGACGATGCCCGAAGTGACCGTCTGGCCGACATTGAAGGGGTTGCCGATGGCCAGCACCACATCGCCCACCTCCAGGCTCTCGGCATGGCCGAGCTGGATCACGGGCAGGCGCTCGAGTGCGATCTTGAGCACGGCGACATCGGTCTCCGGGTCGCTGCCGACCAGGGTGGCGCGGGCCTGGCGGCCGTCGCTGAGCATGACCTCGATGTCCGAGGCGCCTTCGATCACATGGTTGTTGGTGAGCAGATAGCCGTCGGCCGAGACGATCACGCCCGAGCCCAGGCCGGTCTGAGGCCGCTCAGACGGCTGACCCCGGCCGCGTGGGCCGAAATGGAAGCGGAACCAGGGGTCGTTGCTGTCGGCCGTGCGGCTGGGCGCCTTGCTGGCGGTGATGCTGACCACGGCCGGCGCGGCGCGGCGTGCGGCCAGGGCATAGCCGCTGCGTGCCGGGGCGGAGGCGCCGCTGGCTGCCGGCGCGGCCGGGCTGGGTTCGGCGATCTTGAACAGGGGCAGGCTGGCGGCCGGGCCACCGGCGCTGCCCGCGAGGCCGCGGCCTTGCAGCCATTGCGGTTTCAGGGTGCTGACCACGAAGAGCAGGGCCAGCACCACCGTGGTGGCCTGAGCGAAAATCAACCAAAGTCTGCGCACTACAACAACTCCTCTTTCGAACCCGAGCGGCCCACCGATGACTTCACGACACAGCCTGGAACGACATCTCCATATGGAGCTCAATGTCGACCGTTTCAAGGATTATGGGCCGAACGGTTTGCAGGTGGAGGGGCGGGCCGAGGTGCGTCATCTGGTCTGCGGCGTGACGGCCAGCCTGGCCTTGATCGAGGCAGCGATTGCCGCCGGGGCTGATGCCATCCTGGTCCACCACGGCCTGTTCTGGCGCGGCCAGGACGGCCGCGTCACCGGTTGGATGAAGCAGCGCCTGGCGCGTCTGCTGGCCGCCGATGTCAGCCTGCTGGCCTACCACCTGCCGCTGGACGCCCATGCCGAACTCGGCAACAACGCCCAGCTCGGCCGCGTGCTGGGCTGGCAGGCCGACGGCCGCTTCGGCGAGCAGGACCTGGGCTTCATCGGTGCGGCTGCGCAGCCTTTGAGCTTGCAGGCCCTGGGCGAGCAGATCGAGCAAGGCCTGGGCCGTGCGCCGGTGCTGGCGCCCGGTGATGGGCGCGCGCTGAAGCGCATTGCCTGGTGCACCGGCGGGGCTCAGGGTTATTTTGAACAGGCGATTGCGGCCGGCGCCGATGTGTTCGTCACCGGCGAGATTTCCGAGCCGCAAGCCCATCTGGCTGCCGAGACCGGCGTGGCCTTCATCGCCGCCGGCCACCATGCCACCGAGCGCTACGGCGTGCAGGCCCTGGGTCAGCATCTGGCTCAGCAGTTCGGCCTGAGCCAGCAGTTCATCGATCTGCCCAATCCGGCATGAGCACGCTCACGTCAAGCCCGCGGCCCTTGCTGCTGAGCATGGGCGATGTCTGCGGCATCGGCCCCGAGGTGGCGGTGGCGGCCTGGGCGGCCGATCTGGATCTCAGTGGTCGCAGCGATCTCTGCCTGGTCGGCGATGTGGCCGTGCTGCGTCGGGCCCTGGGCTTCATGGGTCTGCAGGCGCCGGTGCTGCAGCTGGAATGTTTGCAGGACTTTGCCCAGCGCCCGCCCCATGCCCTGCCGGTGTGGCAACCCCCGGGCCTGGCGGTGGGTTTGGTCGATGAGGCGCTGGGCCAGATCTCGGCGCGCGCTGGTGTGGCGGCGGCCCTGTGCATCGAGGCTTCGGTGGCCGCCCTCCTGGCTGGGCAGGCTCAGTGCCTGGTGACAGCGCCCATCCACAAAGAGGCCTTGCATGCGGCCGGCGTGGATTTCCCGGGGCATACCGAGCTGCTGCAGGCGCGCTCGGTGCCGGCCGGCGCGGCCTTGCCGCCGGTGCGCATGATGCTGGCCAATGAGGAGCTGCGCACGGTGCTGGTCACCATCCATTGCTCGCTGCGCCAGGCCATCGAGCAGATCAGCGCCGCGCGGGTGCTGGAGACGCTGCGCATCACCCACCAGGCGCTGCAGCGCATGGGCATCGCCCGGCCGCGCATCGCGGTGGCGGGCTTGAATCCGCATGCGGGCGAGGGTGGGCTGTTTGGCGATGAGGAGATCCTGCACATCGCGCCGGCCATCCAGCAGGCCCGGGCCGAGGGCCTGGACGCCAGCGGTCCTTACGCGCCCGACACGGTCTTCATGCGCGCCCGCCATGCGGCTGGCCACCCGGGCGAGTTCGATGTGGTGGTGGCCATGACGCACGACCATGGCCTGATTCCAGTGAAGTATCTGGGCGTGGAGCAGGGCGTCAATGTGACCCTGGGTTTGCCCTTTGTGCGCACCAGCCCCGATCACGGCACGGCTTTTGATCTGGCCGGCAGCGGCCGGGCCGATCCGGCCAGCATGGCGGCGGCGATTCGCATGGCGCGGCGCTTGATGCAGCCGCCAGTGGCGACCTGAACAGGCGGCCTGAGGTTTTCAGCTCTTGCTGCCGATGGCGGCCAGTTGCTTGCGGGCGCGCGAGATGGCGCGCTCCATCAGGTAGGCGTGCTCAAAGGCGCGCAGGCGGCCCGATTCGCACAGGCGCTTGAGCATGCGCGCGGTCATGGTGACCGTTTCCTGGTGCTTGGCACCCTGGGTGAAGATGAAGAAGCTGCGACCGGCGCTGATATGGGCCAGGCGCACCTTGTGCCAGCTGTCGCCGGTGTGCATGCGGTAGGCGAAACCGAGCTGCAGGTGGTCGATCAGCAGCTCGCCCTCGCTGGGCTCGGGCGCTTCGGTGGCGGCGGGCAGGCCGTCGATGCTGATGTCCACGGCCTGCAGCGGCGCTTGCGGTTCATCGTCGCCGAGCACGATGTCGACCGTGCCGTCCCAGTCGACCCCGCTTTCACTCACCAGGCCCAGGCTCTGGGCTTCCTGCGGGCTCAGGCGGCTGCCCATGTCCAGGTCTTGCGGCACGGTGACCGGCGCATCGGCGGGCAGGTCGCGCTCTTCCGGCGGCGCGCAGCCGAACACGCCGTCCAGCTGCTTGATCAGCAGATTGGTTTCCAGCGCGCTGGGCGCCACGCCCTTGAGGGATTCGGCATGGGCCGGCAGCAGGGCGCCGAAGAAGACCTTGCGGGCGGGCTCGGGCCAGGCGATCAGGTCCAGGCCTTCGCCGAGGGTGCGCATCAGGGCGGGCAGCTGGCTCAGGAAGGCCTGCCGCTGGGCCGTGCCGCCCTTGGGCTGCACGCTCATCACCAGCTCGCGGCCGAGCTGACGGAAGCGCAGGGTGCGCTCGGGCGTGCCCTTGGGGTCGCGCGAGGACAGCACGATGGCCTGACTCCAGACCTGGGCCAGGAAATCGCGCAGGAAATCCTGCATGGGCACGGGGGCCAGCGCGGTTTGCAGCTGCTGGGTGTAGCGCTGCTGCAGGCGCAGGTCGATTTCCTTGCGGTCCAGCAGCTCGGCCATATCGCCGACGGCGCTGCCTTCGCTGGCGCTCTTCAGTGTGCCGGCGATCTGCTCCTGGATGAAACGCTCCAGGGCATCGAGCTTGCTTTCGTAGACCTCCATGCGGTCGAAGTCGCCGCTGGCGACCTCCTGCACGAGATCGCGCACATGGGCCAGGAAATCGCTGCCGGGCGCTTCGCTGAAGTCATCGAAGGCGCAGGCCAGCGAGGCCATGCGATTGACAAAGCGGCGCACCGGATGCCGGCGCGAGGAGAAAAAGCTCGGGTCGCCCAGGGCCGCGCGCAGCACCGGCAGCTGCAGCCGGGCCAGCAGGCGCGCCATTTGCGGAGGCACCTTGGGGTCCGACAAGACCTGGTCGAACAGGCTGCTGACCACATCGATGACCATGTGATCCAGGCGCCCGGTGGCCGCCTGACGCAGCTCGTCGCGGTGGATCTGAATCAGATTGGGGGGCTGCACGCCTTGCCAGGCGGAGCCGCCGAAGTCTTCGGCCCAGTCGCCCGGCGCGGCGCCGAGTGCCGCGGGGCCCAGGGCTGCGCTGCCCGCATGGCCGCCGACCGCGCCCGACGGCAGGCCGCCGCTCATGCCGCTCATGCCGCCGAAGCCGGAAACACCGGCCGGTGCCGGCGCCTGGGCGAGGCGGCGCAGCAGGTCCATCAGCTGGCCGTCGACCACGCCCATACCGCCGGCGTTGGCGCTGCCGTAACGGCTGTGGCCGCCGGCCATGCCTGCGCCACCATAACTGCTGCCGCTGTAACTGTTGCCAAACTCGCTGCGAGCACTGCGCGGGCCGTTGTGGCTGAACTGCGCCTGCCCACCCGGGCCGGAATCGAGCTCGCCGTGCACCGAGGCGCCACCGGCCAGGCCCTGCGCGCGGGTGCTGGCGTTGGGGGATTCGTTGCCGCGCACGCGCAGGTCTTGCGGGCGCAGGCCGCGGTGGCGGAACAGTTCCGCGATGTCGGCATAGCAGGCGCGCATCTCCTGTGTCATCGCCCGCGTCATTTCATCGACCAGGATCTGTCGGCTTTCGCTATCCTCGGTCACGGCGTGGACGGCGGCCAGCAGGGCGCGTGCGACCAACTCGGGCCGCAGGGGGTTGCGATCGCCATTGCGCAGGCTGGCCACATAGGACTCGACCTCGCGCAGCTCCCACTCGCTCTGGTGGCCGATGGCCAGGCCGATGCGGTCGCTGACCACCAGGGCGTCGACCGCGTCATCGTCCATCAGGGACAGCTCGGTCCAGTCCTTCTTGGCGGCGGTGGTGGCTTCGGCCTTGGGGGCCTGTTCCTGGCTCAGCTGCTGGCGCAGCTCCTGAGTGAAGCGTTGGCTGAACAGGCCCTGCTGGCGGCGAAACACCAATTGGGTGGCCAGCAGCAGATCACGCCGCTTGGCTTGGCCGGCCGAGAGCGCCGCCAGACCCATGCCCTCGGCGCAGCGCTCCGAGGCCTGCTCGGCGGCTGTGCGAATGCGCTGGAGGGCAGCCTCCAGATGGGGGTTGAGTCCGAGGTCGGGCGAATTCATGAAGAGGGTGGGGGTGGAGCTGTCGTGAGCGTGCCACAAATCTGGGGTCAGTATCGCGTCAATACAAGGCCATCTCCAGCCAGATGTGCGGGCCTCGGCGCCTGAGCTTGCCAAATAGCTAACGCCCGGTGCCTGCGAAACTTTTGCTTACAGGCGGTCCGGGCGTTACGGGGCGGGGTGGCGCCGGTTTCAGCGGCGCCACAGGCGGGTGATCAGCGCTTCAGCGAGTCGCGGATCTCGCGCAGCAGCACGATGTCTTCCGGCGTCACCGGAGCCTCGGCCGGGGCGGGCGCCGGGGTGTCGGCGCGCTTGAGGCGGTTGATCTGCTTGATCATCAGGAAAATGATGAAGGCCAGGATGACGAAGTTCAGCAGCACGGTCAGGAAGCTGCCGTAGGCGAACAGAGGCACGCCGGCCTTGGTCAGGGCTTCGTAGGTCTGCGCGCCCTTGAAATCGGCCGGGATGCTGCCCAGCACCACAAAATAATTGGAGAAGTCCAGGCCGCCGACCACCTTGCCGACGATGGGCATGATCAGATCCTTGACCACCGAATCGACGATCTTGCCGAAGGCGCCGCCGATGATGACGCCGACCGCCAGGTCAACGACATTGCCCTTGACCGCAAACTCCCTGAATTCCGAGAAAAAACTCATCGATCTCTCCGTGGGCGGCCAGAGGCCGCGCTTTCCTTGTTGATGGATAAAAAACCATGCGAGCGCCCATGGGGCGCGCAACGGCCATGATTGTCGACGGCGATGGCCCCGCACAGCGGTAAAACGCTGATACTGTGGCGCGGAAAACAGTTTCGGATGCGGTTGCCGATACTGAGAGCTGATAGCGTCCGTTAGAATCCCGGGTTGCCCCCGATCAGAAGTCTCGTTTGAGGATCCTCATGAGTGACCAGCAAGTGGACCACGGCAAGCGCACCTGGCTCATCGCCACAAGTTGCGCCGGTGCCGTTGGCGGCGTAGCCACCGCCGTACCTTTCGTCAGTACTTTCACACCGTCCGAGCGTGCCAAGGCCGCCGGTGCCGCCGTGGAAGCCGATATCAGCGGCCTCAAGCCGGGTGAGAAGATGACCGTCGAATGGCGCGGCAAGCCCGTGTGGATCGTCCGTCGTACGCCCGAGCAGTTGGAAGCCCTGAAGGGTATTGACGGCCAACTGGCCGATCCGAACTCGGACCGCAAGGCCTACCCGACGCCCGAGTACGCCAAGAATACCCATCGCTCGATCAAACCCGAGTTCTTCGTCGGCGTGGGCATCTGCTCGCACCTGGGCTGCTCGCCCAGCGACAAGTTCCAGGCCGGTCCTCAGCCCTCGCTGCCGGATGATTGGCACGGCGGCTTCCTGTGCCCCTGCCATGGCTCGACCTTCGACCTGGCTGGCCGTGTGTTCAAGAACAAGCCGGCGCCCGACAACCTTGAGGTGCCCCCTCACATGTACCTGTCCGACGCCAAGATCCTGATTGGCGAAGACAAGAAGGCTTGATGCTCCGGCATCAAGTCGCACAAGGCTAAAGGACAGAGGTCAACATGGCTGCTGAATTCAAAGAAGCTCCCGCCGGCGCTGGCGCTGGCGAAAAACTGCTGACGTGGGTGGACAACCGCTTCCCGGCTAGCAAGCTCTACAAAGAGCATCTCTCGGAGTACTACGCTCCGAAAAACTTCAACTGGTGGTACATCTTCGGGTCGCTGGCCCTGGTGGTGCTGGTGATCCAGATCGTCACCGGCATCTTCCTGGTGATGCACTACAAGCCCGACGCCAATCTGGCGTTCGCCTCGGTCGAGTACATCATGCGCGATGTGCCCTGGGGTTGGCTGATCCGCTACATGCACTCCACCGGCGCTTCGGCGTTCTTTGTGGTGGTGTACCTGCACATGTTCCGTGGCCTGATGTACGGTTCTTACCGCAAGCCGCGCGAGTTGGTCTGGATCTTCGGTTGCGGCATCTTCCTGTGCCTGATGGCTGAAGCCTTCATGGGTTACCTGCTGCCCTGGGGTCAGATGTCCTACTGGGGCGCCCAGGTGATCGTGAACCTGTTCGCGGCCGTGCCCTTCGTCGGTCCGGATCTGGCCCTGTTGATCCGCGGTGACTTCGTGGTGGGCGACGCGACCCTGAACCGCTTCTTCAGCTTCCACGTCATTGCCGTGCCGCTGGTGCTGCTGGGTCTGGTGGTGGCGCACATCATTGCGCTGCACGAGGTGGGTTCCAACAACCCCGACGGTGTTGAAATCAAAGGTCCGAAGGCGCCCAAGGATGCCCAAGGTCATCCCCTGGACGGCGTGCCTTTCCACCCGTACTACACGGTGCATGACATCTTCGGCCTGAGCCTGTTCCTGATCGCGTTCACCAGCGTTGTGTTCTTCGCGCCGGAGTTGGGTGGTTACTTCCTGGAGTACAACAACTTCATCCCGGCTGACCCGCTGAAGACGCCGGCGCACATCGCCCCGGTCTGGTACTTCACGCCTTTCTACTCCATGCTGCGCGCCACGACCGACACCATGGTCAATGTGCTGGTGGGCATCATCGGGCTGGGCGCATTGCTGGCGGTCATCAAGGGCAGCTTCAGCGGCAAGGCCAAGATGGCGGTGCTGGTGCTGGCGGTGGTGGCCTGCTTCCTGCTCAAAGTCTTCGACGCCAAGTTCTGGGGCGTGGTGGTGATGGGCGGTGCCGTGGTGATTCTGTTCTTCCTGCCTTGGCTGGACCACAGCCCCGTCAAGTCGATCCGTTATCGCCCTGACTGGCACAAGTATGTCTATGCCGTGTTCGTGGTGTTCTTCCTGGTGCTGGGCTATTTGGGTATCCAGCCGCCGACCGACCTCGGCACGCTGGTTTCGCAAGTGGGCACGCTCTTCTACTTTGGCTTCTTCCTGCTGATGCCCTGGTGGAGCAAGCTGGGCACGCCCAAGGCTGTGCCTGACCGTGTGACCTTCCACGCCCACTGAACAAGCACCGGAGTCCAAAGAATGAAGAAACTCATCGCTACGCTGCTGACCGCCCTGTCTTTGGGTATGGGGCTGGTCTCCGGCGCCCATGCTGCCGGCGGCGGCATCGAGTGGGACAAGTTCCCCAAGGAAAAGATGACCGACATGGCGGCGCTGCAAAACGGTGCCAAGCTGTTCGTCAACTACTGCCTGAACTGCCACGCTGCAGCCTTCAATCGCTACAACCGTCTGCGTGACCTTGGCCTGACCGAAGCGCAGATCAAGAGCAATCTGCTGTTTGCGGGCGACAAGGTGGGCGAGACCATGAAGGTGTCGCTGGATCCCAAGCAAGCCAAGGACTGGTTCGGCGCGACGCCGCCGGATCTGACCGTGATCGCACGTTCGCGTGCTGATGGCTCCAAGGGTTCGGGTGCAGATTATCTGTACACCTATCTGCGCACTTACTACCGCGACGACACCAAGGCCACGGGCTGGAACAACCTGGCCTTCCCCAGCGTGGCCATGCCGCATGTGCTGTGGGAACTGCAAGGCCAACGCGGCGCCAAGTTCGCTGAAGAAGCCGATCCGCATGACGCCAGCAAGACAGTCCATGTCTTCAAGGGCTTCGAGCAACTGACCCCCGGTACCCTGGACGCTCGCGCGTACGACAGCGCCGTAGGCGATTTGGTCGCCTATCTCCAATGGATGGGCGAGCCGGCCCAGGCCCAGCGCTTCCGCCTGGGTGTGTTGGTGCTCTTGTTCCTGTCGGTGTTCACGGTGTTTGCATGGCGCCTGAATGCCTCGTACTGGAAAGACGTGAAGTAACGTCTTCCGTCCCGGTCCTGGCGGCTGCGAGAGCGGCGGCCGGGTCCAACACGCAGTGGGTGGCTCGTCCGGAGCGCCCGCTGCGTTTGTCTTTTGTGCGGCTCACTGCAAGACCCGATGTGACCCGCAGCCTTTTCACCTGACCTCTCGGAGCCTGCCGCCATGATGGTGCTTTATTCTGGAACCACCTGCCCCTACTCGCATCGCTGCCGCTTCGTGCTGTTCGAAAAGGGCATGGACTTCGAGATCCGTGATGTGGACTTGTTCGCCAAGCCCGAAGACATCGCCTTGATGAACCCGTACAACGAAGTGCCCATCCTGGTCGAACGTGACCTGATCCTGTACGAATCGCACATCATCAACGAGTACATCGACGAGCGCTTCCCGCACCCGCAGCTGATGCCCGGTGACCCGGTTGCCCGCGCCCGCGTGCGCCTGTTCCTGCTGAATTTCGAGAAGGAACTGTTCGCCCATGTGAACGTGCTGGAAGGCCGCGGCCAGGCCGTCAAGGCGACCGACAAGCAGCTGGAAAAGGCCCGCGCGCAAATCCGCGACCGCCTGACTCAGCTCGCCCCGATCTTCCTGAAGAACAAATACATGCTGGGCGACGATTTCTCGATGCTCGACGTGGCCATCGCTCCGCTGCTGTGGCGCCTGGACTACTACGGCATCGACATGTCGAAGAATGCCCTGCCGCTGCTGAAGTACGCCGAGCGCATCTTCTCGCGCCCGGCCTACATCGAAGCGCTGACGCCTTCTGAAAAGGTGATGCGCAAGTAAGCGCCGACCTCAGCGTAGCGAGCACAAGAGTTCGAAATGGATCAAAGCCCCGACAAGGGCGGGCCGGGCAGCAGCTCGACCCGTCCCTACCTGATTCGCGCCCTGCACGACTGGTGCACTGACAACGGCTTCACGCCCTACATCGCGGTCCACGTCGACCGCCTCGTGCAGGTGCCGATGGAGTACGTCAGCAACAACGAGATCGTGCTCAACGTCGGCTTTGACGCCACCAGCGGCCTGGACCTCGGCAACGAGTTCATCCAGTTCAAGGCCCGCTTCGGCGGCACCGCACGCGAGATCATGGTTCCGGTCGATCATGTGGTGGCCATCTACGCCCGTGAGAACGGACAGGGCATGGCCTTTCCTGCGCCTGAGCTTGCCGACACCACGGCGCCCGCTGCCGGTGCTGTGGCTGCGTCTCCGTCGGTCGCGGAGGCGCCGAAGCCCGCGCGTGGCTTGCGCCTGGCTTCTGTGCCATCGCCTGCTCCCGAGGCGGCAGACGAGTCACCTGCGACCGAATCGCCGCTTGAATCGCCTGCTGCGGCGCCTGAACCTGCCGCTGCAGCCCCGGCGCTGACTACGGTGCCGGCCTCGCCTGCTCCGGCCGCCGATGCGGCACCGGGCGATGGCTCGGAGCCTGACGGCCCGGGGCCGGGTGCCGGTCGTCCCGCACTCAAGCGGATCAAGTGAAGGACAAGACCGATCGGGTCTGACTTCACGTTCTTGAATCCTTCGGGCTTGGGGCGTCAAAACTCCGGCTATACTGAAGGGCTAGTGCCGGCTTAGCTCAGTTGGTAGAGCAACCGCCTTGTAAGCGGTAGGTCATCAGTTCGAATCCGATAGCCGGCACCAGACGCACAAACGAAAAAACGAGTCTTCGAGAGAAGGCTCGTTTTTTTTCGTCCCTGCCGTCCGTGGCTGGTTGGAACCGGCTCGGCGCCGAAGCGGCGTCTCGGGCCTCAGCCCTGCTGCTCGACCTTGATGCGCACCTTGTGCGGCTGAATGCCTTGCTCGGCCAGCAATTCTTCCAGCCGTGGCTGCAGCTGGCGCAGCTTGGCGGCCACGGCGGCGTTGGCAGCGATCAGGCTCCAGCCTTCTTCGTCCACCGGGCCGGGTTTGATGAAGCGGCTCAGCGCGCCGGGCAGGGCGGGGGCGACCACGGCCATGCGGCGCTTCGATTCATGCAGCAAACGCCCGAGGCGGGCCAGGGCGTCATGGCCGGCCAGGGCCTGCGAGATCGGCAGCGGGTCGGGCACCGCGCATGGGCTGGGGCTGCCGGGGGGGCGGATTCGAAACGGTGCGCGCATGGCGGCAGTGTAAGGCGCGCTGCCTGCTGACGGCCCCGCAAGCCGGGGCTTGCCCGGGGGGCGAAGCCCCAGGTTTGTCAAATGGCGAATGCTAAACTGACGGGCTTTTGCGCCTGGAGCACCGTGGATTTTGCGTAGGGCCGCGCTTGCAAGTGCGGCAGCACGCCCCATATGGACCGGGCGCATTCAGAAACAACACAAGAAGACCCGTCTCACACAGAAGGCCCAGTCTCGCGGCGCGAATTTCACGATGCACGCCGGCAGCGACAGCCGTCACCAGGAGCTTGCCCGTGCGGGCTCCCGTTCCACGACCGAACAAACCATCACGCTGCATGTTGCCCAAGCTTCTCACCCAGATTTTCGGTAGCCGCAATGAGCGCTTGCTCAAGGGCTATCGCCGCGTCGTCCAGCAGATCAATGCGCTGGAACC
Organism: Paucibacter sp. B51; assembly: GCF_027863535.1. NCBI lineage: Bacteria > Pseudomonadati > Pseudomonadota > Betaproteobacteria > Burkholderiales > Sphaerotilaceae > Roseateles > Paucibacter sp. B51. Next base: position 401,457 of record NZ_JAPIVN010000002.1, on the reverse strand, counting down.
CAAGTTCGAAGCCCTCGATGACGAAGCCCTGCGGGCCAAGACCGCCGAGTTCAAGGCACGCGTGGCCCAGGGCGAATCGCTCGATGCCCTGCTGCCCGAGGCCTTTGCCGTTGTGCGCGAAGGCAGCAAGCGCGCGCTCAAGATGCGCCACTTCGATGTGCAGCTGATCGGCGGCATGGTGCTGCATGCCGGCAAGGTCGCTGAAATGCGCACCGGTGAAGGCAAGACCCTGATGGGCACGCTGCCGGTCTACCTGAATGCACTGACCGGCAAGGGCGTGCATCTGGTGACGGTCAACGACTACCTGGCCAAGCGTGACGCCGAGTGGATGGCCCAGCTCTACAACTTCCTCGGCTTGAGCGTGGGCATCAACCTGCCCAATATGCCGCGCGAGCAGAAGCAGGCCGCCTACGCCGCCGATGTGACCTACGGCACCAACAACGAGTATGGCTTCGACTACCTGCGCGACAACATGGTCCACGACGTGGCCGACCGCGTGCAGCGCCCGCTGGCCTACGCCATCGTCGACGAGGTGGACTCCATCCTGATCGACGAGGCGCGCACCCCGTTGATCATCTCGGGCCAGGCTGACGACCAGACCGATGTGTACCTGGCCATCAACCAGGTGGCACCGCGCCTGAAGAAGCAGATCGGCGAACTCGACCCGCGCACGGGCGAGGGCGTGATCGAGCCGGGTGACTTCACCGTCGACGAGAAGTCGCACCAGATCTACCTGACCGAAGACGGTCACGACAACGCCGAGCGCCTGCTCGCCGAAGCCGGCCTCCTGCCCGAGGGCGCCAGCCTTTACGACGCGGCCAATATCTCGCTGATGCATCATCTGTATGCAGCGCTGCGTGCCCACCACATCTACCACCGCGACCAGCATTACGTGGTGCAGAACGGTGAAGTCACCATCGTCGACGAGTTCACCGGTCGCCTGATGACCGGCCGCCGCTGGAGCGATGGCCTGCACCAGGCCGTGGAGGCCAAGGAAGGCGTGGCGGTGCAGAGCGAGAACCAGACCCTGGCCTCGATCACCTTCCAGAACTACTTCCGCATGTACGGCAAGCTGGGCGGCATGACCGGCACGGCCGACACCGAAGCCTACGAGTTCCAGGAAATCTACGGCCTGGAAACCGTGGTGATCCCGCCCAACCGCCCGACCCAGCGTCGCGACGAGCTGGACCTGGTCTACAAGACCAACAAGGAAAAGTTCGAAGCCGTGGTGCGCGACATCCGCGACTGCCACGAGCGCGGCCAACCCGTGCTGGTGGGCACCACCTCGATCGAGAACTCCGAGCTGATCTCGGCCCTGCTGAACAAGGAAAAGCTGCCGCACCAGGTGCTGAACGCCAAGCAGCACGCCAAGGAAGCCGAGATCGTGGCCCAGGCCGGCCGCCCCGGCGTGATCACCATCGCCACCAATATGGCCGGTCGCGGCACCGACATCGTGCTGGGCGGCAATGTCGAGAACCAGATCAAGGTCATCGAGGCCGACGCCTCGCTGCCCGATTCGGTCAAGGCCGAGCGCATCGCCAAGCTCAAGAGTGAGTGGGCCGGCTTGCATGAGGCCGTCAAGGCCCAAGGCGGCCTGCGCATCATTGCCACCGAGCGCCATGAAAGCCGCCGCATCGACAACCAGCTGCGTGGCCGTTCGGGCCGCCAGGGCGACCCGGGCAGCTCGCGCTTCTACCTGTCGCTGGACGACCAGCTGATGCGCATCTTCGCGGGCGACCGCGTGCGCGCCATCATGGACCGCCTGAAGATGCCCGAGGGCGAGGCCATCGAGGCCGGCATCGTCACCCGCTCGATCGAAAGCGCGCAGCGCAAGGTCGAAGGCCGCAACTTCGACATCCGCAAGCAGCTGCTCGAGTACGACGACGTCTCGAACGACCAGCGCAAGGTCATCTACCAGCAGCGCAACGACATCCTCGAAGCCGATAGCCTGGTCGAGCAGATCACCAATCTGCGCGCCAGCAGCCTGACTGATGTGGTGCGCACCTTCGTCCCGGCCGAGAGCCTGGAAGAGCAGTGGGACCTGGCCAGCCTGGAGCGCGTGCTGCGCGACGAGTGGCAGCTGGAGGTGCCGCTCAAGGCCCTGGTCGAGAAGAGCGACGCCATCACCGACGAAGAAATCGTCGAAGCCGTGGTCAAGGCCGGTGATGCCTCTTTCAACGACAAGATCGCCCGCGTCGGCATCGAGCAGCTGACGCCTTTCATGCGCATGGTGCTGCTGCAAAGCATCGACCAACACTGGCGCGAGCATCTGGCCTCGCTGGACTATCTGCGCCAGGGCATCCACCTGCGCGGCTATGCCCAGAAGAACCCCAAGCAAGAGTACAAGCGTGAAGCCTTCGAGCTGTTCTCGCAGCTGCTCGACGTGGTGAAGATGGAAGTCACCCGCACCCTGCTCAATGTGCGCATCCAGTCGCAGGAAGAGGCCGACCGCGCCGCCCAGGCCATGGAAGCGCGTGCCGACCAGGTCAGCAACGTCACCTACACCCATCCCAACGAGGATGGCTCGGTCTCGCAGGACCCAGCCGATGGCTTCGATGTGTCCAAGTACGGCCATGTCGGCCGCAACGACCCCTGCCCCTGCGGCAGCGGCAAGAAGTTCAAGGCCTGCCACGGCAAGCTGAGCTGATCGCCCGCGCGTCGCGGCGCGCTTGCGAGCCCAAAGACGCCCCGCCTGTCGGGGCGTCTTTCATTGGGGGCCAGGCCTGCTGGTCCTAGGTTTACATCTCTAAAAGCCCCGACTTCCCGTGCTTTTCACACGAGCACGCGTGCCGAGCCCCTGCTCAGGGGGGCGACGTCATCGGGGGCTTCCCCTAGCATCTCCCCCTAGATTGAAGTGGTTTTCGATTGGACTGGTTTCACCGGTTCAGACCACGAAACTTTCGAACCGGAGGGTGATAGAGATGCGTACAAAACAAGCTGTCGTCGTGATGTCCCTGGCCACCGCCCTGATGGGCCTGGCTTCGCAAGTCCAAGCCGGCCCGGTCACTCAGCTGACTCTGGGGGCCGATGGCGCATTCTCGAACCCGAGCGTTGGCAACAAGAGCGGCCAGAACTTCGCCAACGTCTTCAGCGGCTTGCTGCTGAGCGCCGACACCCTGGTCAGCGGCAATCTCTTCACCAAGGCCAATATGGCCGTGGACGTGGAAGAGGTGTTCCTGCTCAAGCTCGATGGCAATGGCAAGGCCGACCCGGCCAGCCGCCTGTCCTTCACCCAGACCGTGGGCCGTGACTGGTCCAAGCCCGGCTACGGTGCCGAAGAGTGGACCCTGGCTCCTGTGAGCCTGAGCGCCGGCCAGTGGGAGCTGCATGTCAACGGCTACCTGGAAGGTGCCAAGCATGGCGCGGCTTTCAACGGCCAGCTCAAGACCGGCAGCAACAACGTGCCCGAGCCACAAAGCCTGGCCCTGAGCCTGGTGGCTCTGGCCGCCATGGCCGGCCTCAGCCGCCGCCGCCAGAAGGCCTGAGCCCGCCGCCGTTCACCGATCTGCCGAATGCACCGAATCGAAAGTCAATGACCATGTCGACCCTGTTCAAGAAGACCCTGACCGCCGCCACCTTGGCCCTGATCGCCGGCACCGCATCGGCCGCCAGCGTGGACCTGCTCTTCGTCAACAACTCCGGCGAGCTGGAGCTGGACACCTCCTACACCGACACCGCCGGCCGCCAGCTGGAATCCTTCGGTTATGCCACCGGGGCCCTGCAGTTCGAGAACCGCGCCGGTGCCAGCTTCTACGCCTTTTGCGTCGAACTGGCCCAGGACTACGCCAGCACCCGCCGCGGCTTCCAGACCTACTCGGAAGGCAGCTTCAGTGCCGGTGAAAACAAGCTGCTGCAAGGCCTGTTTGCCACCAGCTTCAGCAACTCGCTGAACGCCAGCCAGCAAGCCGCCTTCCAGACCGCGGTCTGGGAAATTACCCACGAAACCGCGGGCAACCCGCTCAATGTGGCCGCCGGCCAGGGTGCTTTCTTCGTGCAAGGCCTGGGCGGCGCCACCGTGGCCGAGCAGAACGCCTTTGTCGCCAGCGTCAACGGCTATCTGCAAGCCGCCGCCAGCTACAACGGCCCCGACCTTTACACCATCACCAAGCTCAGCAACGCCGACTACCAGGACCTGCTGACCGTCAGCGCCGTGCCCGAGCCGGGCAGCCTGGCCATGATCATGGCCGGTCTGGGTGTGATTGGCTTTACCGCACGCCGCCGTCGTCAAGCCTGAGTTGCTCCTCTGTCCTGAGGTCGTTCATCGCGTTCAATCCAGCCGATCCTTGGGATCGGCTTTTTTTTGCGACTTGGATCGTGACTGGCGCGCTGGTGACCCGGCTCAGTCGTGGGCCATCTGCACCGAAGATGGCAAAGCCCGAGGTCTGCAAGCCTGAGTCGATTCAAAGCACCTTCATGCTGCAACGGTCAAAGCTTGCTCCTCAGGGCCCGAGCGCGACGCACAGGCTGCTGGCCAGCAGGAGCAGAACCACAGGCAGCCAGATCCTGCGTTCGCGCGGGCTGGGGGTGATGGCGTTGGCCACGCAGCCCAGGGCGCAGTAGCCCACCACCCACCAGATCAGCGATTGGGCCTGCACTTGGAACGCCGGCCATGCCAGCCCGCTGGCGGCCAGAATGATGGCGGCCATGCCCACCATGATGAGCACGGAGAGCAGGGGGATCCAACGGGTGCGAGGAGGGAGGACGCCTCGCCACTTGCCTCCCAGGGTGAACTCTCCCCACGGGGCCCCCAGGATCAAGGCCAGCTGGAAGATGCACACCCCCAGGCACAGCAAGGCAAAGGTCAGGGCGCTGAGAGGGATGAGGGTCATGGGCGAGCTTGCGGAGAGATTCTTGGGCTGAGGCCTGCACATGGGCCCAGGCCTGGAAGGCCCCTGCAGTCTATCGGTGAGTGCCGCGGGCCCCGCCTCGATCGGCCCGGCAACGGTGCGAGCCTTGGATCGATGAATGCGGGCTGTCGCCAGCCATCTTCATCGCGCCTTCAGCTGAGGCTCAGAACGCCTTCAGCCTGGGCTTGCAGCATGGCGCTGTGTTCGCTTGGAACACGCACTCATGCTGGATTGGACGCATTTCATGTCACGCCTTGCTTCGAAGTCTTCTTCTCCCTTGCTCACCCGCACCTTGCTGGTCACCGCGACGGCGCTGCTCTGTGCCTGCGGTGGCGGCAGTGACGAGCCGCCTAGATCCGCAGACAAGCCCCGGGCCTTGCTGAGCCATTCGGCCTATGCACAGGCTCAGAGTTTCAGCGGTGTGCAGCAAACGCAGTTGCTGCGCTACCGCATGCCGGCATTGAACGGTGGGCAGACCGAGACCGAGGCCTTGTTGTTTGTTCCGCGCGCCCAGCCGGCTTCGGGCGATGTACCGCTGGTGGTCTGGGCCCATGGGACGGTCGGTGTGGCCGATGCCTGCGCACCCAGCCGCAATGCCGATGCGCACAACGAGAAGCAAGAGATCCAGGCCCTGCTCGATGCCGGTTTCGCGGTCTTGGCCCCGGATTACGAAGGTCTGGGTGGGCCGGGTGCGCACCCCTATTTGCATGTCGGCAGCCTGGGCCAGTCGATCACAGCCGCAGTCGAGGCTGTGCACCAGTTGCCCGGTCTGCGCCTGAGCAAGTCGTGGGCGCTGATGGGTCACTCACAAGGCGGCTATGCAGCCCTGGCCGGCGCTGAGATGGCGGCGCGCATGGATGCTGCCTTTCCGCTGCGCGCCACCGTGGCGCTGGCGCCGGCCTCCGATCCCGCGCGCATGGCGGCCGAGTTGTTTCAGCGGATTGATGATCTGGAGCGCGCCATGGCTGCCCAGCCTTCGCCGGAACTGGCCGAGGTTCTGGCCGGCACCGTGTTTCAACTGGCTGCCAATGGCACCGTGCTGTCGCTCGGTCTGCTGGCCCAAGACCCCAGTCTGAAGCTGGAACAGTTGGTGGAAGCCAGTTTCTTGCCGATTGCGAAGCTGGCTGCCGATGATTCCGACTGTCAGCGCTTTGAGCCGGCCCTGGACCAGGACATGATGCGACACCTGAGCAGCGGCCAAGCCCTGTCGACCTACCCCAGCCTCAAGCGCAGTGCCTTTCTGAGCGAGGCGCTGCGCCAGACCCTCAGCAAGAACCGCCCGGCGCAAGTCAAGCTGCAGAGCCCGGTTCTGATCGTGCAAGGCGTGCTGGATGAGCAGACGCCGATCCAGGCGGCGCGTGCGCTGGTGGCCGAGATGCAGCGTTTGGGCAGCTCGGTGCGCTATGTCGAGGTGCCCGACGGCAACCACGGCAGCATCACCCAAAGCCATATGCCCGAGGCCATCGCCTTCATTCGCGAGCGCCTGAATCCCTGAGCGCGTGGCCCCTGCCTTCGCCATCGAGCTGGGCGGCCTGGCGCGGCAGGCGCAAGCTGACGCACAAGCCGCCGCCCGGGGCGTCGTCCAGCTGCATCTGCCCGCCATGCGAATGCAGCACGCTCTGGACGATGGCCAGGCCCAGACCACTGCCGGCTTGGCTCTCGCCCGGCAGGCGGGTGAAGCGTTCCAGCACGGCGCTGCGCCAGGCTTCAGGGATGCCGGGGCCCTGGTCGCTGATGCTGGCGCACAGCATCTCGTCCTGAACCCAGAGGCGCACCTGCACGCTGCTGTGTTCGGGGCTGTACTTCACCGCGTTCTCCAGCAGATTGCCGAACAGCGAATGCAGTCCATCGGCATGGGCCACCAGATACATGGGCTCGCTGCCGGTCTCACAACTCAGGCTGATATGGCGCTGCCGGGCTTGCTGCTCGACCTCGGCCATCACTTCGGGCAAGAGTTGCGCGAGGTCGAGCGTTCGCCACTCGGCCTGGGGACCCTGGATGTCGCTGCGCAGCAAGCTCAGCAATTGATTGACCAGGTGGATGGCGCGTTCGCTGCTGCGCTGCATGCCCTGCCACAGGGGCTGCTGCCTCGGGTCTCGCGCCAAGGCCGCCAGAGAGTCGGCGTACAAGCGCAGCGCTGCCAAGGGCGTGCGCAGCTCGTGCGCGGCATCGGCCACAAAGCGGCGCTCGCGCGCACGCGCCTCGCGCAGTTCTTCCAGCAAGCGGTTGATGGCCTGCAGCAGCGGGCGCAACTCTTGTTCGCGCGCCTGAAGCTGGATGGGCCTGAGGTCATTGGCGTCGCGGCGGGCCACGGCGTCGCTGAGCCGCCGCCAGGGCCGCAAAGCCCAGCGCACCGACAGCCAGCTCGGGACGATCAGCAATGGCAGGCTGAAGCCCAGCGGCAGCAGCAGCAAGGCCAGGCCCTCATCGCTGAGCAGCACCATGCTCAGGTGCCGGGGGATCAAGAACGACACTCGCAGGTCTGAGTCTGCTGCCGCACTCGCAGCCGAGGCTGGGGTCTGCACGGTCAGCACTTGCCAACCCAGCTTGCCGTCGTCCACGTGTTGCAGGCCCGGAGGGAAAGGGCCGTGGAAGCGCGCCGGCAAGCCGGGCGTGGCGTACAACAGCTGCTGGTCGCGCCAGGCCAGCAGGCTGATGCGGCGCAAGGGGTCGTCTTCGCCCTGCTCGGCGCGGTTCCATTGGTCCACCTTGTCCAAGACCTGCCGAAGGGCTTCGGGGCGGTCGGCCAGATGCTGGGCGCTGCTGAGAATGGCCTCTGCCGCCGGGACCAGCTTGAGCGCGGAGGCTTCAGACACATCGGAGCGCAAGCCAATCAGCAACAGCAGGGCCCAGAGGCCACACACCAGGAAAGCCTGGGCCAGCACCAGGCCGCGCAGCATGGATGGCTCGGAGATGTATCGCCACAGCTGGGCAGCGGCGCGGCGCAAACGGCCCCTCATGCGGGCGCTGCAGGCTTGACGGGCCGCTCGATCACATAGCCCACACCGCGCACCGTGCGGATATAGCCCTCGCCCAGTTTGCGGCGCAGGCTGGAGATGTGCACATCCAGCACATTGCTCTCCGCCTGGCTGCAGCCCAGGGCATGCTCTTCCAGAAAGCGCCGCGTCAAGACCCGGTCGGCGCGCTTGACCAGAAGCTCCAGAAGCCGGTACTCGCTGGGCGAGAGCTCCAAGGGCTGGCCGTCCAGGTTGACGCGCAGCGAGGCCTGGTGAATCTGCAGGCCTCCGAGGCTCAGCGCTCCTTCCTGCAGGCCATAGCTGCGCCGGGCCAGCGCGCGCAGGCGCGACAAGAGCTCTTTCAAGGCAAATGGCTTGAGCAAGAAATCATCGGCGCCGCCGTCCAGGCCGCGAAGGCGTTCATCCAAGGCGTCGCGGGCGCTGATGATCAAGACGGGCGGCATCGCCTCGTGTGTGCGCAGCCAAGCCAGCAGGCTGTGGCCATCGCCATCGGGCAGACCCAGGTCGAGCAGCAGCAGATCTGGCCTGTGGGCCAAGATCTGGCCCTTTGCATCGGCCAGGCGCCGCACCCAGCACACCCGATGCCCTTCGGCTTCGCAGGCCAGACGTATGCCATCGCCCAGGTCCAGGTCGTCTTCAATCAGCAGGACATTCATGAACCGATTGCAGCAGAGCGATCTGAAGAAACGATGAAGCCGCGGCCCGAGTGCCCGGCGGCCTCAGCGCCCGGGCTCGCTGCCGTCGTAACGCGGCAGCGCTGCGTCCAGATCGTCCCAGCAGGCCCGCGAGCTGACGAAGTTGTGCGAGAGGGGGCGCTCAAGGATGTCGGAATCCAGGATGCCCAGTCGCAGGCGCAGCCGCTCCGGATCGTCCCGGTTGCTGCTGAACAGCGGCGAGGCGCAGACGCCGCAAAAGTGGCGCAGCCGCCCGGGCTTGACTTCGTAGCTGCGCACCTGGGCTTCACCGTGGGTGATGCGCAGGCCGCTGCGGCCGATAAAGCCGTTGGTGGCGTAGGCGGTGCCGCTGGACTTGCGGCAGCGCGAGCAGTGGCAATGGATGATGGCGTCGATGCCGCCGTGGATCTCCAGCGCGACGGCGCCGCACAGGCAGCTGGCGAGGTAGGGCGGCATGGGCGAGGGCGGCTCGGGCTGGATCATCACAGTGCGAGCTTGAAATACCAGCGCACAGAGTGGAAGAACACGGGCGCGGCGAAACAGAGCACGGCGATGCGGTCGAGCAGGCCCACCGCGCCGGTGATGGAGCTGCGGTTGCCCCAGTAGCGCACGCCGGCGTCGCGCTTCAGCGCTTTCATGACCAGGGTGCCAAAGCTGCCCGCCCCGGCGGCGATGAAGGCCATGACCAGGGCCTGGCCCACCTTGAAAGGCGTGGCCCAGTAGAGCAGGGCGCCGACGAAGGCGGCGGTCAGGGTGCCGATCCACCAGGCGCGCATCGAGAAGCTGCGGCTGATGCGCCGCGCCACCGGGCGGCGGCGCAGGCGCCGGCTGGCCACCAGCTGGGCCAGCTGGCCGCAGCTGACCACCATCACCAGGAAGAACAGCAAAAAGGCGCCGCGGCCCCGGTAGCCGGGAAAGTCCAGCAACAGCAGGGCCGGCGCATGCGACAGGCCGTAGACGCAGACCATGATGCCCCACTGGATCTTGGCGTTACGTTCCAGGAAGCGCGCCGGGTCGTCGGCCAGGGCGCTGACCACCGGGATGGCCAAAAAGGCGTAAACCGGAATCAGCACCGAGAACAGATCGAACTGGCGCAGCCCCGTCAGCGTGTACTGCAGGGGCAGGATGATGAAAAAGGCCAGGATCAGGCCGCGGTGGTCGGCGCGCCGGGTGTGCATCAGGGTGATGAACTCGCGCAGGGCTAGAAACGAGAGCACGCCGAACAGCAGGGTGGCGCCCACCGGCCCCGAGATCCAGGCCGCCCAGAACACGCAGGCACCGCCCCAGAGGAAACCGAGCTCATGGCGCAGGCCGCGCCGGCGCGGCGCCAGGGTCAGCGGCGCGCCGCCCCAGAGAGTGGAGTCGAGGTGGCTGTCCGCCTCGCCCGGGCGGTCATCGTCCTGGCTGAGGCCGCGGTGGCGGGCGCGCAGCTGCATCACAAAGCTGGCCAGGCTGAGCAGCATCAGGGCCCCGAACAGGATCACGAAGAGCAGGGCCACCTGGCCGCTGCTGTCCAGCGATTTGAGCCATTGGATCGGGTTCATCATGCGCTCCCGCCTTCGCCGCAACCCGGCCGGCAGGCCAGCACGGCCGCGCGTGCGCGGTCCAGAAAGGCGCGCTTGTCTTCCTCGGCCTGCAGCTGGATCGGCGCGCCGAAAGTGACGGTGCAGAGAATCGGCACCGGCACCACCTCGCCCTTGGGCATGACGCGCTGGACGTTGTCGATCCAGGTCGGGATCAGGCGAACCTCCGGGAACTGTTCGGCCAAGTGGTAGAGCCCGGCCTTGAAGGCCTGGGGCTCGCCCTTGTTGGAGCGCGTGCCCTCGGGAAAGATCACCAGGGAATCGCCGTTGCGCAGCGCCTCGACCAGGGGCTCCAGCGGGTCTTCATCGGGCGAGCTGCGGGTGCGCGAGACGTAGATGGCGTTGAACACCGCGCGGGTCAGCCAGCCCTTGAGCGGGCTGCTGGTCCAGTAGTCGCGAGCGGCAATCGGGCGGGTTTGGGCGCGCAGCTCGCGCGGCAGCGCGGCCCAGATCAGCACCCAATCGAAATGGCTTTGGTGGTTGGCGAAGTAGATACGCTGCTCCGCCATGGGCGGGCAGCCTTTCCAGTGGCCCTGGGCGCCGGTGATCAGGCGCGCCAGCGAAGACAGGGCCAGACCGGCCGTGGAAGCAAGAGACATCCCGAGATGGTAGCCGCTGGCCGGCCTCGCCTGGATGACGCTTCAGTGGCCGCGCAGCATCCAGTAGATCAGCAGGCCCAGCGTCAGCCCGCCCTCTGCCCAGAGTGTCAGGCGCAGCAGGCGTTGCGCGCCCGTAGCCAAACGCGCTTTCAGCAAGGATTGCAGGCTGAGGCCCAGAAGCAGGCAGACCGCCGCCAACACCGCCCAGGCCATCCAGACGATGCCGACGCCCATGCAGCCAAAGCCCTCACAGCGCAGTCGCCAGGCAAACAGCGCAGCGCACAACATCAGCAGGCTGAGCATCGCGAACAGGGCCAGCAGCAGGCCCTGTGTGAGGCTCAGGCGCTCGGGCGGTTCCACGGTGTGTCAGCGCTTCACCGCAGCAAACGGGTCGCCCGCGCGCCAGGCCGGCATGGCCTCGGCGTCGGCCACAGCGCGGCCCAGCTTGAGGGTGTACTGTGCCTGCTCGCGCATGCCGGCGAGGTCCCAGCTCGGGTCGTACTGGTCGCTGGGCTGGTGGTAGCGCTTGCCGTAGGCGCGGCGTTTCTCGGCCACGGCCGGTGATTCATCAAGGTACTGGCCGCCACTGCTGACCGAGAAGGCCGGCACGCCGGCCTTGGCGAAGCTGAAGTGGTCGCTGCGGAAGTAATAGCCGCCGACATCGACGCGCGGCGGCGCAATGCTCAGGCCCATCTGGCTGGCCACCTGCGCCGCCATCGCGCCCAGATCGCTGCGCTCGGCGCCGTGGGCGCCGATGTCGCGCGTGCGGCCGACGAAGTTGAGGGTGTCGAGATTGAGGCTGGCGGCCGTGCGGGCCAGAGGCCAGAGCGGCGCTTGGGTGTACCAGGCGCTGCCCAGCAGTCCCTGCTCTTCGGCGGCCACCCAGAGGAACATCTGGCTGCGCCGTGCCGGCTGGCGCACGGCGGCCTGCGCCATGGCCAGCAGGGCGGCGGTGCCCGAGGCGTTGTCCACCGCGCCGTTGAAGATCTGCTCCTGGCCGTCGCTGCCGCGGATCTTGCCGAGGTGGTCCCAGTGGGCGGTGTAGATGACGAGCTCGTCCTTGAGCTTGGGGTCGCTGCCCGGCACCAGGCCCGCCACATTGAACTGCTCCAGGCGCCGCACGGCGGCATGCAGTTCGCCCTTCAGGCGCAGGCCCAGGGGCACGGGCTTGAACTCGCGGGTTTCGGCCTGGGCGCGCAGCGCATCCAGGTCCAGGCCGGCGGCCTGGAACAGCTGTTCGGCGGCCGGTGCGCTGATCCAGCCCTGCAGCGGCAGGCCCGGGCTGGCGCCGTCGAGCTGGAACTGTTCGCTGAACGCGCCCTGGCTGACCACGCTCCAGCTGCTCAGGGTCGAGGCCTCGGTGTGCAGCACCAGCACGCCCTTGGCGCCGCGGCGCAGGGCTTCTTCGTATTTGTAGCCGCGGCGGCCGTAGATCGTCATCGCCTTGCCGGCAAAGCGGCCGGGCTCGGCCTTGGTGGGATAGGGGTCGTTGGCCAGCACGATCAGGATCTTGCCGCGCAGGTCCTGGCCCTTGAAATCGTCCCAGCGCTCCTCGGGCGCCGTGATGCCGTAGCCCGCAAACACCAGCTCGTCGGCCACGGCAATGAGCGCCTGGCCATTGCCGCTGCCGTAGACCCAGTCGGCGCCGAACTTCAGCACCGGCGCTGCCGTCTTGCCGCCTTCGATCTGCAGCTGGCTTTGCGCCTGCAGCGTGCGCGTGCCCAGCAGGCGCACGGCTTGGCGATAACTGCCGCCGGGCGCTGCTGGTTGCAGACCCAGCACTTTCGCCTGTGTCTCCAGATACGCCACGGTCAGATCGCCGCCGCGCTGGCCGGTGCCCCGGCCTTCGAACAGATCGGAGGACAGCAGGGCCAGGTGGGCGCGCAGCGGAGCTTCGTCCACCTCGGGCCCCTGGGCGTGCGGCTTCAGCGTTGCGGCCTGGGCTTGAGCCTGGGTGGGCATCCAGCCCCAACCCATGCAGGTAGCCAGAGTGAGAGCCAGGGGTAGGGATCGAAACAGGGAAGGCATGGTCCGTGCAGGATTGTCGCTAGGGAGTACAAGTCGGCATTAGAGCCGCAGGGCCCCAAGCACCTCTCTCGGGTTATCCCCTGGCGGCGTCCAGGGTGTCCGCACTCGGCGCATGCTTGGGCTTTGACTTTGCAGCCGGCAGCTCGCGGTGGGTCGTCCGCCAGATCGGGAAGCGCACCGTTGGCACCTCTTCCAACTCGATGAAATCATGCCCACGGCAACACCCGGCTATTGCTTGCGCTAGCGCTGAACGCGGCAATCTCCCTTCAGGCCCGTCTGTCGGGCTATCGAGCTATCGGGCTATCGGGCTATCGGGCCAGGGGCTTGTCGAGCTGGTCCCAGCCATAGGCGGCAGCCACGCGATTGCGAATTTCACGAATTGCAGCGCCTCCGCCTTCGCCGTTGCTCATGATCACCACACCATAGCCCTTGAGCACATGGCCGCTGAGATCGCATTGAAAGCCCCAGTTGGAGCCCCCGTGCATGAAGTACCAGCCTTGGCCGATCATCTCCAGCTGCAGGCCCACGGCAAATGCGCCGCTGCCCACCGGGCTGCTCATCTCCAGCGCACCGAGTGGCGTCAGCAGCTTGCCTTTGCCGGGGCCGCGACGGGTTTGCTGCACTTCAATCATGAAGCGCGCCAGGTCTGAGGGCGAGGTCCACAGCCCCGCCGCTGCTTGCTCCGGGTAGACATGCCAGGGCGCGCCCATGCGTTGACCTTTCTGGTTGTGGGCATAGGCCAGGCGCGGCGCCCAATCGGCGCGAGGCGGCTGCTGAAAGCTGCTGCCCGTCATGCCCAGAGGCCCCAGCACGGTGCTTTGCATCAGCTCGGCAAAAGGCTGGCCGCTCAGGTCGGTGAGGGCCTGCTGCATGATGAGCGAGCCGCCGCCGGAGTACTTCATCGCTTGGTAAGGCGGGCGGCTGAAGCGCACGCCGCTGACATTGGCCAGCTTGTTGTCCCCTTGGATGATCTGCACCACGCTGGGCAAGGGCGCGTCGGGCGCATAGCCAGGAAATCCGAAGCCATCATCCGAGCCTGAGGTGTGGCTCAAGAGTGCGCGCGGCGTCACCGGCTGCGCGCGGGTCAGCTCGGTCTGCGGCACCTTCCAGGCGCGCAGCATCGTGTTGACATCAGCATCGAGCGACAAGCGTCCATCTTGCGCCAGCTTGACCACCGCCATGGCCATGACAGGCTTGGAAATCGACGCCGCCTGGAAGGCTGTGTTCACATCCACCGCTCGCCCAGTTTCCACATCGGCCACCCCGTAAGCCTTGGCCCAGTGAATCTTGAAGTCTTTCACCACCGCAATGCTCAGGCCCGGCAGGCCAAACTTTTTCATCACCTCCTGCAGCGTGAAGCCATCGAGCCCGCCGCGGTTGGGGCTTTGCGCGGCTTCGATCTGGGCGATCAAGGGGGCGAGGGCTGCCGCAGGGTCCTGCGCCTCTGCGGCTTGCGCATGGTGGAGCGTTGCCGTTGCAGCCAGCGTCAGGGCGAGCAGCGGGGCCAGAGCTTTGAATGTGGGCATGAGGGCTGAGCTGAATGAGGGCGGATGCCGGGTCTGCAGGCTTGGGACCGATGCCTGGACAGGGCCCTCAGGTTCACGGTCTGCCCGACCCGTCCTTGTTTCCCTTGGAATGCACTTGTTCGCCGTTCCAGCCATGGCGGGTGAGGCTGCGCGCGCTCGGGACCGCAAAGTGTGCCACGGGTGATGCGCGCATCGGGCGCCTGCTGGCATGATGCCGCAGTTCTCATTCTGCCCACTTGCCCTCCATGCCCACCCCCGCACCCTTCGCCGCTCAAGCTCGCCGTCACGTCCTTCGCACGTTTGTCACCGGCTTTCTGACGGTGCTGCCCTTGGTGGCCACGCTGGTGTTGCTGGGCTGGGTGATGTCTCTGTTGATGGACTATCTGGGGCCGAAGAGCGTGCTCGGCCATGCGCTGGGGCGCTTGGGCTTGCGCTTGACCGAGTCGCCACTGGCGGCGTATCTGATCGGTCTGGGCTTGGTGTTGGTGTTTGTCTATCTGCTGGGCTTGCTGGTGGAGACTCAGTTGCAGCGTCGGGTGAAGGCGCTGTTGGAAACCTTGATTGCGCGCATTCCGGTGATCAGCACGGTCTACGACCTGCTCAAACGCATGATCGAGATGGTGTCCACGCGCGACGAAGCCGGCGTGCGGGCGATGGCGCCGGTGTGGTGCCATTTCGGTGGTATCAAGCCCGAGGGCGGTGTGTTGGTGCTGGGCTTGCTGTCCAGCCCGGAACCGGTGGACATTGGCGGGAACGCCTACCTCGCCGTGCTGGTGCCCACCGCGCCGGTGCCGGTGGGTGGCGGCTTGCTGTATCTGCCGCGCGATTGGGTGCGACCGGCCGAGATCGGCATGGACGGTCTGAGCAGTTTGTATGTGTCCATGGGCGTGACCACGCCCGAGGTGCTGGGCAGCGGCAAGAAGGCGCGCTGAGCCGGGCGGCCTGAAGAACTCAGGCTGGAAACAGCTGCAGGCGCAAGCCCTCGCAAGCGTCTTCGACGATGTCGAGCACCTGCTCAAAACCTTCGTGGCCGCCGTAGTAAGGATCGGGCACAGCCCGGGCAGATTGGCGCTGGCAAAAGTCGGTCAGCAGGCGCAGCTTGCTTTGTGGTTGGTCGGCCGGGCAGCGCTGGCGCAGCAGGGCGAGGTTGTCGGCGTCCATGGCCAGCAACAGGTCAAAGTGGGCGAAGTCGCTGCTTTGCACCTGGCGGGCGCGCAGCTTGGACATGTCGATGCCGCGTTGCCGTGCATGAGCCTGCGAGCGCGGATCGGGCGGCTCGCCCACGTGATAACCGTGCGTGCCAGCGGAATCCACCTCGCAGCGCTGCGTCAGGCCATGGGCGCGCAGCTGCTCGCGGAGCACGGCTTCGGCTGTCGGGCTGCGGCAGATATTGCCCATGCAGACGAACAAGATGCGGATCGGATCACGAGGCATGGCGGAGCGCCCGGCTTGGCCTGGAGGCTGTGGATGCAGCGGGCATTGTGCCTGGCAGTCTTACTTACCTGCTCAGCTCTGGCTCGGCGAGAACAGGCGCACCTCACGGCCGTTCAGCCGCCGGGCGAGCCCCGCCGTCATGCGCGCCGCCTGGCTGTACACCGTCATCTGCGGATTGGCGCCGATGCTGGTCGGGAAGGTCGAGCCGTCGTGCACCGAGACATTGCGCAGCTGCCAGTGCTGGCCGTCGGGCCGCACCACGCCGCGTGCGGCATCGGCCGCCATGCCACAGCCGCCCATCACATGGGCGCTGGCAAAGCCGGTGATGAAGGGCTTGTAGGGCAGGGCCTGGATGGCCGCCTTGGCCTCGGCCCAGCTGCGATAGTCCTGCGCCAGCTCGTGCACCGGGTGCACGCTTCTCGCACCGGCGGCGAACTGCACCTCGGCCATGGTCAGGTGGGCGCGGCGCGCGCCTTCCAGCAGATAGGCGTTGACGGGGTAGTCCAGGGCCGGGCTGCCGTCGCGGCGCAGCTTCACGCTGCCGCCGATCGAGTCGGGGTGGAAGCCATCGCGCAGCAGGCCGATCAGTACGGCAGTCTGTGGCAGGGCACGGGCGCGCTCGGCCAGTTTGCTGCCGATGCCACCCAGATTGGTCAGCACCAGGCCCGGGTGCACCGGCGCGGTTTCGAGCTTGTAGCCGATCACCCCGTCCATCGCCTGGGTGCTGAGGAAATGGTCGGAGTAGACCGCCAGCGGTGCACCGGCCCAGCCATTCACCACCTCGGGCATGACACTGCAGCTGGCCACGGTGGGGTGCAAAAAGGTGCGGCGGCCGAGCAGATTGAAAGGGTCGGGCGCATCCGAGCGCAGCAGCAGGGCGGGCGAATTGATGGCGCCACCGGCCACCACGAAATGCTTGGCGCGCACGCGCAGCGGCGCGCCGGCCGGGCTGCCATCGGTCTGGATGGGCTGGCAGATCAGGGCTTCAGCCTCGCGCTCATCGCTGTTGCCCAGCTTGCTCTGCAGCTCGAAGCGCTCGGCCCGGGTCTGCACCAGCAGGGTCGCACCCAGGTCCAGAGCGGCCGGGATGGTGGTCACCAGCATGGACTGCTTGGCATTGGTCGGACAGCCCAGGCCGCAGGAACCCAGGTTCCAGCAGCCTTTGACATTGCGGTTGATGGTGGGCGCAGGAACGCCGACCTTCTCCAGGCCGCGGCGCAGCACCTGGTTGTTGGCGTTGGGTTCGGTCAGCCAGGGCGAGATGTTCAGGCGCTTCTCCACCTGCTCGAACCAGGGTTGCATGGCGTCGAAGTTCAGCGTGCTCAGGCCGAAGCGCTCACCCCAGAAGGCCAGGGTTTCGGCCGGGGTGCGGAAGGAGCCGGCCCAGTTGACGGTGGTGCTGCCGCCGACGCAGCGGCCTTGCAGCACGGGGATGGCCTGGTCGGCGGTTTTGCGGCCGCCGCCTTCCTGGTAGAGCTGGGTGTAAGCGTCGGATTCGCGCTGGCGGAAGTCGCGGCTGGATTTGAGCGGGCCTTCTTCAATGATCAAGACCTGGAGGCCGGCGCGCGCCAGCATCTCGGCCGTGATGCCGGCGCCGGCGCCGCTGCCGATGATGGCGACATCGCAGTCGATGCGCTCGGGCAGGGCACCATGCGGGCCGCCGCGCACCTTCCAGCCGCGTGCCAGGCCTTCTGCAATGGGGTCTGGGATGCCAGTGATCGCGCCGCTGGGGCCGTCGTTGTCACGGATGTCACTGCTGCTCATGCTCAATTCGTCCTCGGACCGGGGTAGCCGACCAGGGCCCAGCTGGCCGGGTCGTTGAAGAACACCAGGCAGTTCAGGTCGCGCAGGGCATGGAAGACCTGCTGACGCAGGGCCAAGCTGGAGTGGCCCATGACTTGCAGCCGGGCCTGCACTTCGGCCGCAGAGGCCTCGGCCCAAGGGCTGCGCAAGCCCATCAGGCCCAGGCGGCCTGGCGCCGTGCCCAGCAGGGTCAGCAATTGGCCCAAGTCGCCGCGCAAGGCGGGCGGGAAGCCGGCAATCTGACGGTCCAGTTGGTCCATGTGTCGGGCCAGGCGTGTTTCGCGGGCCGGACCCTCGGGCGGCAGCAGATCGCCGCAGACGGCCACGGTGATGGCGCGCATCAGCTGGCGCGAGGGCGCGCTCAGGCGGCCTTCAACCAGGCCAGGCTTGCTCAGCAAGGCAGTGCCGGCACCGGCCACAGCCAGCAAGGCCGTGGCCCCCAGGCCTAACTTCAGAAAGCGGCGCCGCTGCATTGAGGCTGGGGAGGACATCGGGGTGGCGTTCATGCGATCTTCTTCAGCAAACCCAGCAGGCGGTCAAAGGTCTTGCCGTAGGGTGGGAAAAACAAGCGCGTGCCGGCCCAGCGCGATTGGTGGAAGACTGGCTTCTCCTTGCTGAAGCTGCGGAAGCCGAATTCGCCGTGGTAGGCGCCCATGCCACTGGCGCCAACGCCGCCGAAGGGCTGTTCCTCCTGGCCGAGGTGCCAGATGCAGTCGTTGACCGTCACGCCGCCGGCCTGGGTCTGGCTCAGCACATGCTCGCGCATGGCGGCATCGCGGCCGAACCAGTACAGGGCCAGGGGCTTGTCGTGGCGGTTGATATAGGCGAGGGCATGGTCCACCTCGACGTAGGGCACGATGGGCAGCAGGGGGCCGAAAATCTCCTCCTGCATCACCGTCATCTGCTCGTTCACGCCCAGCAGCAGCTGCGGCACCAGGCCGCGGCCGACGGTTTTTTCCTCGTGGCTGGGGATGATCTTGGCGCCCTTGGCGCGGGCGTCGTCGAGCAGGCCTCGCAGCCGGGCCAGGTGACGCGGCGTGGCGATGTGGGTGTAGTCGGGGTTGCCGGCGATCTTGGGGTAGAGCCGGCGCATGGCAGCGCGGATCTCCTGCACCAGGGGCTCGACCATGTCCTTGGGCACCAGCAGGTAGTCGGGCGCCACGCAGGTCTGGCCGGCGTTGAAGAGCTTGCCATGCGCGATGCGGCTGGCGGTGAGCTTGAGGTCGCAGCTGCGGTCCACCAGGGCGGGTGACTTGCCGCCCAGCTCCAGCGTCACCGGGGTCAGGTTTTGCGCTGCCGCCTGCGCGACGATGCGGCCCACGGCGGTGGAGCCGGTGAAGCACAGATGATCAAAGGGCAGGGCGGTGAAGGCGCGCGCCAGCTCGGCTTCGCCATTGACCACGGTCATCTCCTCGGGCGCAAAGAACTCGGCCACCATGGCGGCCATCAGCTCACCGGTGCGCGGTGTCAGCTCCGAGGGCTTGATCATCACCCGGTTGCCCGCGGCCAGGGCGCCCACGGCCGGGCCCAGGGCCAGGTAGTAGGGGTAGTTCCAGGGCGCCACCACGCCGACCACGCCCAGAGGCTGGCGCATCAGCAGATTGCGGGCCGGCTGGAAGTGCAGGGCGGTGGGCTGGCGGCGCGGGCGCATCCAGTCACGCAGATGCTTCTGCGCATGGCGGGCGCCCGATTCGACCGTGAAGATGTCGGCCAGCAGGGTTTCCTGGCGGGCGCGGTGACCGAAATCGGCCGAGATGGCTTTCACCAGGGCTTCGCTGTGCTGGGCCGTCATGCGGCGCACGCGTTCCAGCCGGTCCAGGCGGACCTCGCGGCTGGGCGCCATCTCGGCGCGGAAGGCGGCGCGCTGCTGTTCCAGCACGAGATGCAGACGCTCTTGCAGCGTTTGATCCATTGAAAGTGTCTCCTGGCGGTCTTTTCCTGTTTGCCGCCAAGGCTAACCGCAAGCGCACCCCCTGCCTAGCGAATCAGCCCTCGGCTAGAGGCAGGTGTCTAGTCGCGTCGGGCGGGCCCGTCGTTCAGAGGCTCGGCGCGTAGCCGCTGTCCTTCAGGATCTGCTGAGGGTCGCGCCGTTCCAGCAAGACCTGCAGGGCGGCCGCCTTGTCGCTGGCGCGGGCGTAATAGGCTTCGCAGATGCGCTTGCCTAGCCAGTAACCGAGGTCGGGCGGTGCGCCGTTCAGTTCTTTCTGGTAGGCCTCGCTGTTGTTGTAGAACCAGTGGCGCAGCCGGCTCTCGTCGGCCATGTCGGCCTGGAAGCGCCGCCAGAGCTCCGCCTCGTGGGCCAGGCCGTAGCGGGCGCGCTCATGGTCGCTGCCGGCGCGGTTGCCGGTGGCCAACTCGGCCACGAAATCGGCAAAGCCTTCATTCAGGGCGACGGCCAGCAGATGCAAAGGGCCACCGGGCCGCTTGACGCGGTCTTGGTAGACATGGGTCACCTCATGAGCGATGAACTCGGTCAGGATGGCGCGGGCTTCGGCTTCGGTGCTCACCTTGCGGCACAGCACTTCCAGCCCCAAGACCAGGCCGTCCCGGCCGGCCGTGCCACCCGAGTTGTTGCCGCCAAAGAGCATGTAGACGGTGGCCGGCTCGCTTTGCTTCAGCAGCCCTTGCACCTGGGCCAGGGTGGCAGCGGCGTCGACACTCATGCCCCGGGCCACGGGCAGGCAGAGGTCCAGGGCTTTGCGGTAAGTCGCCGGGTTGGCTGCCACTTTGGCCGCCAGGTTGTCGGCGTTGATGATGCGGTAGGGCGTGAAGATCTTCAGCCCGGCCGATCCCGGCGCGATGTAGTCGGCTTGCAGCTGTGCGGCGTTGGGCGTGGGATGGGCGTCTAGAAGGCGGGCAAAGCGATCGGCGTCCTCGAAGTGCAGCGGGTTGGCCGCGCCGCTGGTGGCTGCGGGCGCTGAAAACACAGCGGCCGACGGCACCGCAGTGGTGCAGCCGGCCAGCAGGAGACCCAAGCAGGCCAGAATGGCCAGCGGTCGAACTCGAAGACGCGTGACAGGAAAGGGGCGGGCTTGGCTCAGCATCCCGCCATCATGACGCGTCCCCTGCTCAGTGGCGGAAGTGACGCACGCCGGTGAAGACCATGGCCAGGCCGCGCTCATTGGCGGCGGCGATCACTTCGTCGTCGCGCATGGAGCCGCCTGGCTGGATGACGCAGGTGGCGCCGGCATCGGCCAGCACGTCCACGCCGTCGCGGAAGGGGAAGAAGGCATCGCTGGCGACCACCGAGCCCTTCAGTTCCAGGCCGGCGTTGGCGGCCTTGATGGCGGCGATCTTGGTCGAGTCGACACGGCTCATCTGGCCGGCGCCCACGCCCAGGGTCATGCCGCCGCCGCAGAAGACGATGGCATTGCTCTTCACATACTGGGCCACGGTCCAGGCGAACATCAGGTCATCGAGCTGCTGGGCGCTGGGCTGCAGGGTCGTGACGATCTTCAGGTCTTCCTTCTTGAGGAAGTGGTTGTCGGCGCTTTGCAGCAGGATGCCGGAACCAATGCGCTTGCTGTCGCCCAGATTGCGGCCTTGCAGCCAAGGTGTCGAGCCGCCCGGGGGCAGGTCGATTTGCAGCAGGCGCACATTGACCTTGGCCTGGAAGATCTCCAGCGCTTCGGCGCTGAAGCTCGGCGCCATCAGCACTTCGACGAATTGCTTGGAGACATGAGCGGCGGCCGCGCCGTCCACCTCGCGGTTGAAGGCGATGATGCCGCCGAAGGCGCTGGTCGGGTCGGTCTTCAAGGCCTTGGCATAGGCCTCGGCCGCGTTGGCAGCCACGGCCACGCCGCAGGGGTTGGCGTGCTTGACGATCACGCAAGCGGGCACATCGAAGCTCTTCACGCATTCCCAGGCGGCGTCGGAGTCGGCGATGTTGTTGTAGCTGAGTTCCTTGCCTTGCAGCTGCTTGGCGGTGACCAGGGAGCCGGGGGCGGGGTAGAGGTCGCGGTAGAGCGCGGCGGTCTGGTGGCTGTTCTCGCCGTAGCGCAGGTCTTGCACCTTGACGAAGCTGCTGTTCATCTGGCCGGGGTACTCGGACAGCGTGCCTTCTTCGGTGCGTGCGCTCAGGTAATTGCTGATCGCAGCGTCATATTGAGCGATGCGGTTGAAGGCGGCCACGGAGGCGGCAAAGCGGGTCTTGTCGCTGGTCTTGCCGTGAGCCTTCAGCTCGGCCAGCACTTGGGCGTACTGGCTGGCGTCGGTCAGCACGGTGACGTCTTTCCAGTTCTTGGCCGCGCTGCGCACCATGGCCGGGCCGCCGATGTCGATGTTCTCGATTGCGTCTTCCAGCGTGCAACCGGGCTTGGCGACGGTGGCCTCAAAGGGGTAGAGGTTGACAGCCAGGATGTCGATCATGGTGATGCCGTGCTGAGCGGCGGCAGCCATGTGTTCGGGGAAGTCGCGGCGGGCCAGCAGGCCGCCGTGCACCTTGGGGTGCAAGGTCTTGACGCGACCGTCCAGCATCTCGGGGAAGCCGGTGTGATCAGCCACCTCGGTCACTGGCAGGCCGGCATCGGCCAGCAGCTTGGCCGTGCCGCCGGTCGACAGCAGGCGCACATTCAGGGCGTGCAGCTCCTTGGCGAATTCGAGGATGCCGGTCTTGTCGGACACGGAGATCAAGGCAGTCAGTTGCGTCATGGCAGGTGCTCGTCGGGGAGTGTGGATTCGTGGCGTGTGCTGTGTGCGGGGCTCACAGCATCTGGTGTTCGGTCAGCTTGCGGCGCAAGGTGTTGCGGTTGATGCCCAGCCATTCGGCCGCCTTGCTCTGGTTGCCCTGGGCTTTTTGCATCACCACCTCGAGCAGGGGCTTTTCCACCAGCTTGATCAGCATCTCGTGCATGGAATGCGGCTCCTCGCCTTCCAGGTCGCTGAAATAGGCCTGCAGGTTCTCGCGAACGCATTGATCGATCGGGGTGGGCGTGGTGCTCATGCAGAAGCTTTCGGTGCGTGTTCTTTTTGTGAGGAGGCGTCGTCGGTGTCGCCGCCATCGTCCCCGAGGGGCAGCGTCGACACAGGCAGCCGTTCATGCTGGTCGGCCAGCTCGGCGAACCACTGGCGCAGGGCGATGACCTGGGCCTCGCAGCTCTCCAGCAGGTTCATGTGCTGGCGGAAGGCTTCGCCGCCGGGCAAGCCGCGCACGGCCCAGCCGATGTGCTTGCGCGCGCTGCGCATGCCGGCCAGGGCGCCGTAGAGGCTGTAGTGGTCGTGCAGGTGTTCGATCAGCCAGTCGCTGGCGTCCTGCACGCGCGGCGGTGGCAGCGCTTCGCCGGTGCGCAGGAAGTGATCGATCTCGGCAAAGATCCAGGGCCGGCCTTGGGCAGCGCGGCCGATCATCAGGGCATCGGCGCCGGTGCGATCGAGCACGGCCTTGGCTTTCTGAGGCGAATCGATGTCGCCATTGGCCACCACCGGGATCTGTAGCGCGGCCTTGACCGAGGCCACCGTGTCGTACTCGGCCAGGCCTTTGTAGCCCTGCTCGCGGGTGCGGCCATGCACGGTGACCATGGCAATGCCGGCGTCCTGTGCGGCCAGGGCCAGGCGCTGGGCGTTCTTCTCGGTTTCGCACCAGCCGGTGCGCATCTTCAGCGTCACCGGCACGCCGAAGGGCGCGGCCGCTTCGACCACGGCGGCCATGATCTCGGTGGCCAGGGGCTCGTCCTGCATCAGGGCCGAGCCGGCCCATTTGGTGCAGACCTTCTTGGCCGGGCAGCCCATATTGATGTCAATGATCTGGGCGCCGCGCTCGATGTTGTAGCGGGCGGCCTCGGCCATCATGGGCGCGTCGGTGCCGGCGATCTGCACGGCGATGGGCCCGGCTTCACCGTCGTGGTTGGCGCGGCGCGAGGTCTTGAGGCTGTTCCAGAGGTCTTTGCGCGAGGTGACCATCTCGCTGACCGCATAGCCCGCACCCAGGCGCCGGCAGAGCTGACGGAACGGCCGATCGGTGACGCCGGCCATGGGCGCCACGAACAGTCGGTTGGGCAGGGAATGGGCGCCGAGGCGGAGCGACGGCAGGGCGGCGGGCATGGAGAAGGCGGCGGGCGAAAAAGAAGCGTTGGAGCGGCGGGGCGCCAGCGCGGCGGCCGCACTGGCAGGCAGCTGGCGAGCCGTTCACAGCCCTCAATCTGCCCAAAAAAGAGGCAGGATTATATGCCGCGGGTGCCCGTCCAGGCGGCTTGGCCCGCTGCTATTTATTTCACGTTCGGGCTGTGCAGGCGCCAGAGCTGGATGTTCTTGTCCAGCAGTTCGGGCAGCGGGTTGGCGCCGGCCAGCTTGTGCAGGGCGCGGGCGATACGTCCCCGCAGCTCGCCGGTGTTGCAGGGCGATTTGTGGGCCAGAGTCAGGTGCAGGGCCTCATTGGCCACGGCCGGCGTGAGCATGCGCACACCCTGGATGTCCAGTTTGGCCAGAAAGGCCTGGCCGGGGCTGTCTTCATAAATCAGGTAATCGGCCCGACCACGCTGCAGCATCTGGATGGCCTGCTCCAGGCTGGCCACCTGGGTGATCTTGAGGGCTTGGCGGGCGTAGCGGTCGAAGGCCTCGCCAAAGCTGTTGTTGATGACCGTCACGCCCTGCTGGCCGACCAGATCGCTCCATTGGCGGTAAACCAGGCGTGACTTGGCGTTCACCCAGATCACCGAGCGTGTCTGGTGAAACGCCGGGGTGAAGTAGTCCATGTACTCGGTGCGCGGCTGGGTCCAGAAGGCCCCGGCGATCAGATCGATGCGGCCGGCCTTGGCCTCTTCCTGCACCCGGCCCCAGGGGCCGACGTAGCGCATCTCGATGGTCACGCCCAGCTCCTGGGCCAGACGCTGCATCAGGTCGGCATTGGCGCCGACCAGGCGGCTTTCATCGGCTGGATCGCGCCAGAGGTAGGGCGGGTATTGCGGGTTGCCCGAGGCCACCAAGGTTTTGCAGACGGCGGGTTCGGCCCAGGCGCCCGAGCTGCCGCCCAGCCACAAGCCCGCGAGCAGGCACAGCCAGCGGCGATGCTGCTGCCAGGCTCGGCTCAGGGGGGCAGGGGAGGTAGGGCGGGCGCTCATCCGGGCCTCAGGATAATGCCTTTGATGGAAACCGCTTTGCAAAACATGATTCACGGCCTGCTGGCCTGGGCCGCGCTGCCGGCGGTGGGCCTGCCGGCGGTGTTCCTGATCGCCCTGGTCTCGGCCACCTTGCTGCCCCTGGGTTCGGAGCCGGCCGTGTTCCTGCTGGTCAAGGCCGATCCGGCCATGTTCTGGCCGGCGGTGCTGGTGGCCACGGTGGGCAACACCCTGGGCGGCGCCATCAGCTGGTGGATGGGCCGAGGCGCCGAGCTGGCCTACGAGCACCGCGTCAAGCGGGCTCCGCCCAACCCGCGCGCCCTGGCCTGGCTGCAGCAGTTCGGGGCCAAGGCCTGTTTGCTGAGCTGGCTGCCGGGGGTGGGGGATCCGCTGTGTGCCGTGGCGGGCTGGTTGCGCCTGCCCTTCTGGCCCTGCGTGGCCTATATGGCGGTGGGCAAGTTCTGCCGCTATGTGCTGATGACGGCGGCCCTGATCTGGGTCTTCCCGGGTTCGGCGCCCTGACTTGGGGCACGGGCCGGTCGAACGTGGACAATGCGCCCCAGTTCCAACTCTTCGCGAACCGCCTCATGAGCACGCCCGCCTACACCGAACTGTTCCAGCGCCACCAGCGTCTGCACCGCCTGGGTCATCTGCAATCGATCGCGCAATGGGACCAGTCGGCCAATATGCCGCCCAAGGGCAATGAGGCGCGCTCGCTGGCCCTGGCCGAAATGGGCGGCCTGCTGCACCAGCTGGCCACCGAGCCGCAGCTCAAAAGTCTGCTGGAGCAGGCCGCAGCGGAAAACCTGGAGGCCGACCAACGCGCCAATCTGCGTGAGATGGGCCGCGCCTGGCGCGCGTCCAACGCCTTGCCGCAAAGCCTGGTCGAAGCCAAGTCTTTGGCCAACTCTCGCTGCGAACATGCGTGGCGCGCGCAGCGCCAGGCCAATGACTGGGCCGGCTATGTCGAGAACCTGCGCGAGGTCGTGCGTCTGACCCGCGAAGAAGCGACTCTGCTCGCCGATGGCACGGGCCTGTCGCGCTATGACGCGCTGCTCGATCTGTACGAGCCCGGCATGCGCAGCGCCGAAGTGGACCGCGTGTTTGGCGACCTGCGCAGCTGGCTGCCGGCCCTGATCCGGCAGGTGCGCGAGAAGCAGGCGCAGGAGACCGTGATCCGCCCGGTCGGCCCCTTCACGCAAGCGGCGCAAAAAGCCCTGGGCCTGGACGCCATGCGATTGATGGGCTTTGATTTCGAAGCCGGCCGCCTGGACGAGAGCAGCCACCCCTTCTGCGGCGGCGTGCCCGAAGACGTGCGCATGACCACGCGCTACCGCGAGGACGATTTCCTGCCCAGCCTGATGGGCACCATCCACGAAACCGGCCACGGTCGCTACGAGCAGAACCTGCCGCGCGAGTGGCTGGGCCAGCCTTTGGGCCAGGCCCGCTCCATGGGTTTGCACGAAAGCCAGAGCCTGTCTTTCGAGATGCAGCTGGGCAGCCATCCGGCCTTTGCCCGCCTGCTCAGCCCACTGGTCAGCCGCCATCTGGGCGAGCAGCCGGCTTTTGAGCCGGGCAATCTGAATCGCCTGCTGACCCGTGTGAACCCCGGCTTCATCCGTGTGGATGCTGACGAGGTGACCTACCCGGCCCATGTGATCCTGCGCTACGAGATCGAGCGGCCTCTGGTCGAGGGCGAGATCGAGGTCGAGGACATCCCGGCCCTGTGGGACGCCAAGATGATGGAGCTGCTGGGTCTGGACACCCGTGGCAACTACAAGGACGGCTGCATGCAGGACGTGCACTGGGGTTGCGGCCTGATCGGCTACTTCCCCTGCTACACACTGGGCGCCATGTATGCCGCCCAATGGTTCGCCACCATGTGCCGCGCCATGCCCGACCTGGACGCCCGCATCGCCGCCGGCGATCTGGCCCCGGTGTTCGACTGGCTGCGCGAGAACATCTGGCTGCAAGGCAGCCGCTACGAGACGCCCGAGCTGGTGCGCCGCGCCAGCGGCGAGACGCTGAATCCGGCGCATTTCAAGGCCCATCTGCAGTCGCGCTACCTCGGCTGAGGCCCGCAGTCACGGCCGCTGCAAAAGCAAAGGGCGCCCCCGCGAGGAGGCGCCCTTTTTTGGTTCCGCTTTTCTCTTCTCTTCTTTTCTTGTCGTTTCAGGACCCACGACGTCCCGGTGTGCGGATTGTGATCAGTTCAGGCGCCGGCGGCGGGCCAGAAAGCTGAGCGCGGCCAGGCCGCCCAGCAGCAGGGCGGCGCTTTGCGGCTCCGGCACGGCCGTGGTGATGCTGACCTGGTCCAGCGAGGTGCCCAGACGGTCGCTGCTGCCGCTGGCGCGGAAGTAGAGCGTGGTCGCGCCCGTGGCATTGAAGTCGAACTGCAGCTGCTTCCAGTCGTGGCTGTTGCCACCGGTGCCGCTGCTGACCGCGTTCCAGTGGCTGCCGTCCAGGCTCCAGTCCAGGCCGTTGCTGGCCTGGCTGTTGCCGATGCGGTCGGCGTAGAAAAAGCTCAGGGTGTAGCGCTGGCCGGCCTGGGTGGCCACGGTCTGGAACATGCTGCTGTTGGCCGTGGTGTCCAGCTCCACGAAATTGACGCCGTCGCGGGCCAGGCCCACCGCGTTGTTGCGCACCTCGATGCCGGCGCTGCCGCCAGTCCAGCCGCTGATGTTGCTGAAGATGTCCCAGCGATTGCTGGAGTTGATGACCACGGATTCAAAGCTGCCGTTGACCACCAGATTGCTGGCGCTGTCGGCCTGGCTGAGCAGCGGGGTGGCGAGCAGCAGGGCGGAGAGGAGCATCGTGCGCATGGGGACTTCCTTGAGGCGGGCCGCCGGTGCGGAGGCCCTGGAAGCCATTGTTGCGAGGCCTGGTCTGCGGGAATACCCCTGGCTGGAGGGGCTGCAGGGCGCGAACGTGACGGGGGTCACGCCGCAGCGGCCTGTGCGCTCAGGCGTGGCGCGCTTCCAGCAGGCTCAGGGCCGCGCGCAGGCGGCGCAGAGCATCTTCGGTGCGGGTGGCCGCGGGCTCGCTGAGCAGGCGTTGGCCTGGCTCGTTCAGTGCTTCCAGGTTGAGGCTGAGGCCATGGCGCTGCAGGGCGGCCTGCAACTTGGGCGCGCGGCGGCGCAGGCGCGCCCGCGTGGTCTGGTAGGCGTGCTCGGCCAGATGGCGGCGCTGCGAGTAGCTGAAGGTGTTGGCCAGGAACATCTCGGCATCGCGGTGGTCGGGCTCGAAGAGCAGGATGTCGGTGCCGGGGTGGGTGTGCTCGTAGCGCTTCATGCCCAGCTCCAGCCGCGAGTGGATCAGCGAGCGGAAGGTCTGGCTCATCACCAGGGGCAGGCCGCCGTCCACGAGGTGGGGGATGGAGGTTTCCTGGGGCCCTTGGCCCCGTGCCGGCATCTGTTGCGCCAGCGGATGCTCGCGGTCCGATTCATAGGGCACCAGCGGGTTCAGGCAGATCAGCAGATCCACGCCTTCCTGCAGCAGCAGCGAGGCATGCAAGGTCTTTTTGAGGGCGCCGTCCACATAGTGACGGCCGGCGATCTTGACCGGCGGGAACAGGCCCGGCAGGGCGGCGCTGGCCTGCACGGCGCGCGAGATGGGCACATCGTCCCAGCCGGGCAGACCGAAGGGCACAGCCTCGCCGCTGTCCAGATCGGTGGCCACCAGCACCAGGCGGCGGCCGAGTTCGCGGAAATCGTTGCTGCGGCCGGGCAGGGCGAACTGGCGGCGGATCTGCGCTTCCAGCGCGTCGCCTGAAAGCAGGCCGGTGGGCAGGGCGCGGCCCAGGCGCTCGAAGGCGCCCATCAGCGAGCGGCCTTCCATCCAGTGATCCCAAACTGCAGATTTCAGCAGACCGGGCAGCAGGCGCAGGCGCTCGCCGTATTCGGCCCAGGCCGGGTGCATGAGCTCGGCCGGGTCAAAGCTGTCGGGTGCCGGGGCGCTGTTCTCGATGAAGGCCGCGCTGAGCATGCGCGGGCCCATGCCATTGGCCAGGCCGGCGGCGATGAAGCCGCCGGCGCTGATGCCGATGTAGGAGTCGCAGTCGCAGAAGTCCAGGCCCGTGATCGATTCTTCCAGCGCGCAGAGCGCGCCGATTTCATAGATCGCGCCGAGCGGCCCACCGCCCGCCAGGGCCAGCCCGATGCGCGGCCGGCCGGAGCGGCGCGGTGGCGTGGCGGGGGGGGCCGAGCGGGGCTTGCGGCGGGCTGTGGGCATGCGGCGGTGGGACAGTCAGCGAGTGCGCGTGGCGGGCGGTCGATCGATCAGGCGGCGGTGCCGGCCTCGGCGGCGGCTGCGGCAGCCGGGCTGGCGCTGGCAGCGGCGCTCACCGGGGCGGCGGCCTTCTTGGCGCGCGGCTTGGCGGCGGGCTTGGGCGCCGGTGCGGCTGCTTTGGCTGCTGCCTTGACCGGAGCTTTGGCGGCCGGCTTGGCAGCGGCCTTCACCGGGGCTTTGGCTGCCGGCTTGCTCGCGGCTTTGGCGAAGGGCTGGGCGGGTGCCTTGCTGGCAGCGGCCTTTTTGGCGGGCGCTTTGGCTGGGGCTTTGTCGGCGGTTTTAGCCGCCGGCTTGGCCGCAGCCTTGGCCTTGGGTGCCGCGGCCTTGCCGGCCTTCTTGGCCGGCACCTTCAGGCCCAGGGCGTCGCTGAGGGCGTCGATGCGCTCGATCAGCTCGTCGATGTCCTTGGCGGCGGGCACGCCCAGGCGCTTGAGCGCACGGGCCACGCGTTCTTCAAAAATCGATTCCAGCTTGTCCCAGTGCTGGCCGGCCTTGCTGCCGACATCACCGGCCATGCCGCTGACCTTGCTGGCCATGGCGCCGAGCTTTTCTTCGGCGGCCGATTGGGTTTTCTTCTGCAGGGTCAGGCCTTCCTTGACCAGGGCTTCAAACACCTTGCCACCCTCGCCCTGTGCCTTGGAGAAGGCACCCAGGCCAGCGGCCCAGATTTGTTGAGCGGAGTCACGCACGCTCTGCGCCAGCTGGCTGTCCAGCAGGCCGGCGGGCAGGGCGCCGCCGAAGGCTCCATTGGAAGCGGAGTTTTTCTTGGCTGCCATTTTCTGAAGCTTCTTGACCATGTTGTCAGTCCTTGGAGAGCGTTGGTTGGATTGTCGCCAGCCTTTGCCAGCGATGAGGTCACTATAGATCGCCCCGCTGGCATTTGGCACCGGGGAAAGCTAGGCAGTACGCTCTACCTAAGCCCGGATGGGGCGCTGTGCAGCCCTGTGCGGGAAAGCATGCAGCAGCGCCTGCTTTCACTTGGTCAAGAATCCAGGCACAAGAGTTCTCGCACCCCTACGCAGGAGACATGCACATGCAGCAGTATTTCGTCACCGGAGCCACGGGCTTCATCGGCAAGCGCCTGGTCAAAAAGCTGCTGGCCCGGCGCGGCAGCACGGTTCACTTCCTGCTGCGCGAAGAAAGCCGGGACAAGCTGCCCGAGCTGCTGGCCTTTTGGGGTCTGGCCAAGAACAGCAGCCGCGCGCTGCCGGTGTTCGGTGACCTAACGGGCAAGAAGCTCGGTGTGGCGGCGGAGGACCTCAAGCGCCTCAAAGGCCAGATCGACCATGTCTTCCATCTGGCCGCGGTCTACGACCTCAAGGCCGATGAGGCCTCGCAAGTGGCGGTGAATGTCGACGGCACGCGCAGCCTGGTCGAGTTTGCCCAAGCCATCGAGGCCGGCCATGTCCACCATGTCTCGTCCATCGCCGCGGCGGGCCTCTACGAAGGCGTGTTCCGCGAGGACATGTTCGACGAGGCCGAGGGCCTCGATCACCCCTACTTCATGACCAAGCACGAGAGCGAGAAGATCGTGCGCAAGGAGTGCAAGCGGCCCTGGACGGTCTACCGCCCGGCCATGGTGGTGGGCGACTCCAGCACCGGCGAGATGGACAAGGTCGACGGCCCGTACTATTTCTTCAAGCCCATCCAGCGCCTGCGCCAGATCCTGCCGCCCTGGATGCCTTCGATCGGCCTGGAGGGCGGGCGCGTCAACATCGTGCCGGTCGATTTCGTCGTCAACGCGCTCGACCACATCGCCCACCGCGAGCGCAAGAGTGGCGCCTGTTTCCATCTGGTCGACCCGGTCGGCTACCGCGTCGGCGATGTGCTGGACATCTTCTCCAAGGCCGCGCATGCGCCCAAGATGAATCTCTTCATCAATGCGGCCCTGCTCGGTTTCATTCCCAAGAGCGTCAAGAAGGGGCTGATGGCGCTGGCGCCGGTGCGGCGCATCCGCAATGCGGTGATGAAGGATCTCGGCCTGCCCGACGATATGTTCACCTTCATCAACTACCCGACCCGTTTTGACTGCCGCGAGACCGAGGCCGCGCTCAAGGGCTCGGGCATTGCCTGCCCCAATCTGCATGACTACGCCTGGCGGCTGTGGGATTACTGGGAGCGCCACCTCGACCCCGATCTGTCGATCGACCGCAGCCTGCGCGGTGCCACCGCCGGCAAGGTGGTGCTGGTGACGGGCGGCTCCTCCGGCATCGGCTTGGCGGCGGCCAAGAAGTTTGCCGAAGCCGGCGCCATCACCCTGATCTGCGCCCGCGACGAGATCAAGCTGGCCGAAGCGGTGAAGGAGATCCGCGAGGCCGCTGGTGCGCAAGCCCAGGTGCACGCTTACTCGGCCGACATCGCCAACGAGGAAAGCTGCGCGGCCATGATTGCCGCCATCTCCGAACAGTTCGGTGGTGTCGATTTCCTGATCAACAACGCCGGCCGCTCGATCCGCCGCGCCATCGAGAGCAGCTACGACCGCTTCCATGATTTCGAGCGCACCATGCAGCTGAATTATTTCGGCTGCCTGCGCGTGACCATGGGTCTGCTGCCCGGCATGGTGGCCAAGAAGAAGGGCCATGTGGTCAACATCTCCAGCATCGGCGTGCTGACCAATGCGCCGCGCTTCTCAGCCTATGTGGCCAGCAAGGCCGCGCTCGATGCCTGGACACGCTGCGCCTCCAGCGAATATGCCGACCTGGGCGTGACCTTCACCACCATCAATATGCCGCTGGTGCGCACGCCCATGATCGCGCCGACGCAGATCTACAAGAACGTGCCCACGCTGGCGCCGGAAGAAGCGGCCGATATGGTGGCGCAGGCCTGCATTGCCAAGCCGGTGCGCATCGCCACACGTCTGGGCATCACCGGCGAGCTGATGCATGCCCTGGTGCCGCGTGTCGCGCAGATCGTCATGAACACCAGCTTCCGCATGTTCCCTGACAGCGATGCGGCCAAGGGCGCCAAGCCCGGCTCCAAGCCGCAGCTGTCTGCCGAGGCGATCGCCCTGCAGCAGATGATGAAGGGCATTCACTTCTGAGCCTCGAAGCGGGTGCCACGAGTCTGGTGGCGCCCGCTGTTCGAACCGAGCTTCTTCAGTGCGCCGGGTCTCGATCTAGTCTTTCAGGCCGATGCAGATCTGCACATGGCCCGGGCCCAGATAACGCTCCAGGTCCACGCCGTAGGCGCGCTCGGGCGCGCCCGGCTGCTCGAAATAGGCCCAGACCTCGCCCCAGGTCTGGATCAAAGCCTCGGGCAGAGTGCCCTGGGCTTCAAAGACCAGGTAGCGGCCGGCCGGCACCTGCAGGCGGCGGTCGGTGGTGGCTCCGGCATTGACCTTGCGTTCTTCCGCGCTGTGAGGCGCCCGGATGCCAGCCAGCACGCGGTAGTCCGCGTGGTGGCGGTCGGCGTAGTCGAAGTAGGCCCCGAACACATCACCTTGCAGGCCCGAGCCTGCAAAGTCTTGCCAGAGCCGGCCGATGCGCGCGCGCTCGGGATGCTGGTGGTCCATTTCAGCGGCGTTGCTGGTGCGGCAACTCAGGCCGAGGAGTTCAAAGGCGGGGAGGGTTTCGACGTGGGGCATGGCGCACGATGCAGTCTGCTGATGGGCTTGGGAGCGAAGTAGCCCCGATCATCGTTGCAGACGGCGCTGGCGTGCGGCCTGGGTGGCCGGTGAGCTGCGGTAGTAATCACGCGACCTTGCTGGCCGCGGTGGCAAGGCGCTCCGCGGCGCGGCTTCAGTGCCGGCCTGGCTCGGCGCGGAAGATGGCCAGGGCGCGCACCAGCTGATCGGCCTGGTTGCGCAGGCTTTCGGTGGCGGCGGTGGATTGCTCGACCAGGGCGGCGTTCTGCTGCGTGACCTGGTCGAGGTGGTTGACCGCCTCGGTGACCTGGCCGATGCCGGTGCTCTGCTCGCGGTTGGCCTGGCTGATGCTGGTGATCAGCTGGCTGACCTGGCTCACTTGCTGGACGATCTCGCCCATGGTGCGCTCGGCATTGCCGACCTGGCGGGCGCCATGTTCGACCTTCTCGACGCTGTCGCTGATCAGGGTCTTGATCTCCTTGGCCGCCTCGGCGCTGCGCTGGGCCAGGCTGCGCACCTCGGCCGCCACCACGGCAAAGCCGCGGCCTTGCTCGCCAGCGCGCGCCGCTTCCACGGCCGCATTCAGTGCCAGGATGTTGGTCTGGAAAGCAATGCCGTCGATCACGCCGATGATGTCGTTGATCTTGCGGCTGGAGGCGGTGATGCCTTCCATGGTGCGGTTGACCTGGCCGACCACCTCGCCGCCTTGTTCGGCCACGCGGCTCGCATCCTGGGCCACCTGGGTGGCCTGGTGGGCGGTGTCGGAGTTGTTACGCACGGTGGAGCTCATCTGCTCCATCGAAGCGGCCGTTTCCTCCAGGCTGGACGCCGCCTGTTCCGTGCGGGCGCTGAGGTCGTTGTTGCCTTGCGCGATCTCGCTGCTGGCGGTGCGCACGGTCAGCACCTGCTCGCTGACGTCGTCCACGATCCAGCGGAACATCAGGCCCAGCTGGTTGATGGCGCGCATGCTCATGCCAATCTCGTCGACGCGGTCCATCTGGATGTTGGAGTGGGTATCGCCCGCTGCAATGGCGCGGGCCTGCGAAGCGAGCAATTCGACCGGCGTTGAAACCTGGCTGTGCAGCCACCAGGCACTCAGGCCGCAGCTCAAGGCCAGGATGCCCGCCAGGCCGGCCAGCGCGCCCGTTGCCAAGCCGAGCTGGCTGGCTGCCAGCAGGCTCAGCACGGGCATCAGCAAGGCGCCGGCCCAGATGCGGGTTCGCACCGACCAAGTCTGCAGTCCGCGTGAAAACACGCCACGCAGACCGCGTCGCACGATCAAACCTTTGTGGAAGCTCAAGTCACCGGCCTGACCCTGACGAAAGGCGGCATAGAGCGTTTCGGCGGCCTGGATTTCAGCGCGCGGCGGTTTGGTGCGCACCGACATATAGCCGACCACGCGGCCGTGGCGCTCCACCGGCGTGGCGTTGGCGCGCACCCAGTAGTGGTCGCCGTTCTGGCGGCGGTTCTTGACCAAGGCGGTCCAGGACTGGCCGGACTTGAGCGTGGCCCACATATCGGCGAAGGCTTCCGCCGGCATGTCGGGGTGGCGCACCAGGTTGTGGGGCTGACCGAGGATGTCGGCCTCGCTGTAGCCACTGACGGCCACAAAGGCGCCGTTGGCATAGGTGATGTGGGAGTTGACATCCGTGGTGGACATCAGGGTGGCATCGGCCGGGAAGTCATATTCCCGTTGGCTGACCGGCTGATTGTTGCGCATGACAAACCTTGTGTTGTGGGCGCGGCTCTCGGCGCAAGGACACCGGTGTTGGCCGCTGGATGGCTGAACCACGCACAGGCCTGAGACTGCTCCGTCTGGGTGCAAGTCAGACCTGATGGATGGAGGACCTCTTCCCTGATCCGGCGTCGCCCATTCACTTCTGCAGGAGGTGAGGCGGGCAGGCCGGGAGATCCCCTGGCGTTATCGGCAGTGTGACGAATTTGTGAAGGCGCATGTGTGCGAATTTCGCACCTCTGTCGCTCCAACCGAATGCCGGTGCAGTGCCTGCAAGGTGGCCAGCAGCAACTGGCTGCCAAAGCCTGCCAACAGCAGGGCCAGTGAGCACCCTGTGCTCAACTCGGTGAAGCTCCGCTCCGTGGGGTCAGGTCTTGTGGGCCTCAGTCTTTGCGCGGAATGGCGTAGGTGCCCACCACATGCGCGACCGGCTCATCGCTGCCCTCGGAGTACAGGCTGACCTCGCCCACCGCCAGGGTTCGGCCCAGCTTCATCAGGGTGCAGACGCCGAGGATGTCACGGTCACCGGCCGGCTTGCGCAGAAAATTGATGTTCAGGCTGGTGGTCACCGTCAGTGGCACGATGCCGATCTCGCCAAGAATGGCCACGTACAAGGCCACATCGGCCACGGTCATCAACACCGGCCCGGACACGGTGCCGCCGGGCCGCAATTCCGAGTCACCGACCGGATGCCGCACTGTCGCGCTGCGCGGCCCCAGCGCCTCGATGCTGCATTTGGATTGCGGAAACTCCCGGGCCAGGAAGTCGGCCAACTCGGCCTGGCTTGGGTGTGGAAGCTGGGGAGTCGAGCGCGTCGTCATGTGCGGAAGGAGTCGAACCGAGTTGGGCTGATTTTGATCCCCATGTCGTCGATTGACGGGGTCGCTGCCACAAAAAGCACAGACGGCCTGGCCTGATCTTGCGGACGCCCCCATCCGCGGCCTCGGCGAGCACCATGGATAACGGGGCCGATTGGCCCCGTTTTTGTTCCTGGCCAAAGCGACGGACTCAGCCCGCCTTGTGCTGCTTGCGGCGGCGCACCCAGGCGCCCATGCCGGCCAGGCCAGCGAGCATCAGGGCGTAGCTCTGAGGCTCTGGCACGGCGGCGATGGCGGCTACGGCCGCGACGCCGAGGTCGGGTTGGTCGGTGAAGAAGCCGTCCATGCCCAGATCCACAAAAGCCTTGATCTGGCCGGTCAGGTCGCCGAAAGCGGCGGGGTCGGCGCTGCTGTCGAATTCATTCGGCAGAAAGGCATTCTCGGCGCGGAAGGTCCAGCCATGCACGATCAGACCGCGCTGGTGGGCATTGGCGATCAGCTGGGTGGGGGCCCCGAGCTTGCCATTGGCCAGGGCAATCATCAGATTGGTGTTGGAGCCCACGCCATCGGCATAGCTCTTGATGAAGTCCAGGCCGGCAGCGGAGGCCAGTTCGGCGTAGCTGCGGTTGTCGTCAAAGGGGCGGCCGCTGCCGTTGAGCAACTGGGCGATGCGGATGTCGGTCTTGCCGTTGATGTACTGCAGATTGCCGACTTCGAAGGACTGGATGAACACCGGCGCGTTGCGGTCGTTGCCGTAGTTGGCGTGCAGGGTCTCGACCAATTTGTCTTCCATGCGCTTCAGTCCGTTGGCATCGGTGAAGTTCTTGAAGTAGGTCGGGTGCTTGGTCTCGGGATAGATGCCGATGGTGCGACCGGTCTCGATGGACTTGGCCTTGGCCAGGTCGATCACCTCTTGCAGGGTCGGGATCACGAACTGATTGTTGTAGCTGTTGTTGCCGGTGCGCAGATCGCGCAGGCGTTCCTGGGCGCGGATGTCGCTGCGGATCTCGGCGGCCGTGAAGTCTTCGGCAAACCAGCCACCGACCTTCTGGCCGTCCACGGTCTTGACCGTCAGGCGGTTGGCGTACTTGCTCAGCTCCCAGACATTGGTGCTGCTGTCGGTGCGGTTCAGCACCGGCGCACCGTTGACGAGCTTGATGCTGCCATCGGCATTCAGGTCCACACGGGCCAGCAGAGGCTCGTGGCGGGCCAGCAGCTCGCCGTCCTTGGTCATGACCAGATCGGGCTCGATGAAGTTGGCGCCCTGGGCGATGGCCAGGCTGTAGGCCTCCAGGGTGTGCTCGGGGCGGTAGCCCGAGGCGCCACGGTGGCCGATGACGATGGGGGCGTCACCGCTCAGGGTGTTCCATGCTTGGGCAGGCAGGGCAGTGCCCAGGCTCAGCAGGACGGCAAGGCTCAGGACAGAGGCTTTCATGAGATGGAGCTCCAGAGAATGCAAAGAGGAAAGAAGCCGGCAGCATGAAAGCCGGCGATGACGCGGCCATGAAATGAGCCGCTCTGCGCCCTGGTACGAACGGCTCACGCCCGGCGCTTGCTAGAGTGCGCGCCATGAGCACCGATGACTTGAGCTGGCACCAGCTGGAAGACGTGGACGCGGCCCAGCTGCTGGCGTTTGAACTGCAGCACCGCGCCTTTTTTGAAGCGCGCATCAATGCCCGCGCGCCGTCCTACTACCGGCTGGAGGCCGTGCGTGCCTCGCTGGACGAGGCACGCGCGCAGCGCCTGGCCGATCAGGCCTACGGCTTTGTGCTGCAGTTGGGCGGCGAGATCGTCGGCCGCATCAATCTGACGGCCGTGCAGCGCCAGCATTTCAACCGCGCCCAA
Organism: Paucibacter sp. B51; assembly: GCF_027863535.1. Taxonomy (NCBI): domain Bacteria; kingdom Pseudomonadati; phylum Pseudomonadota; class Betaproteobacteria; order Burkholderiales; family Sphaerotilaceae; genus Roseateles; species Paucibacter sp. B51. The sequence continues at coordinate 364,665 of NZ_JAPIVN010000002.1, read as the reverse complement.
CTCGGCTATCGCATCGGAGAACCCTGGCAGGGCCGCGGCATCGCCAGCCGGGCCGTCGCCCAACTGCTGCAGCGGGCGCGTGCCGAGCTGGGCCTTTGGCGCATCGAGGCCGTGGCGCGGGCCGGCAATCTCGGCTCGGTGCGTGTGCTGGAGCGCAATGGCTTCACGCCCTACGGCCGCACGGCGCAGAGCATGTGCATCCAGGGTGAGTGGCATGACCAGATCCTCTTTGAGTGGCGCAGCGGCGAGGCGCCGCATCTGCAGCCAGCGCCGGTCTGATGCCACTCGAATCAACAACCCTTGCCCAGTTCCCCATGCATCCCCTGAAACGCCTGCTTGCCTATGCCCAGGGCCACCGCCGCGAGATCCGTGCGGCCACGCTGTACTCCATCCTCAACAAGTTCTTCGATATCCTGCCCGAGGTGCTGATCGGCGCCGCGGTCGATGTGGTGGTGCGCGGCGAGCAGAGCTTTCTGGCCAAGAACATCCTGGTCGGCGTGGGCATCACCGACACATGGCAGCAGCTGCTCTTCCTCGGTGCGCTGAACATGGTGGTGTGGATGGGCGAATCCTGGTTCGAGTTCCTGCTGGAGTTGAAGTGGCGCGGCCTGGCCCAGAACATCCAGCATGAGCTGCGCCTGGACACCTACGGCCATGTGCAGAAGCTGGAGTTGGCTTACTTCGAAAATCAGCGCACCGGCTCGCTGATGTCTATCCTCAACGACGACATCAACCAGCTCGAGCGCTTTCTCAACGGCGGCGCCAACCAGATCATCCAGGTGGTCTGTTCCTCGCTGATGGTCAGCGCGGTCTTCTTTGCTCTGCAGCCAGGCCTGGCCCTGATCGCCCTGCTGCCGGTGCCGGCGATTTTGTTCGGCACCTTTTGGTTCCAGAAGCGCCTGGCGCCGCGCTATGCCGAGGTGCGCGAAGCGGCCGGTGATGTCTCGGCCCGGCTCAACAACAACCTGCTGGGCCTGGCCACCATCAAGGCCTTTGCCACTGAGAAGCTGGAGGCCGATCACATCGCCCAGGCCAGCCAGGGCTATCTGGAGTCGAACGCCCGTGCGATTCGCCTGAGCTCGGCCATCACCCCGGTGATCCGCATGGGCATCCTGGCCGGCTTCACCGCCACCCTGGTTTACGGCGGCTGGCTGACGATTCACGGCGATCTGGCCGTGGGCGCCTACTCGGTGCTGGTCTTCCTGACCCAGCGCCTGCTCTGGCCCATGACCCGCCTGGCCGAGGTGGCCGATATGTACCAGCGCTCCATGGCCGCCACCCAGCGCGCCCTGGGCTTGCTGGACACCCCCATCCGCATTGCCTACGAGGGCGAGCATTTCCCGGTGGCGCAGGCGCGCGCGGCCCTGCGCTTCGAAGGCGTGGGTTTTGCCTACGCCGAGCAGCCCACGCTGCAGGACCTGAATCTGGAGGTGCCAGCCGGCCAGACCGTGGCCTTTGTCGGAAGCACCGGCTCGGGCAAGTCCACCCTGGTCAAGCTGCTCTTGCGCTTCTACGAACCGCAGCAAGGCCGCATCCTGTTCGATGGCCGGCCGATCTCGGAGCTGAATCTGCAGGACCTGCGCCGCTGCATCGGCTATGTCGCCCAGGACAGCTTCCTGACCGACGGCACCATCGCCGAGAACATCGCCTACGGCATGGCTGAGGCCAGCGACGCGCTGATCCATGAGGCCGCGCGCCTGTCCGAAAGCCTGGAGTTCATAGCCCGCCTGCCCCTGGGCTTCGCCACCCGCGTCGGCGAGCGCGGCCAGAAGCTCAGCGGCGGCCAACGCCAGCGCCTGGCCCTGGCCCGCGCGATCTTGAAGAACCCGCCGCTGCTGATCTTGGATGAGGCGACCAGCGCTGTCGACAACGAGACCGAGGCCGCCATCCAGCGCTCGCTGAACGTGGTCAGCCAGGGCCGCACCACGCTCGTCATCGCCCACCGCCTGTCCACCGTGCGCCAAGCCCATTGCATCCACCTACTGGAGCGCGGCCGCATCGTTGAGAGCGGCACGCATGAGCAGCTGCTGGCGCGCGGCGGCGCCTACGCGGCGCTCTGGCGCCTGCAGACGGGCGAGCTCTGAGCGGCGCCGGAGGGCGCGCTGAACTTCAAGGTTGAGCTTCAGGGATGGGGCAAGGCCTGCCGCAGCTCGGGCGGCAGGTCGGCGCCAAACCATTTCAGGGCCAAGCGTGCCAGCTCGCCCTGCTGGCGCAACTGCTGCAGGCCCTGGCTCAGCTGGTCCAGCGCGGGCTTGGGCAGATTGCGCCGGGCGAGCAGGTGGTAGGGCTCGCTTTGCAGCGCCGGCAGCAGCACCCGGACCTGGTGCTGCACGCCCATGCGCTGCACCGCGAACCAGGCATTGCTGAGCGGAAAGTAGAAGAAGCGCCCGCGCCCGGCCAGCAGCATGCGCAGATTGGCCTCGGTCGTCAGGCCGCGGGCGTGCAGATGCAGGCCGCCCTTGGCCTTCAGCAGGGGCAGGCGTGAACTGTCGTAGTTGAGCAGCACCAGGCCTTGCTCACCGAGCGCCCGCAGCGCCTCCCAGCTGCGCACCTCGACCGGGTCGTCGGCACGCGCCAGCAGCACATAGGGCATGTTGTAGAGCTCGGGCTGCACGAAGACGAAATCCTGGTCGCGCTCCTCGGTGTGGGTGAGCGCGCACAGCAGGTCCAGCTCGCCGCTCTTGACCTGTTGCAGCAGGCGTTTCTGCGGCAAGGCCTGCTCGACCAGCTGGATCTTCAAGCCCGTGACGCGCTGGTTCAGCGCCGCGATCACATCCGCGCAAAAGCCGCTGTGCATCTGTGGGCCATGCTGCAGCCATTTCGGCGCGCCGCCCTGTTCGGCCGCCGTGCGCAAGAGGTAGCGCGTGTTGGTTTCACCGTGCGGGGCTGCATGGGCCGTGGCGCACAGGCTGCCCGTCAAGGCCCACGCCGTCAGCCATGCCATGCAGGCATGGACCGCGACGGCCGGGCGCCCTGCCGCTACGGGAATCATTCCCGCCGCCGTGTGGCCGCGAGGCGGAACTTGGCCATGTGGTTCACCAGGGTCTGCGCCTGCTGTTTCAGGCCTTCGGCCGCGGCCGCCGATTCTTCGACCAGCGACGCGTTCTGCTGCGTCATCTGGTCCAGATGGCCGACGGCCTGGCCGATCTCGCCCAGGGTGCTGGCCTGGGCGCTGGTGGCACTGGAGATCTCGGCCACGATATGGGTCACGCGCTGTACGCTTTGCACCGCATCGGCAATGGTGGCGCCGGTGGCGCTGACCAGCTTGCCGCCGGCCTCCACCTTCTCGGCCGAGGCGCCGATCAGGCTCTTGATCTCACGCGCCGCCTGCGCGCAGCGCTGGGCCAGGGCCCGCACCTCGCTGGCCACCACGGCGAAGCCGCGCCCCTGTTCGCCGGCACGGGCCGCTTCCACGGCCGCATTCAAGGCCAGGATGTTGGTCTGAAAGGCGATGCTGTCGATGACATTGGTGATGTCGGCAATGCGGGCCGAGGACTGCTGGATGTCGGTCATGGTGTCCACCACCTGCTGCACCATGGCGCCGCCGCGGTCGGCCACGGCCGCAGCCGATTTGGCCAGCTCGTCGGCCTGACGCGCGGCCTGGGCATTGGCCTGCACGCCTTCGCGCAGCTGCATCATGGCCGCCCCCGTTTGCTCCAGGCTGCTGGCGGCCTGCTCGGTGCGGTTGGACAGGTCCATATTGCCGCTGGCGATCTCGCTGGAGGCCATCTGCACCTGCTCGGCCACATGGCGCACATCGGCAATCGTGGCGCCCAGCTGGGCGCGCATCTGGTCCAGCGATTCGGCCAGCTCGGCCAGCTCATCGCGGCCCTGCACGACGACCGCCTGGCTCAGATCGCCCTCGGCGATGCGCGCGGCCATGTCGCGCGCCTGGTCCAGCGGCGCGGTGATGCTGCGGGTGATTGACAGGGCGATCCAGACGCCGCAGGCGGCCGCCCCGATCAGCAGGCCGGTGATCAGCCGGAAGGCCGATCGCGCCTGGTCCTCGGCCACATCGCGGGCCTGTTGCAGCTCCTTGCGGCTTTGCTCGGCATAGCCGTGGATGGGCTCCAGATAGGCCTCCATCGCCGGGATCAGCTCGCCCACCACACGGGCGCGCACGTCGGTGCCGGCGGCTCTTTGCTTGACGATGTCGTCGCGCAGCTCCTGGTAGCGTTTGCGGGCCTGGTCGATCTGGGCCTTGATGCGTTCGCTTCCGGCGGATTTGGGCAGGTCGCCCAGAGCGTCCTGGATCTTGTCGACCCGGGCGCTGACTTCCTTGGACCTGGCGGTGAAGGCCTTGACGAAATCGGCATCGTCCGACCAGATGGTGATGATGCGGCGCTGGATGTTCGATTCGGTCAGCCCGGCCCAGCTGCGCGCCAGGTCCAGGGCTTCCATGTCGATATTGACCAGGCGCTCGATCCGGTCGTTGAGCTGCTGGATGCGCCAGATGCCCAGCGCCGATCCGGCCAGCAACAAGCTCATCACCAGGGCAAAGCCCGTCAGGACGCGCGCTTTCAGGCGCATCGATTGCACGACAGCAAGCATGGGGGTCTCCTTCGCAGTCTCGGCTGCGGACTTCGGGGTTCGTTGTGTTGCTCGCTCCCTGCGAACACTCTATTGCGCGAGGGGCGGCAAGCCCAGCCCCATCGACACCATTTCAGAACCCTGAGATCGACATCCACATGCCTTCTCTTGAGCGCACGCAGCACCGCCGGTGCGCTCTGCAGCTTGTGTCGAGTTCAATCGATAGCTGCGCCGCGCCGCTGCTTTCGTTTCAGGCCAGGCCGCGCGTTTGTGCCATCAAGCGTGTGAGGCCCAGCATGCCGTCGGTGAAGGGCGTGGGCAGTTGCAGATGGCGGCCGATTTCGCTGACGGCGCCGACCAGCGCATCCAGCTCCAGCGGGCGGCCGGCTTCCACATCCTGCAGCATCGAGGTCTTGAAGGCGCCCAGCTTGCGCGTCACGGCATGGCGCTGCTCGGGCGTCTGCTCGACGGCGCAGCCGATGCGCGCGCCGATGGCGGCGGCCTCCAACATCACATTCGTCACAAAGCCGCGCACCAGCTCGTCGTCGAGGATGCGGTCGCAGGTGGCGCCGGTCAGGGCCGAGATCGGGTTCATGGTCATATTGCCCCAGAGCTTGAACCAGATGTCGCGCTGGATGCGCTCGGACACCGTGGCGTTGAAGCCCGCGCGGCACAGCAGCGCCGCCAACTCGCTGATGTGCGCCGGCTGGCCGCCGGCCGGGTCACCGAGGATGAGCCCCATGCCCATCACATGCTTGACCAGGCCGGGCTCGGGCGTGGCACAGCTCGCGTGCACCACGCAGCCGATCACGCGATCGGCCGGGATCAGGCCGGCCACCACACCGCCGGGGTCCACCGATTCCAGGCGCAAGCCCTCCGCCTCGCCGGGCAGGCCTTGGAAGAACCACCAGGGCACGCCGTTCATGGCCACCAGCACGCGCGTCTGCGGGCCCAGCAAGGCCTTCACCGCGGGCGCCACGCCGGCCAGGGCCGGGCCTTTGACGGCCAGCACGATCAGGTCGGGCTGGCACAGTTCCTCAGGCTTGTCGCTGGCGCGCAGCGGCACCTGGATGCGCTCGCCGCTGATCAGGTCCATGCGCAGGCCACCGTGCTGACGCAGGGCGGCCAGGGTGGCGCCGCGGGCCAGGGCGCTGAGTTCGACCTCGGCACCCAGATGTTGCCCCACATGGCCGGCGAACCAGCCTCCGATGGCGCCCGCGCCGACGATGCAAATCTTCATAGACAAATCTCAAGCCACCCAGCGAGGGCGCTACTGCAATCACAACGTGGGCAGTCTCGCACAGGGGCGGCGCCGGATTCCTGCGTGGCGCCGCCCGGGTTCAGCGGGCCTGCAGGGCGCGCCAGCGCCGCTCCTGCACGGCGATGGTGATGAGGTAGACCGCCACCACCACGGCCGGAATCGCCACGAAGCGTTGAGCCGGGAAGGCGTACCAGGCGCCCACGCAGAGCAGGGCCCGGGCGATGGCGTGGAAGGCACCGATCCAGTGCTGGATGATCCAGCCGTAGGGCAGCCACATCAGGCCGGCCAGCACGCCGAAGCTCAAAGGCAGGGATTCGTGGTTCTGCGAGGCCCAGGGCAGGGCGATGGTGAAGACCAGCAGGCTCATCAGCATGCCGGCCATGAAGAGGCGATCGAACTCGTTCCTGGGCCGGCCTTTGGCGAAAAAGTTTTCGCCGGTCAGACGCGACAGCCCCATGCCCAGATAGAAGATCGAGCCGGTGGCGATGTAGAGCGTCACCACCGCCTGAAACGGCGTGCCCAGGGCGCCGACCAGGCCGATCAGGCCCCAAGCCAGGGTGCCAGCCAGCGGCATGGCCAGGCCGCGGCGGTGGCTGAACTCCTCGCGCTGGGTCTCCAGGCTGCGCTGCTCGGTGAGGGGGCTGTGAACGGTCATGGCGTCTTCCTTGCTTGACGGGATCGTTGATGGCGCCATGGTGCCGGCCGAGGTGAAGCGCTGTGGCAATGAGGCGACGAATCGACAGCTGCCGGGATGCGAAGACCGGGAGAGCGATGAAGGGTGGCCCGGCTTGCGACAATGTGGGCCCCCTGTCCAACGCTCCGCAGCCCCCGTTGGCCCTGCCGGGCTCGCCGGGCTCGCCGATGATGTCGATGAATGAGTCTTCTGTGTCTGATGCGCCGCGCCTGCCATTGAGCGGCCTGCGCGTGATCGAGTTCACCCACATGGTCATGGGCCCGACCTGCGGCATGGTGCTGGCGGATCTGGGGGCCGAGGTGATCAAGGTCGAGCCTCAGGCCGGCGACAGCACGCGCCAGCTGCTCGGCTCGGGCGCTGGCTTCTACCCGCTGTTCAATCGCAACAAGCTCAGCCTCAGCCTGGACGTGAAAGACCCGCGCGGGCTGGAGATCGTGCTCAAGCTGGTGGCCGGCGCCGATGTCTTCAGCGAGAACTTCAAGAGCGGCACCATGGGGCGCCTGGGCCTGGGCTATGAGGCCTTGAGCCGCCTGAACGAGCGCCTGATTTACGTCTCGCACAAAGGCTTTCTGCCCGGGCCCTACGAGCACCGCACGGCGCTCGACGAGGTGGTGCAGATGATGGGTGGCCTGGCCTATATGACCGGTCGCCCGGGCGACCCGCTGCGTGCCGGCAGCAGCGTCAACGACATCATGGGCGGCATGTTCGGCGCCATCGGTGCCCTGGCCGCCTTGCAGCAGCGCCACCAGACCGGGCGTGGCCAGCAGGTGCAGTCCAGCCTGTTCGAGAACAACATCTTCCTGGTCGCCCAGCACATGATGCAGTTCGCGGTCACCGGCAAGCCGGCGGCGCCCATGCCCGAACGCATCTCGCCCTGGGGCATTTACGACGTCTTCACCGTGGCCGGTGGCGAACAGATCTTTCTGGCCGTGGTGGGCGACACGCAATGGGCCACCTTCTGCCAGGCTTTTGACTTTGGCGATCTGCAGATGGATGAGCGCCTGCTGACGAACAATCTGCGCGTGCTGGCGCGCGAGTGGCTGATCCCCGAGCTGCGCCACCGCCTGCTGCCGCGCGCGGCCGCAGAGATCGCCGCCGTGTTCGAGGCCGCCGGCCTGCCCTTTGCTCCCATCACCCGGCCCGAGCAGCTGATGGACGACCCGCATCTGCGGGCCACCGGTGGCCTGGCCCCCATGACCCTGCCCGACGGCCGCGCCACCCGCGTGCCCCTGCTGCCCCTGAGCCTGGACGGCGAGCGCCTGGGCCTGCGCCGCGACCCGCCGCGCCTGGGTCAGCACAGCCGCGCGCTGCTGCGCGAGCTGGGCTATGCCGATGCGGCCATCGAAACCCTGGTCAGGGAGGGCGTGCTGGGCGTGCAGGGCGAGGCGGCACCGGCCGATTTGGGGTGACTTGCGCCTGGCTTGGGGTGAACCGACCCGCGTTGCGGTGAAGCATAGCGTCGGCTGCGGTAAGGTGCGGCCATGGAGAACTCGATGAGGCCAGCGCCTCCATTCATGGCCGCTTCGGCCGCAGCCCGGCAGCGCTTCAGCTGGGGCTTTGCCGCGGTGATGCTGGCCGTGGGCCTGCTGCACAGCATGTCCGAGCTGCAGCAATACCGGGCCGGCGGAGGCCAACATCCCTGGGAGCCCTTTCTCTGGGAGCTCAGCTCCACCTTGCTGACCGCCCTGCTGGCGCCCTTGATCTATCGCCTGCACGCGCGCAGCCGGCGGCAGCAGGGCTGGTTGCCAAGCCTGGGACTGCATCTGGCCGGTGCGCTGGGCTACACCTTGCTGCATGTGACGGGCATGTTCGGCCTGCGCTTTGCCGTCTATGCCGCGACGGGTGTGAGTTATGAGCCCGGCCATCCGGCGGACATCTTGCTTTATGAGGCCGGCAAGGACCTCGTCAGCTATGGCTTCATCGTCGGCCTCTGCCATGGCCTGCAGCTGCACGAAGCCAGTCGCCAGCGCGAGCAAGACCTGCTGCGCCTGCAGACCGAGCTGGCCGAAGCCCGCCTGAACCGCCTGGCCGAGCAGATCCAGCCGCACTTTTTGTTCAACACCTTGAACCTGATTTCCTCGGTGATGTACGAGGATGTGCCGCGCGCCGACCGCATCGTTTGCGATCTGGCCACCTTGTTGCGCCAGGCCCTGACGGCACAGGAGAACAGCCGCCACTCCCTGGCCGCCGAGCTGGCCCTGGTGCGGCCCTATCTGGCCATCATGCAAGCCCGCTTCGGCGAACGCCTGCAGGTGCAGGTGGATGTGGAGGAGGCCGCCAGCGTCTGCCTCCTGCCCAGCTTGCTCTTGATCGCACCGGTGGAAAACGCCATCACCCACGATGTGGCGCACAGCGCGGGCCAGGTGCAGGTGCGCGTGAGCGCGACACTGCGCGAGGGGCGCTTGTGTTTGCAGGTGGCCAACAGCGGCCGCGCGCCGGAACGCAGCGAGCGCCCGGGCTCGGTGGGCCTGAGCAACACCCGCGAGCGCCTGCGCGTGCTTTACGGCGATGCGGCCAGGGTGCGCCTCAGCGCCGACGACGCCGGTGGCAGCTTGCTGGAGATCGAATTGCCGGAGCAGCGCGCATGAACGAGGGGATGGAACTGCGGCCGGACGCCGCGCCGCTGCGCGTCTTGATCGTGGATGACGAACCGCCGGCCCGCGCCAAGCTGCGCCGCCTGCTGAGCAGCCAGCCCGGCATCGACCTGCTGGCCGAGGAGGCCGGCGATGCCGAGCAGGCGCTGCAGCTGGTGCACAGCCATCGTCCCGATGCCCTGTTCCTGGACATCCAGATGCCGGGGCAGAGCGGGCTGGAGCTGGCTTTGGCCTTGCCCGAGGACACACTCTGTGTGTTCTGCACCGCTTTTGACCAGCATGCTGTGCGCGCCTTTGATCTGCATGCGGTGGACTATCTGCTCAAGCCCTTCACGCCCGAGCGTCTCGCGGAAAGCGTGCAGCGCCTGCGGCAGCGGCGCACAGCGCTGGCGCCCAAACCCGCTGAAACTCAGCGTCAGGGCTGGCTCAGTGCCTTGCAGCAGATCCAGCCGGTGCCCGGCCACTGGCTGGTGCCGCAGCGCGGAGGCGGCCTCTTCAAGCTGCCGCTGGCTGAGATCGAATGGGTGGCCGCGGCTGACAACTACATCGAGCTGCACGCGCCGCCGGCCTGCCATCTGGACCGTTGCACCCTGGCAGACTTCCTGGCCCACGCCAGCGTGCAAGGCCGCTTTGTCCGCGTGCATCGCAGCCATGCCATCAACCCGGCCCATGTGCAGGGCCTGAGTGCCCTGCCACGCGGCGAGGCCGAGGTGCAGATGCGCTCGGGCGCAAGGCTGCGTGTCTCGCGCAGCCACCGGGCCCAGCTGGGCTGAGGGTGCCGCCTCGAAGCCGCGAAGAAAAACGCGCCGAAGTGTCAGAAATTGCAAGCAAAAACGGCTTGCGGCAGGGCTTCAAGCGCCTGTTTTCGGGGCTTGTGGCGAGCAAGCCCTCGGACGCAACGATAATCGCGCTCCCCGCAAAGGGATTTTCTTTTCCGTACCCACTGGATATCTGATGAACAAAAGTGAACTGATCGAAAGCATCGCCACCAAGGCTGGCGTGACCCGCGCCGTCGCCACGTCGACGCTGGACGCCACCCTGGCCTCGATCACCGAAGCCCTGGTTGCCGGCGACACCGTGGCCATCCTCGGCTTCGGCAACTTCAAGGTCAGCGAGCGCGCTGCCCGCACCGGCAAGAACCCCGCCACCGGCGAAGCCCTGGAAATCGCGGCCGCCACCGTGCCCAAGTTCACCCCGGGCAAGGCGCTCAAAGACGCTGTGAACGTCAAGAAGTAAGCAAGAAGCCAATGCGCTGGGGCCTGCTTCGGCCGGCTCCGACGAAAAGACAAGGGCGCTCGTCATCGGACGGCGCCCTTTTCTTTGTGCGCTCAGCATGAGCAAACGCCTGTGGCTACGCCCGGCCGGGCAAAGCCATAGACCATAAAAAAGGCCTCCCGAGGGGAGGCCTGTGTGAACCGAGAGAAAGGACCGGCGCGCGCAGCGCCGGTGCCGCTTTCAGGCTCAGGGGGTGCAGCGATACACCTTCACGTCATCGACATACCAGCCGATGTTGCCACCGCAACCGTCGGTGGACATCTCGAAGCGCAGCTTGACCTTGTCATTGGGCTTGGCAAAGCGAGATAGGTTGACGATGGAGCGACCCCAGGAGCCACTCACCGAACCACCGTCCGTGCCCGAGAAGGCGGCTTGGCCGGCCAGCGGGTTGTCGTTGCCTTGGGCGACCGTTTTCAGGGTCGTGTTGTAGGCGTTGTAGACAAAGTCCGAGGCGGCGATCAGCTGCCAGGCACCGCCATTGACGCTGATCTTCAGATTGCCGCCGTCCCAGGTGGACTCGGTGGCGACCCAGTGATCAAACGTCAGCTTCGGCGCTGCGGCATCGGCCGTGATGGCGAACTCGGGGCTTTCGATGCGGACGACGCCCGCTTCGTTGCCGCCGGGGCTGCAGGTGCCGATATTGGGGTCGGCAGCAAACAGGGCATAACCCGGGCGTCCGTTGGGCAGCTTGGTCACCACGCCCCAGTTGCGAGGTGTGAACTCGGGGTTGCGGCCTTGGTAGCTGACTTGCCAACGCACACCGCCGGCCTTGCCGCCGTCGAAGCTGTCCGACAGCAGCGGAGCCACATTGCCGGTGGGGCACAGGGCTGGTGGCGACTTGGCCAGCAGGGGCACAAAGTTGCACTGAGACGGTGGGGTGCGCAGCTCAACGGCTTGGGCCATCTTGCCAATCTGCGCGCAGTCCTGGGCGTTGATGACCTCGCCCGAGGGAGCGCCAGTCTTCAGGTCGTTCAGGTTCTGGCCGGTCAGGTCGGTGCAGGACTGAGCCAGGGCGTCGGCGTGATCGGCGAAGCCGCTGGCCGGGCCTTGGTACACGCTTTGGGCGCGGTAGTAGATGTGGGCGGCCTTGGTCAGGCCGATCGGGAGGATCGTCTGACCGTTGTAAGTGCCGCCGTCCACCAGCAGGGCGTAACCATGGTTGGGCACGCCGGAGTTGCTGTGCACGCCACCGGAGTCGCCGGTGCTGCAGCGGTAGCGGGTGTCCGTCACCTTGGCCGGGTGGCCGTAGCAGGTCGGGTTGTACATATCGCGGATGGCGCCGCTGAAAGCGGTGGCATCTTCGCCCATCAGCCAGCGCACCGAGTTGTCGGTGCCGGGCACGCCACCGACCTTGGTGAAGACCGTGCAGGCGCCGGCGGTACGGGCCGCATCGGGAACGTCGGTGCCGCGGCTGTTCAGGCGGTCCACGGTTTCACCCCAGATGTCGGAGTAGGCCTCATTCAAGGCGCCCGGTTGCCATTGGTAGATCAGGCCGTGGGTGTACTCGGTGTAGGCATGACCCCATTCGTGCGCGGTCACGTCGTCGGTTGTGGTGCCCGGGCAGAAGGAGATGTAGGTGCCGTTCCAGGACGCGTTCGGGCAGAGGTCGCCGCGGTTGAAGATCGAGTCCATGGTCTTGCCCTTGCCGTCAAAGGCGTCGCGACCGAAGGCGTTCTTGAACATGTTGTAAATGTCGGCAGAGGCGGCAATCATGTTGTCAGCCTCGACGGTGCCGGTCGGGAATGCCTGGCCTTCCACCCAGAACGGTGAGTTCGGGTAGTTGGGCACCGGCGGCAGCTTGCCCTGACCGTCGAAGGCGCGGCGGTTCATGGACTCATGGATGCCGCTGATCTTGTCGATCACCTTGCCGGTGTGGGCATCGACGTACACGAACTCGCGCACATCCTGCTTGTTGCCCACTTCGACCTGCCAGGCCAGGTGGTTGATGCCTTCCACGCCCTTGGCCAGACCTTCGCGGAAGATCATCAGGGTCGGGGTGCCGGCGCTCAGGCGAGTCGGCCGCTTCAGTTCGGCATTGACGGCGGTCACGGCGATCTTGCTGGCCTGCTCGGCCGTGCGGCTGGGCGTGGCCTTGACGTTGATGCCGGGGATGAAGGTGCCGTTGACGACCACCAGATTGTCGGCGGCGTCGTAGTGGGCCTTGAGTTCGCCGCCGAACACCGGCAAGCCTTGGTAGACCTGCTGGTAGCTCAGGCGGGTGCTGCCTTGGCGGTCCTTGCTGATGGCCGGGGCCGACAGTTCGCTGCTAGCGTCGCGGATGCCGAACAGCGCGGCGTATTCGTTCAGGAATTGCACCGTGGCGGTCTGCTTGGCGGCATCGCCGACGGCACTGGCACGGGCAGCCAGCTTGGCGCCGGCCGGCACGCGCACGAAGCGGGCGGCACCGGTGGCGGCATGGTAGGACACATCAGCGCTGCTGCCGGTGGCAGTGGCCAATCGGTCCAGGGCTTCGCGTTGGCCGTTCAGGGCGTTCTGTGCCTGCGCTTGGCTGGCCAGGGCCAGGCCCATGGACAGGGCCAGCAGGGACAGCTTCTTTTGGTTTCGGGTCATAAGGTCTCCGGAGCGCGGTGGCTTCACCGCATCAACGTGGATGGAAGAATCGGCGGCATCGAGGCGGACGCTTTCGGTGCGCCCGCTGCTATGGGGCGATCAGTGTTGCGTGGCGCTGCTGCGGCGGCGGGCGAGGGCACCCACGCCGATCAGGCCCAGGCCCATCAGGGCCCAGCTGCTGGGTTCCGGCACCGGGGTGACCGAGCCCACGGTCAGGTTGTCCACGCTGGCGTACAGCGTGGCGCCGGGTGCGCTGATGGTCAGCGAGCTGATGACCTGGGTCGAGGCGAAGCCGCGGAAACTGTCAGCCGCGCTGGCCGGGGTGAAGGTGGTGGTGGTGCCGTCGCTCAAGGTCAGGGTCACCGCAACCTGCTGGAACTCGTCCGACAGGTTGACATTGAAGAAATCGCCGCCCACGGCGGTGACATTGCCGCTGGTGAAGGTGATGGTCAGTGCCTGGTCGGGCAGGCTGGTGCCCAGGACGGAGCCCGATGCGTACAGATCGCCGAGAGAGCTGATGCTGTAGCTGAAGCCTCCCGAGCTGAAGCTCAGGTTGGCGCCGCTGGCCGGGCTGCTCAGGCCAGTGAAAGCCTCTGTGTAGCCAGGGCCGCTCAGGCCGGCCAGGAAGGCGGCCGAGTTGGTGTAGGTGGTGGTGTCGGCGAACGACGGTGTGGCCAGGGCGGCCAGCACGGCGGCCGTGACAGCCAGGCGGTGTGCAGTCTGCATTCAGATTCCCTCGATCAAATGGATGAGACGAACCCCAGAAGGTTCTCGTGCCTTCGACGTTCTCACGTGACGCAATTCACGGAAAGGGGGGAAGCACTAGGAGTGAAGTGCCTGTCCTGAAAACGCGGGATGCGGCATCACCGGATTGCGAGATCGTCTGTTTTGTGGTTCCTCTTCCCGAAATGGCTCAACTTTGAGTGGACCAAGGAGCAAAAAAAAGAGCTCCCGAAGGAGCTCTTGTCTTGTGATGCGAGGGGCATGGGCACTGAGGGCCCTGACCCTGTGCTTCAGCGCACCCGGCGGCGGCGGGCGACGAAACCGATCACGCCCAGGCCCGCCAGCAGCATGGCGTAGCTGCCCGGCTCCGGCACGGCCGAGACCAGGGGCGAGTAGCCGATTTCCAGATTGCTCTTCAGGCCGAGGGCCATGAGCTGGCCTTCGAGGTGGCCGCCGCCGGTGCGTTGCTCGCCGCCGTAGACCAGGGCGTAGGGCGCCAGGATGCTGCCGCCGACAAAGCTGCCCACGGTCACATCGGTGGCCTTGCTGAAGTTGAACAGCACATTGCTGTTCAGCGCGTCCAGCTGGGTGGCGGGATTGCCCCAGGGGTCCAGGCCGCCGATGGCCACATTCTGGGTCAGTTGGCCGCCGGCAAACAGCACGGCATCGCTGCCGGTGTAGTTGATCACCACGGTGGCGCCGGCCTTGATGCCGCTCAGGCTCAGATTGCGGAAGGTGGCGGTGTTGACGTTGAAGACTTCAAAGTCAGCGCCGGTGCCGACGAAGCTGATACCGCTGATCTCGGTCTTGCCGTTGGCGGTGTAGCTGCTGATTTGCGTCTTGCCGGTGGCGCTCAAGCTGCCCAACTGGTCGGTGGTGTTGCGCAGGGTGGTGGCCGCGGCGTTGAAGTCGATCAGGCCGCTTTGCTGACGCAGGTCCAGCGAGGCGGAAGAGCCGGCCTTGCTGCCGCCGAACACGCCGTAGCTGTTGCCGTACTTGCTCAGGCTTTGGTCCCAGTAAGGCAGGTGAGAACCCTTGGTGGAATCGACGCCGGCCGGCGCATTGCTGTAGATGCGGCCGCCCTGGAGTTTCACATCGCCGCCGACCACCAGGGCCGGGCCCGTCACCGTGGACGGAGTGCGGTAGTTGATGGACAGGCCGTTGGCCGTCAGATTGCCACCGACGGCCATGCGGCCCTCGATGTCATTCGCTTGCTCGACATTGCCAAGGATGAAGGCGCTGAAGCCCTTGGCAGCGCCGAAGTCGATGGTGGGCACAGCGTGCGCAGCGCCGGCACCCAGCAGCGCCAGGGCTGCAGAAACCAGTTGGAGGCCAGTCTTGAGCTGGGTCGTCTTCTTCATGGTCAGTTGCTTCACTCGATTCCCTTGTTTCGGTTGCGCTCTCTCGAAAAGCCTGTGTTTTCGAGCTGAGTAAATTCTAGGAAGCGTTCCCGCCTGCGGGTATCCCCGGACTCAAGTGGTATTTCATTGGTTTGTGCTCTTTGCACGGAAGCGGGGCACTTGAGGTGTCAAGGCTTGACCCGATGGCGAGCGGCCCGGCTGGGCGCAAGACTGGCGGCCCGTGCCACTTGGCTGGATTCAGCCAGTTTCTGCCCATGCGTTTGCGCCTGCTCCACGCCATCTGCGCCTTGATCCTCATGTCTGCGACCTGCCCGAGCTGGGCGGGCGTCTACACCCTCCGTTGGGGCCTGGATCAGGTCTGCGCTGACCGGGCACCGCCCGCCGAGGCGGTGACATCGCATCTGGCCCGTTTCGAGCGCCCGGCTTGGTCGGTGCGGCCCTGGCCCAAGTTGGCAGGGGTGAACGGCCGGGGCAGCGTTGTGATCGAAACCCAGCCCGCCCAGGCGGTCCGGCTGTCGCTGCTGTATTTCCCTGGCGGGCGCGCCCGAGCCGTGGATCAGCTGGAGCGCCTGGCCGAGGCCTACCAGGGCCTGCCGGTGTCGATCTGGGTGATCGAGTACCCGGGTTGCGGCTTGGCGCCCGGCCTGCCGTCTCTGGCCGCCAATCACGCCCTGGCGCAGGCGGCGTTGCGCCACATCCGCCAGCAACACCCCGGGCGTCCGGTGCTGGCGCATGGCCTGTCCTTTGGTTCCCTGTTGGCGGCGGAGCTGGCCACGCCCGCGGGTGCTCTCGATGGCCTGATCCTCGAAAGCGCGATCACCCGTTTCGAAGATTTGCTGCGCGGGCAGGTGCGCCGCAAGGTCAGCCGCTGGCTGGACTGGGCGGTCGATATCGAGCTCCAGGATGGCTTGGCTGCTCTCGATGCGCGCCAGGCCTTGATGAAGGCAGCTTGCAAGCCCGTTTTGATTCTGCAAGGCGAGTCGGACACTCTGACGCCCCAGCGTTTTGCCCAGGAGTTGCGCGAAGCAGTGCCGTGCTCGCCACAGGCGCAACTGGTCCTGGTGCCCGCGGCCGAACATGCCCAGACCTTGGAGCTCCAGGCCGGTCGTCAGGCCTTGAAGAAGTTTCTTTCCCCCTTTCTCAGCGGCCGGCCCTAGCCAAGCTGGTTCGCTGCGTCTTCACCGGGTGCCGTGCCGGCCTCCAGCGCACCCAGCGCTCGGCGTAGGCTGCTGGCGCTGGGCGATTCGACGTAGACGCAGCGCTTGCCGTGGCGTTTGCAGTGGTCCTTGACCCGCCAGTAGGCGTCGTGGCTGATGCAGCCGGTCTGGCAGATCACCAGGTCGGCGGCGGCCAGGCTGGCGTCGAGCTTGGCGACGGCGTCTTCTTCGCCGCCGTCATGGTGCAGAAAACGGCCGCCCGTGCCCTCGATCAGCTGGCGGTAGATGGGCACCACGCTCGGCCGGCCGCCGACGCAGAGCACGGCGCGTTCGCCCAGGTCAGGCGATGACGCGGGCTCGGGTGCAGCGTTCGCCACCGGCTCGGCCGGCGCGAGCGTCTGCAGGCGCTGCAGCTCGGCCTGGCTTTCACGCTGGCGCTGCTCGGCCAGGGCGGCGTCCTGGCGGGCGCGCAGCAGGGCGCGTTCCAGATCCTGGATGCGGCTGAGTTGATGACGGATCTGCTCGGCCTGCTCCTGGCGGTGGCGCAGGCCCGGCGCGGCGGCCTCGAGCGCCTGCATGTCGTCGCGCAGGCTGGCGAGCAAGGTGTCGCGGCCCAGCAGCTGGGCGCGCAGCTGCACCAGCTCGGCAGCCTGGCGTTCTTGCGCCGCGGCGCGCTCCTGCAGCACCCGCTGGCTGCGCTGCTGCACGCGCGCCAGCTCGGCGGCCAGCACCGCGTTCTCGTCGGCCAGGGCTTCCAGCCGGCCCAGATCGGCGCGGTTGGCCGCGCCCACCTGGTGCTGCAGCATGTGGATGTCGCGCAGCACCTGCTCTTGCAGGCTGTGCTCGCAGCGCGCGTGGGTCAGGGTGGCCCAGAAGCAGGCGGCCACATCAAGCGGCGGCTCGCCCTCGCGCAGGGGCTGGCCCTGGGAGGCCGCGGCCCACCAGGCGGCCAGGGCCAGGGTGGTCTTGCAGGCGGCGGCCAGGCGCAGGGTGCGGATGAAGCGCTGGTCCAGCTCGCGCTGCAGCAGCTCGGCCACATCGCTGCGCTGGCCGCAGGCGTCGATGGCCAGGCAGTGCAGCTCGTAGTCGTTGGCGCGCGGGTTGATGCCGGGCAGGCGCCCCAGGCGGCGCCGCAGCAAGGGCATGGGCAGGCAGACGCCGATCACCGGGCACAAGGCCTGGCTGGGCAGCTCCCAGAGCCGGCGTCGGCGCGAACCCAGGCGGTGCTCCGCCGCCGCGGGTTCTTTCGGCAGCGCCGGCTTGCGGGCCAGTCCACCGAGCAGGGCGGGGGCGGCCGAGCCGGTTTGGGCTTCGCCCTCGATCAGGGCGGTGAAGACATTGGGGCTGTCACACATGCGGGTCTCCTTGTAGGCGATGTAGGCGAGGGACGAGTCGAGGGAAGGAGCAAGGGGGTGGGTGAACTCAAAAGGGGCGGACACGAAAACGGACTGAACTGCCTCTGCGCTCAGTGCGGCGACTCGGAGCTGGTCGGGTTGCCGCCACTGCTGCCGCGCTGCAAGGCAAAACGCACCGGCACCTCCACCCAGCTGCTCAGCGCCTGCAGCTGCTCCTGCGTGCGAGCCTGGGCCGGCACATAGCGGCAGGCCAGGGCCAGGGCCTGTGCGGCCTGATCCAGCAGGCGCCAGCCGCTGCCGCGTTGCACGCGCACCTCGGCCGCCCGGCCGTCTTCGGCCACCTGCACCCGCAGCAGCACCTGGCCCTCGATGCCGCGTTCGCGCAGCGCCGCCGGGTAGAGCCGGGCCGCCTGGCGCGCGGCGCAATCGCCATGCTCGGCTGGCAGCTGTGCCGGGCTGCCGATGTCGACCGGATGCGCGGGCATGGGCCGGGCGCTGACAGGGCTGGCTGCCACGTGCTGGGCCACTGCGGCCAGCAGAGGCAGGTCTGCACGGGCCTTGCTGGCTTCGGCTTCGAGCGTCACAGGGGCACTGACGACAGAGGGTGCCTGTGGCATCGCCTGCAACACGGGCAAGCTCGGGGCGGCAGCCAGGGGTGGCCTCGGCGCCCGCTCAGGTCGTGGCGCAGGAGCGGAATCCTTCGCCTGCGGAATCCTCTGCGGCAGCAGCGACACGGCAACCGTCATCGGCCGTGCCGCAGGCGGGCTGGCCGGCCGCCCGTGCAAGGCCCAGGCCAGGCCCAGCACACCGCTCAGATGGGCCGTCAGCACCAGGCCCAGCACGACCGGGCGGCGCGGTGTGGCGAGGGCAGGTGTCTTGTGCATCGACATGGGCTCCGGGCGCTGGCCGTTGAAGCTTCAGGCCACGCGCCGCGGCGCGGCCGCAGGCGCCAGGCTGGCCACCAGGGCCGAGCCCTCGCCATCGCGCAGCAGACGCAGGCGCACGCCGTAGAGCTGCTCCAGCAAGGGCAGAGCGGCGGGCACGGCGCCGCAGTCGGCCAGCAGGCGCCCGGCTTGCAGCAGCCAGAGGCGCTCGAAGTTCTGCATCGCCAGGTTCAGGTCGTGCAGCACCGCCACCAAGGCATGGCCGCGGGCGGCGGCAAAGCGGCGCCAGCGCTCCATCAGCTCCAGGGCCAGGCCCGGGTCCAGGGCGGCCAGGGGCTCGTCCACCAGCAGCAGGCCGGCCTCGCAGTCCCAGGCCTGGGCGAACACGCGCGCCATCTGCACGCGTGCCTGCTCGCCGCCCGAGAGGCTGTCGAAGCGCCGGCCGGCCAGGTGCCCGGCCTGGGCCTGCTGCAGCGCAGCGGCGACGATCTGCGCCTGCTGCGGGTCGCCATCGCGCGCGGCTTGCGCCACCCGGCCCAGCGACACCACCAGCTCCACCGGCAGGCCAAAAGCCACAGCGTGTTGCTGGGGCAGCACCGCGCGCCGAAGGGCCAGCGCCGCGGCCGGCCAGTCCTGCAGCGGCCGGCCGTCCAGGCGCAGCTGGCCGCGCTGCGGGCGCAGCTCGCCGGCCATCAAGCGCAGCAGGCTGGATTTGCCAGCGCCGCTGGGGCCGAGGATGGCCACGCGCTCGCCCGCCTGCAGGGTCAGGTTAAAGGGGCCCAGCTCGGGCGCAGCCGGCCCCGAGCCCAGGCGCAGGCCCAGCTGGTCCATTTGCAGCAGGCGGCTCATGCGACAGCTCCGTGGCGCAGGGACTGGCGCAACAGCCACAAGAAACAGGGCGCACCGAGCAGGGCGCTGAAGATGCCGACCGGGATCTCGGCCGGCACGGCCAGGGTGCGCGCCAGGGTGTCGGCCAGCAGCAGCAAGAGGGCGCCGCTCAGCATGGCGCAGGGCATCAAGCGTCGCAGATCGGGCCCGACCAGCTGGCGCGCCAGATGCGGCGCCATCAGGCCGATGAAGCCGATGCTGCCGCAGGCCGACACGGCCAGGGCCGAGAGCAGGGCAATGCCCAGCACGCTGCGCCGCCGCAGGCCCTGCACATCGACGCCGACATGGGCCGCCTGCTCGCGCCCCAGGGCCAGGGCATTCAAGGGCTGGGCCCAGCGCCGGGCCTGCAGGGCCACGGCCAGCAGGGCCGCACCCATCATCAGCAGCAGCCAGCCATTGGCGCCGGCCAGCGAGCCCAGGCTCCAGAAGCTCAGCGCGCGCAGCTGTTCATCGGTGGCCAGATGGCTGCACAAGCCCACCAGGGCGAAGGCCAGAGCCTGCACCGCCAGGCCGCAAAGCAGCAGGGCCGACACCGAGCCCGGCGCCAGCCAGCGCGCCAGGCGCTCCAGCGCCCAGCACACGCCCAGCGCCCCGGCAAAGCCGGCCACCGGCAGCAGCCAGATCCGCCAGGCCGGGGGCAGCTGGAACTGCAGGCCGGCGAACAGGGTCAGGCACAGGGCCACCGCGGCGGCCGCGCCGGCGCTGATGCCCAGCAGGCCCGGGTCGGCCATGGGGTTGCGAAACAAAGCCTGGCTCAGGCAGCCGGCCAGGCCCAGGGCCGCGCCGACTGCGAGGCTCAAACCCACACGCGGCAGGCGCAGATGCCAGAGCACATGGGCGCCGCCGCTCAGCGGCGCCTCGCCACCCGGCCAGAGCAGCCAGTCGCCCGGCGCGATCTGCACCGCGCCCAGATGCAGGGCCAGGGCGCTGCCCAGCAGCAGGGCCAGGCCCAGCAGCCAGATGGCCGAGAGCTGTGGCCGCAACGGGGTGGCCGTGCTCAGCGAGAGATTCATGCGCCGGCTCCAGCGCGGCCGGGCTCGGGATACAGGCCTTGCGCCAGCCGGCTCAGCGCCTGGGGCAGGCGCGGGCCAAAGCCCAGCAGTTCCAGGGCATCCAGCGCAAGCACGCGGCGCTGCTGGCCGGCCGGGGTCTGGGCCAGGCCGGGCAGCTTGAGCAAGGCCTCCAGGCCGCCGGCCGCGGCCAGGCCTTGCTCGGTCAGGAGGATGTGCTCAGGGGCGGCGGCGATCACCGCTTCCGGCGTCAAGGGCTTGTAGCCGCTCACGCCCTGCAAGGCATTGCGTGCGCCGGCATAACTGAGCATGGCATCGGCAGCCGTGTCCTGGCCGGCGATGCGCACCTGGCCCATGCCGTGCGAGAGGATGAAGAGCACGCGCGGTGCGAGCCGGCTGCCGCGCGGGCCGGCGCTGCGCTGGGCCACCTGGCGCAGGCTGGCCTGCCAGTCACGTTCCAGGCGCTCGCACAGGGCGGCGGCTTCGGTGCGGCGGTTCAGCAGCTCGCCGAGTCGGCGGGTGCGTACGATCAGGCCTTCGAAGCGGTGCTCGGCGCGCAGGATCTGCAGCGGCACGCCGGCCGCCTCCAACTGGCGCAGCACGGCCGGCGGGCCGGCGTCTTCGGTGGCGATGATGAGCTGGGCTTGCAGGGCCAGCAGGCCCTCGGTGGCCAGCGTGCGGGCGTAGCCGACATTGGGCAGGCGCTGGGCCTGCGGCGGGTAGAGCGAGGTGCTGTCCACGCCGACCAGGCTGGCCTCCGCGCCCAGGGCATAGACCAGCTCGGTCAGCGCGCCGCCGATGCTGATCAGGCGTTGTGGGCTGGGCGCAGCGCACAGAGGCGTCGCCCCGGCGGCCATCAGCAGACCCAGGCCTGCCCCGGCGCTGAATTGGCGGCGCTTCACGGGCAGGCCTCCACAGCGGCGGCCTGACGGTCGGCCAGGCTCTCCAGCAGGGTGCGCCAGTCGCAACGCTCGGCCTGGCCGGGCTTGCGCTCGCCAAACATCATGGCGATGTTGCGGCCCTGGGCGTCGAAGAGTTCGAGCGAGCAGACCAGGCCGTCCACCGTCGGCTTGCGCACCAGCCAGGCCTGGGCGATGTGGTCTTCGCGCAGGTGCAGATTGAAGCCGGGATCCAGCACATTGAGCCAGGGCCCCATCACCGCCACGCGCTGGATGGCGCCGCTGTGGATCTGGATGGCGCCGGCATTGCCGGTGAACACCATGAGGGGCACGGCCTCCTGCGCCGCCCGGCTCAGCAGCTCCTGGGCCGCGGCCAGGGGCAGGGCTTGGGCAAACTGCGGCTCGGCCAGGCGCAGGGCTTGGGTGCGGCTGAGGCCGAAGCGGCGCAACAGGGCAAAGAAATCATGGGTGTCGCGCAGCGAGGCCCAGGCGGCATGGAAACCGGCCAGGTCGATCTCGGCATCGGGCTTCTCCGTGGGTTCGGCAGATGCGGCTTCGACCTGGATGCCGGGCGCCTGGTCTTCGTGCGCGAAGCGCTGCACCAAAGCCTGATAGGCCGCTTGATTGCTCTCCGGGCGCAAGAAGATCTTGTGGATGGCCAGGCCGCTGGCATCGAAGAACTGCAGGCTGCGCTGCTCGGCGCCATCGGCCAGGCGCTCGCTGAGCGCAAAACCATGGGCCCAGGCGCGGTAGAACAGGCGCAGATCGATGGCCCCGCCCAGCACCAGGCCAACGCCGCCTTGCGCGCTGGCGCCACGGTAGGGCCCGGTCTTCTCGTGCACGCAGGATTCGTTGCGGGTCAGCGCCATCAGCTCGCCCAGGGCCTCGCAGGCTTCGATCAGCTCGGGCCAGAGCGGCTGCAGGCGCTGGGCGCGCAGCGGGGACTCCTCGGCGGTGAAGGCACCGAGATGGGCGGCGACCAGCTCGCCTTCGCTGATCTGCAGCTTGTGGGCGATGTCGCGGTGGCGGGCAGGCTGGCCGGCGGCTGGGCTGAGGCGGGCGTGGCCAAAGGCCTGGCGCAGGCGGCTGAAGCTGGCTTGCATGGTGAAACTCTCCGGGTGTTGGGTGTGGAAAAGGGCGCGGGCTCAGAACTCTGCGGTCAGCGAGACTTGCAGCTGGCGGCCGGGCGCGGTGTAGGCGTCCAGCTCGGTGGTGGTGGCGGCCAGGCCGCGCACATCGGCCCAGCGCCAGTAGCGGCTGTTGCCCACGTTGTTCAGCTGGGCCTGCAGGCGCCAGCCGGGCTGGACACGCCAGCCCAGGCCCAGGTCCAGGACCTGGTAGCGGGGCGTGAGGAACTGGCTGGCGACGCTGCTGTCCTGGGCGCGCTTGGCGGCGGCCAGCTGCCAGTTGGCACTCCAGCTCCAGTCGCCGCGCTCCCAGCGCGCGCCCAGCTGGGCGCGGTCGGGCTGCACGGTGTCGAGCGGGCTGCGCTCCCCGTTTTGCTCGCTGTGGCCGCGGCTGCGGGCCAGGGCGGCGCTCAGCTCCAGGCCGGGCTGGGCCTGCCAGAACACACGGGCCTCGACGCCCTGGATGCGCGCCTGGTTCAGATTGATCGACTGAAAGATCAGCGGGTCTTTGGGTTTGCCGCTGCCGCGCACCACTTGCTGGCTGATGAAGTCGCGGTAGCGGTTGCGGTAGGCGCTGAGCTGCCAGCGCAGCTGCTCGGCCACGCGGCCGCGCAGGCCCAGTTCCAGGCTTTGGGCGCGTTCGGCTTTCAGGTCCGGGTTGCCGATGCTTTCATAGCCATGCACGGGGTTGGCAAAGCCGTTGTTGACCTGATCGGCCGTGGGTGCGCGAAAGCCCAGCGCCCACTGCGCATAAGGCTGGACCGTTTCGCTGGCGCGCCAGACCAGGCCCAGACGTGGTGTCAGTGCCTGGTCGCTGAGGCTGACCACGGCGCCGCTGTAGCCCGTGCTTTTGGGGCTGAGGCGGTAGCGCTCGTAGCGCAGACCCGGAATCAGGCTCAGGCTGCCGGTCTCGATCTCGCTTTGCACAAAGGCGCCGACCTGGCTGGCATCGGTGTCGGGGAAGGGCTTGCTCGGGAAGGTCTCGCCGGCCGGCGGCACGGTGCCATCGCGCAGGCCGCTGATGCGGTTGCGGCTGAGGTCGATGCCGTAGCTCAGACGCTGGCCGCTGAGCTGGGTCTGCGCCTGGCTGCTGAAGCCGATCAGTTCCTCGCGGTAGAAACCTTTGCGGATGCGGTCGGGCGACTGGTGGCGGTCTTCCACGCTGCGCTGGCGAGTCTCGCTGTGCTGCACATAGATCTGGCTGTGCAAGGATTGCAGCCATTCGCCGTTCAGGTCGTCGTAGCGGTGCTCCAGCGAGACGCGGCGGCGGTTCAGGCGGTCTTGGGCGTCGAGGTCGATCACGGCCGCGGGTGTCTTGTCGTTGACCACGGGGGCGCGGCCCGACAGCACTTCGGTCTCTTGCTTGCGTTGGCGCAGCTCCAGCGTCGCTTGCAGGCGCTGGCTGGGGCTCAGGCGCAGGGCGGTTTTGGCCAGCAGGCTTTCGCTGCGGATGTCGGCCGGGTTGGGCGCGGTGCGCAGGCTGTTGAGATCCTTGCGCTCGCCGCGGTTCTGGGTTTCGTGGCCGCGCGCCAGGCTCAGCTGCAGCAGGTGCCGCCATTCGCCTTGTTGGAATGCATAGGCGCCGCTGAGCCGCTGCGAGCGGTCCACCGTGGCCAGGCTGCTGCGCAGCAGGCCGGCCTGGGTCTTGCCGTCCTTGA
Organism: Paucibacter sp. B51; assembly: GCF_027863535.1. Taxonomy (NCBI): domain Bacteria; kingdom Pseudomonadati; phylum Pseudomonadota; class Betaproteobacteria; order Burkholderiales; family Sphaerotilaceae; genus Roseateles; species Paucibacter sp. B51. The sequence continues at coordinate 340,678 of NZ_JAPIVN010000002.1, read as the reverse complement.
GCAGGTCTTCGGGCGAGAGGCTGCTCAAGCTCAGGGCGCCGGCCAGGCCGTCGCTGCCAAACTGGGCCGAGGCCGGGCCGCGCAGCACCTCGGCCCGGCTCAGCGCATCGAGGTCCACCTGGTCGGCGCGGCCGCTGGCAAAGGCGCCGAAGCTGAAGGCCTGGGGCAGGCGGATGCCGTCCACCATCATCAGCACCTGGTTGCCCTCCAAGCCGCGGATGTTCAGGCCCTCGTTGCCGGCGCGGCCGAGCGAGCTGCCGGCGGCGCTGAAGCGGGTGGCGGCGCTGCGCACGGCCAGGTCGACCTCGTCGTCGAGCAGATCCTTGAGGTTGCGCGCCTCACGCTTGAGCAGGGCGGCGCGGTCGATCACGGTGACGGTGTTGGGCACCTTGTCGCTGGCCCGCTCGGTGCGGGTGGCGCTGATGGTGATCTCGGGCAGGGCCGTCACGGCGGCGGGCTGCGCCGCCTGGTCGGGCTTTGGCGAGCCGCTCTGGGCCAGGCCGAGCCCTGGCGTTGCCATCAGGGCCACCGCCAGGGCGATGGGTCGCATCGTGCTTGGGTAATGGTTTACTTCAGCGCCAGAAAAAAATGGGCGCGAGGAAATCGAGGCGGCAGCGTGCGTGCGCAGCATGGTCGTGAGTCCTTGTCTGGAAAAGGGACTGGCACGGGCGGGCTGGCGCGGGGCGAGGCTGGCTGGTGCGAAACAGAAATGAAAAAAGCGAACGGGTCTGAAAAAGAAGCGGCAAAAAGGAAGTCGTTCGGGTGGTCAGGCGGGCCGGTGGAGGGCGGCGTCGGCGCTACTTGGTCAGGATCAGCTTGCCCAGCGAGGTGACGCGCAGCCGGTAGATCTGGCCGGCATGTTCGATCTCGACCTCGCGGCGGTCGGCCAGCAAGGTTTCGCTGCTGAGGCGGCGCGGCGCAGCGCTCGGGCGTGCCGACGACAGGGCTGCCAGCGATGCGGACGATGCAGGCGAAACGGGCGAGGCCGCGGGCGTGGGCCGCGTGGCCGACAGCGCGCCCGGGGCTTCGGTTTCCAGCGCCAGGCTGGCAGCCAGCAGGCTGGCGGGACGGGTGGAAGAGGATGACATGGCTCTCATCTTAAATGAGAACGATTCGTAATTGCAATCTCTTTCGAGGGCCGTCCCGCTGCTCCTTTGCGTGGCATGGTCTTTTGCGGAGATGAGAATGCAAGCTGTTTCGACCGGGCAAGCACGGTCTTGCTTCAGCGCGGAGCGGCTGCACGCACAATGCTCCGTCCGCGTGCGCCTTCGGCCTGCGCGCCACTTGCATGCTTTGTTGAAAGGAAGCCACCATGAAGGGTGATGCCAAGGTCATCGAATACCTGAATGCCCAGCTCAAGAACGAGCTGACCGCCATCAACCAGTATTTCCTGCACTACCGCATGCTCAAGAACTGGGGCCTGGAGCGCCTGGCCAAGCATGAGCACGACGAGTCCATCGAGGAGATGAAGCACGCCGACAAGCTGATCGACCGCATCCTGATGCTGGAAGGCCTGCCCAATCTGCAAGACCTGGGCAAGCTCTACATCGGCGAGAACGCGGTCGAGGTGCTGCACTGCGACCTGAAGATCGAGGTCGGCTCGCACCCGCTGCTGAAGGAGGCGATCGCCTACTGCGAAAGCATCCGCGACTACGTCTCGCGCGAGGTGCTGGTCAGCATCCTCGAAGACACCGAAGAGCACATCGACCATCTGGAAACCCAGATCGGTCTGGTCGCCCAACTGGGCGAGCAGAACTGGCTGCAATCGCAGCTGTCCTGATCGCTTCAGAAGCACAGGCCGCCGTCCCGGGAGGGGCGGCGGCCTTTGTACTTTGCGCGGCAAGGCCCTCAGTTTCAGGGGGATGCTTGCGAACATGATTGAGAAGTGTTCGCATTTGCGATAGAGTGGCGACGCCATCTGGCACTTTTCTGCCCACTTCTTCATGCCTTGCCGGCTCCGTGCCGGCAGCCGCCCCGCGCCATGATCGTCTGCCTCTGCCACCGTGTTTCCGATCGCGACATCCGCCGCCAGGTGGCCGATGGCGTGCGCAATTTCGAGGTGCTGCAGGACGAAACCCGGGTGGCCGCCGCTTGCGGCAGCTGCCTGGACTGCGCCCGTGAGGTGTTTGACGAGGCCCTGGCCCAACCCGCTTGCGCCGCCCGCTGCGGCGGCGCGCCCTTGCAGATGAGCGCCGGCAGCCAGCCGCTGCGCCGCATGACGGTGCGCCCGGAGCTGCTCCTGCCCTGATGGGTTGAGTTGATGGCCGCCTGCGCGTGGCCGCTGCAGCGCTGATCCTGTTTTCCCCTGAGCCGGCTGGCGGGCGAGCGCCTGTCGCCGGCTTGTCTTGATTCCGTCGAATCACTGACAAGTGCTCGTCATACGGGCTGCCTAGCATGGCCAGCTCATGAGCCCCGCCATTCCCAACGCCTGCGAGCGCCGCCTGCCTGACGCGCCCCTCTCGCGAGCGAGGCAGGGCGCCGTCCTGTGTCTGGCCAGCTTGCTGGCGCTGTTGGCCCTGGCCCTGCGTGGCTCCGGCCGCGAGCCGCTCTGGCTGGCCCAGCTGCAGCCCACGCTGGCGCAGTTCTCGCCCACGCTCTGGTCCTTGCTGAGCGTCGCCGGCCTGGGCTGGGCGGCGCTGGGCTTCGTGTCGGTGCAAAAGCCAGCCCTGGCGGAGCGCCTGTGGCCGACTGGTTTGTTTGCCTTGCTGGTCGGCGGCGTGCTGGCCCAGGTGCTGAAGAAATCGATCAACGCGACGCGCCCACCCTCGGTGCTGGGTGCGGGCGAGCTCTGGGTCACCGGCGACCCGCTCTATTTCAACGCCATGCCCTCGGGTCACTCGGCCACGGCAGCGTCCTTGATGCTGCTGCTGTGGTTCCTGGCGCGCCCTCCGCGCTGGGGTCAGGTCTTGCTGGTCTGGGCGGCGGTGGCCGTGGGCCTGGCCCGCATCGGTGTGGGCGCGCATTGGCCCAGCGATGTGCTGGCCGGCTGGGCCCTGGGTCTGGTGATGGGCCTGCTGGCCCTGCGTGTTGTGCCCCAACCGCCGGCCTGGATGCAGGGGCCAGCCGGCGTGCGTGCCCGTGCGGCCGCGGGCCTGCTCAGCGGCTGCGTGCTGGCCCTCACGCCCTGGGGCTACCCTTTGGCCGAAAGCGGCCAATGGCTGATGGGCCTGGGTCTGATCGCGGCCGCCGCTTGGCAGCTCTGGCGCCATGGCGCGCTGGCGCGACCGGCCGCCTTGCTGCGCATGGTGCTCGGCCTCTTGCTGCTGCTGGCGCTTCTGGCTTGGGCTGCGCCGCAAGTCGATCTGCAGCAATGGCAGGCCAGCCTGGCCCGCGTGGCACCGAGCGACTGGCTGTTGGCGAGCCTGGCCCTTTTGCTGAGCTTGGGGCTGCGTGGCTGGCGGGTGCAGCTGGAGTGGCGCGCGCGGCGCACACGCAGCGAACTGCCCGCGGCATCGCTCAGTTATGGCGCCAGCCTGCGCTTGCTCTTGCTCCACACCCTGGCGCTGAACTGGGCGCCTTTGCGCAGCGGTGAGCTGGGCTACCTCTGGCTGGCTCAGCGCCAGTACGGCGCCACGGCCGCGGAAGCCCTGGCCAGCCTGGTCTGGCTGCGCTTGCAGGATCTGCTGGTCTTGGGCAGCTTGAGCCTGGCGGCGGTGCTGGCCTGGTGGTTGGGGCAGGGGGCGGGCCTGGCCTTGCTGATGAGCGCCGCGTGCTTTCTGGCTGGCTCGGCCCTGCTGCGTGGCGTGTTGGCCCGGCTGCAGCCCTCGACCGAGCTACAAGCCCTGTCCCAGGGGCGGTGGGCGCGCTTGCGCGCGGCCCTGGCCCAGGCGCCGTCCCTGGGGGCTCAGCGTCCCATTGCCTTGCTCAGCCTCGCCAACTGGTGGCTCAAGTTGGCGGCGCTGAGCGGCTTGCTGATGGCCTTGCTGGGCGGCTCGCCCTTGCAGGGCTTGTTGGCGGCGATCGGTGGCGAACTGGGCGGCATGTGGCCGATTCAAGCCACCGCGGGCCTGGGCAGTTATGAAGCCGGCGTGGCCGGCGTGGCCGCCTGGTTGGGCGTCGAGATGACGCTGCCGCTGGTCCTGGCAGCCGCGCTGGCCGTGCACGGCCTGGCCTTGCTGCTTAGCACCGTGGCCGGCCTGCTGGTGCTCTTGTTCTACGGTTTCCCGGCCCGCGCGCGGGTGGCCACTTTGCGAGTCGCATGACGATGAATCCTTCCTCCTCCCTGGTCCTCGACCCGCCCCTGGGTGCGCTGCCGTCTGCCGATGCTGACACTGCTGTCGCGGCTGCAGGCAGTCATCCGGCCCACGCGCTCGAGCCGCTGCCAGCGCACCGCCTCAGTGTGGTCGTGCCCATGTACAACGAGCGCGAGAATGCCGCGCCCTTGATCGACGCGGTGCAGGCCGCGCTGGCGGGCTATGGCTACCCTTGGGAGCTGCTGGTGGTGGACGACGGCAGCCGCGACGGCACGGCAGCCCTGCTGAGCCAGCATGCCCGCCGCGTCGGCCCGCACATCCGCGTCATCCGCCTGGCACGCAATTTCCGCCAGACCGCGGCCATGCAGGCCGGCATCGATGCGGCCCGTGGTGATGTCATCGTCACCATGGACGGTGACTTGCAGAACGACCCGCGCGACATCCCGCGTCTGGTCGAGCGCCTGCTGCGCGAAGACCTGGACCTGGTGGCCGGTTGGCGCCAGCAGCGGCAGGATGGCCTGTGGCTGCGCAAGATTCCCTCCCTGCTGGCCAACCGCCTGATCCGCAAGATCACCGGCCTGCAGTTCCAGGATCTGGGCTGTAGCCTCAAGGCCTTCCGTGCGCCGGTGCTCAAGCAGGTGCGGCTGTACGGCGAGATGCACCGTTTCATCCCCGCCTGGCTGGCCACGGTGACCGCGCCCGAGCGCATGGCCGAGGAGCCGGTGCAGCACCATGCGCGCCTGCGCGGCCAGTCCAAGTACGGCATCTCGCGCTCGCTGCGGGTGGTGGTCGATCTGCTGGCCGTCTTTTTCTTTCTGCGCTTCGGCACCCGGCCCGGGCATTTTTTCGGTGTGCTCGGCCTGGGCGTGATGATGGTGGGCATGGCCCTGCTCAGTTATCTGGGCGTGCTCAAGCTGCTGGGTGAATCGATCGGCGGCCGGCCCTTGCTGCTGCTGGGCTTCTTCTCGCTGCTGGGCGGCTTGCAGTTCCTGACCACAGGTGTGCTGGCCGAGTTGCTCATGCGGGTGTATTTCGAGGGCCGCCAGGTGCGCCCCTACCAGCGTGCCCTGCACAGCGCCGACGCCGACCCCACGCCCGAGCGCGGCTGGAGCCAGGCCGCACCATGACCGCACTCGCTCCTCAGCGCTTCAGCCTGTGGGCCTGGGGCGGATGGGCGCTGGCCATGGCGGCGCTGTTCCTGCTGCGCCTGGGCGCGGCGCCGCTCTTCGATGTGGACGAGGGCGCCTTTGCCGAGGCCTCGCGCGAGATGCTGGCCAGCGGCGACTGGTTGCACACCACGCTCAACGGCCGCGATCGTTTCGACAAACCGATCGGCGTCTACTGGCTGCAGGCCAGCAGTCTGGCCTTGTTCGGTGTCAACGAGTTCGCGGCGCGCCTGCCCTCGGCCCTGTGCGGCCTGGGCTGGGTGCTGGCCTTGGCGGGCTTTGCTCGGCCGCGCTTTGGCGACGCTACCGCCATGTTTGCCGCCACGGCCCTGGGCAGCAGCCTGGGTGTGCTCTTGATCGGCCGCGCGGCCACGGCCGATGCGTTGCTCAACCTTCTCTTGGTGCTGACTCTGCTGGATCTGTGGCGGCATCTGGAGTCCTCGGTCGGCCGGCCCTGGGCGCTGCGCCGCGCGGCCTTGTGGGCGGGCCTGGGCGTGCTGACCAAGGGGCCGGTGGCGGTCTTGATTCCCTTCGCCACCTTGCTGATCTGGCTGTGGCGCCAGCAGGGCCTGCGTGCGCTGCCGCGCGCGGTTTGGCGGACCCTGGCCGAGCCCGGTGCGCTGGCTCTGTTTTTCCTGGCCTGGGCGCCCTGGTATGCCTATGCCTTGCAACGCCACGGCTGGGCTTTCGTCGATGGCTTTCTGCTCCAACACAACTTGCAGCGCTTCAGTTCACCGCTGGAGGGCCATGGCGGCGGGCCGCTGTATTACCTGCTGATGCTGCCCCTGCTGAGCCTGCCCTGGACGCCGCTGCTGGCTGCGGCCTTGCTGCAGATCCGCCGGCATTGGCAGCAGCCCTTGCCGAGCTTTCTGATCTGCTGGGCCGGCTTTGTGCTGGTGTTCTTTTCGCTCTCGGGCACCAAGCTGCCGCACTACGTGCTGTACGGCCTGACGCCCTGGCTGCTCTTGGGCGCCATGTCCTTGAAGCCGCCCTTGAGCCGCGCCTGGCGCCTGGCACTTGCGGTTTCGGCTGCTGGCCTCGTGCTCCTGCTGGGCGGCTTGATGGCGGCGGCGGCCACGGGCCGCTTGACCGCGGGCAAGAGCGGTTTGTATGCGGAACTGATCGCCGCCGCGCCGGCCCTGCCTGGCTTTGCGCCCGCATTGCTGGCCGTCTTGATGGCGCTGTTGCTGGGCCTTTGGCTCTGGCCATGGCTGAGCCTGCCCAAGGCGGCGCTGGGCACGGCGGTGCTTGCGGGTGGTTTTTTGGTGGCCGTGGTCGTGCCCTGGTGGGGTCAGGTCTTGCAAGGGCCGGTGCGGGCGGCGGCCTTGACGGCCGCGCAGCGAGACGCGAGTCAGCCTGGCCAGGTCTGGCTCTGGCGAAGCCAGACCCCGAGCTTTGGGTTTTACCGCCAGAAGCCCAGCCCGGGCATGCCGGAGCCACGGCCCGGCGACTGGGTCTTCACCCGCGCCGATGAGTTGAAGAGCGCGCCGCCGGCTGCAGCCTACGACATCATCCGCCCCGGCCCGGGCTATGTGCTGCTGCGTTGGCGGACGGAGGCGCCATGAGCGTCTGGACCAGCCCACGCGCCCGCCATCGTGAGATGCGCGCCTTCCTCATCTGTCTGGTCGCAGCCCTGGCCTTGTTCGCCGCTTGGCCGACGCTGGACCTGAGCCTCAGCCGCAGCTTGTATGCCGGTCAGTTCGTGCACGCGGACAAGGCCTGGGTTCGGGCCATGTACGAGGCCGTGCCCTGGTTGACCCGGGCGCTGGCCTTTTACCTGCTGCTGCGCTTGCTGGCGGGCCGCTGGCGTTTGTCGCGGCCGGTCTGGCGGCGGTTGTGGGTGAGCTTGCTCCTGCTGGTGCTGGTGGTTGGCGCCCTGGTCCATGGGCCGGTCAAGCAGTTCTGGTCGCGGCCTCGGCCGGTGCAGGTGCTGGAGTTTGGCGGCAGCGAGGCCTACAGCCCGCCGCTGGCGCCGGCGGGTTTGAACCCTGAACGCAAGCGCTATTCCTTTGTCAGCGGCCATGCCGCCTCCGGCTTTGCGCTGCTGGCACCGGCCCTGTTTGCGCCGCCCGCACGGCGGCGCTGGTGGGGGCGGGCAGCGCTGGGCCTGGGGCTGCTGATCGGCCTGGGGCGCATCTTGCAAGGCGGCCATTTCCTCAGCGATGTGCTGTTCGCCGGCCTGCTGGTCTGGGGTTCGGCCCTGTTGATCCGGCAGCTGTGGTTGTTGGGCGGTCTGCGCCGCGTGCGCCCGGCACAGGCACAGGCACGGGCCTGGATTCAGAGTTGGAAGAAGAGAACGGTATGACACGAGTTTCGAAAGGTCTGGCCGCCAGTGTGGCCCTGCTGCTGTGCAGTGCTCATGGCTGGGTTCAGGCCGAAGAAAGAGCCGCGCTCAAATCCATGGCCGTTGGCGGCAGCCTGATGAGCTGGGCCTGGCTGGCTTGGCAGGGTGCGCCGATCGACTCGGCCTTGTGCGCGAAGCAGGGCCCGAGCGGCCTGCGTTTCGAGGCCGCCAAGGACCGCGAGCTGCGCGCCGCCAGCCTGGGCTGGCGCCTGGGCGAATGCACGGCCTGGCGCGCTTCTTCAAGCGCACTCAGTCTGCAGCTGGCACCGCGGCTGCAGCTGGGCGCTTGGCAGGCCGAGCGTGGCGCGGCGGAGCCGCGGCGTTTGCTCGATGCCGCCTTCATCCCGGCCCTGCGCTGGGATCTCGGTTCACCGGCCGCGGGTCTGCGCCTCGACCTGGAACTGGGCATCGGCGCCGGCCTGATCAGCCACAGCCGCATCGGTGCGCGTCAGAAAAGCACGAACTTCCAGTTCTTCGACGTCATGGGCCTGGGTCTGCGCAGCGCCGATGCGCGCTGGCGCCTGAGCCTGGACTACCGACATGTGAGCAATGCCGACATCCGCAAGCCCAACCAGGCGGTGGACTTCATCGGTCTGAGTGTGGAAGTCCCCATGCCTTGAGTTGCCGGGGCGGGCCACAATCCGGCCCACACAGGAGACTTCGCGATGCAGGCATTCGATTGGCGCAACCCTTACCCGAGCACACGCAGCCCGCTGTTCGCGCGCAATATCGTGTCCACCTCGCACCCGCTGGCTGCGCAAGCGGGCTTGCGCATCTTGGCCCTGGGCGGCAATGCCGTCGATGCGGCGATTGCCACGGCCGCCTGCATGACCCTGGTGGAACCCTGCAGCAACGGCCTGGGCTCGGACGCGTTTTGCATCCTCTGGGACGGCCAGCAGCTGCACGGCCTCAATGCCTCGGGCACGGCGCCCCAGGCCTGGACACCCGAACACTTCTTCAAGACCTATGGCACGGATGCGAAAACTCCGCCCAAGCGCGGCTGGGGCGGCGTCACCGTGCCGGGCGCTGTGGCCGGCTGGGTGGCTTTGAGCGAGCGCTTTGGCAAGCTGCCCTTTGCCGACTTGATGGCCCCGGCCATCGAGATCGCCGAGCGCGGCTATGCCGTGCCGGTGGTGGTGCAAAGCAAATGGGCCATGGCGGCGGAACTGGCTGACTTGACCAGCCAGCCCGGCTTCGCCGAAGCCTTCTTGCCGCGCGGCCGCGCGCCCCAGGTGGGCGAGCTGTTCAAATTCCCGGCAGCAGCGCGCACCCTGCGCCTGATTGCCGAGAGCAAGGGCGAGGCGTTTTATCGCGGCGAGGTGGCGGCGGCCGTCGAGGCCTTTGCGCGCAGCACCGGCGGGGCTATCACCGCGGCCGACTTTGCCGCCTACCAGCCAGAGTGGGTGACGCCGATCTCGCAAAGCTATGCCGGCCACGAGCTGCACGAGATCCCGCCCAATGGCCAGGGCATTGCCGCCCTGATCGCACTGGGCATTCTCAAGCACCGCGATCTGCGCCGCCATGCGGTCGACAGTGTGGCCGGCCAGCATCTGCAGATCGAGGCCATGAAGCTGGCCTTCGCCGATGTCTACCGTTATGTCGCCGACCCGCGCAGCATGGCTGTGAGCACGGCGGAGCTGCTGGACGAGCAATACCTGGCCCGCCGCGCCGCCTTGATCGATCCGAATCGTGCCCAGGATTTCCAGTGCGGCAACCCGGTCAAGGGTGGCACCATCTACCTGACCACGGCCGATGAGAGCGGCATGATGGTCAGCTTCATCCAGAGCAATTACATGGGCTTTGGCTCGGGCCTGGTGCTGCCCGGTTACGGCGTGTCTTTGCAGAATCGGGGCCACTGCTTCACGCTGGAAGCGGGTCATCCGAACGTCGTAGCCCCGGGCAAACGCCCCTTCCACACCATCATTCCGGCGTTTCTGACAGCCCCCACGTCGCCTGCGGCTCCTGCCCCCCGAGGGGGCGCGGCGCCGCCTTGGGGCGGCCCGGCGGCAGCGCCTGATCCACAAATTCCGAGTCGGGTCCCCGTGATGAGCTTCGGCGTGATGGGCGGCAATATGCAGCCGCAAGGCCATATGCAGACCCTGGTGCGCATGCTGGACCACGGCCAGCAGCCGCAGACCGCCTGCGACGCGCCGCGCTGGCGCTTCAACGAAGGCCTGTCGCTCAATGTCGAGCCGCACATGCCGCCGGCCACGGTGGCCGGCCTGCGCGAGCTGGGCCATCAGATTGGCGACATCCACGACAGCTACCAAGACTTCGGCGCTGGCCAGTTCATCTGGCGCTTGGGCGACCCAGCGGTGGACGGCTACGTGGCCGCCAGCGACCCGCGCCGCGACGGCGCCGCGGTGGGCTTCTGAAGCGAGGGTCAGGTCTTGCCTGCGTGTCGTCCATGCCTGGCCTGATCGAGCGCCTGTCCCTGGGCTGGCAGACCGATCTGATCTTTGCCCGCTTCGACGGGCAGGTGGTCGAGCGGCCCGATTGCCTGGTGCTGCGCATGCCCGGCAACCCGCTGTTCTACTGGGGCAATGCCATGATCCTGCCCGAGCCGCCGCGCGATGCCGAGCTGGCGCATTGGCTGCAGCGCTTCGAAGAGGAGGTGGGCCAGCACACGCGCGAGTCCAGCCATGTGGCCATCGGCTTTGATGCGGCCGCGCCGCATGAGCCGCTCCTGAGCTGGGCAGCGGCCGGCTTCGAGATCTTTGGCAGCGCCACCCTGGCCGTCACGGCCGCGGCCTGGCGCCGCCCGCTGCGGGCTTTGGCGCCCGAGTTCCACATCCGCGCGCTGGACCTGACGCAGGAGGGTGAACTGGCCGCCGTGCTCGATCTGCAGTGCGAAAGCAATGACGCGGGCTACGAGCCCTTCGGCTACCGCGTGCACCGCGAGCGCCAGATGCGCCGCTATGCCGCGATGCAGGCGGCCGGTCTGGGTTCCTGGTTCGCTGTCTTCGCAGGCGAGCAGCTGGTGGCCGATTGCGGCCTGTTCCGGGCCGCGCAACTCGGCCGGCCCGAGCTGGGCCGCTTTCAGCATGTCGGCACGCACCCGGCCTGGCGGCGCCGCGGCCTGTGCACGGCCTTGATCGATGCGGTGGTGGGGCAGGGCTTGCAGACGTGGGGGCTGGAGCGCCTGGTCATGTGTGCCGACCCGGACGATGTGTCCATCGGCATCTACGAATCGCTGGGTTTTTCGCGTGCGCTGGCCGGCGATGTACGGGCCATCTGCGCGCAGAGAAGACCGACCCGGGATCAGGCGCCGAATCAGCGTTGAGGGTTCGCGCTGCGCCCCCGAGCTGCAGGGGGCGTGACCCCACGCACTTGCCCGGCCTCATGGCCCGCTGTTAGCATGGCCGCTCTTGATACAGATCAGACCATGACCAAGCTCCTCGACCGCACCCGACGACGCACACCCCGTGCGGCGCTCGCCTGCGCGCGAGTCGCAGCCTGGCCCCAGGCTGCCGCCGACTGCCCGCATTGACGCGGCGCTGCTTCGGTTGACCCCTCTCCTCGGTGAGCCGCCGTGCCTTTGATTTGCCGGCCTGCTGCTTCGCTTCCAGCTCACCCTGTTCCGCCTTTGTCTCTTGTTTGTTTCTCGCATTTCGCCGCCAAGGCGGAATGCCCTGCTTGTGCTTCGGCTCCCGCCCTGCGCGTGGGGGCCGCACACCGGGAACCGTTTCGGAGTGTGTTTCTCATGGCTACCCGTTTTTTTGCGTCCTTGTCACGCCCCGGCCTTTGGCCGGGCTTGCTGTTCGAGCGAATGCGCCGCCTGCTGACTCTGCCGCCCGGCGATCTGCTGCGTGACGCGATCTACCGCCGGCTCTGGACTTCCATCCTGATCAGCTCCCTGGGCGGGCAGATCACGATGCTGGCCCTGCCGCTGACGGCGGCCGTGCTGCTCAATGCCAGCCCCACGCAGATGGGCTTGCTGACCTCGATGGAGATTGCGCCCTTTGTGCTGTTCTCGTTGCCAGGCGGTGTCTGGCTGGACCGCGTGCGCAAGCTGCCCGTTTACATCTTCGGTGAAGCTTTTCTGGGCCTGGCCGTGGCCACCGTGCCCCTGGCTGCCTGGATGGGTTGGCTCACCATGACTTGGCTGTATGTGGTCGGCTTTGTGCTCGGCACGGTCTACACCATCGCTGGCAGTGCCTCGCAAATTGTGCTGACCCAGGTGGTCAGCCGCGACCGCCTGGTCGAGGCCCATGCCAAGAATGCGCTGGCCTCCAGCGGCGCCGAAGTGGCCGGCCCCGGCGTGGCCGGAGTGCTGATCAAGCTCTTGGGTGCGCCCATGGCCCTGGCGGTGGATGCTGTGCTGGTGCTGTTCTCGGCCCTGATCCTGCGTGGCATCAAGGTGCAGGAGCAGCTGACGCCGAGCGGGGAGTCCGATTTCTGGCGCGACCTCAAGGCCGGCGTTCAGTTCGTGCGTGAGCGTGCGCTGCTGGTCAGCCTGGCCTGCACGGTGGGCAGCTGGCAGCTTTGCTACAACGCGGCTCAGGTGGTGCAGATCCTGTTCGCCACCCGCAGCTTAGGGCTGAGCGCGCAAGAGGTGGGCCTGAGCTATGTGGCACTGGGCGCCGGCACGGTGCTGGCCAGCGTGTTCGGTCACCGCATCAGTGCCAAGGTCGGGCCGGGCCCCTGCCTGGTGCTGGGCGTGGCCAGCTCGGGTTTCGGCTGGCTGCTCCTCGGATTGATGCCGGCCAATGCCTGGGGTGTGGCGGCTTTTGCCTTCATGCTCTTCATGTTCGGCGTCGGTGCGGTGCTGATCTTCATCAACTTCCTGTCCCTGCGTCAGGCGGTGACCCCCGCGCCCATGCTGGGACGCATGACCAGCACCATGCGCTGGTTGATCCTGATTCCGGCCGGCCCGGGTGCGCTGCTGGGCGGCTGGCTCGGTGAGCATGTGGGCCTGCGCTCCTCGCTGCTCTTCGCGGGCGTGGGCGCGCTCAGCCTGGCCTTGATCGCCTGGCGCCACCCGGTTATTCGCGATGTGCGCGAGTTGCCCAAGGCCGAGGATCTGGAAGACCAGAACCCGCAAGGCGTGGCCGGCGCCAGCGGCCTGGCGCTGGACCTGGGGCCGAACAAATGAGCGAGGCAAGACCTGACCCCGCTGTTTCTGGGTCGGCGCTGCCCGACCCCATCCTGATCGAAGTGCCCGAGACCCTCACCACCGAGCGCCTGCTGCTGGCCGCGCCGCGGCCCGGCATTGGCCCGGCCCTGAGCGTGGCCGTGGCCGAATCCATCGGCCTGCTCAGCCCCTGGATGCCCTGGGCCCAGCAGGTGCCCAGCTTCGAGGAGAGTGAGGTGGTGGCACGCCGCCAGCAGGCCGATTTCATCGCCCGTCGTGATCTTTGCTACCAGATCTACGACCGCGCGCCCGAAGGCCGCCGCCTGCTCGGCGGCACCGGACTGCACCGCATGGACTGGACCGTGCGGCGCTTCGAGATCGGCTACTGGCTGCGCGCCAGCGCCCAGGGCCAAGGCTTCATGAGCGAGGCCGTGATGGCCTTGAGCCGCATGGCTTTCGAGCAGTTGCGCGCCCGCCGCGTGGAGATTCGCATGGACGAGACCAACCTTGCCAGCCGTGCCGTGGCCGAACGCTGTGGTTTCGAGCTGGAAGGCATCTTGCGCTGCGACAGTCTGTCGCCGCAGGGGGAGCCCAGGAACACCTGCGTGTACGCACGCCTGGGCCTGTGATCGATGAGCGCTTCGGAAGTGGTCCGTTTTGACATGAGCGGCCCGCCAGACGCCGCGGCTTTTCAGCGGCTGTACGACAGCACCGGCTGGGCCGGAGGCGTGGAGCGGGAACCTGGGTTTTATGCGCGTGCCCTGGCGGGTTCCTGGGTGCAGTGTGCGGCCTATGCCGGCGAAGAGCTGGTGGGCTTCGGGCGGGTGATTTCCGATGGTGTCTTGCATGCCTTCATCACCGAGATGATTGTGCTGCCTGTCTGGCAAGGGCGCGGCCTGGGCTCTCAGTTGCTCGATCGCCTGGTGCAGCATTGCCTGCAGCAGGGCCTGCGCGACATCCAGCTCTTCTGTGCGGAGGGCAAGCAGGGCTTTTACGAGAAGGGTGGCTTCACGCCGCGGCTGCCGGGCCGACCGGGCATGCAGTACACGCGATGTGCTGAGGCCTCCGAATCGCCCATATCGCCCGAATCGCCAGCATCGCCTGAATAGCCCCGGCCCAGCGCGGCCATGCCCGCGAACCTATGCTGCGCGCTGAGCGCTTCGAGGACCCGCAGGCATGGATGACGACACGATAGCCAAGAGCTGGCACCAGCCCTCGTGGGCCCATGGCCATGAACTGCGGGCGCCAGCATCAGCCACCGAGCCCAGCCTGGCCGCAGCGCAAGCGCGCATCGCGGCGGTCGACCCGGCGGCGTATGCGCGCAGCCGCAATGCCCTGGACGGCGCGGTCACCGGCCTGTCGCCCTACCTCACCCATGGCTTGGTGAGCCTGGCCGAGGTCCTGGCCGGCGTCCAGCAGCGCCATGCGCTCGAGGTGCAGCACAAGCTGGTGTTCGAGCTGGGCTGGCGTGCCTATTTCCGCCACGTCTGGCAGCACCGGGGCGAGGCGATTTTTGCCTCGCTGCACGAAGGGCCGCTGCTCGATGCAGCCTATGCCCGCGAGCTGCCCGTCGATGTGCGCGAGGCCCGCAGCGGCGTGCCGGTGATCGACAAGGCGGTGCGCACGCTCTACGAGACCGGCCTGCTGCACAACCATGCGCGCATGTGGCTGGCCAGCTATCTGGTCCATGTGCGCAAGATCCACTGGCGCAGCGGCGCCGATTGGCTCTACGGCCATTTGCTCGACGGCGATCTGGCCAGCAACCACCTGAGCTGGCAATGGGTGGCCGGCACCGGCAGCCGCAAGCCCTATCTGTTCAATGCCGAGAATGTGGCGCGTTATGCCCCCGCAAGCTGGCACAGCCCGGGCACGGTGATCGATGCCAGCTACGAAGCCCTCGATCAGCTGGCGCGTCATGCCCAGCCGGCGCTGCAGGAGGGAACGACCGAGCGGCAAGCCCCGACCGAGGCGCCGGCCTTGCTGTCCGCGCCACCTCCGGGTTTGGCGATCCAGTTGCCTGATGCGAGCCAGGTGGCTGGCCGCGAGGTGTGGCTGGTGCATCCCTGGAGCCTGGGCGCGCTGCCGGCCGATTTACCGCCCGACACTCGGGTGATCGGCCTCTGGCTGCAGGATTTTCACCGGGCCTGGCCCTGGAGCGAGCGGCGCTGGCGCTGGGTGGCCGCACGCATGGCCGAGCTGGGCACGGTGATGTGGTGGACGGATGCCGCAGCGTTGGGGCAGGCCTTGAGCGGCGCGCGCCGGGTGCGCTGCCGCGCCGAGCCGCATCTTCAGGCCTGGCTGCCCCGCTGGGCCGAGTGCCTGCCCGAGCCGGCGCTGTTTCTTGAGGTGACGCCCTGCTGTGCGTCCTTCTCGGCCTGGTGGACCCGCAGCACGCGCGGCCTCGCCACCGCCGATGACTTGTTGTCGAGGCTGCCGTCATGAAACCCCAACCCTGCGAACAGCCCAGCGATTCGCTGACCGTGCTTTTCGACGGCGCCTGCCCTTTGTGCCGGCGCGAGATCGCGCTCTACCGCGGCCAGGCTGAGGGCCAGGCGGTCTGCTTTGCCGATGTCAGCGACCCGGCTCAGGTCTTGCCGGCGGGGCCCAAGCAGGCAGAGTTGCTGGCGCGCTTCCATGTGCAGCTGCCCGACGGGCGCTTGCTCAGCGGGGCCGAGGCTTTTCTGGCCCCGTGGGCGCGGCTGCCCGGCTGGCGCTGCCTGGCCTGGCTGGGGCGGTTGCCTGGCGTGGCGCGTTTGATGGAGTGGGCTTACCTGGGTTTCTTGCGCGTGCGGCCGGCCGTGCAGCAGGGATTTCGGCGCTGGAAACCCGACTGAGCTGCGCGCGCAGGCTCAGTGGTCTGGCGCGAAGCGATCCACCGCGTCGGTGATGATGCCGTCCACCCCGTTGGCCCGCAGCCAGGCCACGACCGATTCATCGTTGGCGGTGTAGACCAGGGCCTTCATGCCGGCCGCGTGGATGGCTTGCACGCGCGCCGCGTCCATCAGGCGGTAATTGGTGATGACGGCCACGCAGCCCAGGCTTTGCGCCTCGTCAAGCCAGCTTTCGCGCGGGCTGTCGAGCAAGAGGCCGCGCGGCACCCCGGGGGCGGTCTCGCGGGCACCTTCCAGGGCGACGGGTTCGAAAGAGCTGAACAGGGGTAAGTGCGCCTCCACACCGCCCCAAAGCCGCAGCACTTCGCGGCCCACGACCTGGCCGGTCAGGCGCTCCTGGCCCGGCGTGGGCTTGAGTTCCAGATTGAGGCCGAAGCAGTTGGCCTGGACGAAGCGGGCCACGGCCTCCAGGCTGGCCAGGGGTTCGCCCGCGTGAGCGCGGCTGTGCCAGCTGCCGGCGTCCAGGCGGCTCAGCTCCGACCAGCTCTGCGCGCTGGCCAGGCCCGAGCCGGTGCTGGTGCGGCGCAGGCTGCTGTCGTGCAGCAGGAAGGGAACGCCGTCCAGGCTCAGCTTCACATCGCACTCAAAAGCCCGGTAGCCATGGGCCGCGCCGAGGCGGAAGGCGGCCAGGGTGTTCTCGGGCGCCAGCTTGCCGGCGCCGCGGTGGGCGATCCAGAAGGGCAGGGGCCAGGGTGTATTGGACGAAGTGTTCATGGCTGCGGACTTGGTCTAGGGCGGCGCCATATTAGCCCTGGAGAGGGCGCCCCAGATGCAAGGCCAATCGGCGCCAGAGGCCGGGGCAAATGCTGCGCTGCGGTACGATCACAGCCCGAGCGCGCAAGGCCCGGCCGCGCGATCCGCCGGCGGTTGCCGGTGTGGCGCAGGGCCGGCCCTGACAGGCCTGGGCCACAAGCCCGTCGATGCCCTGGGTCCGTTCGTTCCAGCCAATTTCTCAGCCTTGTGGCTGGGCTTTTCGGGCGCCAGAGCCCGGGGGCCTGGCCGCAGCCAACCAAGGGTGTGTCGCCCGCACCTGGCCGCCATGAATGCACCGCATCCGCTGATGCTTGAAGATCCCGCTGCCCCGAACGCCGCTGCCGATGCGGCCCATGCAGCGTCTCCCCGCCTGCGCGAGATTCCCTACAACTACACCTCCTTCTCCGACCGCGAGATTGTCATCCGCCTGCTCGGCGAGCCCGCCTGGGCCCTGCTGGACAAGCTGCGCGAAGAGCGCCGCACCGGCCGCTCGGCCCGCATGCTTTACGAGGTGCTCGGTGACATCTGGGTGGTGCAGCGCAACCCCTATTTGCAAGACGATCTGCTGGACAACCCCAAGCGCCGCGGCCTCTTGATCGAAGCCTTGCAGCACCGCTTGAGCGAGGTGGAACGGCGCCGCGACCCCAGCACCGACCCCCAACGCGATGCCGATGTCGGCCAGCTGCTGAAGGCCGCGCAAGAGGCGGTGCGCCAGTTCGCCAGCCAGTTCGAGCAGGTGGCCGAGCTGCGTCGCCGCACTATCCGTCTGCTGGGCAAGACCACGGCGCGCGACAACATCAAGTTCGACGGCCTGGCCCGCGTCTCCCACGTCACCGACGCGACCGACTGGCGTGTCGAGTACCCCTTCGTGGTGCTGACCCCGGACAGCGAGGCCGAGATGGCCCAGCTGGTCAAGGGCTGTGTGGAACTGGGCCTGACCATCATTCCGCGTGGCGGCGGCACCGGCTACACCGGCGGCGCCGTGCCCCTGGTCTGGAACAGCGCGGTCATCAACACCGAAAAGCTCGAAGGCCTGCGCGGCGTCGAGATGCTGCGTTTGCCCGGCCTGGACCGGGAAGTGGCCACGATCTGGAGCGAAGCCGGTGTGGTGACGCAGCGCGTGTCCGATCTGGCCGAGCAGCATGGTTTTGTGTTTGCGGTCGATCCGACCAGCGCCGAGGCCTCCTGCGTGGGCGGCAATATCGCCATGAACGCCGGCGGCAAGAAGGCCGTGCTCTGGGGTACGGCGCTCGACAACCTGGCCAGCTGGCGCATGGTCACGCCCGAGGCCAAATGGCTGGAGGTGACCCGCCTCAACCACAATATGGGCAAGATCCATGATGTGGAGGTGGCCAGCTTCGAGCTGCGCTATTTCGACGCCAGCGGCAAGAAGCTGGAGCGTACCGAGCGCCTGGACATCCCGGGCCGCACCTTCCGCAAGGAAGGCCTGGGCAAGGATGTCACCGACAAATTCCTGGCCGGCCTGCCCGGCATCCAGAAAGAAGGCTGCGACGGACTGATCACCAGCGCCCGCTGGGTGGTGCACAAGATGCCGGCCCATGTGCGCACGGTCTGCCTGGAGTTCTTCGGCAACCCCAAGGACTGCGTGCCGGCCATCGTGGACATCAAGGACTTCATGTTTGCCGAAGCGAAGCGCCCCGGCGGCGCGGTGCTGGCGGGTCTGGAGCATCTGGACGACCGCTACCTCAAGGCCGTGGGCTACTCGACCAAGAGCAAGCGCGCCCATCTGGCCGGCGCGTCCTCCAACGGCCTGCCCAAGATGGTGCTGGTCGGGGACATCGTCGGTGAGGATGCCGATGCCGTGGCCCGCGCCACCTCCGAGGTGGTGCGCCTGGCCAATGGCCGCAACGGCGAAGGCTTTGTCGCCATCAGCGCCGACGCGCGCAAGAAGTTCTGGCTGGACCGCAAGCGCACGGCCGCCATCTCCAAGCACACCAATGCCTTCAAGGTGAACGAGGATGTGGTGATCCCGCTGCCGCGCATGGGCGAGTACACCCTGGGCATCGAGCGCATCAATATCGAGCTGTCCCTGCGCAACAAGCTGGCACTGGTCGGCGCGCTGCAGCAGCTGTTCAGCACCGCCAAGCTGCCTCTGGGCAAGAGCGACGACGCTGGCGAGATTCCCAGCGCCGAGCTGCTGGGCGACCGCGTGCAGCAGGCCCTGGCCCTGCTGGCCGAGGTGGGTGCGCAGTGGCAACGCTGGAAAGATGAGCTGGACCTGCCCCGCCCCGAGGAAGGTGGAAGCTACTTCGACCAACTGCAGGACCACAGCCTGCGTGCCTCCTGGAAGACGCAGATCTTCAAGCCCCTGCAAGCCATCTTCAGCGGCGCGGCGTTTGCGCAGATCCTGGAGGAGTGCAAGCGCATCCACCAGGAGGTGCTGCGCGGCCGGGTCTGGGTGGCCTTGCACATGCATGCCGGCGACGGCAATGTGCACACCAACATCCCCGTCAACTCCGACAACTACGAGATGCTGCAGACGGCGCATGAGGCGGTGGGCCGCATCATGAAGCTGGCGCGCAGCCTGGACGGCGTGATCTCGGGCGAGCACGGCATCGGCATCACCAAGCTGGAGTTCCTCAGCGATGCCGAGCTGGCCGATTTTGCCGACTACAAGCTGCGCGTCGACCCGGAAGGCCGCTTCAACAAGGGCAAGCTGCTGCGCCCCAAGGCCTCCACCCACGGCACCTTTGCCGACCTGACCAATGCCTACACGCCCAGCTTCGGCCTGATGGGGCATGAGTCGCTGATCATGCAGCAGAGCGATATCGGCGCCATCAGCGACAGCATCAAGGATTGCCTGCGCTGCGGCAAGTGCAAGCCGGTTTGCGCCACCCATGTGCCGCGCGCCAATCTGCTTTATTCACCGCGCAACAAGATCCTGGCCACCTCGCTGCTGGTCGAGGCTTTTCTGTACGAGGAGCAGACCCGCCGCGGCATCTCGATCAAGCATTGGGAAGAGTTCGAGGATGTGGCCGACCACTGCACGGTCTGCCACAAATGCGCCAACCCCTGCCCGGTCAAGATCGACTTCGGCGATGTGACCATGAATATGCGCAACCTCTTGCGCAAGATGGGCCAGAAGAGCTTCCGCCCCGGCAATGCCGCGGCCATGTTCATGCTCAATGCCACCAACCCCGAGACCATCAAGATGGCGCGGGCCGCCATGGTGGGCGTGGGCTTCAAGGCCCAGCGCCTGGCGCACGATGTGCTGAAGACCTTTGCCAAGAAGCAGACCGAGGCCCCGCGTGCGACGCTGGGCCCGGCGCCGATCAAGGAACAGGTCATTCACTTCATCAACAAAAAGCTGCCCGGCGGCCTGCCCAAGAAGACAGCGCGGGCGCTGCTGGACATCGAGGACAAGGACTACGTGCCCATCATCCGCAACCCGGCTGCCACCACGGCCGAGACGGAGGCTGTGTTCTATTTCCCCGGCTGCGGCTCCGAGCGCCTGTTCAGCCAGGTGGGCCTGGCCACCCAGGCCATGCTCTGGCACGCCGGCGTGCAGACCGTGCTGCCACCGGGTTATCTGTGCTGCGGTTATCCGCAGCGCGGCTCGGGCCAGTTCGACAAGGCTGAGAAGATGATCACCGACAACCGGGTGCTCTTCCACCGCGTCGCCAACACCTTGAACTACCTGGACATCAAGACCGTGGTTGTTTCTTGCGGCACCTGCTATGACCAGCTGCAGGGCTACAAGTTCGAGGAGATCTTCCCCGGCTGCCGCATCATCGACATCCACGAGTACCTGCTGGAAAAAGGCATCACGCTCGGCAGCGACAAGAGCTACCTCTACCACGACCCCTGCCACAGCCCGATGAAGCTGCAGGAGCCGATGAAGACGGTCAAGGCCTTGGTCGGCGACAGCGTGGTCGAGAGCAAGCGCTGCTGCGGCGAAAGCGGCACCCTGGGCGTGACCCGGCCGGACATCTCGACCCAGATCCGTTTCCGCAAGGAAGAAGAGCTGCGCAAGACCGAGGCCCAGCTGCGTGAGAGCGGCAAGGTCGCGGCCGCCGAGAACCTGAAGATCCTGACCAGCTGCCCGAGCTGCCTGCAAGGTTTGAGCCGCTACGGCGGCGACCTGCAGAACGGCCTGCTGGAGGCCGACTACATCGTCGTCGAAATGGCCCGCCAGATCCTCGGCGAAGACTGGATGCCGCAGTATGTGGCTCAGGCCAATAACGGCGGCATTGAGCGGGTTCTTGTTTGAAGGGGAACAGGTGAACAGGTGAATTGGTGAACAGGTGAACAGGTGAACAGGTGAACAGGTGAACAGGTGAATGGTTCACCCGGCGCGCAGCGCCGCTCACCTGTTCACGCGTTCACTCCGATTCGTTCGCGCACTCATTCCGCCGACAACTTCCGCTCCCGGATCAGCCGGTGCCAGGTCTGGGTTTCCTGCTGCACGAATCGGCCCAGGCTGGCTGCATCGCTGGGCGTCACTTCAAGGCCGAACTCCTCCAGCCTTGCTTTCACCTCAGGCATCTGCAGTGTCCGATTCAGCTCGGAACTGAGGCGTGCGGTCACTGCCTCGGGCGTGCCCCGAGGCAGGAACAGGCCTTGCCAGGCTGAGACATCCACGCCTTTGAGCCCCAACTCGTCGAAGGTAGGGACATCGGGCAGCTGCGCCACGCGCTTGCCGCTGAGCACGGCCAGGGCGCGCAGCTTTCCGCTGCGGATTTGCGGCAGGCCCGCGGCGGTGTCGAGGATGGCCATGGGCACCACGCCGGCCAGCAGGTCCTGCACCGCATTGGCCGTGCCGCGGTAAGGCACATGGACGATGAAGCTGCCGCTGCGTTCCTTGAGCATCTCCATGGCCAGGTGGTGCGGACTGCCCACGCCGGGCGAAGCGTAGCTGAACTTGCCCGGGTTCTTCTTCATATCGGACAGCCATTGGCCCACGCTGCTGAAGCCGGCCTGCGGGTTGACCACCAGCAGCAGGGGGAAGCGGGCCATCAGGCCGACCGCCTGGAAATCGCTGGCTGCGTAGGGCAGCTTTTTGTACATGGCGCTGTTGAAGACCATGGCGCCGTTGTCGCCGCTGAGCCAGGTGTAGCCGTCGGCCGACGATTTGGCGGCCGCGTCCGTGCCAATGCTGCCGCCGGCGCCGGGCCGGTTGTCGATGACGATTTGCTGGCCCAGCTGCTTGCTCAGCTGCGGCGCCAGCTGGCGGGCCAGAAAATCCGAGCCGCCGCCGGCTGGGTAGGCCACGATCCATTTGATCGGGTGGGCTGGCCAGTTGCTGGCGTTGCCGCTTTGCGCCCAAGCGCTGCTGCCATTTGTGCCCAGCAGGGTCAGGCCGGTCAAGGCGACCAGGGCGTGGGTCCAGCGGCGCCGTTGTTCTTGTGGGCCGCCATGGTTCTTCTTCCTCATCGGGCTCTCCTCAGGTGCATTGCTACAGTCGGCGCATCTTAGTCAGCCCAGGCTTGTCGATATGTCTGCCTCTCTCAGTGATTGCCCTTTGTGCCGTGATGCGCTGCTCACTGCGCCCGAGCCGGGTGTGGAGCTGCTGCTGCAGCGGCCGCGCTACCGCGTGGTGCGGGTGCAGGATGCGGATTTCCCGGCCTTCTACCGCGTGATCTGGCAAGCCCATGTGGCCGAGTTCAGCGATCTGGCCGCGGCGGATCGTCTGGTCTGCATGGAGGCGGTCACGGCGGTCGAACAGGCTTTGCGCCGCCAGCTGCAGCCCACCAAGGTCAATCTGGCCACCCTGGGCAATGTGGTGCCGCATCTGCATTGGCATGTGATCGCGCGCTTCGATTGGGACACGTATTTCCCCGCGCCCATCTGGGCGACCGCTCAGCGCGGCGCCGATGCCGAGCGCCTGGCGGCCTTGCGCCAGGCGCTGCCGGCTCTGGATGCCGCGGTGCTGCAGGCCTTGGAGTCAGTGCCCGGTTGATGATGCGAACGCCCCGCCGTGCCTCGTTCCATCGCGCCACCCCTGCAAATGTCGCCTGAAATCAGCCGTTCTGCCTAGCCCCTGAATGCCCCCATGGGTTAGGTTCATGCCCGGCCTAAACTCGGTAAAAACTCACAAAAACAACGGGTGGGCGGGCGAGACAAGAACGGTTGGGTCTGCCATGGCAGTGAATGTGGATGTGCCCGGCGCGCCGGATGGGCGTGGCGCGCTGGACGAGGGGTCTTTGACGCAGGCCGAGGCCTTGGTGGCCGCCGAGGCTTTTGATGCCGCGCTGCAGCACACACGGGCGATGCTGGAGCGCTTGCGTGGCCGCGAAGCCGAGCCAGCGGTGGCCGAGTTGGCCCGCCGCATCTACCAGCTGCGCGGCGATTGCCTGACACGGCTGGACCGCTTCCCCGAGTTGCTGGCCGATTGCGCGGCCCGCATGGACCTGCTCTCGGTCGACCAGGCCTCGGCGCAGCGCGCCGAGCTGATGATCAAGATGTCGTTTGCGCATGCCAATCTGGCCATGCCCGAGCAGGCCTTGCGCTCGGCCCATGTGGCCTTGCAGGACGCCCTGAACCTGGGCCAGCGCCTGCTGTCGGCCCAGGCTCTGGAGCGTCTGGCCATGGCTTACCTGTCCATGGGTGACGGAGTGGCCGCCGAGCGGTTCATGTTCGAGGCGCTGGAGCACAGCGATGCCAGCAGCCCGCCGCAAGAGCGCCTGCGCCGGGTCTCCAACACCGTGCATCTGCTGTGCACGCTGCACGATGCTTACCTCGATATGGGCCTGGCCTATCTGGGGGAATCGGTGCTGGCCCGGGCTCAGGGCTTGCCGGCCAAGGCCGAGGCGCTGCTTCCCACCGTGCCGGGGCGCTACCTGGCCTGCATGTGGCAGGCCAACCAGGCGCGCTGGCTGCGGCGCAGCGGCCAGCTGGAGCCCGCAAGGCGCTGTTTCGAGGCCTGTCTGAGCCAGGCGCAGACCGAGGGCTGGCATGCGGTCAGCCGCCCGGTGCAGCTGGAGCTGGCGCTGATGGCCGAGCAGGAGGGTGATCTGAACACCGCGCTGGGTCTGCTGCGCGCGCTGTTCGAGCCTGAGAGCCTGCGTGTGCGCGATGTGGTGGCGTTGCCCGCCCATCGCGTGCTTGAGCGGATCTGCAGGATCTTGGGCCATGGGGCCGAAGCCGAGCAAGCGGCCGAGCGCCGGCGTGCTCGACAGGCGGCGCGTCATCAGGCGGTGTTGGAGGCGGCCGCGCACAACCACCACCACGGTCAACTCATCCTGTCCACCCTGGCGGCGGCCGAGCGCCAGCGGGTCGATGCCGAAATTCAGCGCCTGCGCAGCCAGCATGCGGCTGGTGCTGTGCTCCGTATGCCGGACCAGGAAGACTGGTTCCGGCTGGACTTGCCCTGACCCTGGTTTGAACCCGGATCGAGTTCGCCCGGGAGCCCGCGCTCAGGCTGCCGCTTGCGCCAGGGCCGCAGCCGGTTGGCTCAGGCCCAGCTGGCCGAACAAGTCCTTGGGGTCGGCCATCTGCGGGATCAGGCTCACGTCCTGGCCCAGGCCCAGCTCGCGGGCCAGGTCGCGCAGCAGGCGCAGCATGGAATAGTCCTCCAGCGCAAAGCCCACCGAGTCGAAGAAGGTGATCTCCTGCTCGCTGGCGCGGCCCGTGCTCAAGCCCTTGAGCACGCGCCAGAACTCGGTCACCGGGAAATCGGCCGGCATCTGCTGCACATCGCCTTCGATGCGCGATTGCGGTTCGAATTCGACGAAGACCGAGGCCATCTCCAGGACGCCGCGGTGCATCTCGGTCTTGCCGGGGCAGTCGCCACCGACGCCGTTGATGTGCATGCCGGGCTCGATCATCTCGGGCGTCAGGATGGTGGCATTGGTCTTGTCGGCCGTCACGGTGGTGACGATGTCGGCGCCGCGCACGGCCTCGGCCGTGCTCTTGCAGGCGATCAGGCGCAAGCCGGGCAGGGCGCTCAGATGGCGCTGCAGCTTGGCGGTGGCAGCCGGGTCGATGTCGAACAGGCGGATTTCATTGATGCCCAGCAGGTGGTGGAAGGCCAGGGCCTGGAACTCGCTCTGCGCGCCATTGCCGATCAAGGCCATGCTGCGGGCGTTTTTGCGGGCCAGCTGCTTGGCGGCCATCACCGAGGTGGCGGCGGTGCGGATGGCGGTGCTCAGGGTCAGCTCGCTGAGCAGCTCGGGCCGGCCGGTGGCCACATCGGCCAGCAGGCCCACGGCCATGACCGTGGGCAGGCCGGCGCGGGTGTTCTTGGGATGGCCGTTGACGTACTTGAAGCTGTAGAGGCTGGCGTCGGCAATCGGCATCAGCTCGATCACGCCATCGGGCGAGTGGCTGGCCACGCGGGCGCATTTGTCAAATTCGTTCCAGCGCAGGTAATCGGCTTCGAGATAGCCCACCATGCGCTTGAACAACTCGGCCATGCCGAGGGTTTGGGCCATTCGGGCGACGTCTTGTGTGTTCAGCAAAGTGGTCATGGGAGGTCTCCGTTGTTCTGTTGAGATGGATTCTTCCCAAGCTCGCTGCTAGCGAGAAGAGCAAGAACTGCTCAAAAAGTGATGGGTTTCTGCCATTTCGATAGACATAATTGGCGAAATGGCAGTTTTGGTGGGCGTGAACGAGTGAACAAATGATCGGGTGAACAAAACACCCGACGTCCTCACCGCCCCTTCACCCATTCACCCGTTCACTTCTTCTCGCCCATGGACACCCTGGATCAACAACTGCTGGCGCTGCTGCGCCTCGACGCCCGCGCCACCGTGGCCACCCTGGCCGCCAAGCTCAAGGTCTCGCGCGGCACCGTGACCAACCGCATCGCCAAGCTGGAGGATGCCGGCGTCATCGTCGGCTACACGGTGCGCTTGCGGCCCGATGTCACGCCCAACGAGATTTGCGCCTGGATGAGCATCGCCGTGGAGGGCAACAAAACCCGCGAGGTGATCAGCATCCTGCTGGGCGAGCCCGGCGTGGCTGGCCTCTTCGACACCAATGGCCGCTGGGATCTGCTGGCCGAGCTGCGCGCCGCCACCCTGGCCGAGCTGGCCGATGTGCTGGAGCGGGTGCGCCTGATCAAGGGCATCGGCGCCACCGAAACAAGCATTCATTTGCAGACCTACAAAGCGGCCTGAATCCCGGGCGGCCATGTACATTCACAGCTGGCCCCGGGCTGTGGAGTTCGGCACTTGGGGCTCTGGGCGACACCTGGCGCCCGGCATCGGCTTGCAGCGTACAGCCTCACGATGAGCGAAGACTTGTTGCCCACAGATCCCGCGCCGAGTTCCGACGTCAACCGCCAGCTCGAGCTGGCCTTGCGCGAGCGCGACATCATTCTGGGCAGCGCCGGCCTGGGCATCGTCTACGTGCGGCAGCGCGTCATCCTGCGCTGCAATGGCCGCTACGCCGAGATCTTTGGCTATGCCGATGCCAGCGAGCCGCTGGGCCGCAGCAGCGTGGAGCTCTACCCCGATGAGCCGGCCTTCAAGCAGCTGGGCGCCGAGGCCTACCCGGTGATGGCCTCGGGCCAGCGCTACAAGACCGAGCGCCTGATGCGGCGCCGCAATGGCGAGCTGTTCTGGGCCAGCATGACGGGCCGATTGATTGCGCCCGACGACCCGGCCCAGGGCTCGATCTGGATCGTCGACGACATCACCGAGCAGCGCCAGGCCCAGGATGCCCTGGCCGCGGTGACGGCCGAGCTGCAGCTGATCCTGGAACATTCCATGGTCGGCATCGTCTTTTTGCGCGACCGCCGTGTGACGCGTTGCAATCGCAGCTTCGAGCTCTTGTTCGGCTACGAACCGGGCGAGCTCAACGGCAGCTCCTCGCGCCAGTGGTACCTCAGCGATACCGATTGGGAGGCTGCCGGCCAGCGCTGCTACGAGCCTTTCAAGCAGGGCCGTGCGTTCGAAGGCGAGATGCTGCTGCGCAAGAAGGACGGCACGCCGGTGCACTGCGAGGTGCGCAGCAAGGCCATTGACGTCAGCGACCTCTCGCGCGGCTCGATCTGGATCACCATGGACATCAGCGCGCGCAAGAACGCCGAGGGTGCCCTGGTGCAGGCCAAGGATGAGCTCGAACACCTGATCAAGAAACGCACGCGTCAGCTGCAGCAGACCGTGCTGGCCATGGAGCAAAAGGTGCTGGAGCAACAGCGCGCCGAGGCCCACATCCAGCGCCTGGCTCATTTCGACGCGCTGACCGGCCTGCCCAACCGCGTGCTGCTGGCCGAGCGCTGCCACCAGGCCATCGAGATCGCACGCCGCCATGGCGAGAGCCTGGCCCTGGTTTTTCTTGATCTCGACCATTTCAAGAACGTCAACGACTCGCTCGGCCACCGCTTCGGCGATGAGCTGCTCAAGACCCTGGCGCGCCGCCTCAAGACCGCCGTGCGCGAGCAGGACACGGTCTCGCGCCTGGGCGGCGATGAGTTCATCCTGGTCCTGCCCGGCACCGACAACACCGGCGCCGGCCATGTGGCCGAGAAGGTCATGGAGCTGGCCGCCCAGCCCTTCCAGATCGAGCAGCACGAGCTCAATGTCACGCCCTCGATCGGCATCGCCATGTACCCCTCGGATGGCAGCGATTTCGACGCCCTGTGCCGCAGCGCCGACATCGCCATGTACCGCGCCAAGCAGGACGGCCGCAACAGCTTCCGCTTCTTCACCAGCCTGATGCAGGCCGAGGCCCGGCGTGGCCTGCAGCTGGAGAATTCATTGCGCCGCGCGCTCGAGCGCGACCAGCTCAGCCTGGTCTACCAGCCGCAGGTGTCCCTGGTCAGCGGCCAGGTGATCGGAGCCGAGGCCTTGCTGCGCTGGCGCCACCCGGAGCTGGGCGAGGTCTCGCCGGCCGAGTTCATCCCGGTGGCTGAATCGACCGGCCTGATCGTGCCGATTGGCGAGTGGGTGATGCGCACGGCTGTGCAGCAGCTCAAGGCCTGGATGGCGCAGGGCATGGCGCCGCTGGTGATGTCGGTGAATCTGTCTTCGGTGCAGTTCCGTCACAACGACCTGCCGGGTCAGATCAGCCGCATCCTCGATGAAGTCGCCCTGCCGGCCGAGCTGCTGGAGCTGGAGCTGACCGAGGGCGTGGCCATGCGCGACCCGCAGGGCGCCATCGCGGTGATGAACGATTTGCACCGCCGCGGCATCCGCCTGTCCATCGACGATTTCGGCACCGGCTACTCCTCGCTCAGCTATCTGAAGAAGTTCCGGGTCTACAAGCTCAAGGTCGACCAGAGCTTTGTGCGCGACCTGGGCGACGACCCGGAGGACCGCGCCATCGTCAGCGCCATCATCAGCATGGCCCACAGCCTGGGCCTGCAGACCATTGCCGAGGGGGTCGAGACCCTGGAGCAAATGCAATTCCTGCGCAGCCAGGGCTGCAAGGAGGTGCAGGGTTATCTGTTCAGCCGGCCGCTGCGTGCCGAGGAGTTCCCGGTCTTTGTGGCTGCCGGCACCCGCGTGCTCGATGAGCACGCGGAGCTGTGGCATTACGCGATCTGAGCTGGCGCCACTTCAGGGCCGCGCTTCCAGCTGATGCTTGGCCGGCCCGGCCAGCAGCGGCGTGGGCCGGGCGCGCATGAAGTCGGCATGGCCGGCGCCGTAGTAGGGCGAGAGCGGGTGGCCGCTCTGGCCGCCCGGCATGGACAGCAGGCCCTGGGCCTCATGGCCGGGCGCCACCACCAGGCGCTGCGACTGGCCGTGGCGCTGCTGCATGACCTGGGGCAGATTGCCGTCGCCGTCCATGCCCTCGACCGGCATGTCCAGCCAGCGGCTCAGGGCCGGAATCGCGCGTGAGAGCACATGCTGGATGCGCGCCGGATTGGCCTCGCCCCAGGTCGCCTCGGCCAGCGGGCGGCGTTGCTTGCCGCTGCCCTGGCTCATCTCGGCCATCGCCGCGTCGATCTGGCTCAGCTCGAAGGCCTCCCAGCTGCTGAAGCCCGGCGGCAGCAGATGGACCGGGCGCAGCTCCAGGGCCTGCACCGCGCTGTACTCGAAGTTCTTTTTCCAGCCGATGCGGGTCTTCTCGTCGCCTTGCAGCTCGTCGCCCAAATCCTTGCCCAGCGCGGCGCGGCTCCAGGCGTCCCAGAGGGCGTCCAGGCAGCGCAGGCGCACGCTGCGCGCCAGGCGGTAGCCGGCCTGGTCGGCGGCGGCCTGACCGTTCCATTGCTGGAGCAGGCGCAGGGCCTCGGCCTGGGCGGCGGTGGGCGCGGGGCTGGCGGCCAGCCGGGCCTCGGCGCGGCGCGCCCAGCTCTTGATGAAGCGGGCCTCATGGTCCAGCTGGATGGCGGCCAGGCTGGCTTCGTCATGGCGGGGCTTCTCGCTCAGGCGATCCCGCACCTGCTGCGCACGGGCGCCGAGGTCAAAGCCGCCATCGCCGATCAGCTCGCCCCAGGCGCCGGAGGCCTGGCGGTTGTTGGCCGTCCAGAGCTGGCCTTGGCTGGGGTTCTTGATCACCGGGTAGTCGGCCGGCGCCAGCCAGCCCCGGGCTGGGCTGTCCAGGCTCTGGAATCTGGCATAACGTTCACCCAGGCCGGAGCCGCTCCAGAGGCGGCCGGCCACGGTCCAGGCGATCTGGCCCTGGCGGTCGGCCACCAGCAGGTTCTGGTGCGGCAGGCCGGCGCGCTGGGCCAGAGCGAGCACCTCGTCCGCGCTGCGCGCCTGCAGGAACTGATCGAGACCCAGGTTGTAGGCCTCGCCCTGGTGCGCCGCCCAGCGCAGGGCATAACGCTGGCCTTGCAGGGTCTTGGCGATGGGGGCGCCGTCCACCTCCTGCACGCGGAAGGCGCGCGCGGGCTCGCCCTTGACCTCGATGCGCTCGTTGAACACACGCAGGCGCTCGGCCGGAATCTCGGCCGGCAGCGCAATCCAGTCGAACCACTGGCCGTAGGCATTGGTGAAGCCCCAGGCCACCTGGCCGTTGCTGCCCACGATCAGGCTGGGCACGCCGGGCAGGCTGAGGCCGGCGGCGCGCAGCGCGCCCTCGCCACGGCCCAGCTGCAGCTGGGTGCGGTACCAGATGCTGGGCACCGAGAGGCTCAGGTGCATGTCATCGGCCAGTATGGCGCGGCCGTCGGCCGTGCGGCTGCCGGCCACGGCCCAGTTGTTGCTGCCGACCGGGGCTTCATCGAGCGATGTCGCACGGGCCAGCGCTTCAGGCTTGTGGGCCGATTTCTGCAGATTGAGCAGCTCGGGGCCGGGCAGGGGCAGGGGCGGCAGCTGGCTGCCGTCGAGGGCGGCATCCCAGCGGCCACCGCGCGGGTGGAGCCAGTCGAACAGGGTGTCGCCGGCTTTCTCGCGCAGCAGGGCGCGCTCAAAGCCGCCCTGGATGCCCCCGCTTTGCAGCATGGTGAACATCTCGCCAATCACCAGCAGGGAGTCGACCGGCGTCCAGTCTTGCGGCTCGGCGCGCAGCAGCAGGTACTGCCAGGGCCGCACGCGCAGGGCCGCCAGGCCGGCGTTGACGCCGCTGGCATAGGCTTGCAGCAGGGCGCGATCGGCCTCGCTCATGCCGGCCAGGCGCTCACTCAGGCGGGCGCGCAGGCGGTGTAGGCGGCGCTCCTGGTCGCGCTCCACGGCCTTGGGGCCGAACAGGGCAGCCAGCTCGCCGGCGGCCGAGCGGCGGCTCAGGTCCATCTCGAAAAAGCGCTCCTGGGCATGAACAAAACCCAGGCCGCGGGCCAGGTCCAGGCGGTTCTCGCCCTGCAGCACGGCCGTGCCCAGGCTGTCACGCGCCACGCTCAGCGGCGCGCTCAAACCGGGCAGCCGGATGCGGCCATCCAGCTGCGGCAGGCTGGCGCGCAGCAGGGCCCAGAGCGTCATGGCCAGCAGCCCGGCGATCAGCAGCAGGCCGAGCAGGCTGCGGCGCAGCCAGCGGCGCCAGCGCGGCGCAGCGAGACGGGAAGGCAGGGGCGAGGTGGCAGACAAGCTCATGGTGAAAGGACAGCGTCGGTACAGCAAGAGGAGAGACGAAACGGTCCGAGCGAGAAAACACCGGGCCGGGGCGCGATTGTGGCCGCGCCGGGTGAGGCCGGCCTTCGGGGTTTTGCAGGGTGTCGGGGCACACGGGCGGCGCTAGCGGG
Organism: Paucibacter sp. B51; assembly: GCF_027863535.1. Classification (NCBI taxonomy): domain Bacteria; kingdom Pseudomonadati; phylum Pseudomonadota; class Betaproteobacteria; order Burkholderiales; family Sphaerotilaceae; genus Roseateles; species Paucibacter sp. B51. Next base: position 310,225 of record NZ_JAPIVN010000002.1, on the reverse strand, counting down.
CGCCCTCCTAGAATCCGCGCCATGTCTGCGATCTCCTCCAAGTTTTCCTTCTTGTTCCCCAGGCTGCGCGCTGCGGCGCCAGTTCGTCTCGGTGCCGCCCTGCTGGTCCTGACGCTGGCCGCCTGCTCGCATGTGCCCTTGATCGGCTCGGGCCCGGCCGCGGCGCCCAGCAGCCCCAGCACGCCGGCGCCGGCCGATCCGGTGGCGCCCGTGGTGGTGCCGGTCGTGAAGGCGCCCCCCGTGCCGCCCAAGATCGGCCTGGCCCTGGGCGGCGGCGCGGCGCGTGGCTTTGCCCACATCGGCGTGATCCAGGTGCTGGAGGAGAACGGCATCAAGGTCGATCTGGTGGCCGGCACCTCGGCCGGCAGCCTGGTGGCGGCGCTGTACGCCTCGGGCATGAGCGGGCGCGAGCTGGCCACGCTGGCCGAGACCATGGACGAAGGCGCCATCACCGACTGGGCCTTCCCGACCCGCGGCCTGATCCGCGGCGAGGCCCTGGCCAAGTATGTGCGAGAGAAAACCGGCGGCAAGAACATCGAGCAGATGCGCATCCCGCTGGGCGTGGTGGCCACCGATTTGTCGGACGGCTCCGGCTCGCTGTTCCGCCGCGGCGACACCGGCGTGGCGGTGCGGGCCTCCAGCTCGGTGCCGGCGGTGTTCCAGCCGGTGCGCATTGGCAACCGAGACTATGTCGACGGCGGCCTGGTCGCCCCGGTGCCGGTGCGCTATGCGCGCCAGATGGGGGCCGAGCTGGTGATTGCGGTGGACATCTCCTCGCCGCCGGAAGAAAAACCCGGCACTGGCGCCATCCCCATGCTGATGCAGACTTTTTCCATCATGGGCCGCAGCATCAACAACTTCGAGCTGCGCGAGGCCGATGTGCTGGTGCGGCCCAAGCTCGATGGCGTGGGCAGCGCGGATTTTGGCGCCCGGCGCCGCTCCATCCAGGCCGGCCGCGAGGCGGCGCAGGCCGCCTTGTCGCAGTTGCGTGCGCGCATCGCTGAAAAGACCCGTTAGGACTCAAGACAGCCCCAGGCCGGGGCGGGGCGCTCAGTCTCGGCTAGGCTAGGGGCCTCGCCTCCCGGCATCTGGTGCATCGCCCGTGACCCAACCCGATTCCGCCACGCCCTTGTTCCCGCTGCAGTCGGTGCTTTTTCCCGAGGGCTATTTGCAGCTGCAGATCTTTGAGCCGCGCTATCTGGACATGGTGCAGCGCTGCTGGCGCGAGGGCCGGCCCTTCGGCGTGCTCAGCCTGATCGAAGGCGGCGAGGTGCGCCGCCGCGACCCGGCGCGTGGCGAGGCCTTTGTGCAGGAGCGGTTTCAGAGCGTGGGCACCCTGGCCCGCATCGAGCATTGCGAAACGCTGCAAGCCGGCTTGATGCGCATTCGCTGCCGTGGCGGCCAGCGCTTTCGCCTGCTGTCCAGCGAATGCCTGCCCGGCGGCCTGTGGGTGGGGCAGATCGAGCCCATGGCCGAGGATGCGGCCGTGCCCGTGCCCACCGACCTGAAGGTCACTTCCACCCTCTTGCAAAGCCTGCTGCACAGCCTGGAGCAAGGGGCTGCCGCGGTGGATGTGCCGGTGCAGCCCCCTTACCGCTGGGACGACAGCGGCTGGCTGGCCAACCGCTGGTGCGAGCTGCTGCCCCTGCCCCCCGAAGAGCGCCAGCGCCTGATGCAACTCGACAACCCCTTGCTGCGCCTGGAACTGGTGGCCGATCAGCTCGATCAGCCGGGGGTGTTGGCGGGGCGGGCTTGAGCTTTCGCCCCTCACTTGCCTTGCTGTGTTCGGAGCGGCTTTTGGGGTGCAACGTGAGGCCCTGCAGCCCGCGCCGCCGCCGGGCTCATGGTTCCGGGGTCGGCCCTGCCGGGCCGACTTCCCTGCGCTGCTCGCGCCTCGGGGCTGGCGCATAACTCACTCCGCTCCCTGCGTTCGCTTCGTTCAGACAGAAGCGCCAAGTCAGAACTTGAAGCGCACGAGTACGTGCGCGCCCCGAGGCGCTGTGCTGCTCGGCCCGGCACAAATCGCCCGGCAGCGGCACGGGCTGCAGAGCGCTTGCATTCGCGGTCTATGTGCCCCTCGTCGGTGGAGAACGCCATCTTCGGAGGCGGCTCGGCCCGCCGACGGGCGATTTGTGCGCGGCCGAGGGCGCAGCGAAGCGGCTCAGGCGCGCGGTCACGCGCGCTTCAAGCGCTGACTCGGCGCCACTGTCTGACCACAGTGAGCGCAGCGAACGGAGGGAGTTTGGCGCCGCTGAGCCGCGGAGTGAGCAGCGAGGGGAGTCGGCTCGCAGAGCCGACCCGCGAACCATGAGCCCGGCGGAGGGCCAAGCCACCGCAGCGAGCCAGATCAAGACGGCGTAGGTTCACCGTGTGCGGTTACATGAACAGCTTCACAGATGAAAAAAAGCCCAGCGGATGCTGGGCTTGAAGGGCACGTTTGGGGACCGGCGAGGCCGGCCTCAGCGGTGCCGAGGAGACAACTGATGCGGGAAGGCTCAGGCGGCAGCGCGCTTGGAAGCGCGGGTGGCCGTTTGGGTGGCCTTGACGGCGCTGTTGGTGGCGGCTTCGAAGTTGGCTTCGGCCACTTCGGTGGCTTGCTTGGCTGCCTTTTGCACGGTCTCGAAGGCGTTGTTGGCGGCAGCGACGGCGCTCTTCACCAGGGCGACGGCGTTTTCGGTGCCGGCCGGTGCGTTCTTGGCAGCGTTTTCGACCACGGCCGAGAACTTGGCCTGGATGTCGGCCAGCTGGGCTTCAGCGACCTTGGCCACTTCGGCATTGGTGCTGGAGGCGATGTCGTACAGATGGCGGCTGTAGGAAGCGGCCTTCTCGGCGCTGGGCTGCAGCAGGGCGCTTTGCAGGGCCAGCAGCTCTTGAGCGTCCTTCACCGACAGGGCGGCGTGGGTCGACTCAGCGACTTCGCTCAGGGCGGTCTTGGCTACTTGCAGGTTCAGTTCGACCAGCTTTTCCACGCCTTCGAAAGCCTTGTTGGTCAAGCCAAACAGGGTTTCGACATTGGCTTTGTGGGCGGCGATGATTTGTTCGGTAGTCAGCATGGAGCACTCCTGATGGGGGGTGACCCCCGTTGATTCGATGGATGAAATCGTTCGACAGCGATAAATGTTGCACTGCAACAAAACGAAGTATAGGGATGCCGGGCGGCTTTGCAAGACATTTTTGCTGCGGCGCAGCAAATTAGGGGGATCCGCCGGAAATCCTGCCTTCTTCCGCAGCTTGGCGCCGCGCGGTGACGCCCCCATGACAGGCACGGAATGCCACCGCCCGCTATGGTGTGCACCCATGCAGGCCTTTCATTCCGACGCCCATTCCCTGGCCTTGCCGCCGGGTCACAGCTTTCCCGCCAGCAAGTACCGCCTGTTGCGCGAGCTTTTCGAGGCCGAGCCCGGTCTGCTGCGTATGGAGCCGGCGCCGGCTGCCAGCGAGGCGGAACTCTGCCTCGTCCACACGCCGGAGTATGTGAACGCGGTATTGCAGGGCCAGTTGAGCGCGGCCCAGCAGCGCGAGATCGGCTTCCCCTGGTCGCCCTCGATGGCGGCGCGCTCGCTTCATTCGGTGGGCGCCAGCATTGCTGCAGCCCGCGCCGCCTTGGCCGAGGGTGTGGCCGCGAACATGGCCGGCGGCACCCACCATGCCTTTGCCGACCGGGGCTCGGGCTACTGCGTCTTCAACGATGTCGCGGTGGCCGCGCGCCTGATGCAGCAGGAGTGGAGCGCGCAGGCGGGGCCGGGCGATTCGTGGCTTCGCGTGCTCGTGATCGATCTCGATGTCCACCAGGGAAATGGCACGGCCGCCATTTTCGAGGGCGACGACAGCGTGTTCACCTTCTCCATGCACGGCGCCAAGAACTTCCCGGCCCGCAAGGAGCGCAGCGATCTCGATGTGGAACTGCCCGATGGCTGCACTGACGAGCCCTATCTGCAGGCGCTGGACCAGGCGCTCGAAGAGATCTGGGCTCGCCATGCCGCCGCAGGCGCCATGCCCGGCCTGGCCTTCTATCTGGCCGGCGCCGACCCGCACGAGGGCGACCGCCTCGGCCGCCTCAAGCTCAGCAGCGCCGGCCTGCTGGAACGCGACCGGCGCGTGCTCTCCGCCCTTTGCGAGCGTGGCATCCCTGTGGCCCTCAGCATGGCCGGCGGCTACGGCCATGACATCGCCACCACGGTGGCAGTGCAGGCCAACACGCTCAACGAAGCGGTCAGGGCCTGGGCGGCGTGGCGGCTGCGGTGAAAGCCGGGGCCGGTCGTCTTGAATCTTTGTGGTTGAATTTCCCCCAACCGTCGGCTGTTTCGGCCACGCCTCTTCTTTGTTTTTTGTCCACCCGGACGCTGCGCGCGCCATATGACCTCACCCAATCTGTTCCAGCAACCCACGCCCGCCGACACGGCCGCCGTGGACACCGCCATCGTGACCCGGCGCTCCATGCGCGCCTTCTTGCCCACCGAGGTGCCGGAGAGTCAGATCGAGGAGATCCTGAACGTGGCGTCCCGGGCGCCGTCGGGCACCAACACCCAGCCCTGGCAGGTCCATGTGCTGACCGGCGCGGCGCGTCAGCGCCTGGTGGACCGCATCCAGGCGGCCTACCTCGACCCGGCCGAGTTGGCGAAGCACACGGAGGAATACGCCTACTACCCGACCGAATGGGTCTCGCCTTACATCGACCGCCGCCGCAAGGTGGGCTGGGATCTGTATGGCCTGCTGAACATCGCCAAGACCGACAAGGCCCGCATGCAGGCGCAACATGCGCGCAACTTCCAGTTCTTCGATGCGCCGGTCGGCCTGATCTTCACCATCGACCGCGTCATGCAGCAGGGCAGCTGGCTGGACTACGGCATGTTCCTGGAGAACGTGATGATCGCGGCGCGCGGCCGCGGCCTGCACACCTGCCCGCAGGCCGCATTCACCCAGTTTCACCGCCTGATCGCCGAAGAGCTGCAGCTGGCGCCCAGCCAGATGGTGGTCTGTGGCATGGCGCTCGGTCACGCCGACCCCGCCGCGGTGGAGAACAGCCTGCTGACCGAGCGTGCAGCGGTGGCCGAATTCACGCGCTTCTACCGTGATTGAGCGCGGCGGGCGCGTGAAGAGGGGCCAGGTCTTGCGCACCTGGGGCAGCCGGGTCACGGCGCTGCTGTTGGCGGGCGCGGCCGGCCCAGCCCTGGCGGCCGACCTGGACGGCAGCCGTTTCGGCGCACTCTGGGGCCTGCCGTTTGCGGGCTTGCTGCTGTCCATCGCCCTGATGCCCTTGCTGGCGCCGGCGATCTGGCACCGCCATTTCGGCAAGATCAGCGCCGGCTGGGCCTTGGTTTTGCTGCTGCCGCTGCTGGCGCGTGAGGGCGCCGGCACGACGGGCAGCGTGTTGCTGCACACCGCCGTGGCCGAGTACCTGCCGTTTGTGATCCTGCTGACGGCGCTGTTCACCACCGCGGGTGGCATCTTCATCCGCGGCAATCTGCATGGCAGCCCGGGGCTCAATGTCGGCCTGCTGGCGGTGGGCGCGGCCCTGGCCAGCGTGATGGGCACGACGGGGGCGTCCATGCTGATGGTGCGGCCGCTGATCCGCGCTAACGACAACCGCCGCCACAACGTCCATGTGCTGGTGTTCTTCATCTTCATCGTCAGCAATGCCGGTGGCGCGCTGACGCCGCTGGGCGACCCACCGCTGTTCCTGGGTTTTCTGCAAGGCGTGAGCTTCTTCTGGACCCTGCAGCATCTGGCGCCGCAGACCCTGTTCATGGTGGGCAGCCTGCTGGCCATCTTCTACGGGCTGGACCGCCATTTCTACCGCCGCGAAGGCGTGCTGCCGCGTGACCCCACGCCGGACGACCACCGCTTCGGCATCGAGGGCGGCCTGAACTTCGCCTTGCTCGGCGTGGTGGTGGGCCTGGTGCTGATGAGCGGGCTGTGGAAGCCGGCGCACCCGGGTTGGCAGCTCGGCGGCGTGAGCCTGAGCCTGCCGGCCCTGCTGCGCGATGGCGCCCTGATCCTGGTGACCCTGGCCTCGGTCGTGCTGACGCCCCGTGATGTGCGTGCGCGCAACCAGTTTTCTTGGGCGCCCATGCTGGAGGTGGCCAAGCTCTTTGCCGCCATCTTCGTGACCATGGCGCCGGTGCTGGCCATGCTCAAGGCGGGCGAGCAGGGTGCGTTTGCCGCCGTCACCCGCGCCGTCACCGCGCCCGATGGCCAGCCCATGCCTTGGGCCTACTTCTGGTTCAGCGGCTTGCTCTCGTCCTTCCTGGACAACGCGCCCACTTATCTGGTGTTCTTCAACCTGGCCGGGGGTGATGCGGCGCAGCTGATGACGACGCTGGCGCCCACGCTGGTGGCCATCTCGGCCGGCTCGGTGTTCATGGGCGCCAACAGCTACATCGGCAATGCGCCCAACTTCATGGTCAAAGCCATCGCTGAAGAGCGCGGCATCGCCATGCCCAGCTTCTTTGGCTATATGGTCTGGTCGGGCGCGGTGTTGATCCCCTTGTTTGTCGTGATGAGCTTGATCTGGTTCTGAGGAGTGTTGTTCTTCATGTCGAACCTTGCCGCCCCCAAACCGCGCGTGCTCTTGGCCCGCCGCATCTTTCCGGACATCGCCGCGCGCATGGCTGTGGCCTTTGACCTCGACTACGCCGATGACGATCAGCCCCTGAGCCCGGAAGCCTTGCGCCAGCGCCTGCAAGGCAAGCTGGGGCTGTTCGCCTCCGGCACCGAGCAGATCACGGCCGAGCTGCTGGACGCCTGCCCCGAGCTGCGCGTCATCAGCCTGATGACCGTGGGCCACAACAATGTGGACCTGGCCGCTTGCAGCGCGCGCGGCGTGCGCGTCAGCAATGCGCCCGATGTGCTGACCGAAACCACGGCTGACTTCGGCTTCGCCTTGATGATGTCCGCGGCCCGGCGCATCAGCGAAAGCGAGCATTACCTGCGCCGTGGCGATTGGAAGCAATGGCGGGTGGACCTGTTCGCTGGCGCCGACATCCACGGTGCCACCCTCGCCATCCTGGGCATGGGCCGGATTGGCCAGGCCATCGCACGGCGCGGCGCCTTGGGCTTTGGCATGAAGGTGATCTATCACAACCGCAGCCGGCTCGCGCCCGAGCAGGAGGCACCCATCGGCGCCCGCTGGGTCAGCAAGGAGGCGCTGTTGCGCGAGGCCGATCACCTCGTCATCGTCGTGCCCTACACGCCGGCGTCCCACCACCTGGTGGCCGAGCAAGACCTGGCCCTGATGAAGCCCAGCGCCACCCTGACCAATATCGCCCGCGGCGGCGTGGTGGACGATGTGGCCCTGGCCCGCGCCCTGCAGCAAGGTCGACTGGCCGCAGCCGGCCTCGATGTCTTCGAGGGCGAGCCCCAGGTGCACCCCGACCTGCTTGCCTGCGTCAATGTCGTGCTCACGCCGCATATCGCCAGCGCTTCGGTGCCGACGCGGCGGGCGATGTGCGAGCTGGCCGAGGCCAATTTGCGGGCCGCATTCAGTGGGCAGCCGATGCCCACTTTGCTCAACCCTTGAGCCGACTGTCGCTCCGCGCACAGCGCGCGGAGCGTGCGTCCGGTTTGAGCTGAAGAAAAGGCAGAATCCTCCGCCTGTCGCATCCGCTGAGATGCGCTGATAAAAAAGAAAACCAGGAGGGTCACATGCTTTGGAACAAGGGCAAAACAAGCGATCGATGCGCCCGGCGCGCACCCGCTGAGCGGCGGGACGCCGCGGCTTGGCCGACATGGTCTGCAGCCGCGATGCTGCTCTTCAGTCTGGGTGGCGCGGCCCAGGCCGAAACTGCCGAATCCAGCGTAAGCGCGACGAGCCCGGTGCCGCGCACCGTGGCGGTGATCTCGGCCATTGGTGATCGCATCACCATCGTGCGTCAGCGTGAGCAGACCGGCACCCATCTGGCGCCCTACACCCGCAAGGAAGTGCGGCTGGACCCGGTGACGCTGAATCGCCTGGTGTTGGACGGCATCGATGAGGGCTTCAAGCAGAGCGAACCGCAAACCCGCCGTGTGCTGCTGGACTGGCTGCCGCCGGAAGAGGCCATGGCCTACGTCGATGAGAAGCGTTATGTCCAGCGCGAGGAGCGCCTGGAGACACTGCTGATCGAGCACCTGCGCGACGTGCCGGAGCGCAGCCAGTGGGACGAGATCGTGGCGGTCTTGCCCAAATGGCATATGTCCAGTGTCAAGGGCATGGGCGAGCGCCTGGCCGGCATTGGTATCTATATTCAACCGCTTGCCCGCGAGCGTTACACCGGCCTGGAGTCCTCGGGCAATGGCGATCTGAGCCTGCAGGCTGAAGGCCAAGCCGATGGTGACTACCAGACCATCGACCCCAAGACTGGCGAGAAGGGCACCAGCTCGGTGTTTGTAGCCGTCTACATGTACTTCCAGACAGTGACGCTGGATGCGCGCACCCTGGCGGTCAAGAAGCGCGAAGTGCGTCGCGACAGCGTCCGCTACCACGACCCGAACTCGACCGCGATCAACATCGGCCGCATGTTCGATTCGGGCTTTCTCTCCCAAGCCCTGAGTAATGTTGTGCAGCGCTCGTCAGAGCGCGCCGTGACCGGCGACGTCATCGTCAGCCCGGCCCGCAAGCTCGAAGCCCCGGCTGAAACGCCAAAGCCCTGAACGGTGGCGCCTGGTCCCGGCGCCCGCCCCGTTTACTGCCCCTCGGGCGGCTGCCAGAGTTCGATGCGGTTGCCGTCGGGGTCCATGACCCAGCCGAACTTGCCGTATTCGGATTCATCCACCTTGTCGTCGACCTGGCAGCCCTCGGCCCGCAGCAGGGCCAGCAGGGCATGCAGATCGGCCACGCGGTAGTTCACCATGAAGGGGGCGGGGCTGGGGTCGAAGTAGCTGCTGGCGGCATCAAAAATGCTCCAGACCGTGCTGCCCTGGCCCTCGGGGTTGTGTTCGCCGCGCCAGCGAAAGGCCGTACCGCCCCAGGCCTCGACGGGGATACCCAGGTGGCGCCGGTACCAGTCGCGCAGCCGTTCGGGCTGGCTGGATTTGATGAAGATGCCGCCGATGCCGGTGACCCGGCTGGGGCTGCTGTCGGGCGTGTCGCTGCTCATCTGGGCTTGCCTCGCTGGAAATAGGGCTGTCGTGATTCGGCCTCAGTTTTTGGCTTTGGCCTTGGCCTTGACGGTTCGCACCGCAGCCTTGGGTTTCTTGGCTTTGTTGCTGTCGGGCTTGGGGGCTGCCTTGGCGGCGGCCTTGGTTTGCGTCTTCTTGGGCTTGCTGGCCTTCTCCGCCTTTTCGGCTTTCTCGGCTTTTTCGACCTTGGCCTTGCTGCTCTTGGCTTTATTGCTCTTGCTCTTGCCCGCTGCGGCCAGCCCCGCCATCGCCGGCATGGCTGGCATCTCGCGGCTGCCCGCTTCAGCCTCGCTCAGAATCGCAAGCGCCTTGGCGTAGAAGGCCTTGCGGTCTTCGAGGCCGCGGTTGCCGCCGTTGACGGTGTAGCTGATGAACTCCACCGGCGAGAGGTCGAGTACCGCGCCTTTGTATTTTTTCTTCAGCCGGTCGCTGACCGGGTGGTTGGCGGCGTCGTTGAGGTTGCGGGTCAGCCAGTACTCGCAGGCGCTCCAAACCGCCATCTCGGGCTCTTCCAGCAGCTCCGGCTTGTTGATGAACAGATCGCGCGAGCCTTTCTTGATGCCCAGCTGCAGGTAGTTGGCCCGCCCCGTGGTCTGGAAAATGCCGCGGCCACGGAAGCGCACCCCGTCACCCGCCTGCGTATTGCCCAGATCGGCCCGGCCCTCGTAGGCGCTGCCCGAGGCGTACTCGCGCAAGGTCTTGAAATGGTCGGTCTCATGGCAGGCCTGGGCCAGGAAATGCGCGTACTCCTGGGCCGTGTCGATCTGGTACTGCGGGCACAGCTGGTTCATCCACTCGGCCAGGGCCGGCATCAGGGCCGTCTTGCGTCCAGCGATCTGGGCCAGGTGTTCTGCGGTGATGGCAAGTGTCATGGCGGTGGGGCTCCGGGTGATGGGCTGGCGTTCAGCTGCAGCGCCGGCGTCAGTCGGCCTCGCAGTGCCGGGCTCATCATCGGGGGCGAAGCAGCTTCGACCAACCCCTAGCTCATCGCGCTGCAATGGGTATGAGTCGGCCATGCTGCAGTGCTATACCCTGCCTCGCGGCCTATTCGATTTCTCTCGAAGCACTCAGCGAAGCGCGTCGGCTCGCGCTGGTTCGAAGCCATCGGCTCAGAAAGAAGCGTGCCTTCGGATGGCTCGCCATTGCCCGACTGCTGGAGGGACAAAGTCGGCCACAGTCTCCGCTAGCGCATAACAAGCCTAGCCATGCTTTGGCCCGGATTCGAGAGCGCCGAATCGATTCAGAGCGATCAGCGTCAGGCCAAGGCCGACAAGAACCATAGCGAGGCCGAGTGCCCAGTGAAATGCAAAGAAGATCCCAGATGGAAAGAAGAGGGTGAGCCAGAACCATTGGCGCATGCCCGCCTGATGAAAGTACTGTGCACAAGCCTCTCATCTCAGAGGGTGAACGATGGATGAATTCGATTGAGCCCAAGCGGAGTGCCCGTGGCTAGTTCCACAGCTTGGACTGGGTCTGGCTTTGAGAGTTATGAGGCCGAGCCTCGTGTGAGGGCTGAGGCTTGACACTAGATGCACTCACAAGGGGCGACGCCCTCTTGTGACTGTCAGTTCGATGGAGGGGTTTGACCTCATGGTGGAGGCACTCGCCAACTTAACTACTTGGCTTCTTTGTACTCGCCAAGCCCGCGACTTGCGGGAACAACCTCCAAGGTGTTGGAGGTGATTGTTGGGAAGACCGCGACGAGCTTGTGAGGCGTATTCACCACCAGTTGATGCTTCGACTCGAAGTTGACCATGTCCTGGTGCACTAGAGTAATTTCGTAGGTGCCAAACGGAAGCAGGGTAGCAAGGAACTCCCCAACGTGCACTTGTCCGAGCCCCTTACCGTTCACCGCGATGTTGATGCGCCCTGTTCCTGCCATTTTCCAAAGGTCACGGTCCAGCCCATGTACGTTGCGCAAGTCGGAGTCATTGCGGTAGATCTTTGGGTTCTCGTTCAGGAACACGACCTTGCCAAGGTTGGCTTCGGTTGAAGGAGCCATCGGTGAACCTGCCGCTAGAGGCAGCTCTTTGGCTATGGGTGCAAGGCTGCAGCCAGTGATCGAAATCGAGAGCGCTATTGCTGAAAGGATCGCCAGTATTTGACTCATTCGTGTTCTCCTCGTGTGAGTTGTCGTTGAAAATTCTCCGACGAGCATATCGTCATGTGAGGTCGAACGTTCGCGGTAAGCGGACCATCCAGCGTAGCTGACGCAGGTCCGCTTGACCAAAAGGTTAAAGCGCAGGGGGCAAAACATGACCGACTCCCTTCGTGCCACCTTCCCACACCGTGAATTTGGCGCCTGCGAGGAAGTGCTGCTTAGCTTCTGGGACGAGCAACTGGACCGTCGCTCGAAAGCATTCACCCGGCGCAGGGGCATCATCAAACTGCATTCGCGCAGACCAATGCTCGTCTTTGATGCCGAGGACAGTTCGCCATTCGCCCGACACCAAAGGGCCGACGCGCCCTCCATCCTCCGCAGATAGCAGGTGTATCTCGGCGAGGAAAGTTTCGGGCATGCGCTTTGACGCTAATTTTGGACGACAAAATTACGACCGAACCTCGGCGTCATCAACGGCTCGAAGCATCGATTGCTTGAGGCAAGCGCTTGATTGGGCATTGTTTCCTTCTCTTGGGGATCGGGTAAAGGGCTACCAAAAGAACGACAAAAGCATCACAGGGTTGCATCTGATTTGGCGCTCCGATTTCCCCAAACTCCCTTGCTCATGCCTTGGCCGATTCCGGCAACCCAAACACCCGATCAAACGCCCACGTGAAGACAATCGCGTAGACGAAGAAAAACGCCAGGATGGCCAGGTCGGCGATCAGGGCTTCGAGCAGGCTGATATCCAGCCACCAGGCCATCAGCGGCACCAGGAACAGCACCAGCCCGCCTTCAAAGCCGATGCCGTGCAACAGCCGTCGGCCCAAGGAGCGGCCCTTGACCGCTTGGCGCGCCTCCCAGCGTTCGAACAGGGCGTTGAACACATAGTTCCAGGCCAGGGCGATGCTGGACATGGCCAGGGCGAGCAGGGCCGAGGACTGCAGCGAGGTGGCAAACATCCAGGCCACGGCCGGGCCGACCATGGCCACGGCAATGGCTTCGTAGAGAATAGCTTGAAGGACGCGGCGTTCGCGGGGGCTCATAGGCCGGGAGTGTCGCAGGGCGGCGAGGCTGGCACGGCTTTCGTGTCCGTGGTGCCGGCCTGCCGCCGCCCCAGCACCCAGATGCTGACCAGCAGCAAAGCGCCGCCCAGCCATTGGCTGGCCCTCAAGCTCTGGTTCAGGAGCAAGGCTGAGAGCAGCACGGCGGTCAGCGGCTCCATCAAGGTGGCCACGGTCAGGGTGCTGGGGCTCAGGCGTGCCGCGCCCCAGCTGAAGGCCAGCAAGGCCAGGGCGGCGGTCACCAGGCCCAGGTACAAAAACCAGGCTTGCGGCGGAATCGAGTCGGGCCAGTGAAACGGGTGGATCAGCGCGAACAGGCTGGTGCTCACTGCCGCGATGACGGTGAGGCAGGCGCTCGATGGGCCCGGCCCCATGCTCACTGAGAGGCGCGAGCTCACCAGCGTGAAGCCGGTGTAGAGCAGCGCCGATGCCACCGAGAAGGCGACACCGATCCACAGGTTTTGTGTGTGCCCGACATCGATGCCGGCGCCATGGCCGAGCACCAACATCACTGTGCCGGCCAGGGCGGCACACAGGGCGGCAAACAGGCCCAAGCCCGGCGCCTCGGTGCCCCGGGCCAGGCCGATCAGCGTCACCAGCACGGGCGGCAGGCACAGCGCAATCAAGGTGGGCACGGCCGGGCCGATGCGCTCTATCCCTAAGAACCAGCACAGCACATAACCGGCCATGGCGGCGCCGGCCGCCACCATGGTCAGCCACAGGCTTTTCAACACGGCCCAGTCGATCTGCCGGCCGTACACGGCCAGCAAGACCAGGGCGCCGACGCTGAAGCGCCAGAAGGAAATGTTCTCGGGCGAAAAGCCGTGCCGGCTGACCAGCACATCGACCACCAAGGCGCCGGTGCCCCAGAGCATGCCGGCCGAGCAGGCCGCCAGCAGACCCAAGAGGGCCTGGCCTTGGCGGGGCTGCTGTGTGCTTGGATTCATCAAGAGGTGTGCCTTGTGGTGTTGCTGCGGTTTGCGCAGGGTTCAGGTGTCAGCGCCGCCCCTGGGGCTCGCGGTTTTGCGAGGCGGGCCTTCGCGCCACAGCCCGCCTTCGCTGAAACACTCCCAGCCCCATTTCAGCCAGCGCAGCAGGGAGGCGGCCAGCCACAGGGCCCAGAGCAGCATGGCCAGGCGGTACAGCCACAGCGGCGCGCTGACTACCCAGGCTTGGGCCGTGCCGGCGCCAGCGCTGAAGCGGTCGGCATACCAGCTGAGCAGACTGGCATGCGAGTCGTGGCCGGTGATCATCAGATCCGGCAGACCCAGCAGGCCGACCTGCAGCGCCTGCAGCAGCACCGCCACAAACCCTAGGGCCCAGAAGCCCAGCAGCAGCTGCAGGCCGATGAAGGGGCCACGCGCCAGGCCGGGGCCATGGCGCTTGCGCAGCAAGAGCAGCAGAAAGCCCGCCACCACCCAGGCCAGGCCGGCCAGGCTCACCGGCGCCAGACCCAGGCCCAGCAGCAGCCAGGCCGAGAGCTGGAGCGGCAGCCCCGGCACGCGGCTCAAGCCCAGAGCCAGAATCGCCACCGCCAGCAGCGCGCCCCAGAACAGCACGGCCGGGCCCAGCAGCGGCCCGCCCAGGGCCAGCACGATGCGGTCGCCCGGCACATGGATCTGCAGGCTGTCGTTCACGCCGGCCGCGCCCAGCTGCACGCTGGGGCTGCGGAACCACCAGCCCATGCCGCCATCGTCGGCGCGCCAGCGCAGCTCCAGCCGGTGCTCGCCCGGGGTGATGGGCAGCTGCAGGGCGCCGTTCTTGGCTTGCAGGGGCAGCTCGGCGCCGTCCAGGCTCAGGCCTTGCAGGGCTGCGCCGGCGGGCAGCTGCAGGGTCTGCTGGCCGCCCAGGCTGGAGCGCAGGGTGGCGCTGAGCTTGAAGTCGCTGCTGCGCGCGCCGGGCGTCACCTCGGTCAGCACCTGGTCCCAGGTCAGGGTGGGGCCGGCCACGCCGGCCGGTCTGCTCAAATTCAGCGTCAGCTGCTCGCCGGGCCAGGGCCGCCACAGCGGCTGCCAGCGCCCGCCTTGCTGGTGCACCACCGGGGCCAGGCCCTGGTGTTCGACATGCCAGAGCGTCGAAGCGTCCAGCGTCCATTGCTCGATCTGCTGGGTGGCCGGGTGGCTCTTCAGCGTCAGTTTCGCTTGTGGGCGCAGCTCGCTGTCGAACTCCAGCACCTCGGCCGCGCCCAGCTGCACGCTGGCCAGGCCATCGTTGATCTGCACGCTGTTGTCTTGCACCGCCTCGCCGGGCAGCAGCTGCCATTGCACGCGCAGCGGCGCGCGGCTGGGCGCGATGCGCTCGATGCGGGTGTGCACGGTCCAGCGCAGGCCCAGCTCCAGCTGGCGCTGGATGCGCACAAAGGCGGGCAGGGCATCGCGCGGGTTGTTCTGTGCATCGGCTCCCGCTGCCTCTTTGTCATCGCTTGCGCTCTGCTCGCGCAGCAGGCTCAGCGCGGCGCCGGGCAGGCCCTGGGCATTGAGGCCTTGCAAGCGCCAGCCGCGCAGCTGGCTCTTCAGCTCTCGCACCGGCAGGGGCAGACTGATGTCCAGCTCCTGCATCGGCGCGGCGCCGAGATCGGCCTCCATGCTGATCTGGCTGATGCCGGCTTTCAGTGCGATCCAGATCTGGCCCTGGGCATCGCGGCGCAGCGGCGCGGGCTGGCCGTCCAGCAGCACCTGGCTCGGTTGCCAGGCGCCGGCCTGGCCGGGCAGGGGCAGGGCCACGTCGGCCTGAGCATGGGCTTCCAGGCGCAAGAGCACGCGCGAGCCTTCGGCCTGCAAGTTCAGGCGCGCCAGCTCGGCGCAGCGCGGCAGGCAATCCGGGGCGGGGCGCAGGCGCTGGCGCATCTCGGCCAGCAAGGCATCGGACGGCGGCTGCAGGCCGGTGGGCTTCTGGGCTTTCTCCGAAGGCGCGGGCTTGGCCGGCTCATTCTCGGCATGGGCCGGATCGGCAGGCAGGCTCAAGCCGAGCGCGAAGGTCAGGGCCAGTGCGGCGCTGGTGCCAGCGCCGGTTCCTGCCCGCCGCGGCCACCAGGGCTGACCCGTGCGGCCGCTGGCCAGGGCCAGCAGGGCCGCCAGCATCAAGAGCAGGCTGGCCACGCGCAGCAGCGCTGTGCCGGCCGGCGGCAGCAGGTAGAGCTGCAGCGCCTGATCGGCCTGCACCGGGCCTTGCCAGACCAGGGCATGCTCTTGCCAATGCCAGCTGGGCAGGCCGGGGCCGGTCTGCACGCGGGCGCTGGGGTCGGCCTGGTCCAAACGGCGCGGCTCCTTTTGAGGCACGGGCGCAGCATCGCTGACCGCTTCCTTGAGGCGGCTGTAGCTGGAGCCGGCAGGCGCGGGCTCGGCCATCTCGGGCGGCGGGATGAAGGGCGGGGCTGCCGCAGGCACTGCTGTTTCAGCCTGGGGCAGGCCATGCGTCATGGCCGGCTGATCCAAGGCCGGATACATGGCATAACGCAGCTGGTCCACGCCAAAAGGCAGCAGCAACAAGGCGATGGCCACCATGCAGGCCTGTTCGGCGCGGCGCAGCAGCAGGGCCAGGCGGCTGAACTTCTCGGCCATGGCGCCCAGGTTGAGATTGATGGCCATCAGGCCCAGCCAGAACAACCAGAGGAACTGCGGCGCATCGCGCAGATGCCAGCTGCACACCAGGGCGGCGCCCAGCAGCAGGCCGCGCGGCCAGCCCAGCAGGCGGCCGGCGGCCAGGGCGCTGAGCAGCACGAAGAAAAAGTCCCAGAGTGACCAGGCGCCCAGCCAGGAGCCGTCCACCCGGTCGGGCCCGCTGACGTGCAGCAGGCGCCAGCCGGGCGGCAGGTGCAGGCCCGTGCGGGCCGATTGGAAATCACCGCTCCAGCCGCTGGCCGGCAGGGTCGCATCGCGGGCCCAGCGGCTCTCGGCGGTGATGTTGGTCGTGCCTTGGCGCACCTCGATGCCGTCGGGGGCGTTCGCCTGAGCCGGCGCCGAGGCAGCAGCGCTCGGCCCCCGCCGCGTGATCAGCTGATCCTGTCCATCGAGCGCGGCCCGGCCCAGGGCGCCCGGCGCGGCCAGCTCCAGGCGGGTGGAGCGGCTCAGCTCCCCCTCGATGCGGTCTTGCGCGGTGTAGCCCTGGCCGTCGAAATCAAGCCAGAGCTGGCGCGTGAGGCGCAGCTGATCGGGCGCCGGCTCGGGGTTGCCGCGCCGGCTCTGCTTGATTTGCAAAGTGGCGCCGGGCGCCATGCGGTAGGCCGGAAAGCTCTGCCAGCTCTCGGGCATGACGGTCTGCTTGGGGTCCACGGCGGGCACGCCCTCGATGCTGACCACGCGCAGTTCGTTGTGCGCCGAAAAGGCCCAGACCTCCTCGCCCAGCGGGCTTTCGCCGGGCTTGGGCGCGGCGGCGGGCAGCTGCAGCGCCTGCGGGGGCGCCATGCCGCGGGCCAGCAGCTCCACGGTCCAGCGGCCCGGGCGGGCCTGCACCAGCAGGGCACCGTCTTCGCGCAGCCGGGCCGGCAGGGCGCTGCTCAGCGCCTCGGCCACCAGGCCCGGCAGCAGCGCTTGCGGCAGCACCAGCTCGCGGGCGCGGCCCGAGACGGCCAGCTCGATATGGGTGTTGATGCGCATGGGCACCTGGTCGTCGATCAGGCGCGCGGTGCGCACACTCAAGGCTTCGCTGCTGGCGCTGTCCTCGCGGCTGGCCTTCAGCCAGAGCCGTCCCTGGGCATCGGGTGTGCGCTTTTGTGCCTGGCCCTCGAGCCAGAAATTGAGCAAGCCCAGATTGGGCGGCAGCAGCAGGCCTTGCGGCATCTGCGCCCAGGGGATCTGGCCCTCGATGACGTGGCGGCCCGGCTCCAGACGCACGCTGGGCCGGCCCTGGGCCAGCACCACGGCCAGGGGCTTGCCGGCGCTTTTCACGTCCTGCGGCCAGAGGCTGGGCTTGCTGTTGCCGGAGCCCGCGCCCGGCGCATCGTCGGCCGCTTCGCCGGGCAGGGGCAGCAGCTGGGCCGTGCCATAGACCTGCACCTCCAGCCGGAAGCTGGCACCACCGGGCCCGGCGCGCAGCTCCAGCCGCGCCGGCCAGAGGCAGTTGCGCAGCTCGGCCTCACCGGGGCGGCCGGGCTGCAGCGGGCAGAGCTGGCTCTCCTGGCCTTGCAGGGCCCAGGGCAGCCAGTCGCGCAAGGCCGGGGGCAGCTCTTGCGGGCTCAGGGCGCCGGCTGCGGCGGCCCAGGCGCTGCTGCCGAGCAAGAGCAGGCCCAGCAGGCGCTGCTTTATGCGGCCTTGGACTTGCAAGGTTTGGGATTCAAGGCTCATGCCAGCACTCCTGGGCTCCATCAGAGCGCGCAGCTTAACTGCCGGATCACACGGCACACCACGGCGGAGAACCCCAGGCGCATGTGCGGCCACCGCCCGTAGCGCGAGCCGCTGCCGCCATGGCTGAGACAATGCGAGGCATGAGTCTTGTCGAGTTGCTCTTGCTGTCTTTGTTGGTCTTGATGCTGCTGGCGCTGTTCCTGCTCTGGCGTCAGGGGCCAGCCAGCCAGGTGGGCGAGCAAGACCCGACCCTGCTGCGCCTGCAGCAGCAGTTCAGCCAGGGCAATGAGCGCCTGGAGCGCGAGCTTCGTGACGAGCTCAGCCGCAGCAGCGCCGCCACGCGCCAGGAGTTGCAGCAAAGCCTGGGCCGCTTCCAGCAGGCGCTGAGCCAGGGCTTGCAGCAAAGCAACCAGTCCCTGGGCCTGCAGGCGATTGCGGCCCGCGAAGCGCAGGACGCCGCCGGCCAGCGCCTGGCCGAGCAGCTCGGCCAGCAGCTGCGCGCCCTGGCCCAGACCGTCGACCAGCGCCTGGGCCTGATCCAGCAGGACAACGAGAAAAAGCTCGAGCAGATGCGCGCCACCGTGGACGAAAAACTGCACGCCACGCTGGAGCAGCGCCTGGGCGAGAGCTTCAAGCAGGTGGCCGAGCGCCTGGAGCAGGTGCACCAGGGCCTGGGCGAGATGCAGGGCCTGGCGCGCGATGTCGGCTCGCTGAGCCGGGTGCTGGGCAATGTCAAGACGCGCGGCATCTTTGGCGAGGTGCAGCTGGCCGGCCTGCTGGAGCAGGTGTTCACGCCCGAGCAGTACGCGGCGAACGTGGCCACGCTGCCGGGCAGCGCCGAGCGGGTGGAGTTTGCGATCCGCCTGCCGGGCCAGCGCCAGGGCGGCCAGCCGCTCTGGTTGCCCATCGACGCCAAGTTCCCGCGCGAGGACTACGAGCGCCTGCTCGATGCCCAGGACCGCGCCGACGCGCCCGCCGCCGAGACCGCCGCCAAGGCCATCGAGCAGCGCCTTCGCACCGAGGCGCGCAGCATCCGCGAGAAATACATCGCCCCGCCGCACACCACCGATTTCGGCATCCTGTTCCTGCCCACCGAAGGCCTGTACGCCGAGGCCTTGCGCCGGCCCGGCCTGATGGAGGCGCTGCAGCGCGAGCACAAGGTCATGCTGGCCGGCCCGACCACGCTGCTGGCCACACTGAACAGCCTGCAAATGGGCTTCCGCACCCTGGCGCTGGAGAAACGCTCGGCCGAGGTCTGGGAGGTGCTGGGCGCTGTCAAGACCGAATTCGGCAAGTTTGGCGAGGTGCTGGCCAAGACCAAGAAAAAGCTGGAAGAAGCCAGCCACACCATCGATGCGGCCGAGACCCGCACGCGGGTGATGACACGCAAGCTCAAGAGCGTGGAAGCACTGCCGGACGATGCCGCCCAGCAGCTGCTGCGCCTGAGCCAGCCGGGGGACGAGGAGCCGCTCCATGGCGGCGGGGACGGTGCCGACGAGGCGCCGCGCGGAGGAGGAGAACGACCGCCTTCAGCTGTTTGAAGGCGCCATTCTTCGAAAGCATGTTCCTTTGACCCACGAACCTGACCTCATTGATCCAGACACCCCGGCCCATCGCGCCAGCGCAGCCGCCCTGCGCCGCGCCTTTCCTTGGCTGATCGCCACCCTGATCACCCTGCATGCCTGCATGGCCAGCACCCGTGTGGCGGCCAGCCTCTGGGTGCTGGATCAAGGCTATGGCGAGTGGACCGTGGGTCTCTTGCTCAGCCTCTTTGCCGTGGCGCCCATGGCCCTGGCCTTGTGGGCCGGGCGCCAGGCTGACCGCTATGGCTTCCACCGCCCGGTGGGCATCGGCGTCAGCATGGCCTTGTTCGGCGCCTGTGTGGCCCTGGCCTGGCAGGGCGTCTGGACGATTGCCTTCAGCTGCCTGCTCAGCGGCGGTGCGCTCAGCGTGGCGGCCGTGGCCATCCAGCGCGAGGCCGGGCTGATGGCCGACGACCCCTCGCAGCTCAAGCGTGTGTTCAGCTGGGTGGCTTTGGGGCCGGCGCTGTCCAATGCGCTGGCGCCGGTAGTGGCGGGGCTGTTGATCGACCATGTCAGCTTCCGCGCGGCTTTCGCCCTGGCGGCCTTGCTGCCCCTGCTGTGCTGGCTCATGGCCCGGCGTGTGCCGCGCCACCCGCCGAAGCCCCAGAGCGCGGCCCAACGTGCCCGCCCGGCTTGGGACCTGCTGCGCCAGCCGGCCCTGCGTCAGCTGCTGTTGCTCAATGTGGTGCTGGCTGCGTGCTGGGATGCGCACAGCTTTGTCGTGCCGGTGGTCGGCCATGCGCGTGGCCTGAGTGCCTCCAGCATTGGCGTGGTGCTGGGCAGCTTTGCGGTGGCGGCCACGGTGGTGCGTCTGGCCATCGTGCGCTTCTCTCAGCATCTCGATGAGCTCAAGGCCTTGCGCAGCGCCATGCTGCTGGCAACCGTGGTGCTGGCCGGTTACTACTGGCTGCCGGGCACGGCCGGCCTGATGGTGGGCTCGGCCCTGCTGGGCCTGGCCCTGGGCTCGGTGCAGCCCATGGTGTTGTCCATGCTGCACCAGGTCACGCCACATGAGCGTCACGGCCAGGCCCTGGGCCTGCGCATGCTGGCCACCAATGGCGCGACCGTGGCCATGCCGGTGGGCTTCGGCCTGCTGGCGGCGGCCAGCGTGGCGGCCGCGCCCATGTGGCTGATGGCCAGTGTGCTGCTGCTGGCGCAGCTGCCGGCCCGCGCCTTGAGCCGCCAACTGGCGCGCGAGCCCCTGGCCTCGACCGAAGAGCGCGTGCAAGGCTAGCCGCGAACCTATACTGGTTCAAACGGCTGCCTCCATGCAAGCGTGGCCGGGGAGAGGTGCAGACGTCATGGCGAATCCTGGCTCCTCAGGCCGCCGCCGCTTGGCGTGCGCCCTGGTCTTGCTGCCGGTCGGCGTGCCGGCGCTGTGGCCCCGCCATGTGCATGCCCAGCTGCCGGCGAAGGGCGGCGGCATCGAGTTCCGCATCGCCTTCGAAGACAAGGACAGCCCCGACCACACCGGCAGCCTGACCGTGCCGGCCGAGAACCCCGGCATCATCGTCGAGATGGTGCAGATGCTGCCGGCCCGCCTGGGCGGCGAGATCCGCGTGCAGCTGCTGCGCCGGCCCTGGGCCCGCTGCTTGGCCGAGCTGGAAACCGGCCAGGTGGATGCCATCTTCTCAAGCAGCTTCAAGCCCGAGCGTTTGAAGATCGGCCTGTATCCCATGAAGAACGGCCAGCTCGACCGGGCGCTGCGCATCGACACCAAGAGCTACAAGCTCTACACGCGGGCTGACGCCGGCCTGAGCTGGGACGGCCAGCGCTTCACCGGCCCCGAGCGGCCGCTGGAGCTGGTGGCCATGCGCGGCTACGCCATCATCGATGAGCTCCGCAAGCTGCCCGGCGTGAGCGTGTCCGAGGTGGACCGAGCCGAGGTCGCGTTCCGCATGCTGCTGGCAGGGCGCGCTCATGGCTTTGCCCAGCTCAGCGAAGCGGCTGAGCATGTGCTGCGCAACACGCCCGAATTCGACCGCGCCATCGTCAAGCTGGAGCCACCGCTGATGAGCAAGGACTACTTCCTGCAGATCAGCCATGCCTTCCACCAGCGCCACCCCAAGCTCAGCGCCCGCATCTGGCGGGCCCTGGGCGAGATCCGCCAGGGCGAGCAGGAGCGGCTGGTGGCCAAATACCTGAAGCTGAGTGCGGATTGAGCGCCCCCTTCACACACACTCTTTCTTTCTCTCGGTTGCAGGGGCTTGATCGTCTGGGCTTCGGCCGGCCGCTCGTGAGCGACTGGGTTCTGGTGCAGGGAGGCTGACTGCTGGGGAGCCCGCTGCAGACGGACTTGAGGAATCTACGAAAGGGCAGGGCCGTGGATATGGGCCTGGAGCTGAACGCGAACAAGCGGCTTTTGTTTCGGCGCGTCGCCAGACTCGGCGGCGGTCGCTTCGGGGCTGCCGGCCACCAAGGCCAGGGCCAGGATGGGCGCCCAAACGGGCGCCAGTAACACCTGCTTACCGCTGAAATAGTTTGTCATGTGAACTGCTGAAACGTCTTGCCTGCTCGGCGATGGACGCGAGTCTAGGCAGGGGTTTTGCAGCTTTCAGCTCCCCCAAAGTGAGGGTTCCGACGAACGGTCGGCCGGCTCGGTTCAGCGGCCGTCTTGCGGGCCGTAGAGCATCAGGCCGGCCAGGGCGCAGGCCATGGGTTCGCGTTGATCGGCCGGCAGCTGGCGCTGCTGCCAGATGCGGCCCGGGTGCAGCACCTCGACGGCGGCGATGGCGCTGCCGCGCAGGCTGTCGACGCGGTAGCCCAGGGCCGGGGACTTGAGGCTTTGCTCGACCGGCATGCCGCTCTGGGTGCGGCGCTCGGCGATCTGGCTCATGCGGTACTCGGCGCCGCCGACGTAGAGCCGGCCCTCCAGCGGCTTCCACTCGTCCTTGAGCTCCAGGCGCACGGTCTGTTCGTCATGGCGGCAGCTGCAGTCCAGCGTGGCCTTGTTGTTCTCGAGTTGCACGCCGATCTTCAGGCCTTGCTCCTTGGCGCGGTATTCGCAGCTGCCGTCCCAGTCGCGCTGACCCTTGAAGCGGTAGCTGAAGCCTTGCTTCTGGGTCTTGCTGCTGAAGAGGCCCAGCGAGCTGCTGTCGCTGCTGGTCCAGCCGCGCTTGACATGGCTGACCTGGTAGGGGCCGACCTGGAAGTCTTCGGCCGCAAACAGGCCTGTGCCTTTGGCGCGGGCGCCGACATCGAGCACCTCAGCCGTTTGGTCCAGATCGCCGGGTGCGGCCATGCGTGTGGGCGTGGTGACGCAGGCACTCAAGCCCACCAAGGTCGCCAGCAAGGCCGTCAGCGAGGCGGGTCGCCCCAGGGCCGGGGCGGGGCGGTGGGGCAGGGTTGGGGAAAAGGGTGCGTTGGCGCTCATGGTGTCGAGGTGCGGTTGGTATTGCCAGATGGGCTCGGACGGGGCGCAGTGTCGCCTGCGGATCCGCTTTGTGAACTCCTGTGATGGCCAGGCTCAGGTAAGTATCGTTTTCTGAACTTTTGTGGAGCTTGCCGCGCCGTGGCGGGCGGAGGCGGCCGATGCATCCTTCAGAATGCCGCCACGGGCCGCCTGTCGTGGCTCGCGGTTTTGCGCGCCGCTCGCATGCTCGCGTTTCGCTTGCGAATATGTTTGGCGGCCTGGTTTTTTCTGTGCCGGCTGGATCCGGCAGATTGGTCTTTCCTCATGCACATGCCCACTCGTTTCCGTGTTTCGGCCCTGTTGCTGGCCTGCAGCCTGGTGTGGCTGCCGGTTCAGCTGGCTTCGGCTCAGGCTGCGGCCCCGGCGGCCAAGCCCAGCAAGGCCGGCAGCGGTGGCAAGATTGCCAAGCCCGTGCCAGCCCCTGCGGCCCGGGCGGCGGCGCCCGCCGCGGTGCTGAAGGCCGAGTTTGTGCGCGAGCTCGGCGGCATCGAAGAGTACCGCCTGCCCAATGGCCTGCAGATCCTGCTCTTTCCCGATGAAGCGCAGAGCACGACCACGGTCAACATCACCTACCGCGTCGGCAGCCGCCACGAAAGCCAGGGCGAGTTCGGCATGGCCCATCTGCTGGAGCACCTGGTCTTCAAGGGCACGCCCACGCACCGAGACATTCCCGGCGCCTTTGCCGAGCGCGGCGTTCGCTTCAACGGCACCACCACCAGCGACCGCACCAATTACTTCGCCTCTTTCAACGCCAACGAAGACACCCTGGCCTATGTGTTGGGCCTGGAGGCCGACCGCATGGTCAACAGCTTCATCGCCAAGTCTGACCTGGACAAGGAGATGAGCGTGGTGCGCAATGAGTTCGAGCGCGGCGAAACCGAGCCGATGCAGGTGCTGTTCAAGCGCGTGCAATCGGTGGCCTACGACTGGCACCCGTATGGCAACTCCACCATCGGCCCCAAGAGCGACATCGAGAACGTGCCGATCGAGCGTCTGCAGGCTTTTTACAAGCGCTTCTACCGGCCCGACAACGCCACGGTGCTGGTGGCCGGGCGCTTTGACAAGGCGGCCGTGCTGCAGCGCATTGCCGCGCAGTTCGGCCCGCTGGTCAGGCCGGCGCAAGCCCTGCCCGTGCTGTACACCGAAGAGCCGGCTCAGGACGGCGAGCGCACGGTCACCGTGCGCCGCGTCGGTGGCCAGCCCACGGTGCTGGCTTACTACCATGTGCCTGCCATCTCGCATGCCGATTCGGCGCCGCTGCTGGTGCTCAGCCTGCTGATGTCCATGCCGCCCAGCGGCCAGCTCTACAAGGAGCTGGTGGAGAGCAAGCTGGCCATCAACGCCGGCCTGTTTGGCCTGGGGCAGGCGGCGCCCGGCGGCATCTCGGCCATGGCCATACCGGCCGCGCAGGCCGACAGCGAGAAGGTGGAGAAGCTGCTGCTCGATCTGGTCGAAGGCCGGGCCGGCAAGCCCTTTGAGGAGAGCGAGTTGCAGCGCGTGCGCGAGGTGGCGCTGAACTCCTACCGCCAGCAGATGAAGAAGCCTGAGGCCTTGATCCAGCAGATCTCCGGCCTGCTGGGTGCCGGCGATTGGCGCCTGCTGTTCCAGCTGATGGAAGACCTGCCGCGTGTGACCCTGGCCGATGTGGAGCGAGTGCGTAAGGCCTATCTGCTGCCGGCCAACCGCACTCTGGGCCGCTTTGTGCCGTCCAAGGAGGTCACCCGGGTGGAGATCCCGGCGGCCCCGCCGCTCGATCAACGTCTGGCCGAGCTCAAGGGCCCGCCCAAGCTGGAGGATGGCGAGCGCTTCGATCCCACGCCCGAGCATCTGGCCGAGCGCACGCGGCGCACCGTGCTGCCCAGCGGCATCGAGCTGCAGACCCTGGCCAAGCGCACCCGTGGCAACACCGTCCATCTGCAGCTGCAGCTGCGCTGGGGCGAGCGCGAGCCGACCTTTGCCCGGCGCGGCACCGGCTGGGTCGGTGAGCTGATGTTCGAAGGCAGCCAGGGCCTGGACAAGCAGGCGCTGCAGGACCGACTGATCCGCCTCAAGGCCGGCCTGTCCATCGGAGGTGCCGACCAGGGCGCCACCATCAACCTCACGGCTGAGAAGGACAGCCTGCTCGAAGCCCTGGCCATCGTGGCCGATCTGCTGCAGCGGCCGCTGCTGCCGGCCGATGCCTTCGAACGCGTGGTCAAGCGCCATATCGCTGCGTTGGAGGGCTCACGCCTGGAGCTGGAAACCCTGCGTCAGGAAGCCACCCGCGAGCACTACAACTTTGCCCTTGGCGTGGTGCAGGGCCATCCGGACTACCAGCTCAGCGTCAACCAGCGCCTGGCCGAGGTGAAGGCGATTCGCCTCGAGGATGTGCGCAGCTTCCACACCGACTACTGGTCGGCCAACGAGGCGCGCGTCACCGCCGTCGGTGCCCTGCCCGAGGGCCTGGATGCGGCGGTCGAGCGGCTTTTCGGCAGCTGGAAGAAGCCGTCAGCCGCGCGCTTTGTGCGTTATGAAGGGAAGCATGTGGACATCCCCGCGGCCCGCTTTGACGTCAAGGCCAAGGACAAGGCCAATGCGATTTTGCGCATGCGACTGGAGTTTCCGCTCAATGAGCTGGACCCTGACTACTTCCCTCTGATGCTGGCCACCCAGGTCTTCGGCGCCGGTGGCATGGAAAGCCGGCTGGCGGCGCGCGTTCGCCAGCAGGAAGGTCTGAGCTACGGCATCGGCGCCTCGCTGGGCGTGCCGCGCTGGGGCAATGACGCCACCCTGTCCATCGGCGGCAGCTTCGCACCGCAGAACCGCGACAAGGTGCTGGCCCTGGTGGACGAAGAGCTGGCCCGCATGGCGAGCGAAGGCATCAGCGAGGCCGAGCTGGCACGCGCCAAGCAGAATGTGCTGGAGGCGCGCCTGCAGGGCCGCAGCGACGACGGCCAGCTGACCGCCTCACTGGGCCATCTGGCCGAGCGTGGCGAGGGCTGGGCCGCCGTGGCCCAACGCGAGGCGCAGATCCGCGCCGTCACGCTGGAGCAGGCCAATGCCGCCTGGGCGCGCCACATCCGCCGCGAGCGCTTTGTGGTGTCCACGGCCGGAGACTTTTGACGGGCTCAGAACCAGGGCACCATTCGTTCGGGATAGTCGCGCGGCAGGATGTGGCCGCCGGGGAAACGCAGGTGCTGTTTGGCGGCGCCGGGCATCGCGTCGAACAGGGCCTGGTTCTGCGCGGCGCTGGCGTACTCGTCATCCTCGGCGCTGAGCAGCCAGAGCTTCTTCTTGCCCGCGAGCCCCGGGAGAAAGCGCTGCGGTGACACGGCGGCCACCTTGTCGTCCAGATGCGGCGGCACGATGGCGGCCACTGCGGTAACGCGTGGCTCCAGGCTGCTCAGGATCAGCGCCATCTGCCCGCCCATGCTGTAGCCGGTGAGTTGCACCCGGCTGGCGTCGATCTGCGGCTGCGGCAGCAGCCAGTCCAGCAGCAGGCGGTAGTCCTTGATGCTGTCGATGATCATCTGCTCATAGGGCTCGCGCTTGCCCCACAGGTCCATATCGCGCATCAGGTCGAGCACGCTGTAGTCGAGGTTCTTGCGCTCGCCATGGCGGCGTGCGTCCAGGGCCAGCACGGCATAGCCTTGTTTCAAGGCCAGCTCGGTGACGAGGTGGGTGTGCTCCAGGGTTTCGCCGCCCTTGTAGCTTGCTTGCCACCAGCGCATATGGCTGCGCCCCAGCCCATGCATGGCGACCAGCAGGGGAAACGGCGCCTTGGCCTGGGCCGGATCGCTGGGGTACTGGATACGGCCGTTGACCGCCGCGCCGTCGAAGCTGATGAAGCGAATCTCCTGCGCGAGCGGGCCCAGGGCGCGCAGCTGCGGCGTGATCGGCACGGCGCCGGCATGGGCGTAGCGCGCGGCCAGGTCCTGGGCGCTGGGCTGGTAGGGGCGCAGGGCAAACAGCTGCCACCACAGCAGTCCGAGCAAGAGGGTCAGCCCCAGCAGGGCCAGACCGCCTCTTGCGAGACGGCGTGGCCATTGGCGGCCGGGCCGTGGATGTGGAGTTGGGAGGCCGGGCAAACCCGGGCGCATGGGGTGGCTGTGGCTGTTCATGGGCGCAGATTAGCCAGCCGCTTGTGAGTTGGATGTGAAGTGCCCGCCTGCTGCAGCACGTCACTGTGCCCGCTGCCGCCGCCCGGCGCGCTGCCGGGCGGGGGATTGCACACGAGTTCACAAGGACTTCAGATACTCCAGCAGCGCTCGCTTCTGTGCCTCGTCCAGCGTGGTGCCGAAGAGGTGGCCGCTGTTGCTGTTGCCGGGCAGGCGGGTGTCGAAGCGCGACGGGCCTCGGGCGGTGTCGAAGCCCACGCGTTGCGGATCGAACTCGCGGCTGCCGACCTGGAACTGGCGTGGCCGCTGCTCCACCGGCTGTAGCAGATCCCAGAGCGTCGGCACCGAGCCGTTGTGCAGATAGGGCGCGGTGGCCCAGATGCCGTTGAGCGGCCGGGCCTTGTAGATGGCATTCGGGGTCGGCGTCGGGCTGGCTTCCGCGGCGGCCGCCTGGGCTGCAGCTGGCTGGGCCTTGGGGTTGAGGACCTGTTGCAGCAGCTCGGCGCTGGGGCGCGGGGTGGCCGGGCGGGCGTTGCGCTGGGCGGCGCTGCCGCGCAACTCGTCCTGCAGCTGGGCCTCGTACTGGCTGATCAGCGCGGCCAGGGTCGCATCCAGATCGCCGAACAGCACCCCGGTCGCCGCCTGCACTGTCAGCGCGCCACCGCCGGCCTCGGCGCCGTAGCGCTGAAAGCTCGGAAAGGCCAGCGTGCCCTGCAGCGGCCCGGTCTTGGCCATGCGCATGGCAGCGGCCGTGGCCATGGCCGGATCGGTGCCGACATCGCGCATCTGTGCCGTGATGCGGCGGAAGGGGTCTTTGCGATCGATCACCGCATGGCAGCTGATGCATTGGTTCTGGTAGATCTGCTGGCCGCGCTGTACCAGGCTGGCGTCCAGCGGACCCAGCGCTTTCTCGTACCACTGTGGGGACCAGAGGCTGCGCACCCAGCCTTCGAGCTGGCCCAGCTGGCGGATGTCCACATGGTTGGGGTAGCGGCAGCCGTCCTTGCCGCAGTCGTTCACGCCGAGGCCGCCGAACACGCCCAGCACCTCGCCCACATTGCGGGTCAGCTCACCCAGGCCGAAGGGGCCGTTGGGGGCGGAGCCGTTCCACTGCACCTTGTCATGCTGGGGTGTGTCCCAGATGAAGGGGTAGGACACGGGGGCATCGGGCGCCTGGGCATTGCCGGGCTGCTGCAGGGCCACGACCAGCACCTCGTTGAAGATATTGCCGAAGGCGTCCAGCCGCGCGTGGCCTGCCGGGAAGCTGGGGGTGTTCAGTGTCAGGCGCTGGCGGCTGTCCTTGGCTTGTTGGCCCAGCGCAAGGCGCAGGGCCTGTTTCTGGGTCTCACTGGCGCCGGGGCCCAGCACGGCTTTGGCAAAGCGCTCGAACTTGGCCGTATCGGCCCAGGTGGCCTCCAGGGCGGCGACCAGCTCACGGAAGAAGAGGTTGAAATCGGCCATGGACGGGCCGCCGTCGATGCGCAGGCCGACGCCGCGCAGATTGACCTGGCTGGTGTGGCAGGCGGCACAAGTCAGGCCCAGCCAGGCCTGGGTTTGCGGCCCTTGGGTCTGGGCAAAGCCTACGGGCAGGCCGTCGTGGTTCCAGCGGCCCGGCCCGGGCTTGGCGGGCAGATAGCCCAGGCGCTCGATATTGGCGTTGCTGCGAAAGGGCTGGCTGTTGCCGGCTTGCTCCAGGGCCAGAAACCAGGTGTAGGGCACGATGCGCGAACCCTGGGTGCTGAACCAGAAGGCCATTTGCGTGGCCTCGTCCCAGCCCTGATCCAGATTGAGCACCTGCTCCGGGCCGACGGCATCGGGCACCGGCGTGCCGTCGGACATCGGCGTGATGGGGGCGCACGCGATCAGCGCAAGCATCAGGGACAGGGTCAGCGGGAGCGCCAGAGGCCGGACCCGGCGTGCTTTCGTGGAGACTTTCATGTGTCGTGCTTTCCTCATGCCCCAATCGCTGCAGCAGGGGCCGGAGCGCAAACCTGGGGCATGGACAGGTGTGCGGCGGCCGTGCGGAATCAGTCGAACATGGACGTCAGCATTTGCGCATTGCTGAGGCCGCCCGGGTTGCCCAGGGTCGAGTCCGAGGCCAGGCACCAGCAGCTCAGATGCGCGAGCGCATTGACCAGGGTGGCCGAGAGCTCCAGTTGGGTGAAGGTGTTGTAGCGCGGGAAGTTGCCGCCGCTTTCCAGCTCCAGCGCGGCACGCACGTCGAAGGGCAGGGCCTTCCACCAGCTGCTGACGAAATCGTTGTAGACCCAGAGCAGCTCGACGCTGTCCTGCGCCGGCACGTCGAACCAGTCATTGGCCAGCACCGGCAGGCGCTGGCGGAACAGGATGGCGCCGCCGGCCTGGCGCGCCGCAAACAGGCCCGCCTGCAACTGGGCAAAGGCCTGGCGCGCAAAGACCTGGTTGTGGCGGTACAGCCGTGCCGCCCCTTGCCCCGGCTGCTGCGCGCTGTAGGGCAGATAGCCCAGGCCGGGCTGGAAGGGCTGCAGGCCGAACAGCGGCGGCAGGTCGTCCGACAGCACGATGTCACCGCTCGCGGGGTCACGGCTGATGGCCTGGTCGGTGTTGACGCAGACGATCAGCCGCCGCAGCCCGCGCGCCAGCAAGGCATTCAGGCCCAGGTTCTCCAGGCTGCCGCCATCGGCGAAACGGTAGTGCAGGGTGTCTTGCTCGGCCCGCTCTGCCACCGGCCAGTAGGGGTAGCGAGGCACCAGGCCGGAGAGCACGGGGTACTGCTCCTCCAGCATCTGGGCAAAGGCGGCACTGCTGCAGCCGGCGATGTCGTTGAGCGCAAAAGGCCGCGCGGGCCTGCCACTGCTGACCCAGCCGCCTCCGTTCGCCTCGCCCAGGTAGCGGCCGCCCATGGCAAAGGCGTCCAGCAGGCCGCCGCCGATGGCGCCCTGCTGGCTGGGTTGGGCCGGGAAGTTGTGGCGCACGCCGAGCTGGAAGTTGCACTCGAAGGGGATGAGGTCGGCATCCGGCCCGTCATTGCTGAAGAGGGCCGTGTTGAAGATGGCAAAGGGCCGCGCCCGCTCCACGCACAGAAAACTGCCGGGCTTGAGACCGGGGTTGTGCGCCAGGATGCCGTTCTGGCCCTGCAGATAGCGCCGGGTCCACGTGAAGTAACGTGGGTCATGGCCGCTGGCATCGGGCTGCCACAGGCCGTAGGGCTTGAACACCTGCTCGCCGATCAGGCCCTGCCAGAGCTCGTCGTTGGCATAGCCATGGCGCTCCTTCAGCGTCAGGATGGCGTCGAGGTCGCGCCACAAGCCCAGCCGGGTCGGTACCTCGCCGAGGTTGTGGGGTGGCAGGTGGTCCAGCCGGTGGGGGCCGATCAGCAAGCTCAGCTGGCTGGGGTCCAGCACGGGCTGGCCGAGAAAATCATCGTCGCTGATGTGCTCGGGCAGGTAGGTGAACAGGCTGTTGGCCCAGCTGCCGCCCGAGACCGAGGAGATCACGAAGAGCTCATCGAGCTTGCCCAGCCAGCGCAGCGCCCGCAGCTGGCCCATGGCGCAACTCAGGGCCCGGCTGCCACCACCCGAGAGGCACAGCCCGACGGCGCCCGGTCCGGCTTGAGGCAGGCCTTCAAGCTCGTCACCGGGATGCTGTCTGTCCGCAGGATTGGGGATGGGCGCCGTGCCCAGCGTTTGCGAGCCACGCGCCAAGACGGTGATACCCGCCACCAAGCGATTGCTGTCCATGGTCTGCACTCCCTGTGCGGCAAGGGGGCGGTATGGGCTCTCGCCTTGCCTGACCGTGAACTTAGGCGGCGCGCCAGCGTTTGTCCATCTGGCAGAACTTACAGCCAGACAGCCCGGGGTGACTGCGTGTAAGCGTGGCGCTGTCGTCCCGCAAACCCCTGCGCTGCTGCCCTCCTGGGCTTGCCTTCAAGGCCGCTGCGTGGCGCGCCGCCGCAGCCATCTTGCGATCAGCGTTCCCAGGCCGGCCAGGGCCAGGCCCAGCAGGCTGCTGGTGATCAGGGCCACGCTGAGCATGGAGTCGCCGCTGCCCGGAGCGCGCGGCAGCAGCTCGAGGATCAGCACGCTGGTCGGCCACATGCCGGCCGCCAGCAGCCATGCCGCCAGCGGGTGCAGGCCGCGGCGCAGCAGCCAGCTGGGGGCCATCAAGCAGGCCAGGGCCAGGACGGTCAGGATGAGAACGACCATGGAGTTGGCTGCAGGTGCGGAACGCTCAGTTCATCGGGCGCGCGGCGGTCACCGACCGTTCCGACTTACAAAGCGGTCCCGCGCTTGGCTGTACTGTGGCTCCAGCACAGCGACATTGATCGCGCGTGCGAGCTGAGCTTCGGCCTTGTCACGTTCCACTTCGGGCAGCAGCGCGAGATAGCGGAACCAGGCCCAGAGAAAGAGCCGCGCACCGAGCAGAATCAGCGGCAGGATCAGCATCACACAGGCAATGATCACTGCAAGCAGTGTCAGGAGATTGTCGTCCCGGCGGGCCGGCAGCCAGCTATCTAGCCTGCGCGCCACCAGGACCAAGGGGCTGATGGCGAGCAGCAGCGCCGACGGAAACAAGAGCCAGGCCACCAGCCGATGACGAATCCGGCACCAGCCCCGGCTTTGCGAGCACTGCAGGCGTGCGTGCTCCAAGGCGTCAAGCAATTCCCGGTTGTCCGGCTCGGCGCTCAGTGCCGCCTCCAGGCAGGCGACCGCACGGTTGAAGCGGCCGTACTGCAAAAGAATGCCGGCGCGCCGGACGGCTGGGTGTGACTTCATCCGAGGTTGGTGGTCTTTGCAATGTCAAGGCCTAAGGATAGATCAGCCGACCCGCTCAAGACATGGTGTGCTCAGTTCGTGTGCAAGTGTCGAGGGCTGATGGTTCGCTCGGCGCGCCCATCAGGCTGACGGTGGTCCAGCCCGAGGCGTGCTGCAGCTCCAGCCTCAGGCCATGGCGCTCGGCCAGGCGGCGCACGATGGACAGGCCCAAGCCCAGGCCGGCGCTGCCTTCGCCCTTGAGGCCGGGCTGGCGGCCGGCCGCGTCGGCACCCAGCAAGGCCTCGGGCGGCGCGGCGCTGGCATTGGCAATGCTCAGGTGCTGCGCATCAGCGCTGATGCGGATCTGCGGCGTTTGCCGGTGGGCCAGGGCGTTGCCGAGCAGATTGGCCAGCAGCAGCTGGGTCAGGGCCGGCGGCCAGCGGCGGGTGAGGGCGGGCGGCACCTCAAGCTCCAACTCGATGCCTTGCTGATCCAGCAAGGGGGCGTGGGCCAGCACCAGCTGTTCGATCTGGGGCAGCAGGGCCAGCGGCTCGGCCTGACCCAAGACCTGGCTCGGGCTCGGGCTCGGGCTGGCTTCGCGGGACAGGGCCAGCAGCAACTCCACCGTTTGCTGCAGCTGCCAGAGCGCGGCGCGCATGGAGTTGAGCGTGGCGCTCTGCGCAGGCGGCAAGCCCTGGCCGGCCAGGCGCTCGCAGGCCAGGCTCAGCACGGCCAGCGGTGTGCGCAGTTCGTGGCTGGCATCGCGGCTGAAGGCCTGTTCGCGGGCGATGAACTCGCGCGTGCGCTGGTTCAGCTGGGCCAGATGGGCTGCCAGCAGGCCGACCTCATCGTCGCCATAACGCGCCGCCAGATCGGTGGGCAGCTGTTCTGGCTGGCTCTGCGCCACGGTCTGCGCCAACCGGGCCAGGGGCGCACTGGTGCGCCGCGCCAGCCACCAGCCCAGGCCCAGGGCTAGCAGGGCCAGGCCGCCGCCCCAGGCGCCCAGCCAGACCAGCAGCTGCCGGCGCATGGGCCGCACGATCAGCTGGCCGCTGACCTCGGCGACCAAGAGGGCGCCCTGCTCGGGCAAGGGCCAGAGGTGGTAGTGGCGGCCTTGCTCGCCGCTGAGCTCGCGGGACCGGGGCTCGCGCAGGCGCGCCCGCGCCAGGTCTTCGGGCAGGGCCTGGCCAGGCCGGTACAGGCGGATGAAGTCCTGCGCCGGCTCGCGCCAGCCCTGGCCGGCACGAAGACTGATGTCTTGGGCTTGGGCTTCCTGGCGCAGGGCGCTGTCGAAGAACTGGTCTTCGACGGTGTAGACAAAGGCCATGGCAAAGAGGCCGAACAGCGCGCTGACCAGCACGGTGTAGCCGGTAAAGGCCAGCATCAGGCGCTGCCGCAGGCGGGCGCGGTAGCCGCTGGTGTGGAGGCTCAGGCTCATGCGGGAAGGTCCAGGCGCAGGCCGACGCTGTGCACGGTCTTGACCAGGCCCTGCGCCGGCCCCAGGGCCTGGCGCAGGGTGTAGAGGTGGCTGCGCAGGGCGTCGGATTCGGGCGGCTCGTCGGCCCAGAGGGTGTGCTGCAGCTCGCTGCGGCTGAGCGTGCGCGGGTGAGCCTCGGCCAGGGCCAGCAGCAGGCGGTAGGCCTGGCGGGGCAGGGTCGGCAAGACCTGACCCTCGATGCGCACTTCGGCGCTGCGCCGGTCGATCTGCAGCGGCCCGCGTTCCAGCAGCGGGCTGCGGCCCAGCTCGCCGCGCCGGGACAGGGCCTGGCAGCGCCAGAGCAGTTCCTCGCCGGCAAAAGGCTTGAGCAGGTAATCGTCGGCGCCGGCGGCGAAACCCTGGCCCTTGTCAGCCAGGCTGTCGCGCGCGGTCAGCATCAGCACCGGGATGTGGCGATCGGCCTGCTCGCGCAGGCGCTGGCAGACCTGCAGCCCGTCGAGGCCGGGCAGGCCCAGGTCCAGCAGCAGCACATCGGGCGGTTGCTCCAGAGCCAGCTGCAGGCCCAGGCGGCCGTCGCTGGCTTCCTCGACCCGCCAGCCGGCCGCTTGCAGCAGCAAGGCGATCTGGGCGCGCAGCGGCGCGTGGTCTTCGACCACGAGGATGCGCAGAGGCTGGCTGGGCGTCGTCGTCATGGGGCCTTGCTGCTCGATCAGGGTTGGTGGTGAATGACGGTGGCCAGTGATTGCTTCGCTTCCTGGATGCTCAGGCCCAGGCGCTCATGCTTGAAGTGCGGCTCGGCCAGGCGCATCAGCGAGAGCGCCTGTCGGCGCGTTGCATCATCGCCGGCATTCTTGAACTGGTAGACGCCCAGCATGGCGATCAGCTCCATTTTGTAGGCCTTGGCATCGGCGGCCAACTGCGCTTGCACGGCGGCCTGCTCGCCCTCCAGCCAGCGCTGGGCCAGGCTCATGGTGGCTTCGTCGCGGAAGGGCTGGCGAGCCTTGGGCTCCTGGCCCAGGGCGCGCAGCACGGCCTCGGTCATGGCGGTGGTGGAGAAGGGGTTCTGGCCGGTGATCAGGCGGCCGTCCACCACCACCTTGGGCATCATCAGCGAGGCTTCGTCCCAGCGCGCGCCCTGGGCCTTGAGCTTGTCTTCCAGCAGCCAGGGGAACTGGGCCGCCCATTTCTTGCCGAAGGCGGCTTCTTCCTCATTGCTGAAACCGGTCAGGCGGCGGCCGGCGATCAGGGGCTGGCCATCGGCGCGCCGCACTTCGGCCAGGGCGGCCGGGCCGTGGCAGACGGCGGCGATGACACCGCCCTGGGCATCCATCTCGCGCAGCAGCGTCTGCAGGCCGGGGTCTTTGGGCAGGTCAAACATGGCGCCCTTGCCACCCATGACCATCACGGCGCGGTAGTCGCTGGCCTTCAGTTCGGCCGTGCTGCGGGTGTGCTTCAAGGCGGCCAGGGCTTGCGGGTCGGCGGCCAGGCGGCTGTTGTAGTCGTCGGCCGGGTCGTAGCGGTCGGCCTCGACGGCGCCGCCCTTGGGGCTGGCGACCTCGACGTTCAAGCCGTTGGCACGCAGCAGCAGCCAGGCTTGGGCGAACTCGTCCATCTCAAAGCCGGGCCGGGTCTTGCCTTGGTCGCGGCCTTCACCGCTGATGACGATCAGGATCTTGCTGCTCGCGGGCGTGGCCAGGGCCGGGCTCCAGCTGGCGGCTGCCAGCAGGGCTGTGAGGGCGGTGAGTGCCGTGCTGAGACGGCGCAGGAAACGGGGTGCTTTCATTCGGGGATCTCCAGAGCTTCAGGGTGAACCCAGTCTAGAAATCCCCGTGTGAAGCCGATGTCAAGCCATGCCCTGATGCCTCAGCAAGGCATCGATCTGCGGCTCGCGGCCGCGGAAGGCCTTGAAGCTGTCCATGGCCGGCCGTGAGCCGCCGACTTCCAGGATGTTCTTCAGATAGCGGCGGCCGGTGTCGGCGTTGAACACGCCTTCCACCTCGAAGGCGCTCCAGGCATCGGCGCTGAGCAGTTCCGCCCATTTGTAGCTGTAGTAGCCGGCCGAGTAGCCGCCCGCGAAGATGTGCGAGAAGCTGTGCTGGCTGCGGTTGAAGTCGGGCGACTTCATCACCGCCACTTCGCTGCGCACCTCGTTGAGTACGGACTGGATCTGCGCCGCGCTGCCGGTCTCGGCATGCAGGCGCATGTCGAACAGGGCGAACTCGATCTGGCGGAGGGTCTGCATGCCGCTCTGGAAGTTCTTGGCCTCCAGCATCTTGTCGAAGAGCTCGCGCGGCAGGGGCTCGCCGCTGTCCACATGGGCGGTCAGCTGCTGCAGCACCTCCCATTCCCAGCAGAAGTTCTCCATGAACTGACTGGGCAACTCGACGGCATCCCACTCGACACCGGAGATGCCGGAGACGCCCAGCTCGTCCACCTGGGTCAGCAGGTGGTGCAGGCCGTGGCCGAACTCGTGGAACAGGGTGGTGACGTCGTCATGCGTCAGCAAGGCCGGCTTGTCACCGACGGGCTGGGTGAAGTTGCAGACCAGCTGGGCCACCGGTGTTTGCTGCGTGCCCTCGGGTCGGGCCCAGCGGCTGCGCACCTCGTCCATCCAGGCGCCGGGGCGCTTGCCTGGGCGGGCGTAGAGGTCGAGGTAGAACTGGCCGACCAGGGCGCCATTCCGCTCCAAACGGTAGAACTTGACGGACTCGTGCCAGACCTCGGCGGCCTGCTCATGGATCGTCACCTGGAACAGGCGCTCGATGATGCTGAACAGGCCGGCCAGCACGCGCGGCACCGGGAAGTACTGGCGCACGGCTTCGTCGCTGAAGGCGTAGCGGGCTTCCTTGAGCTTTTCGGAGGCGTAGGCCGTGTCCCAGGCCTGCAGCTCGGCCAGGCCCAGCTCGCGGGCGGCGAACTCGCGCAGCTCGGCCAGGTCTTTTTCGGCAAAGGGGCGGGCGCGGCGGGCCAGGTCACGCAGGAAATCGAGCACCTGTTGCGGCGAATCGGCCATCTTGGCGGCCAGCGAAGCTTCCGCGAAATTGGCAAAACCCAGCAGCGCGGCTTCTTCCTGGCGCAGCTGCAAGAGCTCTTGCATGACGGCGCTGTTGTCCTGCTCGGGCTTGTCGCCCAGCTCGCTGGCGCGCGTGACGTAGGCGGTGTAGAGCCGTTGGCGCAGGCCGCGGTGGCTGTCGTACTGCATGACCGGCAGGTAACTGGGGAAATGCAGGGTGAGCTTGAAACCTTCCTTGCCTTCGGCCTCGGCGGCGGCCCGGGCGGCTTGCACAGCGTCGGCCGGCACGCCGCCCATCTCGTCGGCGCTGGCGTAGTAGGCATAGCCGTCGGTGGCGTCCAGCACATGCTCGGAGAAGGTCTGAGCCAGCTCGGCGCTGCGTTCCTGGATGGCGGCGAAGCGGGTCTTGGCCTCGCCCTGCAGCTCGGCGCCGGAGAGCACGAAATCACGCAGCCAGAGCTTGAGCGCCTGCTGGCGCGCCGGCTTCAGCGTGGCTGCGGCCGGGCTGGCGGCGATGGCCTTGTACTTGGCGTAGAGGCGCTCGTCCGATCCTTGGCGGGTGAAGAACTCGGTGACGGCCGGCAGAGCGGCGTTGTAGGCCTCGCGCAGCTCGGGCGTGTTGGCCACGGCATTGAGGTGGCCGACGGCGCCCCAGGCGGCGCCCAGACGCTCGGTGGCCACGCCGAGGCTGGCGGACAAGGCCTCGTAGTCGGCCGGCGTGGCTTCCGATGTGGCCAGGGTCAGGGCTGCATCGGCTTCTTTCAGCAACTGCTCGACCGCCGGGGCGATGTGCTCGGGGCGGATGCTGGCAAAGGCCGGCAGGGCGGCGGTGGACAGCAGCGGATTGCTCATACGGCGCCTGCGGCTTGGGCGGCAGCGGCGGCGCGCTCGGCCGACTCGAGGGTGTTGACCAGCAGCATGGTGATGGTCATGGGGCCGACGCCACCGGGCACCGGGGTGATCCAGCCGGCCACGTCCTTGACGCCCGCGAAATCGACGTCGCCGCAGAGCTTGCCTTCGTCGTTGCGGTTCATGCCCACATCGATGACCACGGCGCCGGGCTTGACCATGTCGGCGGTCAGCACATTGCGCTTGCCCACGGCGGCCACGACGATGTCGGCCTGGCGGGTGTGCTGGGCAAGATCGGCGGTGCCGCTGTGGCAGACCGTCACGGTGGCATTGGCCTGCAGCAGCATCATGGCCATGGGCTTGCCGACGATGTTGGAGCGGCCGATCACCACGGCATGCTTGCCGCGCAGGTCCTTCATGCCGATGCTTTCAAGCATCTTCATGCAGCCGTAGGGCGTGCAGGCCTTGAAGCCGGTCTCGCCCACCATCAGCGCACCGGCGCTCTCGATCGCGAAGCCGTCCACGTCCTTGGCGGGCGAGATGGCCTCGATGACCTTGTGATCGTCGATGTGCTTGGGCAGGGGCAGCTGCACCAGGATGCCGTGGATGGCGGGGTCCTTGTTCAGGGCCTCGACGCGGGCCAGCAGTTCGGCCTCGCTCATGCTTGCGTCGTACTTTTCCAGCACCGAGTGCAGGCCGGCGTCGGCGCAGGCCTTGACCTTGTTGCGCACATAGACCTGGGAAGCCGGGTTGTCGCCCACCAGCACCACGGCCAGGCCCGGCTTCAAGCCCTGGGCCGTCAGCGCCGCGGCGCGTTGCGCCACTTCGGCGCGGACTTGTTGGGACAGGGCGTTGCCGTCGATCAGTTGGGCGGTCATGTTTGTGCTTCCAGAAATGCAACGAGGCCGCATTCAGCGGCCTCGTCAGGGTGAGTCGATATCAGGCCTTGGCCGGTGCGCCCAGGGCGATCTTGAGCAGATCGGCCACGGTGTTGGCGTTCAGCTTTTCCATGATGTTGGCGCGGTGCGCTTCCACCGTCTTGATGCTGATGCCCAGGTCATCGGCGATCTGCTTGTTCAGGCGGCCGGCAACGATGCGCTCCAGCACTTGCGACTCGCGCGTGGTCAGGCGCGAGAGCAGGGCGTCGCGGCTGGCGGCTTCCTGGTGGGTGGAGAAGGCGTTGCGGGCTTGGTCCAGCATGCGCTCGACCAGGGCGACCAGTTCGTCTTCCTTGAAGGGCTTTTCGATGAAGTCCATCGCGCCCTTCTTCATGGTCTGCACCGCCATCGGCACATCGCCGTGGCCGGTGATGAAGACCACGGGCAGGGGGCTGTGGCGCTCGATCAGGCGATCTTGCAGCTCCAGGCCGCTCATGCCTTCCATGCGGATGTCAGCGATCAGACAAGCGACTTCGCGCGGGTCGTAGCGGCTGAGGAAGGACTCGGCGGAG
The DNA here is from genome assembly GCF_027863535.1 of Paucibacter sp. B51. Classification (NCBI taxonomy): domain Bacteria; kingdom Pseudomonadati; phylum Pseudomonadota; class Betaproteobacteria; order Burkholderiales; family Sphaerotilaceae; genus Roseateles; species Paucibacter sp. B51. Next base: position 272,104 of record NZ_JAPIVN010000002.1, on the reverse strand, counting down.
TCGAAGCACTTGACCCGGTAGTCCTTGCCTTCGAGCAGCCATTGCAGCGAGTCGCGTACGGCCTCGTCATCATCGACGACGTAGACATTGCCCTTCTTCGGAATCAGACTCATGGTGTCGCTTGTTTGTTGTTCACTGCGGACCCCTCGGGGGATCCTGTCGTCGGCCCGAGCGATCCTGTGGGTACAGGCGGGTCCACTCGGGAGATGTCTACCGGGATGCTGAAGGCGAACCTGCAGCCCACAACAGTCTCCCCATTGTATAAGTTCTCAGCACGAATCCGGCCCTGGTGGGACTCCACGATAGACCGGCATAACCCTAGGCCGATGCCCAATCCGTCGGCCTTGGTGGAGAAGAAAGCCTCGTACATCCGGGAGATCACCTCCTCGGGCATGCCCGGGCCCATGTCGGTGACGCTGAAGTCGATATGGCCCCCGAGTTCGGGGGTGTGCTTGGGCACCACGCGCAGTTCGATGTGGCGGCGCGACACCGGCAGGCCGGCGTTGTCGATGGCCTCGGCCGCGTTCTTGAGCAGGTTCATCAAGACCTGCTCGATCAGGATGGGGTCCACCATCAGGGTCGGCAGGCGCTGCGCGATGTAGGTGTGGATGGCCACATTGCGGCGGCGCAGCTCGATGCCAGCCAGCTCGACCGCGTCCTCGACGATGTCAAAGGCCTGGGCCGGTTCGCGCTTGGGCTCGCTGCGTTTCACGAAGTTGCGGATGCGGTGGATGATCTGCCCGGCGCGCTGCGCCTGCTTGGCGGTCTTTTCCAGCGCGGCCAGCAGGTCTTCTTTCTGGATGCTGTCGTTGCGCACCCGCGAGACCATGCCGTTGCAGTAGTTGGTGATGGCAGTCAGCGGCTGGTTCAGCTCATGGGCCACGCTGGAGGCCATTTCGCCCATGGTCATCAGGCGGCTGGTCATCTGCGCTTTTTCGGCCTGGCTGGCGGCCTGGGCTTCGGCATGGCGGCGGGTGGTGATGTCGGTGGCGATCAGCATCTGCGCCAGGCGGCCGTCGGTCCACTGTAGATAGCGCGAGCGCACGTCGAACCACATTTCCAGCGACTCTACAAACACCTCGCGCGGATCCGAGCCCATTTCGGTCAGGGCCTGGGCGGGCAGGCCGCTGTAGTCGTCCACCTCTTCGTCGGCATCCGGGCCGCTGCTGCGGCCGAGCTGGCTGCCCGAGAGCAGGGCGTGGCCGGCCGGGTCGGCACCGAACCAGAGCCGGTAGCTGCGGTTGGCGAACAAGAGCTCGCCTTGCTGCACCGAGAGCACGGACACCGCGGCGTCCAGCCCCTCCAGCACGGTGGTGAAGCGCTCGTGCGAGGCGGAGAGCTGGTCGCGCACGCGCTTGGCTTCGGTGATGTTGGTCATCGAGGTCATCCAGCCGGTCTGCTTGCCCTTGCTGTCCACCAGGGGCGAGATGTAGACGCGGCCGTCGAAGGTGGTGCCGTCCTTGCGCAGGATCTTCACTTCCACGCCGCCGGCCGGGCTGCGGCCCTGCAGCTCCTGCTGCAGCAGGCGGGCGTTTTCTTCCAGGCGGTCGGGCGGCCAGAAGGGGAAGGGTGGCTTGCGGCCGATCATTTCGGCTTCCGAGAAGCCGGTCATGGCGCAGAAGGCCGGGTTGACGTAGGAGATGCGCGACTCCATGTCCATGGCCCGCATGCCGGTCAGCATGGAGTTCTCCATGGCGCGGCGGAAATTGGTTTCGCTGGACAGGGCATTCTGGATCTGCAGGCGCCGGCGCATGTGCTTCCAGGTGCCCAGCAGCATCCAGACGGTCAGCACCGAGAGCGCCACCACCATCCAGAACAAGGTGTTGCTGATCAGGCCGATGGAGGTGCGGTAGCCCTCGCCGCGCAGCACCAGGCCGTTCATGGCCGGGGCCAGGGGCACTTCGTGCTGGATCAGGGCGCGCTTGGGGCGCTTGCCCGGCATCTGCGTGACGGTGCTGGCCACGACTTGCTCGCCGGCGTCGAGGATGGCCACCACATGGCGGGTTGCCACCTCGCTGGGCACGTAGTAGCGCAGCAGGGCTTCGATCGAGTACTCGGCGATCACCACGCCGGCAAAGCCCGTGCGGTCGATCAGGGGCACATGGATCTGGAATACGCGGGTGCCGATGTTGTCGGCAAAGGGCGGCGAGTAGCTGGGCTGGCGGCGCTCGCGCGCGGCCTGGAAGGCCAGCTCGGCCGGGTTGCTCTGGTTGGCCAGGGGCATGGAGGGGTCGTTGCCCTCGGTCGTCATCAGCGACTCGTCCTGGAAGCCGGCGCCGCTGACGCTGGCGCGCGCCTCGCGGTGCTTGCTCAGCCAGGTGATGTGGGTGATCTCGGGCCGGTCGCGGGCAAAGGCCTTGGCCTGGGCGCTGAACTCCTGCGTGTCCACCGCGCGGGTGACGATCTCGCGGGCGATGCGCAGCAGCTGTTCCTGGTTGTCATTCAGGCGCACGCGGATCTGCTGCTGGGCGATCTCGCTGTCGCGCTTGACGGCCTCGGACTCGCGCTCGATTTCCTCGTTCCGCAGGTACCAGAAGGCCAGGATGATGGCGGTCAGGAAGAGCAGGACCGAGATCAGCGGGCCCAGGGTGGCGAAGCGGTCCTGCCGCGAGGGCGACTGGCTGAGCCACCAGCGCACCATCACCCGGCGCAGCGGTTGAACCATCTGGCGCGCGGCGCCTTGGAGATCGGTAAGAAAAGACATAGCGGGCGATTATCCGGGTGCGGACAAGCGCCTGAGTTTGACAACTTCATGTAACTGATTTCGCAATATAAAATGCTTTCGCACCATTTGAGAGTGGCGGAATCTTGTGCGACACTCGCCGCAAACGCACACGACGTTCAAGCCGTTGCCATGTCCGGAATTCACGCCGGGCAAGGTTTTTTAGCCTGAGGATGCGCGGGTGTCGCCAGCCAGTGGCCGGCCGCTGCCATCCCCAAGAGTCAAATCTTCGGAGACAAGCCATGTCCGCGCAGCCCCAGTCCCTTCCAGGCGCCGCCGCCACTGACACCGACACGCAGGAAACCAAGGAATGGCTGGACGCGCTGTCCGCCGTCATCGGTGAAGAAGGCGGTGAACGTGCGCATTTCCTGCTCAACACCCTGATCGAGCATGCGCGCCAGTCCGGCATCGACGTGCCGTTCTCGGCCACCACGGCCTACGTGAACACCATCCCGGCCGATCAGGAAGCGCGCTGCCCCGGCAATATCGAGATCGAAAAGCGCCTGCGCGCCTATATGCGCTGGAACGCCATGGCCATGGTCGTGCGCGCCAACCGCCTGAACCCGGCGGACGGCGGTGATCTGGGCGGCCACATCGGTTCCTTCGCTTCGTTGGCCTCGATGCTGGGCGCCGGCTTCAATCATTTCTGGCATGCCGAGAGTGAAAACCACGGCGGCGATCTGCTCTACATCCAGGGCCACAGTGCCCCCGGCATCTACGCCCGCGCCTTCCTGGAGGGCCGCCTGAATGAGGCGCAGCTGGACAACTTCCGCCAGGAAGTCGACGGCAAGGGCCTGTCCAGCTACCCGCACCCGAAGCTGATGCCCGAGTTCTGGCAGTTCCCGACCGTGTCCATGGGTCTGGGCCCCTTGATGGCCATCTACCAGGCCCGCTTCCTGAAGTACCTGCATGCCCGCGGCATCGCCAACACCGAGAACCGCAAGGTCTGGGCCTTCATGGGCGACGGCGAGATGGATGAGCCGGAAAGCCTGGGCGCCATCGGCCTGGCCGCGCGCGAAGGCCTGGACAACCTGGTCTTCGTCATCAACTGCAATCTGCAGCGCCTGGACGGCCCGGTGCGCGGCAACGGCAAGATCATCCAGGAGCTGGAAGGCGAGTTCCGCGGCAGCGGCTGGAACGTCATCAAGCTGATCTGGGGCAAGGGCTGGGACGAGCTGCTGGCGCGCGACAAGAGCGGCAAGCTCAAGCAGTTGATGATGGAAACCGTGGACGGCGACTACCAGGCCATGAAGGCCAACGACGGCGCCTACGTCCGCAAGCACTTCTTCGGCAAATACCCCGAGACCGCCAAGCTCGTGGAGCACATGAGCGACGAAGAGATCTTCGAGCTGCGCCGCGGTGGCCACCAGCCCGAGAAGGTCTTCGCCGCCTTCCACAAGGCCCACCACAACACCACGGGCCAACCGACCCTGCTGCTGGTCAAGACCGTCAAGGGCTATGGCATGGGCAAGGCCGGTGAAGGCAAGAACACCGTCCACCAGACCAAGAAGCTCAGCGACGAGGACATCAAGTACATCCGCGACCGCTTCGGCATCCCCATCCCCGACAGCGAGCTGCCCAAGCTGCCGTATTACAAGCCGGCCGACGACACGCCCGAAATGCGCTATCTGCACGAGCGCCGCAAGGCCCTGGGTGGTTACCTGCCGCAGCGCCGCGTCAAGGCCGAAGAGACCTTCAGCGTGCCCGCGCTGGATGTCTTCAAGGCCGTGCTCGAGCCCACCGCCGAAGGCCGTGAGATCTCGACCACGCAAGCCTATGTGCGCTTCCTGACCCAGCTGCTGCGCGACAAGGATCTGGGCCCGCGCGTCGTGCCCATCCTGGTCGACGAGGCGCGCACCTTCGGCATGGAAGGCCTGTTCCGCCAGATCGGCATCTACAACCCCAAGGGTCAGAACTACACCCCGGTCGACAAGGACCAGGTGATGTACTACCGCGAGGCCAAGGACGGCCAGATCCTGCAGGAAGGCATCAACGAAGCCGGCGGCATGGCCAGCTGGATTGCGGCGGCCACGAGCTACTCGACGAACAACCGGGTCATGATCCCGTTCTACGTCTACTACTCGATGTTCGGCTTCCAGCGCATCGGTGACCTGGCCTGGGCGGCCGGCGATATGCAAGCGCGCGGCTTCCTGCTGGGCGGCACCTCGGGCCGCACCACCCTGAACGGCGAAGGCCTGCAGCACGAAGACGGCCACAGCCACATCCTGGCCGGCACCATCCCCAACTGCGTCAGCTACGACCCGACCTTCGCGCACGAAGTGGCGGTGATCATGCAGCACGGCCTCAAGCGCATGGTCGAAGACCAGGAGAACGTGTTCTTCTACCTGACCCTGCTGAACGAGAACTACGCCATGCCGGGCCTCAAGGTCGGCACCGAGGCGCAGATCCTCAAGGGCATGTACCTGCTGGAAGAAGCCCAGGCCGGCACCGCGCTGACGGTCAATTTGCTCGGCTCCGGCAGCATCCTGCGCGAAAGCCAGGCGGCCAAGGTCTTGCTGGAACAGGAGTGGGGCGTGGGTGCCCATGTATGGAGCTGCCCGAGCTTCAACGAGCTGGCCCGCGACGGCCAGAACGCCGAGCGCTGGAACCTGCTGCACCCGACCGAGCTGTCCTGCGTGCCCTTCGTGACCCAGCAGCTGAGCCGCACCAGCGGCCCGGTCGTCGCCTCGACCGACTACATGAAGAACTACGCGGAACAGATCCGCGCCTTCATCCCGGCCGGCCGCAGCTTCAAGGTGCTGGGTACCGATGGTTTCGGCCGTTCGGACTTCCGCTCCAAGCTGCGTGAGCACTTCGAAATCAACCGCCACTACATCGTCGTCGCTGCGCTCAAGAGCCTGGCCGATGAAGGCAAGATCCCGGCCGCCAAGGTGGCCGAGGCGATTGCCAAGTACGGCCTCAACGTCAACAAGATCAACCCCCTGTACGCTTGATCGCACTCGCGGAGACAGACATGGCATTGGTAGAAGTGAAAGTTCCCGACATCGGGGACGTCAAGGACGTGGCGGTGATCGAGCTGCTGGTCAAGGTGGGCGACACGGTGGCCGTGGAGCAAAGCCTGATCACTGTGGAGAGCGACAAGGCCTCGATGGAGATCCCCAGCACCCACGCCGGTGTGGTGCGCGAGATCAAGGTGGCCCTGGGCGACAAGGTCAATGAAGGCAGCGTCGTGCTGCTGGTCGAGGCGGCGGGTTCGGCGGCTGTGGCTGCGCCGGCTGCTGCGCCCGTGGCAGCGCCGGCTCCGGTGGCCGCAGCGCCTGTTGCCGCGCCGGTTGCTGCTCCAGTCGCCGCCCCGGCGGCGGCCAGCCTGGTCGAGGTTTTTGTGCCCGACATCGGCGATTTCGAGTCGGTGGCGGTGATCGAGGTCTTCGTCAAGGCCGGTGACAGCATCAAGGTCGAGCAAAGCCTGATCACGGTCGAGAGCGACAAGGCCTCGATGGAGATCCCGTCCTCGCACGCCGGCGTGATCAAGGAGCTCAAGGTCAAGCTTGGCGACAAGGTGGCCAAGGGCTCGCTGCTGGCGCTGGTGGAAGTGCAGGGCGCTGCGGCTGCTCCTGCTGCTGCGCCGGCACCTGTCGCTGCGGCACCCGTGGCCGCGCCGGCCGCGGCTGCAGTGGCCCTTGCTCCTGTTGCCGCGCCGGTCGCCGCTGCAGTTCCCGCCCACGACCCGACCGCCCTCAAGGGCAAACTTCCGCACGCCTCGCCCAGCATCCGCCGCATGGCGCGTGAGCTGGGTGTGCCGCTGGACGAAGTCAAGGGCACGGGCCCGAACGGCCGCATCCAGGAGCAGGACCTGCAGGCCTTCGTCAAGGCCGTGATGGCCGGCGCAGTGCAGACCGCGGCGCAAAAGGCGGTGGCACCTGCCGCTGCCCCGGCTGCGGCAGGCGGCGCGGGCCTGGCGGGCCTGCTGCCCTGGCCCAAGGTGGACTTCGAGAAGTTCGGCGCCATCGAGCGCAAGGACCTCAGCCGCATCAAGAAAATCAGCGGCGCCAATCTGCACCGCAACTGGGTGGTCATCCCGCATGTGACCAACCACGACGATGCCGACATCACCGAGCTCGAAGCCTTCCGTGTTCAAACGAACAAGGAAAACGAGAAGAACCCGGCGGCGGTCAAGGTCACCATGCTGGCCTTCATGATCAAGGCAGCCGTGGCGGCGCTGAAGAAGTTCCCCGAGTTCAATGCCTCGCTGGAAGGCGAGGGCGACGCTCAGAAGTTGGTGCTGAAGAAGTACTTCCACATCGGCTTTGCGGCAGACACGCCCAACGGCCTGGTCGTGCCGGTGATCAAGGATGCCGACAAAAAGGGCATCTTCGAGATCAGTGCCGAGATGGGCGAGCTGGCCAAGAAGGCGCGCGACGGCAAGCTGGGCCCGGCCGAGATGAGCGGCGGCTGCTTCACCATCTCGTCCCTGGGCGGCATCGGTGGCCGTTACTTCACCCCCATCATCAATGCGCCGGAAGTGGCCATCATGGGCGTGTGCAAGAGCCAGATCGAGCCCAAGTGGGATGGCAAGGCCTTCCAGCCGCGCCTGATGCTGCCGCTGAGCTTGAGCTGGGACCACCGCGTCATCGACGGCGCGGCCGCGGCCCGCTTCAATGTCTACTTCGCTTCGCTGCTGGCGGACTTCCGCCGCATCGTGCTCTGACCGGAGAACCCTGACATGGCATTGGTTCAAGTACAAGTTCCCGACATCGGCGACTTCAAGGATGTGGCCGTCATCGAGCTGCTGGTCAAGGTCGGTGACACGGTCAAGGTCGAGCAAAGCCTGGTGACCGTGGAGTCCGACAAGGCTTCGATGGAGATCCCGTCCTCGCATGCCGGCGTGGTCAAGGAAGTGAAAGTCGCGCTGGGTGACAAGATCAACCAGGGCACGCTCTTGCTGGTGCTGGAGTCGGAAGCCGCTTCTTCGTCGGCGCCTGCTCCGGTCGCGGCTGCACCCGCAGCACCTGTGGCGGCCCCCGTGGCTGCACCCGCTCCCGCCTTCGTCCCCGCCGCCGGCAGCTACAGCGGACCGGTCGATCTGGAAGCCGATGTCTTGGTGCTGGGCGCCGGCCCCGGCGGCTACTCAGCCGCCTTCCGCGCGGCCGATCTCGGCCTGAAGGTCGTGCTGGTGGAGCGTTATGCCACCCTGGGCGGTGTCTGCTTGAATGTGGGCTGCATCCCGTCCAAGGCCTTGCTCCATGTGGCGGCGGTGATGGACGAAGTCTCGCACCTCGGCGATCTCGGCGTGGACTTCGGCGCGCCCACCGTCAACATCGACAAGCTGCGCGGCCACAAGGAAAAAGTGATCGGCAAGCTGACCGGTGGCTTGGCCCAGATGGCCAAGATGCGCAAGGTCACCACCGTGCGCGGCTACGGCAACTTCATCGACGCCTTCCATGTGGAAGTCGAAGAAACCGCCGGCGAGGCCCAGGCCAAGACCGGCGCCAAGAAGGTGGTTCGCTTCAAGCAAGCCATCATCGCGGCCGGCTCGCAGGCGGTGCGCCTGCCCTTCTTGCCGCAAGATCCGCGCATCGTCGATTCGACCGGCGCGCTGGAACTCAAGGGTACGCCCAAGAAGATGCTGATCATCGGCGGCGGCATCATCGGCCTGGAGATGGGCACGGTCTACTCGACCCTGGGCGCGCGCCTCGATGTGGTCGAGATGCTGGACGGCCTGATGCAAGGCGCCGACCGCGACCTCGTCAAGGTCTGGCAGAAGATGAATGCCAAGCGCTTCGACAACATCATGCTCAAGACCAAGACCGTCGGTGCCGAGGCCACGCCGGACGGCATCAAGGTGCAGTTTGAGGGCCTGGACGGAGTCAAGAGCGAAGGCGTTTACGACTTCGTGCTGCAGGCTGTGGGCCGCACGCCCAATGGCAAGAAGATCGCCGCTGACAAGGCCGGCGTCGCGGTGACCGACCGTGGCTTCATCAACGTCGATGTGCAGATGCGCACCAATGTGCCGCACATCTTCGCCATCGGCGATGTGGTCGGCCAGCCCATGCTGGCGCACAAGGCGGTGCACGAGGCCCATGTGGCGGCCGAAGTGGCGGCCGGTGCCATCCTCGGCGACGCGCATTTGTCCAAGAGCCAGTTCGACGCCCGCGTGATCCCGAGCGTGGCCTACACCGACCCGGAAGTGGCGTGGGTGGGTCTCACCGAAGACCAGGCCAAGGCCCAAGGCATCAAGGTCAAGAAGGGCTTGTTCCCCTGGACCGCTTCGGGCCGCGCGATCGCCAACGGCCGCGACGAAGGCTTCACCAAGCTGCTCTTCGATGAAGAGACCCACCGCATCGTCGGCGGCGGCATCGTCGGCACCCACGCCGGCGACATGATCGGCGAGATCGCCTTGGCCATCGAGATGGGCGCCGACGCGGTGGACATCGGCAAGACGATTCACCCGCACCCGACGCTGGGCGAAAGCATCGGCATGGCGGCGGAAGTGGCGCATGGTTCGTGCACGGATTTGCCGCCGGCGCGGAAGTAATCTGCGGCTGCGCTGAACTGCATATCAAAGCCCCGGACGGGAAACTGTTCGGGGCTTTTTGCTCTTTGCGCCGGGCTTTCATGCCTGCGCAGGTGTCCAGACAGCCCGTGCGCGCTTGGGATGAAACCCTGGGGACGGCACCAGAGGCCGGCACCCGAGACCTGCACCTGGCAGGCGCAAGACCGCTCCTGCTGCGCTTGGACTTGCGGCTCGATGCGGTCAGCGGCCGAAGCGCCGCCGTTCACCCGACGAGAAGAAACGAGAAGTAGTTTTCCTGTCGATGTCGAAATCTGCAACGTCGGCGGCGTCTTAGGTTTGGGGGCGGGGGCCTTGCTGCGACTCACCGCTTTGGGTGGCATGCTTCTCGGTCCGCAAGGCTTGTGACGCACTGTCAGCCCTCAGCCCTCAGTCCTGTCGTTTCTCGAAACATTTTGGAGAGTTCACCATGCAATACATGTTTTTGCTCTACAGCGCGCCCGAAGCTGAGCCCGTCTACGGCACGCCCGAGTTCCAGGCCATGATGGCCGACTTCGCCGCCTTCAGCGCAAAGGCCCAGGCCGATGGCGTTCTGCGCGGCGGCGAAGGCCTGCAAGGCATTGAAACCGCCACCTCCATCAAGCTGCGCGGTGGCAAGGTCGAAACCATGGACGGCCCTTTTGCCGAAACCCGCGAGCATCTGGGCGGTTACTACGTGCTCGATGTGCCCGACCTCGACACCGCCCTGCGCTACGCGGCGCAGATGCCGGTGGCCGCATTCGGCACCGTCGAGGTGCGGCCCTTGCTGAACTACGACCCGACCGACGCCTGATCGGTGGCTTGCGAATGAGCGCCCCCGCCCAGGCCATCGCACTCGTCCAGGCGCTGGAGCATGTGCTGCGCCACGACCGGGGGCGGCTGATGGCGGCGCTCACGCACCGGCTGGGTTCTTTCCAGCGCGCGGAAGATGCCTTGCAAGAGGCCTGCGTGTCCGCGCTGAGCCACTGGGCGCGCGACGGTCTGCCCCGGTCGCCCCAGGGCTGGCTGATCCAGGTGGCCTATCGCAAGGCGCTCGACCAGCTGCGCGCCGAGGGCCGCGACGGCGAGCGCGAGGCGGCGGTCCAACTGGTCCAGGACTTGCTCGGGCCAGACGAGCCTGAGCCCATTCCTGACGAGCGCCTGCGCCTGGTCTTCACCTGCTGCCACCCGGCGCTGGAGCTCAAGTCGCGGGTGGCGCTGACGCTGCGGACCGTGTGCGGCCTGTCCACGGGCGAGATCGCCCGCTTGTTCCTTGATCAGGAGGCCACCACCGGCCAGCGCCTGAGCCGGGCCAAGGCCAAGATCGCCCGCTCGGGCATCGCCTACGCCGTGCCCCCGCCCGAGCAGTGGGACGAGCGGTTGCAGGCCGTTCTCACCACCGTCTACCTGATCTTCACCACCGGCTACACCGCCGCGCCCGACGAGGCGCGGGATCTGTGCGCCGAGGCGCTGTTTCTGGCCCGCTTGCTCGATGCGCTGTGCCCTGAGCAGCCCGAGATCGAAGGTGCACTTGCCCTGATGCTGCTGACCGAAGCACGCCGGGCGGCGCGGGTCAACGCCAGCGGCGAAACCGTGCCGCCTGCGGAACAGGACCGTCGGCTGTGGCGACGCGAGCTCGAGGCCGAAGGTCGGCACAAGCTGGAGACGGCCTTGCGCCGCAAACGGGCGGGGCCGTTCCAGATCAAGGCGGCGATCAGTGCCTGCCAGATGCCCGAACCCGCGCCGGACTGGCCTCAGATACTGCAGCTGTACACGGCCTTGCTGCTTCTGGAGCCGACACCGGTGGTGCGCGTCAATCACGCCGTCGCGATGGCCGAGAACGGGCTGCTGGCCGCCGCGGTGGCCACACTGAACGAACTGCAGGAGCCCCTGGCAGACTTCCAGCCCTTTCATGCCGCGCGCGCCGCCGTGCTCGCCATGGCGGGCCAGTCCGAAGCCGCCCGGCGGGCGTACGACCGGGCCATCGAACTGGCGACCCTCGACAGCGACCGGCGGTTTCTGGCGGCACGGGCGGCTCGGCTGTGAACGACTCAGATAGACGCTCAGCCGGCGCGCAAGCAAATCCTTGGGTGGACGGCAAATAGTCGCCCCGGACGGGAGACTGTCCGAGGCGATCCGTTTGAACAAGATCAGGTGCGTGAACGCCTGAAGCGGGCTGTGCCAGCCAGTAAGCAGCGTCGGGCCCCCTTGTTGTGGGTGCAGGACGCCGTCAGCTGGGAAGCAGAAATCGCGCCAGCGAGTCGATGTCGCTCGCGCAGTGGCCGCCGTAAATCGGGTGCCATTCGGTCTGCCAACCCTGAGCACGCGCGCGTTCGATCAGGCGCTGGCTGCCCTCGAAATTGCCATAGCGGTCGTACAGGCCGTTGGAGACGTAGAGCTGCGGACGTGGGCTTGAAGCGGGGAGTTCTTGTTCGATCAAGGCCAGCGGCGAAACGCGCTGCCATTCCGCATCGTCCGTCACATACTGGCGCGCCAGACGGACGACGCCGAAGCCGATCTTGGGGTCGGCGCCCGTGCGCTCCAGCGCAGCCTTCAGCTGGCTCAGGGGTGCGAACGGCGAGTCCACATAGACACCGGGGCACAGCGCGGCCACCTTGGCAAAGTGCTCAGGCCGGCTCAGGCCCAGGATCAAGGCATTGAGTCCGCCCATGGATTCCCCCAGCAGCAAGCGACGCGCCGGGCGACCGTGGCGCGCTTCGATGGCGGCCATGTCGCTGTGGACCTGCTCCAGCAAGCCGCTGGCCTCGGCCTTGCCTTTGGGGGTGAGCAACCACACGGGTCCGTAGGACAGCGTCACCACGGTGGGCGGGCGTTGGCCCATCTGCTGCCAAGCGCCTTGGATCATGGCAGTCATATAGGACGGGTCGTTCCAGATGGTCTCGTCGAGCTTGCGGCCATGCAGGTGGTAGAGCCAGTCGCCATTCACGCCGCCCACATCCCGGTTGATGCAGTAGCGAAGCTGCCCTTCTTGCCCGCATTCCTGCTGTGCCGGCGTAAAGCTCACGGCCTGATCCCTCCAGGGCTGGCTCCAGCGTTGCCAGAGTAGCGCGCTGATGCTGATGAGGGCCAGCAGCAAGACGGCGGCGACAGAGAGACAGGTGCGACGAGAGCGCTTCATGGTGGTTTGGTGTTTCATGTGGGTGGTACCTGCCTGGCTGTACAGGCGGAGTGGCTGAGCGGCCGCGGATGAGACGAGAAGTACAAGCTGCCATGCGGCAGCCTCAACCGAGCTCGGGAGAGCTCCGTCAGAGACGCGGGGCCGCAGGTGAATTAGAGTCGGCTGGGCTTGGGGTGAGGCGAGGTTCTGCCGTGTCTAGCGAGGCTTGAGCCGTCGCCATGGGGCTTTGTGCGACTCTCGCCGGTGTCGGGGCGTATGCGCTGCCTTGCTGGGCGCCTGTGGGCCGGGTTCGGGCCCCGAGACGGCCGCAAGGCTGAGCACATAGCCCAGGATGGCGCTGCCGCCCATGCCCAACAGCGGCGTGGGCAGGAAGCCCGGCAGGCTCATCAACAGAAGGCCGGCCCAGAGCAGGCTGTGTTCGCGTGCGTGCCGGTGGCGCCATCCTGGCAAGACCAAGAGCAGCAGGGCGGCGAGCATCAGCCCCGTCAGCAAAGGCTGAGGGCTGTGCGACCAGGCTTGCAGCAGGACCTGATCGACGAAGGCCTGGCTGCTTGGCATCTGCCAGTGCTGGCTGCTCAAGCCCGCCGCCAGCAAGGCCAGGCAGGCCAGCAAAGCTTCAGCCTGATGAGCCGCTTGAGGCTCGCTTCTTCGCGCGCTGCGCAGCAGCAGCATGAGACCCATCAGCAACAGCCACATCGGCTCCGTTTGCGCCCAGAGCGCGGCGATGGCCAGGAGCAAGCCCAGGCTGCTGCACAGGGGGCGGCTGGCCTGTGCCTGTCCGGCCGGACGATTCGACAGCAAGAGCAGGCTGGGCACGAGCAGCCATACCAGCTGCACGCTCACAGGGCCCAATTGCAGCCAACGCCCGTTCAAGCCCTCGCGGGATTCCAATGCGCAACTCGCCAGCAAGAGGCTGCCCAGCAGGAGGCAGAGCCGCTCGCGCAGGCGCTGTTCTGTTTGTAGCCCTTGTTTGGGCAGCAGGGCCAGGCTGGCCAGGGCAAAGGCCAAGGACAGGCCGTTCATCCAGGGCCAGGACTTGGGTGCGCCCGTCGTGGCCATGAACACGCCACCCACAAGCACCGCCAGGCAGGCGCTTGCGGCGCCGAGGCGGGCCGCGCTTGCTTCATGCACTTGCTTTAGCAAGGTTCCGCCCAGGCCCCGGTGCGCAAGCGCTCCGGTCATGCGCTTGGCGCTCGCTGCAGCCGATTGCCAGTTCGACAAGAGGCGCAGCTTCAGCGCCAGTGCCAAGCAACCAAAGGCGAAACTGCAGGCCGCTCCGGCAGCGCGGATCTCGTCGAGCTCGGCCGCCATGGCTTGCGCCCAGGGCGCCAGTGCCTTGGGCATCAGGGCCAGGCATGCGCGCATCAGCCATCGCGCGAGGACGAGTCGCAACGCGCTTGGTGCGGGATTGCTCATGATGGCTTGGTCGATGAACGCGGCGCGACCGCCCAGCCGGTTTGCAGCTCAGCGGCCCGGCGCCGAGCCCGCGCTTGGTCGAGTGCTTCGCCCATGCCGGCCAGCCAAGCGCGGCCCGCTTCCGTCAAGCGGTAGGCGTGGCGTGGCGGCCGGCCCGGTGTGGGCGACTCCTGCCACACCGCCTCGAGTTGGCCTTGCGCTTCAAGCCGCATGAGCAGGGGGTACAAGGTGCCGGATTTGATGTCTGCCTGCGTCGCGATGTCGTAGCCATGACGCCATTCTTCGCCGGCGTCGGCCAAAACCAGCAGCACGGCCAGGGCCTGCTGTGAGGGTGCTCGTGTTCGTGTCATTCGATAACTCTACATATGTAGAGTTAGTGGGTCAAGCGTCGACTGCAGCGAGATCGCCCTGGCCCTAGCGGTCGAGGCGGACGTGGTGGAGGCGGTGGATATGGGCAAGACCACTCACCCGCGGCCAGCGCTGAAAGAAGACGTCGGGCTGGCAGCGGAAGCGGCGAGATCCATGGCGAGACCCGAGCCCTGAAAGGGAGGTTGTCGGGGCTCGTGTTGCCGGATCTGGCCCGGCGTGTGCGCTTGAAAGGAGGCCGGCATAGACTCCCGGCAAGCATTGCCACCGGAGACCGCCGCCATGACCACTCGACCCTCGATTTGCACCCTGGCTTGCATTGCCGTCTCGTTCTTGGTTGCTTGTGGTGGAGGGGGAAGTTCCGTCGCGGCGGAACCCAGCCCAACGCCTGCACCGACGCCCGCCCCAACGCCCGCCCCAACGCCCGCACCCACCCCGGCCGCGCCGCAGCTGAGCACCTTGCGCAGCGATTTGCAAAGCCCCTGGGGCATGGTGCAACTGCCCGACGGCCCGTGGCTGGTGACGCAAAAGAGCGGCAGCCTGCTGAGGCTGCCGGCCAGTGGCCAGGGGGCTTCGGTCGCGATCAGCGGCGTGCCTGCGGTGGCGTCGGCGGGGCAGGGCGGTTTGCTCGATGTGGCCATCGACCCGGACTTTGCGAGCACGCCCTGGGTCTACCTCAGCTATGCCGAGCCGGGGCAGGGTGCGGAAGCCGGCAAGTCCGGCACGGCCGTGGCCCGCGGGCGTCTGGTCGGCAATGCGCTGCTGGAGCTGACGGTTATTTTTCGGCAAGCGCCCAAGGTCAGCGGCAGCGGCCATTTCGGCTCGCGCCTGGTGTTCGCACGGGACAAGAGCCTGTTTGTGGCTCTGGGCGAACGTCAGCTGGGCTCGCCGGCGCAAGACCTGACGCAAACCCTGGGCAAGGTGGTGCGCATCCAGCGCGATGGCAGCATCCCCAGCGACAACCCCAGCTTCGGCTCAGGCGCCCGTGCCGGCCTTTGGAGCATTGGTCACCGCAACCCTCAGGGCGCGGCCTTGCATCCGGCCACGGGCGAGTTGTGGGTCAGCGAGCATGGCCCGCAGGGCGGTGATGAGATCAACATCGCCCGGGCCGGCGCCAACTACGGCTGGCCGGTCAGGAGCTATGGTTGCAATTACGGGGATCCGGTGGGTGAGGCCTGCCGCATCGGCGGGGGCGTGCATGCGCCGAGTTATGTGGAGCCTCTGAGCTACTGGGTGCCGGTGTCGGTGGCGCCGGCCGGCTTGGTCTTCTACACCGGCAGCATGTTCCCGGAGTGGCAGGGGCAGCTCTTTTCGGGCTCGCTGGCGGGACAGGCCTTGTGGCGCCTGCAATTGAACGGCAACACCGTGCAATCGCGCACCGAGATGTTCAAGGACCAGGGCGAACGCATTCGCGATGTGCGCCAGGCCGCCGATGGCGCCTTGATGCTCTTGACCGACAGCGGCAAGCTGATGCGCTTGGCGCGGTGACTGAGGCGGCGACATGATTTGCTGGGGCTACGCCCTTGATGGCGCGCCCCGGCTTGGCGTTGCCGCGTCACTCAAGGCCCGAGTTGCAGTTCGCAGCGGCTTGCCGATCCTTGGGATTGATCCAGCCCTTGCGACCCAATAGCCATCGCCCCACCACGCCATGCCGAATCAAGGCCTCGAAGCTTCCCAGCGCCAGCGCCAGAGTGAGCGCCAGCACCAGGGGCAGTTTGACCCACCAGGGCCAGGGCTGGTCCATCAGCGCCAGTTGGAGCGCCAGCGCAATGGGCAGGTGCACGAGGTAGACCCAGTACGATGCATCTGCCAGATGCGTGAGCCAGGCTCGGCGGACCGAGCCGCCCAGCCGCTGTGCCCAGCCGAGCAGAGCCAGGCAGCCCCAGACGGAGCCCAGTGCCCCCGCGGCCGCCACCGGCCATGAAGCCGAAGCGCCAGGGGCAGGCAACAGCAGCAGGTAGGCGCAGGCAGCCAGTCCAAAGCCTGCAGCCAAGCTCCCGGCCCATCGGGCCTGGGCCAGGCGTTCCCACCAGGCCGCGCTGCTCGCCCCCATTGCATAGAACGCACCGTAGAAGCACAGGGCCCAGAACTGCGGCAGCAAGGCCTCCGGTGCAGGGTGCGGGGCTGGCACTGCGTGCAAGAGTGGCAGCAGGATCAGGGGAAGCGCGCTCACCCAATACTTCAGCGGCAATTCACGCAGCCGCGCGGCCCAGGCGGGAGGGGCCAAAGTGCGCGCCACCCAGGCCAGCAAGGTGAACCACAGCAGATACAGCAGAAACCAGAGGTGGCCTGTGCCCGGTGGCGGCAAAGTCCAGCCCTGGTCCATGGCGCGCCTGATCAGCTGCAGCAGGGGTGAGGGGTGCGCGACGTGGTCCAAGGCCCACCTGAGCAAGGCGCCCATCGCCAAGTGCAGCAACGGCACTCCGATGAGCAGCGGCACGGCCAGGCGACGCAGGCGAGAACTCAAGAACCCGGCCGAGCCCCGTTGCGCCCAATGCCTGGCGGCGAAGAAGCCAGCCAGCCAGAAGAACACCGGCATGCGCACCAAGTGCAGCGGCCACAAGAGCAGGTCCAAGGCGGGGGCTTGGGATCGATCGGCGGTGGGCCACAGCGCAGCCACCAAAGGGCTGTGCGCCAAGGCGACGTGAAACACCACGCCGGCCAACATGGCCCCGGCACGCAGGGCATCCAAGGCGTGCAAGCGTGGCGGCATGGAGCGCCGCTCAGTAGAACGCGGGCTTGCGGAGGTGGTGCCAACCGGTGTTCAGCATCAACGCCAGACTCAAGAGCAGTTGCGCGCCGAGGATGAGCAGCACTTGCCAGCTCCACACGACCACAGGGCCTGACCAATGTCGAGCGATGTCAGGCACCTGGCTCAAGCCGGCCATCAGCGGATTGATGAGCGCCGAGCCGGTGATCATCACGAAGATGTTCCAGCCCTCTGATTCCACGCGCATGGCCACGGCGAGAGAGAAGCAAAAGGCCAGCAGGAGGTGGCCGGCCAGCAGCAGCACCAGGGTCAGCAGGCCGTCGGGCAAGGGGGTCCACAGCGTGATGGCCACGGCTCCAGCTGTGAGCAGCACGAAGGGAACGCCAAAGGTCACGAGGTTGCCCAGCAGTTTGCCCAGGTAGAAGTCCAGCGGAGTGACGGGCAGGCTCATCACGAAAGCCAAGGTTTTCTCCTTGCGTTCGTTGATGAGGGCGGTGCTGACGGCGAAGCAGGACGCCGCCACCATCACGATGATGAGCAAGAGCGATCCCAGGTAGAAACTCCAGCTCTGCGCATGGCCCATCAAGGCCAGGGCCAGGACACCGGCGCCCACATAGGCGGCCAACTGCTTCTCGAACAATTGCCAGTCCTTCTGGACGAGTGCTCGGATGACAGGCCATTGGGGGGTGAAGGGTGAGGGGTTCATGCTGTCGCTCCGCTGTGCTCGCGTACGGTGCTTACGAAGATGTCTTCCAGGGTCAGGGGGGTGATTTGATGGATCTGCATGCCCCGAGCCTGCAATCGCTCTTGCAAGCCCGGACTGAAGGCGCGCACGCGCAACTCCACCAGAGAGCCATTGCGACGGCACTGCGCCACTTCGGGCCAGTCGCCCAAATCGTCCGGCGCGTACCCGTGGCCGACGATGCGGCGCCAGCGCTCCAGGTAGCTGTCCTTGGCCTCGTCGGTGAGCAGTCGCCCTTGATGCAAGAACGCGATGCGATCCGCCAAGCGCTCCACTTCGCCCGTCTGGTGCGAGGAGAACAGCACACTGCGGCGCTCGTCCATCAGCACCTCGGCCAAGGCGTCCAGCACCTCGGCGCGCGCCACCGGATCGAGTCCCGTGGTCGGCTCATCGAGCAAGAGCAGGCGAGTGCGACGGGCCAGCACCAGCAGCAAGAGCGCTTTGACGCGCTGACCATGCGAGAAGCCCGCCACGCGCTGGTCGGCCGGCAGGTCAAAGCGACGCCGCAGGTGCTCAGCGTAGGCGCCGTCCCATTGCGGCACCATGCGGCGCACAAAGTCGAAATGCCATGACAGAGTCTGCGAGCCATACATGCGCATGTCTTCCGAGGCCAAGGCCGTGTGCTGCTTGGCTTGCACCTGCTGCTCCGGCAAGCGGTGGCCCAGCACCTCCAGCTGCCCGCCATCGGCCAGGCTCAGGCCTGCAAGCAGGCGCAGCAGCGTGCTCTTGCCGGCGCCGTTCACGCCCACCAGGCCCATGATCTGGCCTTCGGCCAGCTCGAGATCCAAGGGATGCAGGGTGAATGCCTCATAGCGTTTGCTGACGCCCCGCAGGGCAAAGGCGGGAACCGGGGAGGGGCTCATGAGGAGGCTCCATCAGTGGCGCGTTGGGCGCGCCGGGTTTGGATGAGATCGTGGAACTCGGCGTCGCTCAGACCCAGGCGCTCCGCACTGGCCAAGGCTTGATCGAGGTGAAGAATCAGTTCGGCCTGTTGCTGCGCGCGTGGTGCGTCGGTGGAGTCGGCGACGAACGAGCCCTTGCCATGCCGAGTGATGATCACGCCGGCATGCTCCAGCTCAAGGTAGGCGCGTTTGACGGTGATGACGCTGACGCCGTTGGCTGCTGCCATCTCGCGGATGGACGGCAGTGCGGTGCCGGCTGGCCAATCACCGGATAGCACCTTGATGGTGACCTGCTCGACGATTTGCCGGTACATCGGCTGGGCGTCGGAGGCCGACAGAAACAGTTCAGCGCTCACTCGATCAATCACTGGGTATATTGTCTATACACAGTATATACAGTGAAGCCTGTTGATTCCAAGCCGCACCGTGATCCCTCAAGAACCGGTCGGTGGCCTTTTACCCGGCCCAGCCGCGCGCTTCTTGCGAAACCGAGTACGGGCCTG
This sequence comes from Paucibacter sp. B51, assembly GCF_027863535.1. Classification (NCBI taxonomy): domain Bacteria; kingdom Pseudomonadati; phylum Pseudomonadota; class Betaproteobacteria; order Burkholderiales; family Sphaerotilaceae; genus Roseateles; species Paucibacter sp. B51. Next base: position 253,114 of record NZ_JAPIVN010000002.1, on the reverse strand, counting down.
AGACTCGGCAGGGTGCGTGATGCGCTTGGGGTGGAGCGCTGTTCAAGGCATGGAGGACCGGGCGTCGCCCAGCTCCAGCACGAAGCAAGTGCCCTGACCGGGTGTGCTTTGAACGCTGAGGCTGCCACCCAGCCGGGCCAGGGCCAGGTTGTGGCAGACATGCAGGCCCAGGCCGCTGCGGCCCTGGCCGAAGCGGGTGCTGAAGAAGGGCTCGAAGATGCGGCCCAGGTCGGCCTCGGCGATGCCGCAGCCGTTGTCGCTCAGGCTCAGGCGAAAGCCGGCTCTGCCGGGCCGTGGTTCGAGCTGCAGGCGCAGCCGGCCTTCGCTGCGACCCACGAACGCATGCAACCGGGCATTGCGGCACAGCTCGGCCAGCAGCTGTTGCAAGGCCACCGGGTCGCTGTCGAGTTCCAGCCCGGCATCGATTTGGAGCTCCAGTTCGAGCTTGAGCCCTTGCTCCTGCAAGGCCTCGTGCTGGCAGGTTTGCAGGGCCGCTTCACACAGCGGGCGCAGGCTGAAGCGGCGCCGAGCCTCGGTGGTGGAGTCCACCGCGATCTGCTTGAACTGCTCGACCAAAGCGGCGGCTCGGCTCAGATTGCGGGCCAAGAGCTCAGCCGACTGGCGGGCGTGCAGCAGGTAGTCGTCCAGGGCACTGCGGCGCAGGGCCTGCGCCTGAACGGCCTGACTCAGCGCTTCATTGCGCGCCTGCCAGTGGCTGGCGGCCATCATGCTGTTGCCGATCGGGGTGTTGAGCTCATGGGCAACACCGGCCACCAACTGCCCCAGGGCCTGCAACTTGCCTTGTTGCACCCGCTGTGCCATTTCGCGCATCAGGGCATCAGCGCGGCGAGCTTGCTCGGCCGCTTCGGCGCGGGCCTTGTCGGTTTGGTGCAGGGCTTGCATGGCCAGCACACGTTGGTTGGCCAGCTCGGTCTGGCTGCGCTGTCGGGCGGCGTTGGCGGCGCGTGAAAGCTGGTAGGCCTGGGCCATGTCGCCGGCTGCAGCCCAGGCGTCGGCGAGTGCTTCGGCCAGCTCGCTCGGGATTTCAAAACCAGGCAGGGTCTCGGCCAGGGCTTGAGCTTGCAACAGGTGGTGCAGGGCGGCGTTGGGCGCCGTGCTGCCGGGTGGGCATGGCAGCGCAGGGTGGCGTGTGTGGAGGCTGGCCAGTGCGCGCAAGGCCTCAATCTGGCGGAAGGCATGGCCGCTGGCGGTGGCGCGCTCCAGGGCCCGCAGGGCGCAGGCCAGGGCCTGCTCGGACCGATCCAGCAGGGACAGGGCTTGCGCCTGGCCGCGCAGCGCAAAGATGGCCAGATCGGGCTGCGTCTGCGCTTGCGGGTGCTGCCCCAGCTGTTCGAAGGCCTCCAGTGCCGCCGCGGCTTCGGCGCGGTCCAGCGCAAGATCGCCCTCGCATTTCAAGGCAATCGCGAACGGGCGCGAGGTCGGTGCTTTGGACAAGAGCGCCAGCGCTTCCTGTACCGCCTCCTGGGCGGCGTCCAGCCGTCCGAGGCGGCGCAAGGTATCCCCCAGCTGCGCCAGGCTGTAGCCCATCAGCTGCGGCCAGGCGCGCTCACGCACCAGGGCCAGGGCACGTTCCATCCAGTGCAACGACTGCTCGTAGGCGCCGAGATTGTTCAAGGCATCGGCCGCGTTGTGGATGGCCACCACGGCGCGCTGCACCTGGCCAGAGGCCAGGGCGAACTCGCAGGCCAGCAGCCGTTCGGCGGCGGCCCGCCCGTAGTCGCTGCGCTGGGCTGCCAGGGTGCCGCGCAGCTCATGGGCCCAGGCTTTGGCCCCGAGTGGCCATGCATCAATTGCTTCCTGGCCGGGGGCGCCGCGTGCCCGCCCTGCTGCAGGGTCGGCAAAGGTACGCAGCAAATCCCCCCACAAGCCTGCCGCCAGTCCGCGCAGCGAATCTTTGCCGGCCCGCTCACGGACCTCATCCAGAAACGGCAGGGCCTGGGGCTGGCGGCCCTCGAGCACGGCTTGCAGGGCTTGCAACCAGGCGCAGTCCGCCAAGCCTTCAGGGTCGGCCGTCTGACTGAACCCCGCGCGGGCTTCATGCAAGGCTGCGCGCGCGGCGTCGGGCTGGATTGCCAGCAGGGCTTGTTCGGCGCGCACCAGCGCCAGGCGAGCGCGATCCCCCGCGCTCAGCGCGATCGGCTGGGCCAGCAGGGCGCTGGCCAATTGCTGGGCCGCCGCCGGCTCACGCTGGCGCTGATGCCAGCACAGTGCCACCCGTTCGTCCAGCGACGCGGCCCCCTGCCCAAGCTTGCTCAGCAGGGCTTGATAGCGCGCCTCGTCGATGAACAAGTCCATGGTGCCTGGAAGCATAAGCCAGACGCTGTGTCGGTGGGCGCGCGGAGGTGAGGGCGAGATGCTGAGGACAAGAGAGGTCGGCACCACTCAAACGAGGGGGGGGCAGCCTGCAAGTGCGGACTTTCACCACGGGTTCCCCCTGACTAAGGGGGCGTTCAAGAAATGGTGGATGACGTACGCTTCCAAAGTTGCCCGGCGTGCCGGGCTTTGCCCTTTTTCAAAGCTTCATGGGACAGCATATGTACAACGACAAGCGAACCAGATCCGTGATCACGCTTCTGGCGCTCGGACTTGCCGCAGGCGGCAGTTGGGCCGGCAATCTGGTGGCCACCTGGACCAAAAAAGCGCCGTTGGAGCCCTTCCGTTCGGCCACCAGCCCGGGCCCGCGCGCCTGGACCTCCATGGACTTTGACTCCCTGAATGGCAAGCTGATGCTGTTCGGAGGCAGTGCTTCGGGCTTTGTGGCCGACATCTGGCAGTACGACACCGTCGCCGACCAGTGGACCGCCATCGAGAACCCCGCGGATCACTGCCCGGGTACCTTCGGTTTCTCCGGCCCGGACGGTCGAGACACCCAGGTCACGATTTACGACGACTACAACCACCTGTACTGGTCGCTCTCCGGCGGTGGCTACAAGTGCACCGGCACCCGTGCCACGATGCGCACCGCTCAGGCCGGGACCAACACGACTACCGTGGTGGACTCCTCGCTGCCCAGCGATGTGACCTCGGACCACTTCAAGGACTGGACCGTCGCCACCGGCTACGGCAAGGCCTATGTCCAGTCCTACGACTCGATCACCAAGACCCTGACCTTGGCCAGCCCGGTCTACGGCCTGGCTCCGGGCTCGACCTACCAGATCAAGGTGTGGACCGATGGCGGTTCGTGGTACTACTCGCCCGTCACCCGCCAATGGGCGGCGCTGCAGCTGGCCCACTACGGATACACCGGCCCGACGCCCCATGTGGGCTATGGCTCGAACACGCCGGCGGCGGCCTACTCGACGGCCGACAAGGCCATCGTCATGTTCGGCGGCTCCATCAACGGCGTGTCGCTGAATGAAACCTGGGTGCTGGATGCCCGCACCAAGACCTGGGCGCTGAAGAAGCCGAATGCAGAAGTCGGCCCGTACAAGCGCAATGAAATCAGTTCGGGCATGGTCTACGACTCGGTCAACGATGTCTTCATTCTGTACGGCGGCCGTTGCGACGGTTCCGACACCCGCTGCCCGGGTGGCAAGGGCCCCTTGGGCGACACCTGGGCCTACAAGCTGTCGACCAACACCTGGACGCAGATGATCACCCCCGTGAGCCCGCCGGCTCGCATGGGCCACCAGATGTCCTTCGACAAGGAGCATGGGGTGGTGGTGATGCACGGCGGTACCTCGGTGCGCGACTTCTACGCGACCGTGCCGACGACGGCAGAGCTGTTGGCTGACACCTGGATTTACGACTTTGCCAAGAACACCTGGACCGAAGTGACCCCAGCTGTGTCGCCGCCGGCGCGTTATCTCGCCATGATGGCCTTTGACCCGATCGCCAAGGTGTCCGTGCTCTACGGTGGCCGCGAGCCGGGCCAGAGCATTCAAGGCAGCGTCTGGCATCTGAGCCTGGCGGATTCGGACAGCACGGTCAATCAGGCGCCCCAGGCTGCATTCAGCGTGTCGCCGGCCACGGGTTCGCTGAACACCACCTTCGCATTCGACGCCTCGACCAGCCGCGACATCGACGGCTCCATCGTGTCCTACGCCTGGAACTTCGGTGATGGCAGCGGCGCCGAAGGCGCCACTGCCAGCCACCGCTATGCCGCAGCCGGCACTTACACCGTGCTGCTGACCGTGACCGATGACCGCGGCGAAAGCGCGCAGAAGTCCATCAATGTCGTGGTGACGGACAAGGACGTCACCCCCGACGCATTCAGCTTTGCCAGCGCCACCAATGTGGCCCTGAACAGCTGGGTGGTGTCGGCTCCGGCGACCATCGCCGGCATCGATGCTGCAGCCCCGATCCAGGTCACCGGCGGTGAGTACAGCTTGGACGGCGGCGCCTTCACCAGCGCCCCCGGCACCGTGCTGGCCGGTCAGGTGCTGCGCGTGCGTGTGATGAGCGCCAACACCAACTCGACCACCCGTGGTGTCACCGTGGTGGTGGGTGGCTTCTCGGCCAGCTTCAACACCACCACCGTGGCCGCCAGCGGCGATGTCAAGCCTTTCGTCTTCAACCCCGAGTCGAACGCAGCCCTGAACACCCTCGTGTCTTCGGGCACGGCCACCATCACCGTCACCGGCCCGACGCCGATCTCGGTGGTGGGCGGTGAGTACAGCATCAGCGGCGGCGCCTTCACCAGCGCAGCCGGCACCGTGACCAACGGTCAGGGTGTGCGTGTGCGTCTGCTCAGCAGCACCAGCTTCGGCAGCACCAAGACGGCAGTCGTGACGGTGGGCTCGCTCAGCGTGCCTTTCAACGTGACGACCATGGCGGAAGACATCACCCCTGATGCCTTCGCCTTCGTTCCGGTGCCAAGCGCTGCGCTGAACACGCAGATCATCTCGAACAGCATTGGCATTTGGGGTGTGAACACCGCCACGCCGATCAGCATCGTGGGCGGTGAGTACAGCATTGCCGGTGCCCCGTACACCTCCGCGCCAGGCACCGTGGTCAAGGGTCAGACCTTGCGCGTGCGAGTCAACAGCGCTGCTGCGTATGGAGAGACGACCCGTGCCACCTTGACCGTCGGTACGGTCAACGCCGTGTTCAATGTCACGACGGCCAATCTGGACACCACGCCCGACGCTTTTGCCTTCCCCGCAGTCACGGGCGCGGCCCTGTCGACCCAGACGGCCTCGGCCGGTGTCATGATTCGCGGCATCAACGGCCCGACGCCGATCAGCGTGACCGGCGGTGAATACAACATCAATGGCGGCGCCTTCACCAGCGCGGCTGGGACGGTCTTGTCGGGTCAGACCGTGCGTGTGCGTCAGCTGAGCAGTTCCAGCTACGGCGCGACCAACACCACGGTGCTGAACATCGGCGGCGTTACCGCAGGTTTTGCAGTGACCACCTCGGGTGTCGACACCACCCCGGCGGCCTTCAGCTTCGCTGGCCTCAGCAATGTCGACCTGGGCGTCTGGATCACCTCGCCGGTGGTCGTCGTCACGGGCATCAACGCGCCCACGCCGATCAGCGTGACGGGCGGTGAGTACAGCATCAATGGCGCAGCTTTCACCAGCGCGCCCGGTATGGTCAACAACGCTCAATCGGTGCGTGTGCGCGTCACCAGCAGCAGCCAGCATTCCACCGCCAGCACGGTGAGCCTGAATGTGGGTGGTGTGAATGGCAGCTTCACGGCCGTGACAGCGGCTCCCGACACCGAGCCACTGGCTTTCACTTTCCTGGCCAATGTGTCCGCATTGCCCAACACGGTGGTGGTGTCAGAAAGCAAGGTTGTGGCGGGCATCAACACGGCAACGCCGATCAGCGTTGTCGGCGGTGAGTACAGCATTGCGGGCGGTGCCTTCACCTCGGTGGCCGGCAGCATCACCAAGGGGCAGTCGGTTCGGGTTCGCCTGACCACCGGTCCTGAGTATCAGACCAGCCAGAGCGTGACCTTGACCGTGGGCTCTTACAGCACCCGCTTCGATGTCACCACGGCCGTGGCCGATCGCGTCCCGACGCCGTTCTCCTTCGACCCGATCTCGGGTGTGCTGGTCAACACGGCCGTGACCTCGTCGACCCGCACGGTCAACGGCATCAATGCGCCCACTCCGATCTCCATCGAAGGCGGTGAGTACAGCATCAGCGGTGCTGCCTTCACCAGCGCACCGGGTACCGTGTTGAATGGTCAGGGCATCCGTGTCCGCGTCATCAGCAGCAGTGCCTTCGTGTCCACCAAGCGGGCTGTGGTCACCATCGGTGGTGTCAGCGGCAACTTTGACGTCACCACCGTGGCGGAAGACCCGGTTCCTGATGCCTTTGCCTTCACCGAGGCGACCAACGTCACCCTGGACACCTGGGTGTCTTCGTCGTCGGCCGGCATCTGGGGCATCAACACGGCAGCCCCGGTCAGTGTGGAGAACGGTGAGTACAGCATTGCAGGCGCGGCATTCACCAGCGTGCCTGGCACCATCACCAAGGGTCAATCGATCCGCGTCCGTGTGCGCAGCAGCAATCAGCCGCTGACCACCGCGACCGCCACGCTCAATATCGGCGGCTTCCAGGTCCCCTTCAAGGCGACCACCCGCGCCCAGTGAGGATGGCGCCCCGGGGTTTGCACCCTGGGGTCCGCGAGCGACGCATCCGCTCTGGCGGCGAACTCGTGAGTGAGATAGCTTGAAAGAAAAGGCCCGGCTCCTTCAGGAGTCGGGCCTATTTTCTTGATGCAGCAAGGGGTAGCGTTTGAGGGAGGGCAAGACTTGCCTGGCCTTGCCCCTGGGCTCACTTGAGATCCAGCGTCAGCCCCGAGAAGCTGCTGTAGGCGCGCAGGCCAATGTGGATGGTTTCACCGGCGTTGACGGTCAGCGTGCAGGTTTCCTTGTTGGTGCTGCCGTTCGAGCGACATTGGTAGTTGCTGGTGTCCGGGGCTTCGGCGCGGCGCAGGTAGAGGTCGGCATCGCCGCTGCCGCCACTGGTGCTGAAGGTGACACTGCTGCGGCCGGCCGGCACCGTGTAGACATAGCGCAGCCAGTTGCCCTTGGTGGCGGCCAGGCCGGTCTTGGGATAGCCGCTGTTGCCGACCTGCAGGCTGGCCAGCAGGTTCACGCCGGTGAAGGCAGTGCTGGCCACCAGCTTGATGTAGGCCGTGCCCGGGGCGGCCAGCAGCAGCGTGCAGTTCTCGGTGTTGCCGCTCAGGGCCGGGCGGCAGTCGTACTGCGTGCTGGTCGGTTCGGCGCCGGCGCGCACATAGAGGTCGGCATTGCCGCTGTTGCCCGCGCCGCCGCTGATGCCGACCAGAACCTGGGTGCCGGGTTGTGTGGTCTTGATGAAGTAGCTCAGGGTTTGATCCTTGGCCGCGCCCAGGTTGTTGACGGGCACTCCAGACTGCAACTCCAGCGGCGTGTTGTTGGACAGTACCAAGTCCTGGCTCTTGCTGCCGCTGGCGCCGCGATCGTCGGTGACGCTCAGGGTGGCGCTGTAACGCCCCGCCTGCAGATAGCTGTTGCTGACCTGGGCGCCGCTGGCGGTGCGGCCGTCACCGAACTGCCAGTCGTAGCGGGTGATGCGGCCATCGCTGTCGCTGGAGGCGCTGCCGTTGAAACTGCAAACCAGGCCGTTGCAGCTGCTGCTGAACTCGGCCACGGGTGGCCGATTGCTGCCATTGCCGCCATCGTCTCCACCTGGCACCTGGTTGTTGAAGTGGCTGGCCACCTGGGGCCAGATCTTGCTGATCTGCACGCCTTGGTTGGTGCAACCGCCGAAGTGGTGCAGGGCCAGCACCTTGCGGCTGCCGGCTGCAATTACCGGTGAGCCCGAGGAGCCGCCCTCGGTGTCGCAGTAGTACGCGACGTCGGTGCCCGAGGCGTTGCCCGCCACCGAGGCACTGTCGATCTGGCAGGCTGCGCCGCCGTTTTGGTCGCTGGTGACGGCGAGCTGCTTGGGCTTGCCGCCGCCATGCTGTGCGATGAAGATCGGCTCACCTTTGACCGCGGACCGTGGGTCCAGGCCGAGGTAGCCAAAGCTGGCCACCTTGGCGAAGTCATTGATGGTGAAGAGCGAGTAGTCCAGCGTGGCATCGGTCTTCAGCAAGGTCTGGCCGGTGACCTTGGTGACCGTCGCCATGGCGCTGCCGCCGCAGCCGCTGCGCTGATAGTTGAACCAGATCTCGGTGTTGGCCAAGGTGGTCTGGGTCGACAGGCAGTGGTTGTTGGTGAACATGCGGTTGTCGGCGCCGACCCGCCAGCCGGTGCACAGGCCGCTGCCGGCCATCAGGAGCCGTGCCACCGGGCGGCTGCGATCCACGGCACCGGCGTGGCTGGCAGCCAGGCAGACCGGATCGCGGCGTTCGTCGCCGCCACACACGGACAGTGGGGCCGGGCCCGAGCCAGGGCCGCGTCCAGCGGCCTCGTCAGCGTCGATCTGCCCGGCATGGAAATGGTCGATGTGCAAGGCATGGTCGGGCCCCCAGCGCACGCCGGCCGGCAGCACCAGGGTCAGGCGGGCGCGCTCGCCGAACACCGACATTGCGGCAAACTGCCGCAATCCGTCTTCACCGAGGCTGCGATCGAAGGTGCGGTTGTCGGCGCGCGCAGGTTCGGCCTCATAACGATGAAGTTCCTGGCCATCGGCCGAACTCACCAGCACATAGGCGCCCTTGGGCAGGCGGAAATCGGCGAAGTGCAGCTTGATGAAATCGGCGCCAGCCTTGTGGAACTGCCGCTCGATGCGGCGCTCGCGGGCTGTCTGAGCGGCTGAGGCTGAGGCCTCGCTTGCCTCGGCGTCCAGGCGCTGCTCGCTGGGCCAGCTGCGCGCCACGGTCAGTGGCCGGGCAGCGAAGGTGCCCGGAAGGGCCGCAGGGTTCGTCCTGGCCGCGTCGGTCCGGCCTGTCTCGGCCTGCACCGTCACGGGCAGAAGGCTGCTCAGACTGGCAGCAAGGGCGAGCCCGGAAAGGCTCAAGCTGGATAGGTGTCGCATGGAGAAGGCTCTTTCTCGACAAACATGTCGCGTGAGGTGAAGCCGCAGGACGGACGGATGGGTGGATGGATCGCGCCTGCAGCGGCGCCGGGACCGCTCGACACCGGCCCGCGCATGATGGACACAAGCCCGTGCGGCGACATGTGTAAGTTCTGACAGGGCTGGGCCCGCTGCACTGTCCCCAGCCTCTGTGGACAAGTGCGTGGGCAAGCTGCGGGCGGTGGCTGCAAGTGTCTGATCCGATTGAGTTTTTCTTGCCCTGCTGCGAAATCGAGCAATGTGGATGCAGCCCCCGCAAACGGCCGGCCCCAGCCCTCGGCGGAGCTTGTCCCCGAGCGCTGTGGACAAGTCCGTGGGCAAGCTGCGGGCGAGCCCGGCAAGTGCTTGATGCCAAAGGGAGAAACTTGTCCTGCCGCGAAATGAGGCAGGTGCTGGGCTGGGGTGTCCGGCTTCAGCGGCCGCGCGCCGGCAGCCTCAGGGGCGGCAGGCTGGCGCAGTTGGCCACGCCGTAACGATCCACCCGAACGCGGTAGCGGGCTTTCTCGGGTCGAGTCTGCCAGTCTTCCAGGCTTTGCCGGCAGCTCCACTGCCGCCCGTCACTGGCACGCAGCTGCAGCTCGTAAAAGCTTTGCCGCTTGCCCAAGCGTTCTTCGCCCAGACCCTGGCGTTCGGGGTCGCCGGGGCGCAGATCGGGCCGGGGCCATTGCGGTGCCTCGGGCGCCTGGCCTTGGCGCAGCGCCAGGTACGAGGTGCGCCATTGCAGGGCGCGATAGTGGCAATGCTCCAGGGCACCGCTGCGTTGGCCGCTGGGGTCGCTGTCGAGCAGGCGGCGGCTCAGCAACTGGGCGCCCTCGGGCATCTCGTCACACCAGCCGCTGCCGGTTTCCAGGGTGCGGCGCTCCACCTCGATCTCCAGCCGCCAGGTCTTGGCCACCTGCTCCACCTTCAGCCCCTCGGGGCCGAACACCCAGCTCGACAGAGCCAAGAGCCCGCCCCCGGCCAGCATCAGCGCCAGGCCGCGCCACAGGCGCGTGGGCGCAGGTCGGGTGGCTGCGTGGGGGGCTTCAAGAAGGTGGGCATCGTGGCGCTTGCGCATGGTGCGATTGTCGGTGAGCGTGTCGCGCGGGCTGCACCGCCGCCATGACGGCGGTCTGTCGCCCCGCTTTGCGTCTATATTTGCGCGCAATCCAATCAGCGAGGGAGACCTGTGGCTGCGATCTCGAAGAGCAAGCGCGCATTGATCACGGTGGCGGTGGCTGCGGCCTTTGGTGGCAGCCTGTTCCTGGCGCTGCGGGGGCAGAAGCAGGAGGCTCAGGCGCAGCTGGAAGCGGCCGAGCAGGCTGCCGTGCTGCCGCTCAAGGGCTTGATCGCCTTGGATGTGGAGACCTTCTTCAAAGACCCGCGCGTGGTCCAACGTTTGGCTGCCGCGCGCCTGCCAGTCAGCGTGTCCCGGGTTGGCAGCCGCGACATGGCGGCCAAGCTCGACGGCGCCAGCCGTGACACCGCAGCCGATTTCTTCTTCCCCTCCGGTGTGGTGGCCGCCAACCAGGTGGTCGATGCCGCCCGTAAGGCCCAGCTGCCCGTGGCCCAGCTCGCGCCCTTCCACACGCCCATGGTGGTGGCCTCCTGGGAGCCGGTGGCGCGCATCCTGGTGGCCAACGGCCTGGCCAAGCCGCTCTCGCCCAAGGTCTATGGCCTGGACATGGCGGCCCTGACCCAGCTGATGCTGGCCAAGAAGAAGTGGAAAGAGCTCAAGGACGCGGGCGCCTACGAGGTCAGCCGCAGCGTGCTGGTCTCCACCACGGATCTTCGCCGCAGCAACTCGGGCGCCATGTACCTGGCCCTGACCAGCCAGGCCTTGAACGGCGATGTCGTGACCGACCGGCCGACCGCCCGCGCCACCGCCCTCAAGCTGGCCGAGCTGTTCAAGCGCCAGGGCTACCAGGAAAACTACGTCAACGGCAACTTCGACGACTACGTGGCCATCGGCATGGGCAAGACGCCGCTGGCCTTCATCTACGAGAACCAGCTGGTCAGCCATGCCCTGGCCAAAAAAGGCGTCAGCGCGGACATGGTGCTGCTCTACCCGCAGCCCACCATCGTCAACAAGGTGGTGTTCGTCTCGCTGAACGAGCGGGCCAAGGCCCTGGGCGAGCTGCTGGCCAACGATGCAGAGCTGCAGGGCATTGCGGTCGAGTACGGTTTCCGCATCGCCGACACGGCCCGCTTCGTCAAGACCGTGCAGGCCACGGGCCTGGGCGTCGAGCCGCGGCTGACCCAGGTGGTGGACCCGCCGTCTTTTGAATTGATGGCCGAGATGATCGAGGTGGTGGCCCAGGAGATGGCGCAATGATCCGCGTGAACACAATGCCTTGGATTCGAGGGCTGGGCCTGGCGTCCCTGAGCGCGCTCTTGCTGGCCACGGCCGGCTGCGGACGCAAGGCCGAGCAAGCGCCGGCGGCCGACATGCCCAAGCTGGAGTCCGCCCAGGAGGACTTCACCGTGCTGGCCACCAGCGACCTCAAGGATGTGGAGCCGCTGCAGGAGATGGTGCGCAAGGCCACCGGCGTGCGCCTGAAGCTCAAGTTCGGCGGCACCATGGAGAGCACCGAGGCCGTGCTCAGCGGCGAAGCCAAGAGCGACGCCGCCTGGTTCGCCAATGCCAAATACCTGCTGTCCAGCCCGCAGGGCCAGGGCCGGGTCAAGCTGCAGGAAAAAATCATGCTCTCGCCGATCGCCATCGGCGTCAGCGAGTCCGATGCACGCAAGGAGGGCTGGGACCGGCCCGATCTCAAGCTGACCTGGAAGGACATCGCCAACGCCGCCAAGGCCGGCCAGCTGCGCTATGCCCTGTCCAACCCCGCCACCTCCAACCAGGGCTTCATGGCCTTGATGGGGGTCGTGGCTGCGGCCAGCCAGAAGTCCGAAGCCCTCAGCGCCGCCGACGTCGACCGCGGCGCCATCGCCGATTTTCTCAAGGGCTACAAGCTGCCCGGTGACAACTCGAGTTATCTCTCCGAGCAGTTCATCCAGCAGCAAGGCCCCAAGGTCAATGCCTTCATCAATTACGAGAGCTGGCTGCTCAGCCTCAATGCCTCGGGCAAGCTGCGCGAAAAGCTGACCCTGATCTACCCGCATGAGGGCGTCAGCACGGCCGACTACCCCTTCATGCTGCTCAACGAGGCCAAGCGGGCCGACTACCTCAAGGTGGCCGAATACCTCAAGAGCGAGCCGGCCCAGCTCTGGCTGGCGCGCCAGACCCTGCGCCGCCCGATCAAACCCGAGCTGAACGAGCGCGTGGCCGATGTGCTGCCGCGCCAGGGCCTGCAGGTCGAGCTGCCTTTCTCGCCCGACCGGGCGCTGGCCGATGGCCTGATCGCCGCCTACCTCAACGAGTTCCGCACTCCGATTGCCTCGACCTTCGTGCTCGACACTAGCGGCAGCATGGCCGGTGGCGGCCGGCGCCAGCAGCTGGTCGAGGCCCTGCATTACATCGCCGGTGCCGATGCCTCGCTGACCGGCCGCATCGCCCGCCTCAGCAACCGCGAGCGGCTCTGGTTGCTGCCCTTCTCGGACCGGCCCGGTGAGCTGCAGCCTTTCGAGCTGCCGGCCGCCGGCAAGGCCGGCCGCGGCGTGGCCGAGCAGGCCGACAGCGAGGCCAAGCAGCAGGTCCTGGCCCAGGTGCGCCAGACCGCCGACGAGCTGCGCATGAAAGGCGGCACCGCGCTCTACGACGCGGTCTACCTGGCCCTGGCTCAGATGCTGGAGCAGCGCAACCAGCACCCCGGCTACCAGTACTCGGTCGTGGCTTTCACCGATGGTGAGGTCAACAAGGGCCGCTCGCTGGCGCAGTTCGAGCGCGACTACCAGGCCCTGCCCGAGGACGTGCGCGCGATTCCGGTGTTTGTCGTCGTCTTTGGCGAGGCCAACGAGGCCGAGTTGAAAGCGCTGGTCAAGACCACCGGCGGTCGCGTCTTCGATGCCCGCCGCACGCCGCTGTACAGCGTGTTCAAGGACATCCGGGCGTATCAGTGATGGGGCTGGCGGCGGCAGTGTTTCGGCTCGTGGCCTCGCCGGCCAACTGGTGCGGCCTGGGCCTGGCCAGCGGGGTGCTGCTGCTCAAGGCCGTGGGCCTGCTGGGGGCTGGCTGGGGCCTCGGTGTGGCGGCTCTGGGCTACGGCGCCGGCTTTGTCATCGGCGGGCTTTGGTGGGGCTTTCCGTCCCGCCGCGAGCCGGCCTGGGAGGCCTTGCAGTTCAGCGACGAAGGCGATGCCCGCGAGGCCATGGAGCGCGCGCTCGACGGCGTGCGCCGTCTGACCGAGTACAACCCCGAGCAGCGCATTCCGCCGGCCCTGCAGGGCCGCGTGCTGGCCCTGTGCACGGCGCTCGATGGCCTGCTGCAGCAGTGGGAGCGCAGCAAGGGCAATCTCTCCCTGCAGGACAGTTTTCACGCGCGCCACATCGCCATCCGCTACCTGCCCGAGGCACTCAACACCTACCTGTCGATTCCGGCGGCATTTGCCAGCCGCAAGGTCCTGGACAACGGCAAGACCGCCGAAGCCACCTTCGCCGACACCCTGGCCGAGCTGGAAGCCAAGGTGCTGCAGCTGGGCGACGATCTGGCGGCGCAGGATGCCCACGCCTTTCTCGTCCATTCCAAATTCCTGAGCCAGAAGTTCGGCCCGCAAGGTCTGGACGCCCCGGCACTCAACACCGCCCCCGAGGAGCGCAAGCCATGAACTCTCCGTCCGCCCCGACCCGCACGGCCACGCCCGCCTTCCAGTTGCAGCCGCCCGAGGTGATCCACCCGGTGGCCGCCGAGGCCACGCGCGAGGCCGTGCCGCTCAAGCCCGAGCTGGCCCAGCAGGTCGATGCCCAAGTGCTGCAGTTCATCGACGCCCTGGCCCGCGAAGACCTGCACAGCGAAGCCTTCAAACAGCGCCTGGACAGCGCCTTCGCCCTGGGCAAGGAAGAGATCTCCAATGCGTCCTCGCTGATGCAGGGCCGCTTCATGAACCGCAATTTCGCCGGCATCGAGGACACGCCGGCCTACAAGGCGATTGCCGAGATCCGCGCCCAGCTCGACGAGCTCAACCCCGGCGCTGATGGCGACCTGCTGCAGCCGCGCAAGCTGCTGGGCATCATCCCCTTCGGCAACAAGCTGGAGGCTTACTTCCGCAAGTACCAGAGCGCGGCCGAGCAGCTCAAGACCTCGATGGGCCAGCTCTACGCCGCCCGCGATGACATGCAAAAAGATGTGATCGACATCGAGGCCACCCGCGCCAAGCTCTGGGACGCGATGCAAAAGCTCGCCGCCGCCGCGCGCTTTGCCGGCGCCCTGGACAGCCAGCTGGCCGACAAGGTGCAGGCCCTGGAGCTCAGCGACCCGCAGCGGGCCCAGGCCCTGCGTCAGGAGGTGTTGTTCTACGCCCGCCAGAACCTGCAGGACATCCAGACCCAGCAAGCCGTCTGCGTGAACGGTTATCTGGCCCTCGATGTGCTGAAGAAGACCGGCCGCGAAATGATCAACGGCTGCACCCGTGTGGCCACCACCGGCATGAGCGCCCTGGCCGTGGCCCAGACCGTGGCGCGCGCCACCGGCAACCAGATCCAGGTGATGGAGATGCTGCAGGGCGTGAACGCGACCATCGGCAATCTGATCAGCGAGACCGGCCGCGCGCTCAACCAGCACGTCGAGCAGACCACCCAGTTCGCGCAGAACCCCATGCTGGGCATTGACAAGATGAAAGAGATGTTCAACCAGACCTTCCAGGCCATGGATGCGATGGACAACTTCCGCGCCAAGGCCATCGATGTGATGGGTCAGAACAATGCCATCCTGAAGACCGAGCTGGCCCGCGCCGAAACCTATGTCGACCGGGTGCGCCAGCAGCGCGCGCGGGAGGCGGCGGGCGGTCAATGACGAGGGCTTGCCTGGCCCGCTGACCTCGTGCGAGGGGCCAGGCGCCGGCGCAACCCCCGTTCGAGAGTTTTTTCAATCGATCGCCAGGACCTTCCCAGTCCCAAGGAGCCGACCATGTCCCAGATCTCCACCTGCCTGTGGTTCGACGGCCGCGCCGAGGAGGCCATGGCCTTCTACCTCGATCTGATTCCCGGCAGCCGCGTCGTCGATGTGATGCACTGGGGCGAGACCGGCCCCGGCACGCCCGGCAGCCTCTTGATGGCGCGCCTGGAGCTCGGCGGCATGAGCTTGCAACTGCTCAATGGCGGGCCTCAGTACACGCTGAGCCCGGCCGTTTCGCTGTCGGTCGATTGCGAGGACCAGGCCGAGCTCGATCGCATCTGGGGCCGCCTGCTGGACGCCGGTGGCAAGACCCTGCAGTGCGGCTGGATCACCGACCCCTGGGGCTTGAGTTGGCAGATCGTGCCCCGACCCTTGCCCGCCTGGCTGCGTGACCCGGATCCCGTCGTGGCCGCCCGCGTGATGCACGCCATGTTTGGCATGGTCAAGCTGGAGTTCGAGGGGCTGCGGCGCGCCTACCTCGGCATTTGATCGGCATCGCTTTGGGCCGTCTTGGCCCGCAACCCTCAGGGTTTCCCAGAAGCTGCTTCACGTGACGTGGCGCGTCGGCGCTGCGGGCATCCGCCCTCCCAGCCCCTGGTCTTCCGGGCATAGCATGAAATCGCAAGTTCAGCTGGGACGGCGCTTTCGACGCCATGCCGTCTGGGCTTGAGATGTGTTCATTCCGGCGCGCCCGATCTGGTTTGCCTTCATGGCGCGACCGACCACAACAGCAAGACTGCAAGGGACCGTATCACCATGTTCACCCGCACCTGCTCCGACTCACGCCGCGCCGCAGCTCCGCTCCATCGCCTGGCCGTAGCTGCCGCCCTGATCTGTGCCGCCGCCGGCGCACAGGCCGAAGTGTTCACCGGCGACACCAGCAATGGCGCCATCTGGAACCGGCCTTTCGCCAGCTTCTCGGGCCTGTCCTCGGCCGGCACCGGCGTCAAGTACGAGGTGCTGCCCTTCACGGTCTCGGTGACCGGTGCCTACGACTTTTTGAGCACGGCGACGGCCAGCTGGGACAACTTCACCTTCATCTACAAGGACGCCTTCAACCCGGCCACTCCCTTGGTCAACGGGGTGGTCGGCAATGACGACCGGCCCAGCATTGGTTTGTCGGGCTTCAACGTCAATCTGACGGCCGGCACCAACTATTTCTTCATCACCACCGGTTTCGACCCCAGTGAGTTCGGCGCCTACAGCCTGAATGTCAGCGGCCCCGGCAGCGTCATCACCACCCCGGTACCTGAGCCCGCCACCTACGGCCTGATGGCCCTGGGCCTGTTTGCTGTGGCAGCGGCTGCGCGACGCGGCCGCCGTGCCGACTGAGTCCGACCCGTCCTGCCTCGCAGGTCAAGCAGCCTTCGGGCTGCTTTTTTCATGGGCTTTCGGTCTCAGCTCAGCCCTTGGGCAGATCCTGAAAGCTGGGTTCGATGGCCTGGGCATGCTGCATCAGCAGCCATGGGTCATGCCGGCTCTTGAGCGCG
This sequence comes from Paucibacter sp. B51, assembly GCF_027863535.1. Classification (NCBI taxonomy): domain Bacteria; kingdom Pseudomonadati; phylum Pseudomonadota; class Betaproteobacteria; order Burkholderiales; family Sphaerotilaceae; genus Roseateles; species Paucibacter sp. B51. The sequence continues at coordinate 236,656 of NZ_JAPIVN010000002.1, read as the reverse complement.
CGCAGTCGCGGCAGATCAGCGCCGTAGTAGGCCTGGGCCCATTGCGGCAGTTCGAGATCGGCGTAGCCCTGGTAGACCCGGCCATTGCCGGCGGCGGCCACGGTGGCACGTGAGGCCTGGGCCCAGCGCCGCGCGTGGGCGCGCAGTTCGGCGTTGGAGCGCGCGCCCACCACCGCGGTGTGACGGATCATGAACTGGGCCTCGCGGTGACTGAACGCGCAGTCGGCGTGCGGCCGCTGGTCTGACGTGGCGGTGTAGGCGCCGCCCCAGGGGATGAGTTCCAGCTCCCGGTACTGGGCATAACGACGGTCAGCGGCGAAATGGGCCAGCAGGTCCTGGATGGCGCCAGCCGGCAGGCGCTGCGCGAAGAAGCCGGATTTAGTGAACTGGTAGCCATGTTCTCGGTAGGGCTGGCTGGGTTGCCACGCCGGCTCGCAACGCCGGTCCAGGCGACCGCACAAATAGCTGGCGGCGGCGGCGGCCGGCAGGCGCCATTCACACAAGGCCTCGGCCAGGCTGCCCAGGGCGCGGCGCCACGGGGCCAGCAGGGCCGGCACCTCCTCGGCCTCGGCCAGGACCACGCCGAACAGCTCAATCAGTGGCGGGCCCTCGTCGGCATCCTCGGGGTCATCGCTGGCGCTCAGGGACAGTTCCAGGTTCACGCGCGGGTCCGCCGCCGGCGCCAAGGTCTGCCAGGCCTCGATCACGTCCGCTGCGCAGTCCCAGGACCAGCGCCCATGGACCACATTGAGGGCCTGGGCTGGCTGGGTGTCGAAGAGCAGCTCGGTGACCACGCCGAACTGCCCGGCGCCCGCCCCCCGCAGGGCCCAGAACAGATCGGCATGGTGATGCGCACTGGCTTCGACCAGATCGCCGCCGGGCAGGGCCACGCGCAGGGCCTGAACCTGCTCACAGACCAGACCGTGGCTCCGGCCCAGCAGGCCGAAGCCGCCGACCAGGGCCAGGCCACCCAGGGCCACGCCAGGGCAGCCGCCGGTGGGCAGCAGGCGGCCTCGCGAGGTCAGGAAGGCACTGGCTTCACCGGCGCTGACGCCGGGCCCGGCGCGCAGGCCTTGCAGGTTCAGCTCCATGCGGCGCAGCTCACTCAGGTCCAGCACCACCTCGGCATGGCTGGACAGGTCGGCAAAGCAGTGGCCGCCGCTGCGCACGGCAAAGCCCTGCTCGTGGCGGGCGAGAAAGTCGAGCGCACGCCGCACATCGCACTCGCTGCGCGCACGCAGCCACAGCGCGGATGTGGGCAGGGGGCGGCCCGCGGCGGCCAGCTGCTTGCCCACGCCGATTTCGGCGCGCTCACCCGGGCGAAAGACCTGACCCTGCCAGCGCTGCAGCAGCGGCGACCAGTCCAGCGCGGTCACCGGGTGGGGCGCCTCAGTCATGGGTGGCACCCATGTCGGTGTCGGGCAGGGCATGCAAGCGGTTCTGCAAGCGCACCAGCTCGGCATAGCGGCCGTTCAGGGCCATCAGCTCCTCGTGCCGGCCTTGCTCGACCAGGCAGCCGCGCTCCATGAAGAAGATGCGGTCGGCCGCGCGCACGCTGGCCAGGCGGTGGGTGATCAGCACCACGGTCCGGCCCGCGGCCAGCTGGCGCAGCGAGTCGTAGACGGCCGCCTCGGCGCGCGCGTCGAGTGGGGCGGTGGGCTCGTCCCAGATCACCAGGGGCGCATCGCGGAACAGGCCGCGCGCCACCGCCAGGCGTTGCCACTGTCCGCCCGACAAATCCTGGCCGCCGCGGAAGTAACGCGACAGCACCGTGTCCCAGCCCTGCGGCAGGCCGGCGACCACCTCGTCGGCGCGAGCGCTGCGGGCGGCGGCCCGCAGGGCGCGGTCCTCGGGGTCCGGGCGGGTGTGGCGGCCGATGCGCACATTGTCGCGGGCGCTGCGCGGCCAGCGCACCGGGTCCTGCAGCACCATGGCGATGCGCTCGGCACGGCTCTCGGCTTCGAAGTCGGCCATGTCCTGGCCGTCCCAGCAGATGCGCCCTCGGTCGGGCTGGTAGAGCCCGGCCAGCAGCTTGGCCAAGGTGGTCTTACCGCTGCCGTTCTCTCCCACCAGGGCCACAGTCTGGCCGGCCTGGATTTCCAGATTGATGGCCTGCAGCACCGGCCGCCCCGGCTGGTAGGCAAAGCTCAGGTCCTCCACCCGTATCGTGCCGGGCTGGGCCGGTGCGGGCAGGGCGCCTTGCGGGCAGGCCGGCCGGCGCTGTTCGGCCTGGCGCAGAAAGTCCTGGTAGTCGGCGATGTAGAGGCTTTTCTCGAACAGCTCGTGGGCTGCGCGGGTCAGGCGCTCCAGGGCGGCGCTGGCGCTGCGCAGGGCCAGCACGGCCGTGCCGGCCGCCGCCAGGGGCAGGGCGCCGGCCTGCAGCAGCAGGCCCAGTCCGGCCAGTGTGAGCGCCAGGCCGGCGCCGGCCAGCCAGCGCCCTTGGCTCTGGCGCCGCGCCTCGGCCAGGCCCAGGCTGACGAGATGGTCGCGCAAGGCATCGGCGCTGCGGGCATAGGCCTCGATCACAAAGTCGGGCGCCTGCTGGGCGCGGATCTCGGCCGCCGCCTCGCGCTGGGTGGCCAGCTCGGCCATCATCTCGGTCTCGCGGCTGAGGCGGACCGTGGTGGCCATGCTGGCGTACTGCAAACGGGCCGCGCTCCAGACCGCCCAGGCCTGGGGCATCAGAACCAAGAGCAGCAAGGGTGGCAGCAGGGCGTGCAGCCAGGCCAGGGCCAGCAGGGCCGCCAGCACTGCGATGGCGCCGGCCAGCAGCTCCAGCGCACACTCGAGCGCGCCTTCCAGGTGCAGCACACCGCGGTCGCGGGCGCGGTGCAGCTGGTCGTAGAAACCGGCGTCGTCAAATGCCGCCAGGTCCACCTGCAGGCTGGCGCGGAACAGGCGCTCCTCGGCCAGCCGGCGCAGCTGGGGCACCAGATGGGCGCGCGCCCGCGCGCTGGCGCTTTCCAGGGCCAGGCCCAGGGCCAGCAGGCCGGCCAGGCCCAGCAGATCGGGCCAGGCCGCCTGCAGGCGCTCGGCCGCGTTGCCGCCGGCCAGCAGGGGCTCCAGCACCCGGGTGCTCAGCAGCAGGGCGGCGGCGCTGACTGCGCCGACCAGCAGCTGGCTCAGCAGCAGGCCCGCACCGGCCCGGGGTGCGGCTGCGCGCAAGAGCTGCCACAGTGGCACCGCGGCCTGGGCCAGGCGCCCCAGCAGGCGGGTTGCGCTCAATCCGCCGCCGCCGGGGCGGGCGGCATCGGCCTCGTCCTGCAAGCGCCAGTAGGGGCGCTCCAGTTCCGGGCTGAGGGCGTCTCCGCTCATGCCGTGGCCGGGATCAGGATGGAGGGCAGTCGGCTGTCCGGGTGGGCGCGCAGCAGCTGGTAGGCCACGCCGCCCAGGCCTGGCATCAGGCCCGGCACAAAGACATCGCGGGCGATGCCGCAGATCGGGCCATGGGTCTCCAGGCTGCCGAGCAGGGTGGCGAGCAGCTGCTCGTGGCTCAGGCCTGCCGGGGCCAGCCCCAGATCCAGGGCGCGCGACATCAGCTCCCAAACGCCCAGATCCCCGTGACAGGCGCAGTGGTTCCAGCCCAGACCCAGGCGCCAGCTGGCAGCCGCGGCGCGGCGCACGCGTTCGGCCTGTTGTGGCTGCTGGGCTTGCGGGTCCAGATCCAGCGTCGCCAGGCCGATGCCCACGGCGCCGTGGCACCAGGCTGCGGCCGTCTTGGCGCCTTCCAAGCCGCGCAGGTCCAGCCAGTTGCCGTCTTCCTCGCTCCAGAGCTGGTCTTCAAAGGACTGGGCGGCTGCGGCGGTCTCGGCAAAGCGGGCCTCTCCGCTGGCCCGTGCCAGCTGTTGCAGGGCCCAGGCCATGCCGCTGGCACCGTGGGCAAAGCCGCCCATGCCCTCGGGCCACTGGCTGTGCGTCCAGCAGGCCAGTGTCTGGCCGCCGCGTTGCTCCAGCCTTGCCTGTGCGCAGAGCTGATCGCCGATCTCCACGGCCATCTGCAGGTAGCGCGCCTGGCCGCTGCGCCGGGCCAGCAGCAGCAGGGGCGGGATGGCGCCGGCCTTGCCGCTGAGCACATCGTGGATGTCATCGGCCGCGCAAGCCTCGGGCAGCAGCTCGGCCAGGGCGCAGGCCCGCTCCAGGCATTCCTGCGGCCGCAAGCCGCCGGGCTCGAGCAGGCGCGGGGCCAGCTCGGCCAGCATCAACCAGGCCCAGATCTGCGAGCCCAGGCCCAGGTAGGCGCCGGCAGCAGGAGGGCGGGTCTTGCCGCGCTGCCGGAAGCGCTCGGCATGGCGCTGGTCCTCGGCCCGGTGCAGGCTGTGCACCAGGGCGGGCAGCAGGGCGGCGAGGCCCGGCACCGGATCGGCGCGCCCGGCCGCTTGCTCGGCCAGATAGGCCGCCACCAGCAGGGCGATGCCGGAGAGGCCGCCGTAGAGATCCGGGTCCAGCGGCTGCACCGCCCAGCCGGTGGGGCTGAGCACCGGGGCGATCCAGGCCACGGTGGGGCCGGGGTCCTCGGTGTGGCCGCGCTCGCCCGGTGCCAGGATGGCGGTGGCGACCAACTGGCGCATGATGGCCGCGGCCTGCTGCCGCCGCCGCGTGTCCAGCCCGTGCAGATCGAGCTGCTGTGGTGTCAGCGAGCATTCGGCCGGCATCCAGCCCTCGTTGATGAAGGCGCTGACCAGGGCGGCGCGGATGCAGTGGCGCTCCAGGTCGAAGTCGGCCGCGCGCCAGTCCTGCAGCGCTTCCTCCACCCAGTTGCCAGCGGGCAGCCAATGCGTGCCGCCGGGGCCTTGCAGCCGGCCTTGGCCGGCCAGGGCGCTGAAGCAGGGCACATCGCCCTGGCACAGGTCTTCGACTTCGGCCGCAATCACGTCCGGGTCATTGGGAGCCATGGCCAGATGGGCCGCGGCGCGGGCCAGCAAGTCGGTGGCCCGCTCGATGGCCGGCGCGGGCCGGTGCAGAGAGACCGGGTGCCAGAGCATGCGGGCCAGCTCGGCATAGACCTCGGTGGCGCGCGGCACCACGCGGATGCGGCAGGGCTCGAAACGGCGCAGGCGTGGCGCCAGCAAGCCGTCCTGGTCCAGCGCTTGCAGCAGGCGGCTCAGGCCCTCGAAGCCCTGCAGCACCTGCGGCCAGTACTCGGCCAGATCGGGCTCGGCGCTGGGGTGGTTCTGGGCCAGCGGCGCCTCCATCAGGCGGTGGCCGATGTGGGCCTGGTCGGAGCCGCTCTGCAGGATGTCGGGCTGGGGCAGCAGGGGTTGCTGGCCCGGCAGGGCGCCGAGGGCGGAGTTGTCCACGCCGCGCCAGCCCAGGCCCATGCCGCGGCCGGGCAGCAGGCCGACGTTGAGCACGGTGCCGCCGACCAGGCGCGCGGCCCGGTCGGCCGCCGCGCCCAGGCCCGAGGGAATCGGCGTGAGCTTGGGTGTGAACAGGGTCTCGCAATCGACCACCACCGGATTCGGGCCGTGGGCGATCAGGTTCTCGGCATGCAGATCGCTGCCGGACAGCAGGCGCATCAAGGCCAGCCAGTGGCCGATGCCGCGGTAGAAGGCCTGCAGCTCGGCCCGACCCTGGACATGGCGGTGGGGGATGAACTCGCTCCAGCCGCAGTCGTCATCGGCACCGCGCAGCACCCGGGGCACGCGCATGCTGCTGGGTGCTTCGGCGCGGGCTTGCAGATCGGCCTGCAGCTCGGTGATGAAATCGGCCAGGGCCTGATCCACAGCCACCGAGCGCGGTTTGTAGACCAGGCGGCCGCCTTGGCAGCTCAGCAGGGCCACGGTCTCGCCGCCGCTGTGGCTGTCGCCGGCGCCGAACTCCAGCGCCTGCAGCGCGCCGCAGTCCTGGCCCAGCAGCTCGCTCAAGCCCGCCCGGTCGCGGGCAAAGCGCCGGGCAAAGCGGGCGGCACTGGCGCAGCGGGCCTCGATCAAGCCTTGCACGCGCTGGCGCAGATCGGGGTAGGGGCAGGAGGCGGGCGACTGCTCGCTGCCCCACAGGCCGACCCAGAACTCGGGCGTGGCCGCGTACTGAAGAAATTCTTGCCAGCGGCTTTCGCTGTCCTCGGCGCGCAGCTGGCCGGTGACGCGCGCTGCATTGAGCTCCAGCACCAGCAGGCGGCTGAGTTTGCTGTGCAGCTGGGCCAGCAATAGCTCGCGCGTGGCGGCGAGCAGCACCTGCGCTTCGGCAGGCTGGAATCCGGTGATCTCGCGCAGCTGGCTTGCCAGCCCGTCCAGCGCGGACGGGATCAGGCAAGCCAGAACGGTGTCGAATTCACCGGCGTCTGCAGGAACAGACGCCATGGTGAATCAGCAGCACATGCGGGTGCGCGAGCCCGAGCAGGCGGTGCCGCACTTGCCCGAGATGGTGCTGGTGTCGCCGACGATGTCGGCTTCGGCGTACTCGCCGCCGATGAACAGCGGGCCGGCCGGGTTGCTGCCGTCGGCCTGGCTGCGCCATTGGGCAACCAGGGCTGCGGCTTCGCTGTCGATGTGCTGGGTAACAGTGGTGCTCATATCAAACTCCTTGTGGGGTTCAAAGTCGATGGGCTTGTGACCGAGTCCGGTGTGAACCGGCCCCAACTGGGGGCAGAAGCGGCGAGAGGCTTGTGAGCCCTCGTCTCGGCACGGGCGCATTGTTCTCAGCGAGTGAAGACACTCCCAGCTGTAAGAGTTGACAGCGGGTTAGCCCCGATGGTCGGCGGCGCAGCACCGGAGCTGCCGTGGCATCGGCGTGGTGGCCCCAGGGGCGGCCAATGGGCGGGCAGGCAAGACCTGACCCCAAGTGAAACAGTGGTGCGCATAGCGCGCGAAACCCGGGTTCAGTTTGTGGTCTTGCGTGTCGAGGGGCGGGCGCTTGCCGAAGACAGCGCCGTCCACAGATGCTGTGCTGCGTAGGCCCGCCACGGCCGCCAGACTTGGGCCCGTTCGGCCAGCTGCCTGGCGCTGGGGCGGCTGCCTTCGAGCTTCTCGATCGCCTGTATCAGACCGACATCGGCGGCCGGGAAGGCATCGGGCTCGCGCAGCTGGCGGATGGCGATGTACTGGGCCGTCCAGTCGCCGATGCCCGGCAGCGCGCGCCACTGCGCCAGGGCGTGCTCCAGGCTGTCCTGGCGTTCCAGCAAGGCCGGTGTGGCGAGGCAGGCCTGGGCCACCGCCGACAAGGTGGCGGCGCGGCTGCGCGGCATGCCCAGGGGGCCGAGATCCACCGCGGCCAGCGCGGCGGGGCTCGGAAACAGATGGCTCAGCCCGGGAAACTTCGGGTCGGGCGCTTGGAGGGGCACTCCGTGTTGCTGCACCAGCTTGCCACCGAGCTGGATGGCAGCGCCCACCGTGATCTGCTGGCCCAGCACGGCGCGGATGGCCAGCTCGAAACCATCCCAACAGCCGGGCACGCGCAAACCGGGCCGCTCCTGCAGCAGGCGGGCCATCAGGGCATCTCGCTCGCCCAGCTGGCTGGCGATGGTTTCGGGGTCGGCTCCCAGGTCGAACATGCGGCGCAGGCGCGCAATCACCTGGGGCAGCAGCGATAGGTGGCTGGCGCGCAGCTGCACACGCAAGGCCTGTTGCGCGGGCGCATGGCTGACGCAGACCCGGCCCTGCTGACCGCCGATCTCCAGCACTCGCACATAGCGCCCGCCCTCAATGGCGTCGTCCACCTGCTCCAGCCTGGGAATGGCGCGGGCGCGCAGAAAGCCCAGCATGGCCGGCCAGTCGTAGGGTGGCCGGTAGCGCAGCAGCAGGCTGACCTCGCCGGCCCGCGGCGCCGGCATGCGCGCGCCGGGCCCGTGGCGCAGCGCGCTGGGCGGCCGCTGGAACAGGGCTTGAAAGACCTCGTTGAAACGCCGGATGCTGCCGAAGCCGGCGGCAAAAGCGATCTCGGTCAAGGGCAGGGCGGTTTCGCGCAGCAGTTGCTGGGCCAGCAGCACGCGCCGGGTTTGCGCCACGCTCAGCGGCGAGGCGCCGACATGCTCGGCAAACAAGCGGCGCAGCTGCCGCTCGCCCAGGCCCAAGCGATCGGCCAGTTCGGCCACGCCTGCCTCGTCCAGTGCGCCCAGCTCGATCAGCTCCAGCGCGCGCGTGACCGCATGGGAGTGGCCGCTGTTGGCCACGCCGCGCCAGGCGCTGGATTCGGGCGCAGCCTCGGGCCGGCAGCGCAGGCAGGGGCGGTAGCCGGTTTCCTGGGCCGCCGCGGCATTGGGATAGAAGCTGACGTTCTCGCGCTTGGCCGTGGGCGCCGGACAGATGGGGCGGCAATAGATGCCGGTGCTGTGCACGGCGATGAAAAAGCGCCCGTCGAAACGGGCGTCGCGGCTGGCCAGGGCGCGGTAGCAGCTGTCGGGGTCCAGGGGCAGGTCCATGGGCGAATTCTCGTGGCTTGAGGTGCTGCGCACTGGCGCTTTTCGGACATCAAGGTCGCGAACGATATTGCTGTCCGAAAGGCGCGAGCCAAGCGGCGACGCATTCGCGACCATGGCGGCCCTTTCCCCTTTCCATCACCCAATGCAAGGCCTCCGCAAGGCCTTTCAATTCCATGTTGCACACCCAAGAACCTCAGGAACAGCATCAACATCAGCAATCCGACAAGAGCGACGAGCGTGAGGCCCAGCGCCACCGGGCGCTGGAGTTCGCCGCGCTCAACCGGCGTGGCGGCTTGCTCCTGGCCAATGTCTGGGATCTTGGCAGCGCCCGGCTGTTCGAGCAGCAGGGCTTCGCTGCCCTCGGTACCAGCAGCGCGGCCATCGCCTACTCCCATGGACTCGGTGATGCCGAGCGCCTGGGCCGCGACGCCATGATGGCCCAGATCGCCGCCTTGGCCTCTGCCTTGCGTCTGCCCTTGAATGCCGACATCGAATCGGGCTATGGCCCCTCGCCCGAGGCGGTGGCGTTGAGCACGGCCGCGGCCATTCGGGCCGGCGCTGTCGGCGTCAACCTGGAGGACCGGCGGCATGGCGAGGCAGGGCAGGGCCAGTACACAATCGCCGAGCAATGCCGACGACTGGAGGCCGCGCGTGCGGCTGCCGAGCGCAGTGGCCTGCCGCTGTGGATCAACGCCCGCATCGACAGCGTGCTGCTGGCAGAAGGTCAGGATTCAGACGAGCGTCTGGCCTTGACCCTGGCGCGGGGCCGAGCCTATCTCGCAGCGGGGGCGGACATGGTGTTCGTGCCGGGCCTGCTTGATCTCGGGCAGATCCGGGCGCTGGCGACTCAGCTGGGCGGTCCCTTGAACCTGATGGCCATGCCCGGCGCGCCAAGCGCCGGCGAGCTGTTTGAGGCTGGCGCCCAACGTGTCAGCCTGGGCCTGTGCCCCATGCTCAGCGTCATGGGCCTGCTGCGCGACCTGGGGCGTGAAGTGTTGCAGACGGGACGCTGGCAGGTGATGGGCGAGCGCTTCTACGGCTTTGGCGAAGCCGAGGCCTTGTTTGACGCGCCGTGATGAAGCCCGGCAGCCCGCGCTCAGCGCTCTGCCTGGAAACGACGGTGAGGGCGAAGACGCTGGGTTTGTCATCGAGCGCTGGCTAGACTGCGGGGCCAACAAGCTCACCACTCCCTCACGCGCGAGTCCGCCATGACCGTCCTGCACACCGCCCGCCTGCGCCTCGAACCCTGCCGCCCGGAGCACCTCTCGGGGCTGCACGAGATGAACCGCGACCCGGCGGTGATGCGCTACATCACGGGTCGGGCCGAGACCCTGGAAGAGACCCAGGCCATGATCGAGCGGGTGCAGGCGCGCTGGGCCGAGCTGGGCTATTCCTGGTGGAGCTTCATCGATGCGGCCAGCGGCCAGGTGGTCGGCGCCGGCTGCATCCAGCATCTGGGGCGGGACCGGGCCCAGCCGCTGGAGATCGGCTGGCGCTTGCGCCAGGACCGCTGGGGTCAGGGCCTGGCCTCGGAGGCCGCGCAGGTCATGGCAGCCTTTGCCTTCGAGACCTTGCAAGCGCCGCTGCTCTGCGCGGTCTGTCACCCCGACAACCAGGCCTCTGCCCATGTGATGAAGAAGCTGGGCATGGTCTACCGCGGCCAAGAGCGCTGGTATGAGATGGACACGGCGGTGTACGAGATGGACCGGGCGGCCTGGCGAGCGCGAGCTGCGGCATGAGTGCTGCCGAGCCGACGGCGCCGTCGCTGCCGCCGCAGGCGCCCAGCTTCTGGGCTGCCTTCAAATTCTGGCTCTGGCTGGGCTGCCTGAGCTTCGGCGGGCCGGCCGGGCAGATCGCGCTCATGCACCAGGAGCTGGTCGAGCGGCGGCGCTGGATCAGCGAGCGGCGTTTTTTGCATGCCCTCAACTACTGCATGTTGCTGCCCGGCCCCGAGGCCCAGCAACTGGCCACCTACATCGGCTGGCTGCTGCACCGCGGCTGGGGCGGGCTGATGGCCGGGGCGCTGTTCGTGCTGCCTTCTTTGCTGCTGCTGATTGGTCTGTCCTGGTTGTACCTGGTGCATGGTCAGCAGCCGCTGGTGGCGGGTCTGTTCTTCGGCATCAAGCCGGCCGTGACCGCTCTGGTGCTGCAAGCGGCCCACCGCCTGGGCGGGCGGGTGCTGCGCAATCGCTGGCTCTGGGCGATTGCTGTGGCGGCCTTTGTCGCCATCTTTGCGCTCAAGCTGCCCTTCCCGCTGATCATCGGCGCGGCGGCCCTGGCTGGCTGGCTGGGCGGGCGCTGGCGGCCGGACGCTTTTGCCACGGGCGGCGGCCACGGCGGCGCGAAGGCGGTCTCGGCAGGGCCGGCGCTGATCGACGACCACACGCCCACGCCGGCCCATGCGCACTTCACGCGCCGCGGCCTGGCCCGCGTTCTGGGCCTGGGCCTGGGCCTGTGGTTGCTGAGCATGACGGCGCTCTGGCTCTGGGGCGGTCGTGAGGGCGTGCTGACGCAGATGGGCTGGTTCTTCAGCAAGGCGGCGATGCTGACCTTTGGCGGCGCCTATGCCGTGCTGCCCTATGTGTTCCAGGGCGCGGTGGAGCAGCAGCAATGGCTGACGGCCGCGCAGATGATGGACGGCCTGGCCCTGGGCGAAAGCACGCCGGGGCCGCTGATCATGGTGGTGGCCTTTGTCGGCTTTGTCGGCGGCTGGGGCGCGCAGCTGCTGGGACCGGATGCGCTGTGGGCCGGTGGGGCGCTGGCGGCGGTGGTGGTGACCTGGTTCACCTTCCTGCCGTCTTTTGTCTTCATCCTGGCTGGTGGGCCCCTGGTCGAGGCGACGCATGGCCGCCTGGGTTTCACCGCGCCGCTGACGGCGATCTCGGCCGCGGTGGTGGGCGTCATCCTCAATCTGGCCCTGTTTTTCGCCCTGCACCTGCTCTGGCCGGAGGGTTGGGGTGGGCGCTTTGATGGGGTGTCCGCTGCGCTGATGCTGGCCGCGGCCTGGGCCTTGCTGCGCTGGAAATGGGGCGTGCCCCGCGTGCTGGTGGCCAGCGCCCTGCTGGGCCTGGCCGCACAGCATGCCGCAGTACTGATCAGTTAGCGACCAGGGCTTTCTTGATGGCGCCGACCACCAGGCTCGGGTCGTCCCACATCAGGAAGTGGTAGCCCTTGTCGCTCATCTGCAGGCTCAGGCCCTTCAGATCGGCGTACTGGCGCTCGAAGATGGCGCGGGTGCTGGCTTGCGTGCTGCCCATGCGCTCGTAAGCGGCCCAGGCGCCCAGCACCGTGGTCGGCACCTGGATCTGGCTCAGCTGGGGGCGCAGATCGGTGGTCCAGAGTTCGTACATGGCCTGGGCCGTGGTGTTGCGGTCGCTGTTCAGACCCCACTGCACCAGGTCCTCGATGCGCTCGCTCTGACGGGTCATGCCGGCCATCATCGGTGTCAGCTGGGCGCGCAGGCCCTCGGCCGGGGCATTGCGCATGCCCTGACGCATGCCCTCGGCCATGGGCTTGACCTGCTCGACCGTGGCGGCCGGGTTCTGGATGCCGGGCAGAAAGGGCAGGGAGTCCACCACCACCAGCTGCTTCACCGTCTTGCCCTGCTTGTCTGCCGCCAGCATCAGGCCCAGCACGCCGCCCAGGCTGTGGCCAACCACGGTGGCACCCTGGGGCGCTTCCTGCTGCAGCAGGGCCTGCAACTGCCCCTTCATCTGCTGCAGAAACTCTTCCGGCTTGCTCAGGGCCGGGCTGCCGGCAAAGCCGGGCAGCTGCACCATCAGGCAGCGCACGCCCGGTTGCAGCTGGGCGCAGGTCTCGGTCCAGACGCTGGCGGGGCTGTTCAGGCCGGGAATCATGAGCACAGGCCGGCCTTCGCCACTGCGGCTGATCTGCAGGTCCTGGAACTTCTCCGGCGCTGCCTGGGCCGTGTGGCTGATCAGGCTCAGGCCGGCCAGGGCCAGGCTGGCGCCGATCCGGCACAGGGTGGCGCTCAGTCCGGGTGCTTGCTGCTTGTTCATTGCGGTCTCCTCTTCGTTGACTGGGAATGGAGCGCATTGTTGGCGGCCGCCAAGCGGCGCCGCGGCCCCGAGCGATGAACAGCGGATGCGGGCGACGAGTGGCTAGCCGCAGCGCTGAATGGCTCCCAGCTGTAAGAGCTGACAGTGTGAAGCCGGGCCATGCTTGCCTAGAGTGGCGGCACGCCCTGGCGTTCGGCCTGGTCTGGCGAATGACGGATCGATCGAGGGCGCTGGGTGTGCTGGATCTGCCCCTTGTTCCTCTGGTGGCGTGTTGACCTGTCTGTTGTGTTGACCCCATTTGTATTCACCGTTACTTGGAGTGCCTGACTCATGTTTCGTACCTCTGCTGCCGCGACCGCTTCTGCCACGTCCCACAGCCCGCTGCTGCCCTGGGGCGTGGCTGCCCTGGTGTGTTTTGTGGCGGGGGGCGCTCATGCCGCGGCGGCGGTCAGTGGTCTGGAGGTGCGCCTGTCGGTGGCTCAGCCGGTGCTCAAGGGCGATGTCGATGTGCATGTCAGCGTCAGCATCACCAACACCAGCCGCCAGCCGCGCCAAATCCTGCGCTCTCAGCTGCCAGGTTCGGCGCCGATGGCGGCGCTGTTTCGCATCAGCCGTGATGGCCAGCTTGTCGACTACACCGGCCCACTGGTCAAACGCGGCCCCTTGACCGAGGCCGACTACCTGAGCCTGGCGCCTGGGGAATCCCAGACCTTCGAGGCCGAGCTGACCGGCACCTACGATCTGAGCCAGAACGGCCGCTATGCCGTCGAATACATCGGTCTGGCCAAGCAGGCCGAGGCGGCCAGCGCGATCAGCGAACTGGCCCCGACCTATATCTGGCTGGAAGGGCGCAGCCCGCAGCCCGTATCGGCCCGCCCCGAGCCGTCACCGTCCTTGGCCGGAAGTGTCAGCTACACGGGCAACTGCACGGCATCGCAAAAGACCACGCTGGCCAGCGCCTTCAGTGCCGCATCCAACTACGCCCAGGCTGCCCAGACCTATTTGAATGGCACCGGCTCGGGCACCCAGCGTTACAAGACCTGGTTTGGCGCTTACACCAGCGCGCGCTGGAACACGGCCAAGGCCCACTTCGTCGCCACCAATGATGCCTTCAAGAACAAGGCGGTCACGCTCGACTGCAGCTGCAAGCAGAGCTACTACGCCTACGTCTACCCGACCCAGCCGTACAAGATCTACCTCTGCAATGCCTTCTGGAGCGCACCGATGACCGGCACCGACTCCAAGGCCGGCACCTTGATCCATGAGATGACCCATTTCAATGTGGTGGCGGGCACGGATGACTGGGCCTACGGCCAGAGTGCTGCCAAGTCCCTGGCCTTGTCCAACCCGACCAAGGCGCTGGACAACGCCGACAGCCATGAGTATTTCGTCGAGAACACCCCTCCGCTGCCTTGATCGCCGCAGCGCTGGCTGCACCCGCACCCGAACCCGCACCGAATCCGCATGCGGCCGAGCCCGGCTTGCGGATTGCGCCCTGATCGACCCCTGAAACTTGCCCTCTCCCCTCGTTGGCCCCGTTGGCTGCCCAGCCGCGGGGCCTTTTTTTTTGGGCGCGAGAGCGCTTCAGAAAGAATCGACAAAGCAAAGCCCCGGACGGCGCGATGCGCGTCTCGGGGCCTTGGGCTGTTGCCCCCAGCCAGGGGGCTCTTGCGCGCCGGTCTGCGCCGGGCTGCTGCGAAGAGCGAGACATGCCGGTCTTGCGCCGGCTTGGCGACAGGGCCGCGATGGGCCTGCTTTCCTCCGTTGTTTTCGTGCGTGCGGGCTCAGCGCCTTGGGTTGGGCCTCACTCCACGTAGCTCAGGACCACCGAACGCACCTGGTCGACGCCGATGCCGGCATCGCGCTTGAGCGCACTCAAGGCGTAGGCGCTGAGCAGCTCGTGGCCCAGCTCCGCGGCGGCGGCGGGCGTGCGCACGCGCAGGCTGCCGTCTTCACCAAAGCTGAGGCGCAAGCTGCTGGTGTGATCGCCAGGCAGCACCAACAAGGCTTCACCGCTGTAGCGCAGGGCGCGCTGCGGCTCCGGCAGGGGCGAGGGCTGGCTAGAGCCGCGCACCACGGCCAGGCTGTCGCCCAGATCGGTCAGCTTGAACTGGCCCAGCGGCTCCAGCGCTTCGCTGGCGCGTTGGCTGAACAGGGGCACATCGGCCGCCAGCGCCTGCTCCAGCGGGCCCTGCGCCACGGCGATGCTGACGCGGCCGTGGGCCGACAGCGCCTGCTCGGTGTCGAAGCGGGCGACGCTGCCGCCACCCTTGAGCTCCGAGGCGCCGTTGCGGCCCAAGGCCTGGCTGCCGCCTGAGGCATCGGAGCTCGGCGTCGCAGCGCCGGGGCCGGCATTGAACGCCACCAGCGGGCTGCCGGCTGCGTTCGGGGCATCGCCGCCGAGCAGCGGGCTGGCCGCGCCCGCTGCCGCACCGGCCTGGCCGCCCGAGCGTGTGCTGTTGCCGCCCGGCGGGGTGATGGAGGTGGCGGCCGTGGCATCGCTGGCCGGCGGGGCGCTGATGCTGCCGGTGGCCTGGATACTGGCGGCGGACAGGCTGTAGTTCTGCGCGTCGGCACCACCCAGCTGCACGCGGCTGATCTGCACCGGCTTGTCGCGGCCCACCGCTGCATCCAGGAACTGCCCCAGCACCTGGCCTTGCACCTGATCGCCGGCCAACACGCCCTGGAGCTGCAGGGCGCCCAGGCTGGCCTGGGTGCTGCCGTCGTAGCGTTTGTCCTCGGCTTGCAGGGCCGCAGCGCCGAGTTGGCGCTGGGCGATGTCCGCCTTGGCGGCTTGCGTGCTGCTGGACAGCTGGTAGTTGCCCGCATCGGCGCCGTTCAGGGCCAGGCTCACGGTCGCGGCCTTGTCCTTGCCGGCGTTCTTGTCGGCGAACTGGGCGCTGGCTTGCAGGCCGACCTGGTCACCTCCGATCACGCCTTGCAGGGCGCCGGACGTGACGCTGGCGGCGTTGCTGCCGTCGTAGACCTTGCCGGCCACGCTGGACGCGCCGGCGGAGATCACCTTGGCCGCGATGTCGGCTTTGGCGCTCTGCGTGCTGCTGGTCAGCTGGTAGTTGCCCGCATCGGCGCCGTTCAAGGCCAGGCTCACCGTGGCGGCCTTGTCCTTGCCGGCGTTCTTGTCGGCGAACTGGGCGCTGGCTTGCAGGCCGACGCGGTCACCTCCGATCACGCCTTGCAGGGCGCCGGCCGTGACGCTGGCGGCGTTGCTGCCGTCGTAGACCTTGCCGGCCACCGTCGATGCACCAGCGGAGATCACCTTGGCGGTGATGTCGGCGGTGGCGGCTTGCGTGCTGCTGGCCAGCTGGTAGTTGCCTGCATCGGCACCGTTCAGGGCCAGAGCGATGGTGGCCGCCTTGTCCTTGCCGGCGTTCTTGTCAGCGAACTGGGCGCTGGCTTGCAAGCCAACCTGGTCATCGGCGATCAGGCCTTGCAGGGCTCCGGCCGAGACAGACGCGGCGGTGCTGCCGTCGTAGACCTTGCCGGCGACGGTGGATACGCCAGCGGCGATCACCTTGGCCGCGATGTCGGCGGTAGCGGCTTGCGTGGTGCTGGCCAGCAGGTAGTTGCCTGCATCGGCACCGTTCAGGGCCAGAGCGATGGTGGCAGCCTTGTCCTTGCCGGCGTTCTTGTCAGCGAACTGGGCGCTGGCTTGCAGGCCGACCTGGTCGTCACCGATCAGGCCTTGCAGGGCGCCGGCCCTGACGCTGGCGGCAGTGCTGCCGTCGTAGACCTTGCCGGCCACGCTGGAGGCGCCGGCGGTGATCGTTTTGGCCGTGATCGTCGCCTGGGCGCTGGCCTGGTCGCTGCTCAGCAGATAGTTGCCGGCATCGGCGCCGCCGAGTGCCAGGCCGCTGATGGCCACGTGCTTGTTGCGGCCCGCGTTCTTGTCGGCAAAAGCGGCGCTGCCACTGAGGCTCAGGGCATCGCCTTCCACCATGCCGCTGAGGCTGGCGGCCAGCAGCTCGGCGCGGCTGTTGCCGTCGTAGACCTTGTCGGCGACTTGCAGGCCGCTGGCGTCGAGGCTGCGCGGGGTGATCACGCCGATGTCGGCGCTCACCGCCTGGCTGCGGTAGCCGTAGACCGCCACGCTGCCGGCTTGAGCGCTGGCCCTGATGTTCATATGGCTGACCGAAACGGTTTTGCCATTGCCCACGTTCTTGCTGTCGTACACGGCTTGTGCGCTGCCCAGGCTCACGCTGTCGCCGTCGATGGCGCCGGTGGTGATCTGCAGCTGGTCGGCGCTCAGCGTGGCGGTGGTGTTGCCGTCGTAGACCTTGCTGACCGTACCGTTGAGTTGGGCTTGCAGCACGGGTGCTACACGGTAGAGCATGCCGTTGCCCTGGCCCAGCACGGTGCTGGCACTGCTGGCGTCGTACTGCTTGAAGGCTTGCGTCAGGCCGCCGCGCACGTCTTGGCGCGGGTCGGTCGAGTAGATGCGCCAGGCGCCGTCGCTGGCCTGGACCGCGCTGCTGCCTGCGTTGTTGATGAAATGGCGGCCGGCTTCCAGCAGCAAGGGCAAGGCAACCTTCGCGCTGTTGCTGGCGACCACCGCCTGGTTCAGCACCAGATCGCTGCTGGCGCCGCTGCTGCGCAGGTCCACGCTGCCGCTGGCGCGCACGCCGCTCAGGCCGTCGGCACTGCCCACGGTCAAGCGGCGGCTGTTCTTGAAGGCCAGGTCCCCCACCTCGGCGGCGATTTCGTCCACTTGATGGGCGCTGCTGCCCGGCTTGAGCTGCACGCTGCCGCTGCTGCGCACAGCGAGCTTGGGGGCCGTCAACACGCCGCGGCCTGAGATGCCCACACCGGCCTGATCGTTCAGCGACAAGGTGTTGGCGGCCGTGACGGCTGTGTCCAGCTGCAGGCCGCCCTGGGCCGCATTCAGGTGCAGGCTGCCGCTGCTGGTGCTGAGGGCGCCGTCCACCGTCAGGCGCTGGGCCTGGATGTCGACCTTGTTCTGCACCGCGGCGCTGAAGGCATGGGCCAGCACGGTGTCGTCGCTGGCCAGCAGGCGCAGGGTGTCCACGCCGGCCAGCTTGGCAATCGAGGCCGCGCTCAGTTGGCCGCCCGTGCCGCCGATGTGCACCGCGCTTTGCGCGCCGCTGACGCTGAATTCCAGCGTGCTGCGGCTCTGGCCGCTGAGCGTGGCGCTCTCGGCATCGAAGCCGCTGGCCGACTGCAGCTGCAGGGTGGCGCTGCTGTTGTTGAGCGCCAGCGGGGCGTTCAGGCCCAGGCGGCCCTGGGCCTGCAGCTGCACGGTCGGGCTGCTGCCGGACTTGATCGTCAGGCCGTTCAAGCCGTCAACCGAACCGAGGCTCCAGCCTGCATGGCCCAGCTGCTGCACCTCGGTGTTGCCGCCGACGTCCAGCGCCAGGGTGCTGAAGTCGAAGCGGCTGTCGGTCAGGGTGGCGCCGGCGCCCGCCGTCACGGCCACGCGAGCCGCCGAGACACCGCCGTTGACGCCGATCACGCGCTGCCCGCTCTTCAGGTGCACGGTGCTGGCCAGGGTGCTGATGTCGCTGTCGAAGACCAGATTGCCGCCATCGCTGCGCCCCACCTCCAGTGTGGCCGCGCTGATCTGGCCCAGGGTGGCGTTGTTCAGGCCGGTGCCAAGATGCAGTTCGTTGGCAGCCGTCATCTGGCGCAGGGTGACCTTGCCGGCGCCTGCGTTGGCGGTGACGGTCTGGCTGATGTTGATGGTGTCGCCGGTCAGCGTGATGCCGCCGCTGGTGTTGCTCAGGGTGCCGGCGCTGATGTCCACGGTCTTGTTGACCATCTCGAAGGAGCCGCTGGCGCTGAAGCTGAAGTTGCCCGGCACGCTGATGGTGCCGGTGCCGTCTTCGCGGCCGATGGTCAGGTTCTTGACCCCCGGCAGCTTGTTCAGCGTGGCTGGCGAGGCGAAGCCATTGGCATCGCCCAAGACCATATTGGTGGCCTTGTCGTAGGGCTCCAGGCGCAGCGAGGCAGTGCTCAGGTTGTTGAGGGTGGCGGTGCCCCAGTCGACCTTGTCGGCACGCAGGGTCAGGACGCCGCTGCCGGTGTCCAGATTGACGCCGACGCTGCCGAAACGGATGGTGCCGTCGGTGAAGATGCTCGCGCCGCCCTTGAAAGTGAAGGCGGTGTTGACGTCGATGTCACCGGTGGCATGGATCTGGCCGGCCAGAATCTTGGGGCCGTCCGGGCCGACGCCGCCGGGGTAGGACCCGGTCTCGCGGTCAAAGAACAGCCGCCCCGCGCCGACATCGATGCGGCCATTCATGGTGATGCCGCCACGACCCGAAGCCAGGTAGACGTTGCCACCTGCAGTGCTGATCGGAGCGTTCAGGGTGAAGGCGCCCCCGGTGCCCGAATCGGCGTCGGCCCACAGGCGAACATAGCCGCCCTGGCTGTTGACGCTGCCGCCAATCGTGATGCCGTTGGCGCCGAAGACGGTGATGGTGCCGGGATCGACGGCACCGGGCGTTGCTGAGCGAAGGTCATAGTTGCGCAGCGGCCCGGAGGGGTTGCCACCTGCACCCGTTGCCACCAGGTGCGGGACATTGATCACCGAGGCCCTGCCTCCGTTGACTGCGTCCGTTTCGCCCGAGTTCCAGTTGGAGGCGATCAGCAAGATGCCGGCGGCGCCGTTGACGCGCAGGGTGTCCGCTTTCTGTTCAAAGCGAATCACACCGATCTTGTCGCCCGGATCGCTGCCCATTTGCCCGCCGCGGCCGGCCACGGCGGTGAAGCTCACACCGTCGGCCAGGTCCAGCACACCGTCCGTGCTGCCGGTGGCGCGCAGGTCCTTGAAGGTGATGTTGTTGGTGGCCTCGAGCACGATGTTGGCGGACTGGGCCTCCAAGTCTTTCTCATAGACCACCGATCCGCTGAGACTGCCGCTGCCGGAGCCGCCTCCGCGAATCTCGAGCGTGCTGGGGTCCAGCAACAGATCCCCCGTCCGCCCCTTCGCCGCCCGCGCATCGGTGCGGCCGCTGTAGGTCAGCTCCTGCTTGCCCGAAACTTCCGCGCGGCCGCCGTTGCCGCCCTCGGCGCCACCGCGCACTTCGATGCGACCGGCGAATTCGGTGCGGCCATCGGACCAGAACACCACCTCGCCGCCGTCACCGGTCTTGCTGGCGTTGGCCAGGGCTTGCACGCTTGCGTCGGCCTTCAGGCTTTGGGCGTTCGGATGCTGGGCGTCCTGGCCTTGCCAGCCGCCGCCGACATGGATCTGGCCGCCGCCGGCGGCGCCGCTGGCATCCAGCCGGGCGCCGTCGCGCAGGCTCAGCTGCGCGCCCTTCACGTCAATGCGGCCGCCGCGGTTGGCCTCGCTGTGGGCGTCGAGCGTGCCGCTCAGGCTCACCTCGCCATTCGCGCCGCCGTCCAGCAGGATGCGGCCGCCTTGCTGGCTCAGGCTGCTGGCTTCGATCAGGCCGCTGCTGTTGACCACGCTGGCGCGCAGGGCGCCCGCGGCTTGGGCGCTCAGCTGCACCAGGCCGCCGGCGGCGTGGATCTCGCCGCTGTGGCCGATCTGGGCTTGCAGCGCCGCGCGTTCCACCGAGAGGCTGAGGAGGCCGTCGCCGTTCAGGTCCAGGCTGACTTGTTCAGCGGCGCCGAGCAGGCTGCTGCCGCCGGGCGTGTGGATCTGGCCGCTGTTGTCCACCTGCGGCGCGATCAGTGCGACCACGCCGCCTGCGGCCTTGCTGCTCAGACGGCCGCTGTTCTCGACCTGGCCGGCCGTGCTGCTGCCCTTGAAGTGGGCGCGGCCGGCCAGAAAGTCAGTGTCCGAAATGTTCAGCGAGCTGGCCACCAGGCCGCCCACATCAACCTGCGCCGTGCGGCCGAAGACCACGCCGTTCGGGTTGAGCAGCCAGACCTGGCCGTTCGATTGCAGGCTGCCGAAGATGGCGCTGGCCTCGCCGCCGGTGACGCGGTTGAGCGCGATGCTCTGGCTGCCCGGTTGCTCGAAGCGCACCTGCGCATCACGGCCGATGTTGAACTGGCTCCAGTTCATGATCAGCTTGTCGCTGGCTTGCTGCACGTGCAGCTGACCCGGCTGCTTCTGCAGCAGCTGGGCCTGGCCCGCGACCACGCTGGCGCCGCTGGGCAGGGCCAGGGCCGGTGGCGCCTGGGCCGCCGGGGCTTGCGCCTGCGCGCCGCTGGCCAGGGCGGTCGAGAGCAGCAGGGCGCCGGAGGCGCGCTTGCCGCGGCCGGCCGTGTGTTCGGCCACGGCGACAAAGGCCTGGCTCAGCTCACTCCAGACCAGGCGGTAGCTGTGGTTCAGGGACGAGGATTTCTTGGTTTTCATGGCGTGTGTGAATTCAGGGTTCGGACCGCCAGGCGGCGGCGCACAAGGTGAGAGACGGAAAGACGGCGCGGCTCAGAAGTTCAGGCTGGCCTGCAGCCACAGGCGCGAGCGGGCGCTGCGGCCCTCAGAATCGCGGCCGTTTTGCAGGCCCTCGTTGCTGCCGATGGCGCGTGACCAGGCGGCACGCAGCTGCCATTCGCCGCCGTAGAGGTTCAGGCCCAGGCCGGCGCCGGCCAGCTTGTAGCCATTGCTCTGGCCGGCGGGCAGGGCGCCGGCCCAGGGCTGGGCATGCCGCTGGATGCGGCCGCCGTCGACAAAGGCCAGGCCCTGGGCACGCAGGCGCTCGCCGATGCGGAAGTCGTGGCGCAGTTCGGCGCTGCCCAGCCAGCCGGCGTCGCCGCTGGCCTCGCCGATGGCATAGGCGCGCACGCCG
This sequence comes from Paucibacter sp. B51, assembly GCF_027863535.1. Taxonomy (NCBI): domain Bacteria; kingdom Pseudomonadati; phylum Pseudomonadota; class Betaproteobacteria; order Burkholderiales; family Sphaerotilaceae; genus Roseateles; species Paucibacter sp. B51. The sequence continues at coordinate 215,543 of NZ_JAPIVN010000002.1, read as the reverse complement.
CTGGGACCGCCCAGCATGAATTTCTCCGAGGAATCGAGGTTGCGGCCGGCCAGCTGGGCACTCAGGCTGGCATAGACCGACCAACTGCCGGCGGCATCCAGGGTCTGCAGCCGCGCCAGCCGGGCTGTGGCCTTGCTGAAGCTGCCCTGGGTACGGGCGCTCAGGGCGTCCACGCCCTGGTCGGCGGCATTGCCGCTCAGGTCCACGCGGCCGACGCTGGCATTGATCTGCCACTCGGTCGCGCCGCCCTGGCCCAGCTCGTCCCAGCGCGAGCCGTTGATCTGGGCTTGCAGGCGATCGACCCGGCGCTGGCGCAGATTGCCGTTGGCGCTGTCGTCCTGCAGGCGCTTGCTTTCCGCATCGAGCTGGGCCCAGGCGCTGCTCATGCGGCTGCGCTGCAACGGGAAGCTCAGGCCGGCGCCCAGGCTGCGTGCCGTGCCGCGCAGGTCCAGGGCCTTCATCTCTTCGCCGACGCGGTAGCGCAGGGCCGAGGCCCCCAGGTTCAGGCGCAGGCCTTGCGGCGTCAGCGGCAGGGCGTAGCTCAGGGCGGCCGAGCGGTTGCCCTCGGTGGCGCTCAGCGACAGGCCCAGCAGATCGCCGCGCTGGGCCGGGTTGGCCCAGGCCAGCTGCGCGGCGGCGCGGGCCTGGCCGGTGTAGCGGTTGCTGAAGTTGTCGAGGCTGGCCTGGCCGCGCAGGGCCGGCTGGCCCTCGGCGCGCACCACCAGGCGGCTGCTGCCGAGCTGCTCGCCTTTTTCAAGGCTGGAGCGGGCCACCACGCCGGCCAGGTCGTTCATCAGCAGCAGGGCGCGTTCCAGGTCATCGCCGCGCACCGGGCCTTCGGGCAGGGCGGCATCGGCCACGGCGCGCAGCTGCGCGTCGGGCAGGGCGCTGCGGTTGTGCAGCTGGATGCGGCCGGCGCCGCGCTCCAGCTGGCCGGCCAGCACGGCGATCTCCAGCTCGCCTTCGCTCAGGTCCTGGCGCGGCAGGTAGGCGCGAGCCAGGCTGTAGCCCTTGGCCTGCAGTTGGGCGCTGACGCGCGCGGCCAGGGCTTGCAGCTGGGCATGGTTGAGGCGCTGGCCGCGGGCATCGGCCACCCAGGACTGCAGCTCTTCGGGCGTGGCCAGGCCTTCGGCGGCGCTGAAGCGGATGCGCTGGATCAGCACCTTGAAGCCCTCGCCGGCGCTGTCGGTCGCGGCGCGCGCGGCCTCGTCATTGCGCGGCTGCAGCGGGCGGGTCTGGCGGGCTTTGTTGAGCTGCTGCTGCTCGTTGAGCAACTGCCCGGCGTCAGGCGGGTTGTTGGCGGCCAGGGCGGCTTGGGTCAGCAGCAGGCCGCTCAGGGCCAGGCTGAGCGTGCTCGGTGAAAACTTGAACGGGGTCGGGTGAGTGAAAGAAGAAAAAGGCTGCATGCGCTGCTTTGCTGTGCGTGTGGGTTGCGGATGCACGCTTTATCGGAGCGCTGAAGGCGCACGGGTTTTGCCAAAAAGCCGCGCGCTTTTGCAGAAGCGGATCAAGACCCCTGGTGCCCGTTTTATGCCGGCATTGCCTGTGCGCTCTGCGATACAAACGTGGCGTGGAGCCCCGCACTGCAGGGGCGCAAGCGCGGGGGGCAGACCGCACAATGCGCGCCTATGTTTTCTGCGCCTGCTGTGTCAACGTCACTTTTCACCAAGCCGGCCAGCCCGCGCCAGCCGGCGCAGGCCCCCGCCGCTGATGCCGCTCATGTGCTGCTGATCGACGATGTGCCCGAGGAGCTGCGCTGGCTGACCCAGCTGCTGCGCCCGCTCTACCGCCTGAGCCTGGCAGACAGCGCCCAGCAAGGCCTGCAGCGCGCGCAGATGCTGCGGCCCGATGTGATCCTGCTCGATGTGGGCCTGCCCGATCTCGATGGCCACGCCCTGTGCCGCCTGCTCAAGGCCGACCCGCTGACAGCTGCCATTCCGGTGCTGTTTCTGAGCGCTCACAACGCCCCCGAGCAGCGCGTGCGCGGCCTGCAGTCCGGCGCGGTCGATTTCATCAGCAAGCCTTTTTATCCCGAGGAGGTGCTGGCCCGGCTGCAGGTGCATTTGCAGCTGGCGCTGCAACGCCAGCCTGCGCCGGCCGCCCCGCCCGCTGCTGCCGCGCGCCACCCCGAGCAGCCGCTGCTGGAGGTGGCCATGCGCTACATCCGCGAGCACCTGGCCGGTTTGCAAGGCGTGGGCGATGTGGCCCAGCAGGTGGGCTTGAGCGAGAAGCGCCTGCTGGCCTTGTTCCGCGAGCATCTGGGCCTGACGGTGTCAGGCTTCATCGCCGAAGAGCGCGTGCGCACCGGCCAACGCCTGCTGGCCGAGACCTTGATGAGCGTGCAGGACATTGCCTTTGCCGTGGGTTTCAACAACCCGGGCAATTTCGCCACCGCCTTCCGCGAGCGCCATGGCCTGAGCCCGCAGGCCTACCGCCAGGGCTTGCGCGAGGCGCCCGCACTGGCACATGCGACTGATTCACCGACCGCCGCGCCGCAGCCGGGTCACGCGCTTTGATGCGCCTGCTGAGGCGGCTGTGCTGGCTCGCGCCGGCCTTGACCCTTGCCTTGGCCTTGGCCTTTGCTCTGCTCGGCAGTGCGCGAGCGCAGGCCCTGCCGGGCTGTGTAGCGGCCGACGGCCGGCGGCTGGACGCCGCCGCGCTGACGCCCCATCTGCGCGTGCTCGAAGACCGCAGCGCGCAGCAGAGCTGGGCGCAGGTCCAAGGGCAACCCGAGGCCGCCTGGCGGCCGGCCACGCCGGCCACCCTGACGCCCGCCTACAGCGCCTCGGCCTTTTGGCTGCGCTGGTGTGTGCAAGGGACGGCCACCCCGCAGACGCTGTGGCTGCAGCTGCGCCCAGCACGGCTGGAGCAGGTGCAGCTCTTCGCCCGGCAGCGCCGGGCCGATGGCCGTTGGGTGGATCTGCCGCCCCAGCGCGCCGGCACCGACCAGGCCTTTGATCAGCGCACGCTGCCGCTGCGAGACAGTGCCTTTGCCCTGACCCTGGGCGCCCAGCCGCAGGAGCTGTGGCTGCGTGTGGCCAGCCGCAGCGCCCTGGCGATGGCGCTGAGCCTGCACCCCCCGGCCGAACTGCTGCGCGAGGAGCAGGCCCGGCTCTGGGCCGACGGGCTGATCGCCGGCCTGAGCCTTTTGCTGATGCTGGTCAGCGCCATGCTGGCCCTGGCCTGGCGCGAGCGCACCTACGGCTACATCGCCCTCTACCTGATGGCCGTGTTCTTTTACGAGAGCGGCATGCGCGGCAGCGCCTTCATGCTGTTCTGGCCGCAGGCGACGGATTGGGCCGTGCGGGCGCTGGCCAGCTTTGGCGTGCTTGCGCATCTCAGCGAGGTGGCCGCCTTGATGCGCTTGCTGGACACGGCGCGCCGCCAGCCGCGCTGGCATCGCCTGATGCTGGGTGTCGCGGCCCTGGATGCCCTGGCCCTGCTGGTCTGCGTGTTCGGCGACTACCGCCTGGGCACCCAGCTGGCGGGGCTGTGCAATCTGAGCCAGGGCCTGTTGATGATGGGCGCCTGCCTGCGCGCCGTGGCCCAGGGCCTGCCCCTGGCACGCGCCTGGACCCTGGCCCTGGCCTGCCAGTTCCTGGGCATGATGCCGCGCATTCTGAGCTTGCTGGGTTGGCAGCCGCATTCCGCGCTCGCCGATTACGGCCCGCCTTTGGTGGGCCTGCTCGGCGTCTTGATCGTCCTGCTGGCCATGGTGGCGCGCATGCGCCAGCAGCGCCTGCAGCATGAGCAGGCGCTGGAGACGGCGGTGCAGCAGCGCACCGCCGAGCTGGCGGCGGCCAGTGCGCTGGCCCAGGCCAGCGATGCGGCCAAGGGGCGTTTGCTCGGCTACCTCGGCCATGATCTGCGCGCGCCCCTGGCTTCGGTGGTGCAGCTCACCCGGCAATTGCAGCCCGACCGTGGTTTCGAGGCCGACCGCCGCGCCATCGAGCACAGCAGCCAGCTGCTGCTGGAGATGATCGATGAGCTGCAGCGCTTTGCCCGCGCCCCCGAGGCCAGTGCCGCGCCCGAGCTGCTGCCGGCCCCGGTCTACATCCACGGCCTGCTGCGCGAGCTGGACCAGCAGGCCCAGGCCCTGGTGCGCAGCGGCGGCAACCGCCTGCGTTTGCAGATCGATGCCAGCCTGCCGCCCGTGCTGGCCGTCGATGCACGGCGTTTGCGCCAGGCCTTGTTCAATCTGCTGTCCAACGCCGCCAAGTTCACGCGCGAGGGCTGCATCGATCTGCGTGCCGCCTACCGTGAGGGCCAGTTGCTGCTCAGCGTGGTCGACCAAGGCCCTGGCATTGCCGAAGCCGACCAGGCCCTGGTCTTCGAGCCTTTTGTGCGCGCCCAGGGCAGCCAGGGCCTGCCAGGTTTGGGCCTGGGTTTGAGCATCGTGCGCCAGACCGTGCAGGCCATGGGCGGGCGCATCGAGCTGCACAGCCGCCTGGGTGCGGGCTGCTGTTTCGAGCTGGCGATTCCGCTGGCCCCGGCCCAAGAGTCCGAGGTCGCCTGGCCGCCGTTGCGAGAGCTGGGCATGTTGGGCTTGATGGGCGAGGAGGCCGGCGGGCCGGCGCGCTGGGCCCTGGTGCTGGACGCCTGCGCTGCAGCGCGCGAAGCCCTGGTCGAGCGCCTGGGCCTGGCCGGTTATGACTGCGTGCAGGCGGCCGATCTGATGCAGGCGCAGCGCGTGTTGATGGGCCTGCCGGCCGGCGCCGTGCTGGAGCTGCTGCTGGTGGAGCCGCTGAGCTTGGGCTCGGCCGGCCGTTCGGGTCTGGCAGCCGCGCAGGCCCTGGCGCCGCAGGCCCGGCTGCTCTGCTGCAGCGCCCGGCCTGAGGCCGGCGATGCGCTCTACAAGCCGGCGCCCGAAGCCCTGTGGTGGGCCGCCATGCGCCCGGCCGGCGGCTGAAGCCTGGCCCGCGGGCGGCGCTGTTTCAGGGCGCCTTGGCTTGGATCTTGTCGTGGATCTCGCGCACCGCCATCAGGGCGGCCGAGCCGTAGAACTTGTGGAACTCGGCCACCATCTCGCCCTGGATCAGCACCGGGTCGCTGGCGGCCAGGGCGCGCGCTTCATCCAGATCGCCGGTGGCAAAGACGAACAGCCCGCGCCAGCCGTCAACCCCGTCCAGCGGCCCGGCCACCGCCAGCTTGCCCTCGGCCGCCAGCCGGCTCATATTGGCGAAATGGCCTTTGAACATGGCATCCCGCTCCGGGCCCGCCGCCATCTTCTTGGGCCCGGTCTTGAGGATCACCAGCACATAGGGCCGCATGCCGCGCTCGTCGGCGCCGAGGCTGCGGGCCAGGGCGGGGTCGTAGGCTTCGGGTTTGCTGTCGCCATTCTGGGCCCGAGCGGGCATGCCGTTCAAGAGGCAGATGGACAGGCCGAGCATGAGCATCGGGCGGCTGAGTTTGCGGATGGCAGCTGCCAACATGGCGGGGCACTCCTTGGCGTGGGGAATGGGCCTCTGATCGAGGGCCTGCGCCCATCATGCCAAAGCTCACGTCCGCCGGGCAGCCTGGCTTGACACAATCCGGCGCAACCCAACAGAAAGAGCGCCGTGGATCACCTCTCACCTCTCGCCGTCGTCCAAGCCCAGCTGGACGCCTACAACGCCCGCGATATGGAGCGGCTCTTGGCCACCTACGCGCCCGATGCCGAGCAGTTTCAGCTGCATGGCGAGCGCCTGGCCCAGGGACATGCCGAGCTGCGCGCCCGTTTTCAGCTGCGCTTTGCCGAGCCCGATCTGCATGCGCAGCTGGTCTCTCGCACGGTGATGGGGGCCATGGTGGTGGACAGCGAGCTGATCACCCGCAACCTGCCGGAAGGGCTGGCCCAGGTGGAGCTGCTTTGTATCTACGAGGTGCGCGCGGGCCTGATCTGCAAGGCCTCGTTCCACACCGGCGCGACGCGGCGGCTGCTGCCGCCGTCGGCTTGAGCCGACGCGCCCTCAAGCGGCGTCGAGGATGGGGCGCAGCAGATCGTCCCAATGCTCGAGGTCGTCGAGGCTGATTTGCAGCCAGTCGAGCGCGGCGGCGTGGTGGGCGCTCCAGTCGGCGTCTTCGCTCAGGCCTTCATGCTGGCGCATCAGATGCTCGGCCACCAGGCCGGCGGCGACCAGGGTGTGGACTTCGGGCTCGATGCCGCCATGACCCAGGGACTGCAGGTCGTGGTGCAGTCGGATACCCGCCATCAGCTCGGGCGCCATATTCCAGGCGCGCGCCAGCAGGGCGCCGGCCACGGCGTGGTCGGTGCGGTGGTTGGCGTTCTCGGTAGCGATGAAGCTGCGGTCGATGCGGGCCGCAGCTTCAACCATGGTGCTGCCGTAGCCCCGCAGGCTTTGCAGCAGCACGGGGATGCCGATGTGGCAGAACAGGCCGTAGGTGTGGGCCAGGTCGGGCGAGAGCCCGGGCAGCTGGCGGGCAATGAAAGCGCAGGCCAGGGCACGCTTGGTCGAGCGTTCCCAGAAACGTGCCAGATGCGGGCTGTTGACCGGGATCGCGTTCCTCAGCAGAAAGGCCGTCATCACGGCGGCTGTTTCTTCCAGGCCGATGCGCGTCATGGCCTGGCCGACCGTGGTGCAGGGCAAGCCGTCGGACAGGTGCAAGGGGCTGTTGGCGATGCGCAGCAAGGTGGCCGACATGGCCACATCGCTGGCGGCGATGCGGGCGATCTCGTTGAGATCGGGTTCGGCGTGGGCCATGGCCTGTTGCAGGCGGGCCAGTTGCTCGGGGCAGGGCGGGATGATGATTTGTTTGAGCACACCGCTGGCGCGGGACTTGTCAATTTCTTGGCGGATTGAAGCAGTGCTCATGAACTGGGGGGGGATTTGGCGCCTGTGGCGGCGCTGGGAGGCGTGTGCAAGCGGTACAGTGGTTTGAATTATCGCCACAGGCCGGCCCGCCCGAACCCTTCTTCGCCCTCTCGAGGCGCCCTGACGCATGCAATTTTGCGTATGCAGCCCCACTGTCGATCGGTCTGGCATCTTGCCCGCCCCAGATGCGGCCCCCAGGCCTGGGGCGGGGCTGCCTGCCGGCCTGGGTCGCAGGGGCTGGAGCTGGCTGGCGGGAGGGTTGCTGGGTCTGGCCTTGATCGGTGCCCAGGCGCTCTGGCCCGACTTGGCCCAGGCGTTGGATCGCAACAAGATCATGGAGAGCGCGGCCCGCTTCGGCCCGCGCACGGCCGGCGAGGCCGAGCAGCTCTTGCAGATGATCGACCGCGCCACCGCGACGGAGGAATTGCCGCGCTTGAGCCTGGTCAACAGCTTCGTCAACAAGCACCTGAACTTTCGCGACGACAGCGAGGTCTGGGGCAAGATCGATTACTGGGCCACGCCGCTGGAGAGTCTGGACAAGGGCCGCGGCGATTGTGAGGACTATGCGATCGCCAAGTATTTCAGCCTGCTCCATGCCGGCACGCCGGTGGCCAAGCTGCGCATGGTCTATGTGCGCGCCCAGCTGGGCGGGCGCTCGCTGGCCCATATGGTGCTGGCCTACTATGCCGAGCCGGGCGCCGAGCCGCTGATCCTGGACAACCTCTTGCCTGAGGTGCGGCCCGCATCTCAGCGCCCCGATCTGCAACCGGTCTTCAGCTTCAATGGCGAAGGCCTGTGGCAGGGTGTGGGGGCCACCTCGGCCGGTGATCCGCTGGCGCGCTTGTCGCAGTGGCGCGATTTGCTTAGCAAGGCGCGGGCCGAAGGCTTTTGAGATGAAGACGACGATGATGTTGACCCCGCCCATTCATGGCCCATTCGCCCGACCGTCTCGGAGGAGCCTCTCATGTCATTGATGCGTCAAGTCTGGCTGCTGGTGCTGGGCGTGGTGCTGGCCTCGTTGCTGGGCGCGGTGGCGGTCAGCACCATGTCAACCCGCCAGCTCTTGCAGACCCAGTTGCAGATCAAGAACAGCGACAACGCCGCAGCCCTGGCCCTGGCCCTGTCGCAGCAGCGTGGTGATGCCGAGCTGATGCAGTTGCTGATCTCGGCCCAGTTCGACACCGGTTATTACGAGAGCGTGGTCTGGCGCCAGCCCGATGGCAACCTGGCTTTTGAGCGCCGCGCGCCGGCCCGCGCCAGCCAGGCTCCGGCCTGGTTTGTGGCCCTGACCCCGATCACGGTGCAGCCCGGCGTGGCCCAGCTGTCCAGTGGCTGGAACGCCATCGGCTCGGTCGAGGTGATGAGTCACAGCGCTTATGCCTATGACGAACTCTGGCGCAGCGTCACCCGCATGGGCGCCTTGCTGCTGGGCCTGGGCGCGCTGGCCAGCCTGGGCGCCTACCTGGCCCTGCACCGCATCCGCCGGCCGCTGGATAACGCCGTGGCTCAGGCGCGTGGTTTGATGGAAGGCCAGTTTGCGCAGATGGAGCTGCCCCATGTGCCCGAGCTGCAGCGCCTGACCGAGGCGATGAACGCCATGGTGGCGCGGGTCAAGCTGATGTTCGAGGCCCAGGGCGAGCAGCTCCAGGCCTTGCGCCTGCAGGCCCATTGCGATGGCCTGACCGGCATGAGCACGCGCAAGCATTTCCTGGCCGAGCTGGAATCGGCCCTGACACGCGACGAAGGCCCGGCCCGCGGCGGCCTGGTGCTGCTGCGCCTGCGTGATCTGGCCCTGCTCAACCAGCGCCTGGGTCGGCCCGCGGTCGACCAGGCCCTGCTGACCCTGTCGCGCGCGGTCAAGGCCTACCCCGACCGGGTGCGCGGCTGCCTGGCAGGCCGCCTCAACGGCTCCGACTTTGCGCTCTGGCTGCCGGCGCCCGATGTGGCGGCCGAGACGGCACAGGCCCTGGCCGACGCGCTGCGTCTCAGCCTGCCGGCCTTCGGGCCGGGCATCCAGGTCTCGCTCGGTGCGGTGGACCTGCCGCGTGAGTCGGCCTTGGGTCAGTGGTTTGCTGAAGCAGACAAGGTCTTGGCGCGCGCCGAGACCCAAGCGGGTTTTGTGGTCGAGTTCCACCGCGGCGCGGCGTCCGGCGAGGCCGGCAAGTCCAGCAGCAGCGCCGGTGCGCAGGGCGAGCAGGCCTGGCGTGCCCAGATTCTTGACGCGCTGAAAGAGCGCCGCGCTCGCCTGAGCCAGTTCCCGCTGCTGGACCGCGAGGGCCGACTGCTGCATCTGGAATGCCCGTTGCAGCTGCAGATGGAGGCCGATGGTCCATTTGAACCGGCGACGCGCTGGCTGCCGCTGGCGGTGCGCAGCCGCCTGACGGCCGAGGTGGACCTGCTGGCGGTCAGCCTGGCCCTGGAGGCCATCAACCGCGATGGCCAGGCACGCTGCGTCAATATCGCGCCGGCCAGCCTGCTCGATGGCAGCTTTGTCGCCCGGGTGCGCGAGCAGGTCTTCCAGGCGCCCCAGGCGGCGCGCAAGCTGGGCTTGGAACTGGCCGAGACGGCCGCCGTTCAGCACTTCGATCTCCTGCTGGAAATGGGTCGGCAGCTGAGGCCGCTGGGCGTCAAGCTGGGCCTGGAACATGCAGGCGCCGGCCTGGCCCAGGTCGACCGGCTGTACCAGGCCGGGCTCGATTACGTGAAGCTGGACGCCTCGGTCGTCAGCGGGGTGTCGGGCGATGCGGCGCGCGCCGCGTTTGTGCGCGGCATGCTGGTGATGCTGCGCAGCCTGGCCCTCAAGGTCTATGCCGAAGGCCTGCGGGACGGCATGGACGTGCAGGCACTCTGGGACTGCGAGGTGGACGGCGTCACCGGACCCTGGGCCACGGCGCAGGGCGGCAAATCCTGAGCGGCTGCCGCAGGGGCGGCGCAGTCGCGGCTCAGTAGCTGATGTCGCCGCAGTGCAGGGGAAAGCCCTGGCCGGCCCGCCAGTCGGCAAAGAAGTGTCGCAAGGTGTCGCGCACGGTGTGGAAGGCGATCTCGTCCCAGGGCAGCTCGTGCTCGTGGAAGAGCCGGGCTTCCAGCGTCTCCGGGCCGGGGTTGAAGGTGGTGGAGAGCAGGCGGGCGCGGTAGAACAGGTGGATCTGCCCGGCCTTGACCACATTCATCAGGCCGTAGAGGGGGCCCAGCTCGATGTGCGCGCCGGCCTCTTCATCGGTTTCGCGCAGGGCGCCCTGTTCGGTGGTTTCACCCAGCTCCAGAAAACCCGCCGGCAGCGTCCATTTGCCCAGGCGCGGCTCGATCGCGCGGCGGCACAGCAGCACTTGCACGCCGCCCCCGGCGCCCTCCCAGATCGGCAGGGTACCGACCACATTGATCGGGTTTTCGTAGTGGATGCTGGCGCAGCTCGGGCAGGTGGCGCGCTCCCGGTTGTCGTCGGCGGGCACCTGGTAGCGCACTTCGGCACCGCAGCTGGGGCAAAACTTGAAACGTCGGGAGAGCCACATGCGGATCAGTTTATCTGTTTGCCCATGGCATCATCGGCGCCATGGAACTCTTCAACTACTTCCGCTCCTCGGCCTCGTATCGCGTGCGCATCGCGCTGGCGCTCAAAGGCCTGGATTACGACTACCGCGCCGTGCACCTGGCCAAGAACGAGCAGTTCGACCCGGCCTATGCCAGCGCCTCCATGTCCAAGCTGGTGCCCTTGCTGCGTGACGGAGATGCGCTGGTCAGCCAGTCCATGGCCATCATCGAGTACCTCGATGAAACCCACCCCGAGCCGCCGCTGCTGCCGGCCGATGCCCTGGGCCGCGCCCAGGTGCGCGCGCTGGCGCAGGACATCGCCTGCGAGATCCACCCGCTGAACAATCTGCGCGTGCTGCGCTACCTGGGCAAGGACCTGGGCCTGGACGAAGACACCAAGAACCGCTGGTACCGCCACTGGGTCGAGGGCGGTCTGGAGGTGGTGGAGCAGCGGCTCAAGGCGCATGCCGGCCAGTTCTGCCATGGCGACACGCCGGGCCTTGCCGATTGCGTGCTGGTGCCGCAGATCTTCAATGCCAAGCGCTTCGACTGCCGCCTCGACCATGTGCCCGAGGTGATGCGTGTGTTCGGCAATTGCATGGCCCTGGACGCCTTCGCCAAGACCCAACCCTCGGCCTGTCCCGATGCCGAGTGACTTGAAGCCGGTGGGGCTGCACCCGGACTGGCTGCAGCCGGATTGGCAGCTGCCGCCCTCCTGGCCCCCGGTTCGCGCTTTCATGACCACGCGCGCCGGTGGCCTCAGCCAGGGCAGCCATGCCAGCATGAATGTGGGCAGCGCGGTCGGCGATGAGCCCGCCGTGGTTCAGGCCAATCGGGCCCTGGTGGCCCAGGCCCTGGGTGCCCGGCCGGTGTTCCTGAAACAGGTGCATGGCGCCGATGTGCTGCGCCTGAATGCTGGTCATGTCGAGGGCGTGGAGCCGCCGGTGTCCGATGCCAGTGTTTCCCGCACGCCCGGGCTGGCCTGCGCCATCCAGGTGGCCGATTGCCTGCCGGTGCTGTTTGCGGCGCCGGGTGCGGTGGGTGGCGCCCATGCCGGCTGGCGTGGCCTGGCCGCCGGGGTGCTGGAGCACACCGTGGCTGAAGTCTGCGCCGCCGCCGGCTGCGCGCCGGCCGAGCTGCACGCCTGGCTGGGCCCTTGCATCGGGCCGCAGCAGTTCGAGGTGGGGGCCGAGGTGCTGGCGGCGTTTGGCGCCAGCCCGCAAGCGCCCGGCGAGGCCTTCGTCTACCGGCCGAATGCGGCCGGCGAGGCGCGCTGGCTGGCCGATCTGCCGGCGCTGGCGCGGCAGCGCTTGCGTGCAGCCGGAGTGCGGGCCCTCAGCGGCGGGCGCTGGTGCACGCTCAGCGAGCCCTCAAGGTTCTTTTCCTACCGGCATGACGCCCGGGCTGGCCGCATGGTGGCGGTCGTCAGCCTGCTCTGAGGCCGGGGCGGCGGTGCGTGCCAGCGGGTCCAGCGGCATGGCTTCGGTGGGCTCTTGCGGGAAATCGATCTGGGCCTGCATTTGCTCCTGCTTTTTTCGCGCGGCCTTGCGGGCAGGCGATCCCAGCACGTACAGCACAATCGAGATCGGCAGCAGGCCGTACAGAACAAAGGTGATGACAGCACCCAGGATGCTGCCCTGGCTGCTGGTGGCTTCGGCCAAGGCCATCATCAAAGCGACATAGCCCCAGGCAATTGCGATCAGATACATGAAATGTCATGGCAAGGTAAGCGGGCGAGCGTACAACATCGTGTGCGCTTTCTCACGCCTCGCGCCCATGTGTCTTTGCACGTTGTGGGTTTGGGGCGGCCTGTGAACCCTGTTCCGATACCTGTTCCCCGTGTTCCGCTTGCGAGCGTCAGAGGAGATTCATGACAAGGAAGAACCCGGCCACACCGGCCAGCCCCACCCCAAAATCCGCAGTGAAGAGGGCTGCAGTGAAGCGTGCTGCCGTGAAGAAGGCCGCCCAGCCCGCCGCGGCCGTGAAAGCGGTCGCCGCCAAGAAAAAGGCCGCTGCCGCTGCACGACCGGCGCCGACCTCTGCGCCTGCTTCCGCTCCAGCTTCTTCGCCAGCATCCGCTCCTGCCGCTTCCGCTGCCCCGGCCGCCGACTTTGGCGCCGGCCTGGGCGAGATGTGGTCCACGCTGGCCGGCCTGCAGATCCCGCCGCAGGCCTTGAGCGAGCTGCAGAGCAATTACCTCAAGCAGGCGACCGAGCTGTGGAACTCTTCCCTGCCGGCCCTGGGTGCCGGCATGGGTGCCATGTTTGGCGCCGCCGGCGGTGAAGCTGCCCCAGCGGCGCCGGCCAAGCCCAAGTCCCTGGGCGATCGGCGCTTTGCCAGCGAGGCCTGGACGGCCAACCCGGCCTCCAGCTTTTTGGCCCAGCTTTACCTGCTCAATGCCCGCACCCTGCAGCAAATGGCGGACAAGCTCGAAGGCGAGGCCAAGACGCGCGAGCGCATCCGCTTTGCCGTGCAGCAGTTTGTCGACGCCGCGGCACCCAGCAACTACCTGGCCCTGAACCCCGAGGCGCAGAAGCTGGCGCTGGAGACCCAGGGCGAGAGCATTGCCAAGGGCATGCAGCTGCTCTGGGCCGACATCCAGCGCGGCCATCTCTCGCAAACCGATGAGAGCGCCTTCGAGGTGGGCCGCAATGTCGCCACCAGCGAAGGCGCGGTGGTGTTCGAGAACGATTTCTTCCAGCTGATCGAGTACAAGCCGCTGACCGCCACCGTGCACGAGCGGCCTTTCCTGCTGGTGCCGCCCTGCATCAACAAGTACTACATCCTCGATCTGCAGCCCGAGAACTCCCTGATCCGCTACGCGGTGGAGCAGGGCCACCGGGTCTTTGTGCTGAGCTGGCGCAACCCCGATGCCTCCTGCGCCGCCTGGACCTGGGACGAAGTGATCGAAAACGCGCCGATCAAGGCCATCGAGGTGGTGCAGGACATCACCGGCGCCGATCAGATCGACACCCTGGGCTTCTGTGTCGGCGGCACCATCCTGGCCACGGCGCTGGCCGTTCTGGCGGCACGCGGCCAACAGCCGGCCTCCAGCCTGACCCTGCTGACCACGCTGATCGATTTCTCCAGCAATGGCGTGCTCGATATCTTCATCGACGAGGCCATGGTCAAGATGCGCGAGATGAGCCTGGGTGACAAGAGCATGGGCAACCCCAAGGGCCCAGCCTTGCTCAAGGGCCAGGAACTGGCCGCTACCTTCAGCTTCCTGCGCCCCAATGACCTGGTCTGGAACTATGTGGTGGGCAACTACCTCAAGGGTGAAGCGCCGCCGGCCTTTGACCTGCTGTACTGGAACGGCGACTCCACCAATATGGCCGGCCCCATGTACTGCTGGTACCTGCGCCACACCTATTTGCAGAACGAGCTGAAGGTCCCGGGCCGATTGACCGTCTGTGGCGAGAAGCTGGACCTGGGCCTGATCGAGGCGCCGGTCTACATCTACGGCTCGCGCGAGGACCACATCGTGCCCTGGGATGCCGCTTACCGCAGCACCCAGGTGTTCAAGGGGCCCAAGCGCTTTGTGCTGGGCGCTTCGGGCCATATTGCCGGGGTCATCAACCCGCCGGCCAAGGGCAAGCGCAGCCATTGGCTGGGCAAGACGGCGGCCTTGCCGACCGAGTCGGCCCAGTGGTTCGAGACTGCGGTGGAGCACCCGGGCAGCTGGTGGACCGATTGGGCGGCCTGGCTGGCTGGGCATGCCGGCCGCCAGGTGGTCGCACCCAAGGGCCCGGGCAACCGGCGCCACCCGGTGATCGAGCCGGCGCCCGGGCGTTACGTCAAACAGAAAGCCTGAACTCAAACAGGATCGTGTGCCTCTGGCGCCGGTCCTGTTTTTTTTCCCGGATGCGGAGTGAGCGATTGCCTGCATCTTGAAACCTAGTTGAAACCCTGATCTGCTAACCTGTTATCTGTTGGTGCTTGATTCGCGGGCGCTGGCCAGAGGCAGTCTCACCCTGGAGTTGGAAAATGACCGATATCGTGATCGTGGCGGCGGCCCGTACCGCCATTGGCAAGTTTGGCGGCAGCCTGTCCAAGACCGCAGCGCCGGAGCTGGGCGCGGTGGTGGTGAAGGAACTGCTGCGCCGCAGCGGCCTGGAGGGTGGCCAGATCGGTGAGGTGATTCTGGGCCAGGTGCTGACCGCCGGCTCGGGCCAGAACCCGGCCCGCCAGACCGTCATCAAGGCCGGCCTGCCGAACACCGTGCCGGCCATGACCATCAACAAGGTCTGCGGCTCTGGCCTCAAGGCCGTGATGCTGGCGGCCCAGGCCATCCGTGACGGCGACAGCGAGATCGTCATCGCCGGCGGTCAGGAGAATATGAGCCTGTCCCCGCATGTGCTGCCCGGTTCGCGCGACGGCCAGCGCATGGGCGACTGGAAGATGGTGGACACCATGATCGTGGACGGCCTCTGGGACGTCTACAACCAGTACCACATGGGCATCACCGCCGAGAACGTGGCCAAGCAGTACGGCATCAACCGCGAAGCGCAGGACGCGCTGGCCCTGGCCTCGCAGCAGAAAGCCGCGGCCGCCCAGGACGCGGGCCGCTTTAGGGATGAGATCGCCGCCGTCACCATTCCGCAGAAGAAGGGCGACGCCATCGTCTTCGAGGCTGACGAGTTCATCAACCGCAAGAGCAATGCCGAAGCCCTGGCCGGCCTGCGCCCCGCCTTCGACAAGGCCGGCAGCGTGACCGCTGGCAATGCCTCCGGCCTGAACGATGGCGCCGCCGGCCTGGTGCTGATGAGCGCAGCCAAGGCTGCTGCCCTGGGCCTGACGCCGCTGGCCCGCATTGCGTCCTACGCCAGCGCTGGCCTCGACCCCTCCATCATGGGCATGGGCCCGGTGCCCGCCGCCCGCAAGGCCCTGGAGCGCGCCGGCTGGAAGGCGGCCGACCTGGACCTGCTGGAGATCAACGAAGCCTTTGCCGCCCAAGCCTGCGCCGTGCATCAGGAAATGGGCTGGGACTTGAGCCGTGTCAACGTCAACGGCGGCGCCATCGCCCTGGGGCACCCGATCGGCGCCTCGGGCGCGCGCATCCTGGTCACCCTGCTGCACGAGATGCAGCGCCGGGATGCCAAGAAAGGCATCGCCTCGCTGTGCATCGGCGGCGGCATGGGCGTGGCGCTGACCGTCGAGCGTTGATCGTTCCCCCGGCAAACCCCACTAGGGCCAACCCCGCTTGACCCCGCCCGGGGCTTGCGGGACGCTTTGATCGCGTCTTTGGCAACACACAACAGCAGAGGTCCGGTCGCCGTGAAGGACGCGACGGCGGTGCGGACTCACACGTTCAAAGCCATGGAGGCAAGGAGTTAGATATGAGCCAGAAGATTGCATACGTCACCGGCGGCATGGGTGGCATCGGTACCGCCATGTGCCAGCGCCTGCACAAGGAAGGCTTCAAGGTCATCGCCGGCTGCGGCCCCAGCCGTGATTTCACCAAGTGGATCAACGAGCAGGCCGCCCTGGGCTACACCTTCCACGTGTCGGTCGGCAATGTGGCCGACTGGGATTCCACCGTCGAGGCCTTTGCCAAGGTCAAGGCCGAGCACGGCCCCATCGATGTGCTGGTCAACAACGCCGGCATCACCCGCGACGGCATGTTCCGCAAGATGACCCGTGCCGATTGGGACGCGGTGATCGACACCAACCTGAATTCCATGTTCAACGTCACCAAGCAGGTGATCGAGGACATGCTGGACCGGGGCTGGGGCCGCATCATCAACATCTCCTCGGTCAATGGCGAGAAGGGCCAGTTCGGTCAGACCAATTACTCGGCCGCCAAGGCCGGCATGCACGGCTTCACCATGGCCTTGGCCCAGGAAGTGGCCAGCAAGGGCGTGACGGTGAACACGGTCAGCCCCGGCTACATCGGTACCGACATGGTCAAGGCCATCCGCCCCGACGTGCTGGAAAAAATCGTCGCCACCATCCCCATCAAGCGACTGGGCACGCCCGAGGAAATCGCCGCCATCGTCGCCTGGCTGGCCGGTGAAGACTCCGGCTTCACCACCGGCGCCGATTTCTCCTGCAACGGTGGATTGCACATGGGGTGAGTCACGAGCGAGGACAGTCCTGAGGACTGTCCGACCCGTGACGAACGACAGCCCACGTCTTGCGTGGGCTGGCTGGGGAGAGAAAGGGACAGGCTGCAGCCCTGCGGCTGCAGCCTCGCCCTGATCACGCCAGGCCGCGTCTCGCGCGGCCTGGCCGGGGTGGTGGAGTCCAGGCGTCCACCATCCGCTTGAGTCAGGGACCCTGGTGACTCGCGGATCGAGTCAAAGAAGAAAAGCGCCCGAACTCGAACCCCGGGCGCTTTTCTGTTTCTCGCTAAGCCTCGCGGCGCGGCGCCCGCAGCGCCCGCATCAACTCCCCCGGCGAGCGCCACACATAGCGCCACTCCGCCGCTTCGCTGCCATCTTGCAAGGTGATCACCACCCGCTCGGCCGGCCGTGCGCCCAAGTGCTCGTAGACCGCGCGGGCGGCCGTGTTGGCCTCGAACACCCAGAGGTACAGGCCCAACTCGCTCACATCACCGAGTTTCTGCAGGAAGTGTTCGCTCAAGGCCGCCAACAGTCTCCGGCCGATGCCCCGGCCTTTCTGATCGGGCCGCACATGGAGGTTGTCCAGCAGGCTGCCCCACTGCGCATCGAAGGCGGGAAAGGCAAAGGTGAAGCCTAGCGCCTCGCCCGAGGCCTCGCGTGCGATGAAGCCAAAGCTGCCCGGCGATGGCTCGCTGATCAGGCGCCGGGTCCACAGGGCCTGGCGGGTTTCGACCACCCGCTCGCTGTCCAGAAAGGCATCGCTGAAGATGCCGCGGTAGGCGCTGCGCCAGCTCTCGCGGTGCAGACGGGCCACATCGGCCAGGTCCTCGGGGCGGATGGGGTGGATGGAGATCATGGCGTGGCGGTGGGTGCGGTGTTGGCGCCGGCGTCAGTGTCAGCGCGCAGCCGCTGGACCAGAAAAGCCAGCACCTGCTGGCGGTAGGCCTCAGGCGCAAAGGCCTGCAGGTCGGTGTGATGGGCCCCGTCCAGCAGCCACAGCGTGTGCAATTGCGGCGCGGCCGCGGCCATGCGTCGGGTTTCGGCAGGCGGTGTTTGCGTGTCCAGCTGCCCGCCCGCCACCAGCACCGGCGTCTCGCCGAGCTGACGCAAGGCTTGCTCGGGCCGCAGCTGCGAAGGTTCCACGCCGAGGCGCAGCGGCAGCTGGCTCAACAGCATGGGCGTCAGGCCTTGGCTCAAGGCTTCACCGATGCGCACGCGCAGGCGGTTGTGCACCGCCTCCTCGATGGTCGGGTAGACCGATTCCAGCGCCACCGCTTGCAGCGGCCCGCGCTCTTGAGGTGACAGGAGCAGCAGGGAGGCGCCGCCCAGGGACACACCGATCACGCCCAGCTTCTCTTGCGGCAGCTCGCGGCGCAGGAAGCTCAGCGCCGCCGCCACGCCTTGCGACTCGCGCCAGCCAAAGCTGATCCGCTCGCCACTGCTTTCGCCATGCGCCGGCAGGTCGATCAGCAGCACGCTCATGCCCGTCTGATGCAGCAGGCGCGCCCGCGCCAGCATCTGGCCGCGATGGCTGCGCACGCCGTGCAGCAGCAGCACCGCGCCGCGCCCCGGTTGGCCGGGGGAGAACCAGGCGCTGACCTGGCCGGGCGCTTGCTCACCCACCGCATCGGGGATGGGCCGGGGGACGGGGATGCGAACCGCGCGCGCTTGCAAATCGGCCGGCGGCGGACCCAGGCTGGCACGGGCGGGGCGGCTGAGTTGCTCGCCGGCGATCCAGAGTCCCGCCCCAGTCAAGACGCTCAGCATCACGAGTGCCAGCGCGCCGCGGCGCCACCGAGGCCCAGACCTGGTCGCTCCGCTCATTGCGGCTCCAGCACGATCTGCTCCTGCGCCGCGCCCAGGCTGAGCCGGCGGATGCGCAGCCTGGCCTGAGCTTTGGGCAGGCCGCTGCGGGCATGTTCATCACTCAGCTCCAAACGGCCATGGGCCAGGGCATGCAGCTCGACATGGGTCAGCTGATCCCCGAGGGCGAAGACCAGGGCCTGATGGTCGGCCGGTACGGCCGGGTAGCGGATGATGCGGCCACAGATGTTGCGGCCCGCCTGGATGAACTCGCAGATCGCGTCCCGCGTGCTGCCGGGTTCGAAGCGGTAGACCCGGTCCCAGCCAAAGCTGGTCAGCCGGGCCAGTTCGACATGCTGGGCGGAAGGGTCACGGGTGATCTCGCCGATGCGCTGGCTGATCTGCCCCGTGCCGGCACCGAGCTCGCTGCAGGCGATCAGTAGCAGGGAACTCAGCAGCAGGCCGCTCAGACCGGTGATCCAGGATGTCAGTCGCCGTGCGCTCAGGCGTGGCGGGGTGAAATGAAAGACTCTGAGCATGGCAGGCGAGAGGGGTGCTTGAAGATGAGAATGCCGCAGACCTGCAGCATTCTCGCCCGCTCTCCGGCCAGGCTCGCAAACCTTCAGATTCAGCGGCCTTGGTAGTCCACCGCAAACACCGGCTTGCCGCCGCACCAGACGCGCTCCACCGCCGCCTGACCGCCGGGCCGGGCCACGCTGATCAGGTCGGCGCGCAGGCCGACCGCGATCTCGCCGCGGTCGTTCAAGCCGGCGGCGCGGGCCGGGCCCAGGCTGACCAGGCGGGTGGCTTGGGGCAGGCCCAGGCCTTCGCGATGGACCAGGGCGTCGACGGCGGCCAGCATGGTGGCGGGCGCGTAGTCGGCGCAGAGGCAGTCGGCCACGCCGGCGTGGATGGCGTCCAGCGCGCGCATATTGCCGCTCTGGCTGCCGCCGCGCATGACATTGGGCGCGCCCAAGATGGTGGCCAGTCCAGCGGCATGGGCGGCGCGGGCGGTGTCCAGATTGATGGGGAACTCGCTCATGCGGGCGCCCAGGCTCTTCATGGTCAACACGCGCTGCGGGTCGTCGTCGTCATGGCTGGCGGTGGGCACGCCGCGCTGCTTGGCCCGCTCCATCACAGCCAGCACGCGCTCGTCGGCGCTTTGGCGGGCCTGCATCTTTTCCTCGGCCATTTGCAGGGCGGCTTGCTGGCTGCTGCCGTGGTTGCCCATCATGTAGGCGACATAACTGTCCAGATGCTTGAACTGGCCCTGGCCCGGGGTGTGGTCCATGATGGACAGCAAGTCCACGCCGCCCTCGTCCAACAGCCCCAGCACATGGGGCAGGGCGCTGAGGTCGGTGATCTCATAGCGCACATGGACGCGGTTGTCGATCAGCTCATGGGCCTTCAGGCGGCGCAGGGCGCGCACCAGTTCGGTGGCCGTCTCGTTGTTGCGCACGCCCCATTCGGCATGAGCAAATGACAGCGCATGGTAAGGCGTGGTGATGCCGGCCGCGGCATTGCGGCGGTCGATATTGATGCAGGCGAAGTCCAGGGGGAAAAGCACGCGGGCGCGCGGCTCCACTTCCTTTTCCACGGCGTCGCAGTGCAGGTCCACCATGCCGGGCAGCAGCCATTGGCCGCTCAGGCTCAGCTCGGGCGCGCCGCCGCCGGACTCGGGGTTGATGGCGGCGATGCGGCCGTCGGCACCGATCAGCAACGAGGCGTCGTGCAGCTCCTGCTCGGCCAGGACGATGTGGGCATGGGTGAGGTAGAGCGGGGTGGTGGTGTTCATCGTGTGCACTTCTTTCGCGGGCTTTGCTCAGGCGGCCATCGCCATCTCGGCGTGGCTTGCGGCTGAGCTCAGGGCTTGCAGGGGAAGGCGCTGCGTGGCCACGGCCTCGCGCACCTCGGCGTCATGAAAAATGCCGACCACCGCCTGGCCGGCGGCGCAGGCTTCGCGGATCAGGGCAATGACGACGGCGCGGTTGGCCGCGTCGAGCGAGGCGGTCGGTTCGTCCAGCAGCAAGAGGGGCTTGGGGGCGATGAAGCCGCGCGCGATATTGACGCGCTGCTGCTCGCCGCCCGAGAAGGTGGCCGGCGGCAGGCCCCAGAGCCGCTCGGGCAGATTCAGCCGCGCCAGCAGCTCGGCCGCGCGCTGCATGGCCTCCTCGCGCCCGGCGCCCAGGGCTTGCAGAGGCTCGGCCACGAGGGCTTGGCTGCTGACCCGTGGAATCACGCGCAGGAACTGGCTGACATAGCCGACCGTGTCGCGGCGCAGGGCCGTGAGCCGCTGTGGGCTGATGCGGCAGAGGTCCAGGATCTCATCGCTGCCCGCGGAGCGCAGCAGGATCTCGCCGCTGCTGGCAAGGTAGTTGCCGTAGAGGCAGCGCAGCAGGCTGCTTTTTCCCGCGCCCGAGGGGCCGTCCAGCACCAGGCAATTCCCGGCGTGAACCTCAAAGGACACCGCGTTCAGAACCGGCAGCTCCAGGCCGCCTTGCTGGTGCAGGGTGAAGGTCTTGCTCAGGTCGCGGACTTCGAGGACGGGATGATTCTTGTTGATGGCCATGTCTTGATCCTTCATTTCATGCGGCCAAAACCGAGGACACCAGCAGCTGGGTGTAAGGGTGCTGCGGGTCGTCCAGCACCTGGTCGGTCAGGCCGGTCTCGACGATGCGGCCATGGCGCATGACGATCAGGCGCTGGGCCAGCAAGCGGGCCACGGCCAGGTCGTGGGTCACCAGGATCACGGCCAGGTCCAGCTCGGCGGCCAGGCCGCGCAGCAGGTCCAGAAAGCGCGCCTGCACAGAGACATCGAGGCCGGCCGTGGGTTCATCCATGAAGACCAGGCGTGGGCGGCTGACCAGGTTGCGGGCGATCTGCAGGCGCTGCTGCATGCCGCCGGAGAAGCTCTTGGGCGCGTCGTCCAGGCGTTCTGCCGGGATCTCCACCCGCGCCAGCCAGTCGGCCGCCGCGCCGCGGATGTCGCCGTAATGCCGTGCGCCCACGGCCATCAGCCGCTCGCCGATATTGGCGCCGGCCGAGACCTGCATGCGCAGGCCGTCACGCGGGTTCTGGCGCACAAAGCCCCAGTCGGTGCGCCAGAGCTCGCGCAGCTGGGCTTGGGTCAGCGTGCCGAGGTCGGTGAGGCCGCGGTCCTTCAGGTCGTATTGGATCTGGCCCTCGTCGGGCTGC
Source organism: Paucibacter sp. B51 (assembly GCF_027863535.1). Taxonomy (NCBI): domain Bacteria; kingdom Pseudomonadati; phylum Pseudomonadota; class Betaproteobacteria; order Burkholderiales; family Sphaerotilaceae; genus Roseateles; species Paucibacter sp. B51. The sequence continues at coordinate 194,140 of NZ_JAPIVN010000002.1, read as the reverse complement.
AGCTGGAAGGCCAGGGTGTTGAGCAGGGTCGATTTGCCCGAGCCCGATTCACCCACGATGCACAGCACCTCGCCGGGGTAGAGGTCGAGGTCGATGCCTTCGCAGCCGATGCGGGCGCCGTAGCGCTTGGCCAGGCCGCGGACTTGCAGCAGGGGGCGGCTCATGCCTGCGCTCCTGCAAAGCCAGCAGCGCTGGTGGGGCTGTTCTGCGTGCCGCGGTGGCCCTCGGCCTGGCGCGTGTTGCAGTACTCGGTGTCGGAACAGACGAACATGCGCTGGCCCTGGTCGTCGAGGATGATCTCGTCCAGATAGGACTCGGTGGCGCCGCACAGGGCGCAGGGCTCGCTCCAGCGTTCGATGGCAAAGGGGTGGTCCTCGAAATCGAGCGAGCGCACATCGGTATAGGGCGGTACGGCGTAGACCCGCTTCTCGCGGCCGGCGCCGAAGAGCTGCAGGGCCGGGCTTTGGTGCAGCTTGGGGTTGTCGAACTTGGGAATGGGCGAGGGCCGCATCAGGTAGTGGCCGTTGACGATGACGGGGTAGTCGTAGGTGGTGGCGATGCGGCCGTGGCGCACGATGTCCTCGAACAGCTTGACATGCATGACGCCGTATTCGCTCAGCGCGTGCATGGTGCGGGTTTCGGTCTCGCGCGGCTCCAGCCAGCGCAGCGGCTCGGGGATGGGCACCTGGAAGACCAGGATCTGCCCGTCCTGCAGCGGCGTCTCGGGGATGCGGTGGCGGGTCTGGATCAGCGTGGCCTCGCGTGTGGCCTCGGTGGTGCGCACGCCGGTCACCTTCTGGAAGAAGCTGCGGATGTTGACCGCATTGGTGGTGTCGTCCGCGCCCTGGTCGATGACCTTGAGGCAGTCGCTCTGGCCGATCACCGCGGCCGTGACCTGGATGCCGCCCGTGCCCCAGCCATAGGGCAGGGGCATCTCGCGGCCGCCGAAGGGCACCTGGTAGCCGGGCAGGGCCACGGCCTTGAGCAGGGCGCGGCGGATCATGCGCTTGGTGTGCTCGTCCAAGTAGGCAAAGTTGTACCCACTGCTCATTTCGCTTGCTCCTTGTCCCATTCCGCCCGCAAGCGCCGCAGCAGCTCAAGATTGGTTTGAAAGTCCACGTAGTGCGGCAGCTTCAGGTGCTGCAGAAAGCCCGAGGCCTCGACGTTGTCGCTGTGCGAGAGCACAAACTCCACGTTGTTGGCCGGCAGCTCGCTGTCTTCGCCAAACTCCTCGGCGCGCAGCGAGCGGTCGACCAGGGCCATGGCCAGGGCCTTGCGCTCGGCGTGGCCGAAGGCCAGGCCGTAGCCGCGGGTGAACTGCGGTGCGGTGTCGGCGCTGCCGTGGAACTCGTTGATCAGCTGGCACTCGGTCAGCTCGACCTCGCCGATCTCGACCGCGAAGCCCAGCTCCTCGATGTGCATCTCCACCGGCACGGCGCCGTAGCGCAGCTCGGCCGCAAACGGGTGGGTGGTGGCATAGCCGCGCTGGGTGCTGTAGGCCAGGGCGAGCAAAAAGCCCTCGTCGCCGCGTGCCAGGTTCTGCATGCGGGTGGCGCGGTCGGCCGGGAAGAGCAGGGGCTCGCGGGTCAGGTCGGGCGGCGGCGGGGCGCCGGGCGCCTCGGGCTCGGCCGCTTCCAGCAGGCCTTCGCGGCTGAGCAGGTCGGTCACGCGTGGCGCGTGCAGGGGCTCGGCGCGGGCGGCGCTGTGAGAGGACTGCGCCTCGCTGCTGCCGGAGGACTCGCGCATCAGGCCAAAGTCCAGCAGGCGCTGGGTGTAGTCGAAGCTGGGGCCCAGCAGCTGGCCACCGGGCAGGTCCTTGAAGGCCGAGGAGATGCGGCGTTCCAGACGCATGCGGCCGGTGTCCAGAGGTTCGCTGTCGCTCAGGCGCGGCAGGGTGGTGCGGTAGGCGCGTAGCAGAAAGATCGCTTCGATCAGGTCGCCACGCGCCTGCTTGATGGCCAGGGCGGCCAGGTCCTCGTCGTAGAGCGCGCCTTCGCACATCACGCGGTCCACGGTCAGGCGCAGCTGCTGCTTGATCTGCTCGATGCTGAGCTCGGGCTGGGCGCTGTCGCCCCGGCGCGCCTGGGCCAGCAGTTCGCGCGAGGCCTCGATGGCGCGCTCGCCTCCTTTGACGGCAACGTACATCTCAGAGCTCCCAATCGATGAGGGTGGTGCGCGGAAGGGCCAGCAACTGCCGACCTGCGCACAGCACCAGGTCGACGCCGAGCGGGAAGCGCCGGCGGTTGTCTTGCACAAAAGCCTGGCTGATCTCGGACCAGCCGGCCACCTCGATTCGTGTCTCGCCTTGGATGCCCGGGCCGCGCAGGCGCAGCGATCCACTGCCCGTTTCCAGCGCTGGCACCTCGATGAACAAGGTGGCCGAACGGTCGGGGTAGGCGGCATCGCCGAGGCGCAGGGCGTCCAGCGTCGGCAGCGCGTTCAGGTTCTGCACCATCAGGAACTGTGCCTCGCCCATCTCCGCGACCAGGGGGCAGCCGGCATGGAAGCGCAGGTGCTCCCCCGCGGCGCCGCTGCGCAGCTCGGGCGGCAGCCACAGCGGCGTGTCGCGGTCGGCCAGGGCCAGCAGCAGGGCGGTCAAGGCCGGCTGCAGGCCGGCGGGTGCGTTCAATTCAAAAGGCAGGCTTTGCAGGCTGCCGGGCCGGGACATGGCGTCCAGCAGGCAGCGGAAGGCCTGCTGCGCGTCATGCACCGGGTCGGCAAAGCCGGGCAGCAGCTGCTCGAGGCGCAGGCCGGCGGCGGGGGCGCTCGCGTTCATTGCATCACTCATGCTCATGGCTCAGTCCTCACCCCGCACCAGGGTGTAGAAATCCACCTTGCTGCGTGCCACTTCGGCGGCGCGGCGGGCGTGGCGGTCTTGTTCGGCCTCGGCCAGGGGGCGCAAGAGCCGGGCTTGCAGCTGCGGTGCCCAGTCGGGCGTTTGCAGCAAGGCGTCGGCCAGGGCGACCAGCTCGGCATGGCGCGGGTCGCTGCCGCGCACGGTGCCCACGCCGACGCTGGCCGGCAGGCCCGGTGCCTGCAGGCGCAGGGTGCAGCGGGTGACCGTGGCCTCGCCCAGATTGAAGACCTGGCCGCCACCGCCGAGGCGGCCCCGCAACATCAGCATGCCGGTTTCGGGCCGGCGCAGCCATTCAAATTGGGGCAGGGGCTGCAGCTCGGCCAGCTGCTGCTCCAGATCCTGAGGCCGGGCGCGGGCCAGCAGGCCCAGGGCATGGCGGCGTGCGTCCTGCGCTGCCGCGAGAGGGATGTGTGATGACACGTCGGATCCCGTCAAAGCATCTAATCGTCTAGACGACTTGCGGCGGCCATGTGCCGGCAAGCCCTGGCGATGCGGCGCATTCTTCAGGGCCGACATGAATCTTTCGTGAATCGTCTCTAAGCTGTTTGGCAACCGTGATCCAGGGAATAGAGACTCAGCATGCAAGAGCAGCGTGGCCAGTTGGTGGAACGAGGCACCGGCGTGGCGGTGTGGCGCCAGATCGAGGCGGCGCTGCTGCGCGACATCCGCGAGCGGCATTACGCCGCGGGTGAGCGCATCCCGAACGAGACCGAGCTGGCCGAGCGCTTCGGCTGCAACCGCCACACCGTGCGGCGCGCCCTCGGGGTGCTGGAGCGTGAGGGCCTGCTGCGCGTGGAGCAGGGCCGCGGCACTTTTGTGCAGGAGCATGCGATTGCCTACAGCGTGGGCAAGCGCACGCGCTTCTCGCAAAACCTCAGCGGCCAGGGCCGCAGTGGCCGCATCGAGCTGCTGCGCGCCAGCGAACTGCCTGCCACGCCCGAGCTGGCTCAGGCCCTGGAGCTGGCGCCGGGCACGCCGCTGCTGCAACTGCTGACCCTGGGTCATGCCGGCGCGGGCAGCGGCGGGCAGGATGCGGCAGCGCCGCGCGCCATCAATCTGGCCCGGCACAGCTTCGAGGCGGCCCGCTTCGCCGGCCTGGACGCGCTGCTGCGCGAGACCGGCTCCATCACCCAGGCCCTGCAGCATTTCGGGGTGAAGGACTACACCCGCGGCCAGACCCGGGTGATGGCCGCCATGCCCGACGCCGAAGCCGCGCGCCTGCTGGCCCAGCCGCGCTCGCGCCCGGTGCTGCTGGTCGACTCGGTCAATCGCTGCAGCGAGCAGGGGCGGGTGTTCCAGCACACGCTGGCGCAGTTCAGTGGCGACTGGGTGCAGCTGGTGTTCGAGCCCTGATGGCGAGGCCAGCCCAGTCGCGTCATGCCCCTGTCAAAGCCTCGCGCTAGGCTGGCGATCGCGACAGAACCTGTTGATGAATGATCGAACGATCGATTGAAGTGAAGCCGAAGACGAGAGAAGTGAGCCTTGCCATGCTGAGCCCCCAACGCGTTGCCGCCCTGTCCACCATCCGCGGGGGCCAGGTCTTGCGCCCTGGCCAGCAATGGCAGGAGAACGAGCTGGTGCTGGGCATCCAGAACGGCCGCCTGGTCGACAGCGCCTTGCCCGGCCCGGGCCTGGACGCCAGCGGCTGCCTGGTGCTGCCGGGCATCGTCGATTTCCACGGCGATGCCTTCGAGCGCCAGATCATGCCGCGCCCCGGCGTGCATTTCCCGCTCGATCTGGCCTTGCTGGAGACCGACCGCCAGCTCGCCAGCAATGGCATCACCACCGCCCTGCATGGCCTGACCTACTCCTGGGAAGGCGGCTTGCGAGGCGGCGACACGGCGCGCGAGCTGCTGGCTGCGCTCGATTCGCTGGACGGTCGCTTGCAGGTGGACCACCGCCTGCATCTGCGCTTTGAATGCCACAACGTCGAGGGTGAAGATCAGGCGCTCGAGTGGCTGCGCAGCGGCCGCATCGGTCTGCTGGCTTTCAACGAGCATCTGCCCATGATGCGCAAGAAGCTGGACAAGAAGCTGCAGGACTATGCCGACCGCGCCGGCACCGACGGCGCCGGCTTCATCGCCCTGCTGGAGAAGGCCGCGGCGCGCGGCGCCGAGGTGCCGGCCCTGATCGAACGCCTGGCGGCCGAATGCCGGCGGCTGGGCATCCCCATGGCCTCGCACGACGACGACAGCCTGGCCACGCGGGCGCGTTTCCAGGCCCTGGGCTGCGGCATCTCCGAGTTCCCCTTGAGCACCGAGGTGGCGGCCATGGCCAGCGCCGAGCGCTCGCCCGTGGTCTGCGGTGCGCCCAATGTGCTGCGCGGCGGCAGCCATGTCGGCGCCCCGCGCGCGGCCGATCTGGCCGGCGCCGGCCTGTGCAAGATCCTCGCGTCCGACTACTACTACCCCGCGCCCCTGCATGCCACCTTCAAGCTGGCGCAGGACGAGGTGATGCCGTTTGCCGCAGCCTGGGAACTGGTCTCGGCCAACCCGGCCCAGGCCCTGGGCCTGCACGACCGCGGCCAACTCAGCGCCGGCCGCCGCGCCGATGTGCTGGTGGTCGATGCCCAGGACCCCAGCCGCCCGCGTCTGGTGGCCACGCTTTGCGCCGGCCGCATCGTCTACCTGGCTGAAGGCGAGCGTCTGCTGTGAGCGCCTTGCACCCGCTGCCCGCCACGGTGCACCGTTATGCCGTCTACTTTGCGCCGGCTGCGGACAGCGCGCACGCCGAGCTGGGTGCGCGCTGGCTGGGGCGCGATGCCCTGCAGCCTGGCCGGGTCTTGCCTCCCGAGTCTCTCGGCGGACTGGAGGCCGAGGCCCGCGCCGCCCTGTGCCGCAGCGCGCGGCGCTATGGCCTGCATGCCACGCTCAAGCCGCCCTTCGAGCTGGCCGAGGGCGGTAGTTTCGAGGAATTGGACGCGGCGCTGCACACCCTGGCCGCGCGCCATGCGGTCTTCGAGCTGCCGGTGCGCCCGGCACGCCTGCACAACTTCCTGGCCTGGCGCCCGCATCTGAATGATGCGACCGCGCATGCGGAGCACCCGGTGAGCCAGCGCCTGATGGATCTGGCCAGTGACTGCGTGCAATCCCTCGACCCTTTTCGCCGCTCGCCCAGCGTGGCCGAGCTGCAGCGCCGCCGCAGCGCCGGGCTCAGCAGCGAGCAGGAGGCTTTGCTGCAGCGCTGGGGCTACCCCTTTGTGATGGAAGCGTTCCGCTTCCACCTGACCCTCAGCGACGCGCTCGATGCCGAGCAACTGGCCGGGGTCGAGGCGGCCCTGCAGCGCGCTTGCGCGCCCGTGGCTGATCAGCCTTTGTGCATCGATGCGCTCAGCCTGTTTGTGGAGGCGGAGGCGGGCGCGGATTTCGTTTGCGTGCGGCGTTACTTGCTTACCGCCTGACTCAGGCTGAGTGGAGGGGGCATGCTGCGACGCGAAGGCCTGGCCGCCGGTGACGTCACGGCCTCAATGGCCAAGACGGCGGCGCAATTTGCTGACGAAGCGTTGCGCTCGATTCGGCCCGGCTGGATGAGGCCCCTTGCCGAAGATGCGCCGCACCTCCAGATAGGCCTTCCAGATCTCGATGCCCGGGATGGCGCTGGGTGTTCGAAAGTCCTTGGGGAATCCGGTTTCCAGCTGGGGCTTGAGTGCGACGAAGCGATCCCATGGGTCGCACAGATTGCCTTCGAGTTCGAAACTCAGCGCAGATCGATATTCCCGGTTCGGGATTTCATACAGGCATCCCACCACCCGTTTGCGCACCTGGGATGAGATGTTCAGGTCCAGGCTGCAGCCTTCGCGGATGAAATCGCGATAGAGGATGTTGAACTCATCCGACACATCCCGCCCGGCAGTGGCCCGGCAGTCGATGTACTGAAGCAGCAGGTAGGCCAAGAGGTTCTCGCCTGAATCTTCGGTGGCGCAGTGGCAGGCGAACTCAGACAGAACCTGAGGGTTGGCTGCCAGCAGCTCAAACCGAGAAAAGCCGCCGGCGTCGGCAGGACGATAGGCAGTGGGCATGGTGTGTCGGGCGGGATGGTCGAAGAAGCTGCCAAGGTTCAGGTGCCAGCGTTGAATCAGCGTTGAATTCCCCAGGTAAACACGCCAAGGGACGCGGCGCCGTGAATAATCCCGCCCATGGCTGCGATGGCGCGCGCATGTGGAGACCGCAGCACTTGGGAGGCCCCTCATGTTCGACCACGTCAAATTCGGCGTCAGCGACTACGCCGCCAGCAAACGCTTTTTCCTTCAGGCCCTGGCGCCGCTCGGCGTCAGCCTGGGCGGCGAGGGCGAGCCCAGCTATGGGGTAGAGCTCTGTGGCAGCGGGGACGCCTCGCTGTGCTTGTTCGAGACACAGGAGCGGCCGGCGCCTTTGCATCTGGCCTTCAAGGCCGAGACGCGGGCGCAGGTGGATGCCTTTTACGCGGCGGCGCTGGCAGCAGGCGGCCGTGACCACGGCCCACCGGGCCTGCGACCGCAGTACCACGTCCACTACTACGCGGCTTTTGTCATCGGCCCCGATGGCCACAATATCGAGGCGGTCTGCCACGCGCCGGAGGGGGTATGAGCAGCATGGACACGTCCAGCACCGCGGCGCCGCAACCGCGCTTTCATCACGCCGCCTGCAGCTGCGGGCAGTTGCAGGCCCAGGCCCGAGGTGAGCCCTTGCGGGTGTCGGTCTGCCATTGCCTGGCCTGCCAACGGCGCACCGGCAGTGTCTTTGGCGCCCAGGCCCGCTTTCCTCGTGCGGCCGTGACCTTGCAGGGCGAGAGCCACAGCTGGGATCGCACAGGAGATTCCGGCTCGACCTGCCGTTTCCATTTCTGCCCGATCTGTGGCGCCACGGTCTACTACGAGCTGCTGGCCATGCCGGAGATGCTGGGCATCCCGCTGGGAGCCTTTGCCGATCCGCAGTTCCCGGCGCCCAGCTTCTCGGTCTACGAGGAGCGCATGCACGCTTGGGTGCAGCTGCGCGGCGAGATTGAGCACATGGATTGAGGCCCGACCAGCAGGCCGCCTGTGCCGATGAGGCCCGTCTTGAAGCCGCGCCCGCCAATCACACCTACTGGGCGCTGAGCGACAAGCCTTCGTTCACCGAGTCCGGATAGCGCTCCTTCGCGTTGCCGGTCAAGGCTGTCATACCCAGGGCGCCGGAGATCAAGACCCGTGGCCTCAGGCTCGTCAAGTTCGGGTGCAACCCTCCGACCAGCTGTTCCGCGACGCTTGGGTGCGCGGCGCGACGCTTGTGAGTTGAGCCGACCTTCCCACGGAGTCGCCACGGAACTCGGATTCGCGGCACCAGGCCTGGTGTGCAGCCAATGCGGGAGCGAGGCGCTGCCGAGCAAGCGCCATCGAATCGGCGCCTGGCCCGAAAGACCAAGCCGTACCATTGCTGCTTTCTTGCATTGCCCATGCTCAGTGAACCGCACGCGCGTGAGGTGCCGATACACTGGGGATCTCCGTTGGCTGAAGTCGTTAGAGCTCTCCTCATCCCATGCCCTGGACGTTTGCACACCCCGCCGCTGTGTTGCCGCTGCGACCTTGGATGGGTCCGCAGCGATGGTCATTTGGGGCCTTGACGATTGGCTGCTTGAGCCCGGATTTGGTTTACCACCTAGGCTTGTTTGGTCTGGCTGCCTTGACTCATTCGCTGGCCGGGATATTTCTGATCTGTGTCCCGGCGGGCTTGTTCCTACTCACGCTGGCACGGTGCTTGAAAGAACCTGTGGCCCAACTTTTGCCCCAACCCCATCGACAGGCACTGATGGCGCTTGAGCCCGTACGTCATGCTTTTGGCTTCCGCGCCTTGGCGTTCTCTGCCACCGGTCTGGCTTTCGGCGCGTTGACTCACATCGTCTGGGACGCCTTCACCCACGAGGGGCGATTCTTTGTGCAGCATGTCGAGCTGCTGCGCGTGCCGCTTTTCCAGGCTTTCGGGCGTGAGTTCCATGTGTTCAAGGTACTGCAGCATCTGAGCACTGTCGTGGGTTGTGCGCTTTTGGTTCATGCCTACTGCCTGTATCTTCGTCGTCTTCCGTTTTCTGGTGGTCTTCTGGGCGGCGCTGTTGAAGAGCGGGCTCGATACCAGGTGCTGGCGGGAATTGCCTTGGCCTCGACAGTCTGCGCGCTTCCGTTCGCGTTGATGGATGCTGCGCGTGCTGACGCGCGACTGTGGTTGTCCACCTTGCTGGTGCGTGAACTGATTTATTCGACAACGGCCTTCTTTGCACTCCTGGCCATCGTCGCTGTGTGGCGACGTAAGAATGTGTTGGCTTGATCAGCTGTGGCGTTGATGGCTAATCGATCGGCGCCGCGGACTGTTGCCGCCTTGTGTGCGCTGCCAGCATCTTGCGCACATCCTTGAGTTCATCCTGTCGCGCCTGCAGCTCCTCGTGCGACCAGTCCCACCAGGCCACGGCTTCGATGGCGCGGGCGATGGCGGGGGTGAAGCGGGGGCGGATGGGGCGGCAGGGGTTGCCGGCGGCAATGGTCCAGGCGGGCACATCGCGGGTGACGATGCTGCCGCTGCCGATCACGGCGCCATGGCCGATCTTGACGCCGGGCATGATGACCACGCCGTGGCCCAGCCAGACGTCGTGGCCGATGCTGACGCGCTGCAGGCGGCGCCAGTGGAAGAGCTCGGCGTCGTCCTCGCCAAAGCCCTCGCCATACATGCTGCCGCGGTAGAGGATGTGGTGCAGGCAGGGGCGCTCGACCGGATGGAAGCCCGGGTTGATGCGCACCAGATTGGCGATATTGACGAACTTGCCGATGTCGGCGGCCATGATGTCTGCGTGGTGGCCGACATAGCTGTAGTCACCGAATGCGCTGTGCTCGATGCGGGTGCTGGCCCCGACTTCGCACCAGCGGCCGAAGCGGCTGTCGCGCACGATGGCATCACGGGCCAGGGTCGGAGCCTCGCCCAGGCGCACCGGCTCGGGCAGATTGTGGGCGGCGATGTGATAACTCGTCATCAGATCAGCACCTTGCGAATGCGCGCCGAGATCAGATCGATGCCGGTGACGAAGGCGATGATGATGAGCATCACCGCGGCGGTGTGCGCGTACTGGAAGCTGCGGATCACCTCGTAGAGGATGACGCCGATGCCGCCCGCACCCACCATGCCCACGACCGAGGCCGAGCGCACATTCGACTCGAAGCGGTAGAGGGTGTAGGACACCCAGAGTGGCATCACCTGCGGGATCACGCCGTAGACGATCTCTTCCAGCGCATTGGCGCCAGTGGCGCGTATGCCCTCGACCGGGCGCGGGTCGATGGACTCCACCGCCTCCGAGAAGAGCTTGGCCAGAATGCCCGTGGTGTGCACCCACAGGGCCAGCACGCCGGCAAACGGTCCCAGACCCACCGCCACGATGAAGAGCATGGCGAACACCATCTCGTTGATCGCGCGGGCCGAATCCATCAGCCGGCGCACCGGCTGGTGCAGCCAGGCCGGCGCGATATTGGCTGAGCTGAGCAGGCCGAAGGGCACGGCACAGATGACGGCCAGCACCGTGCCCCAGACGGCCACCTGCACCGTGACGATCATCTCGGTCACATACGTCCGCCATTCGCTGAAGTCGGGCGGGAAGAACTCCTTGGCGAAGCTGGCCATATTGGCCGAATCTGCCCAGAGCGCAGCAGGGCGCATATCGGCCCCGCGCCAGGACCAGGCCAGCAAGGCCAGGCCCAGGCCCCAGAGCATCAGGCTGCCCAGGTGGGCACGCGGCGGCTGGGGCAGGCCGGGCGTGGGCGCGGTGTGGGGGGCTTCGGTGCGTGAGCTCATGGCCGTGATGTCAGTCGAATGGGGCTGCAGCGGGCCGCGGTTTACTTGGCCGAGGCGAGCTGGGCGTTCAGCTCGGCCAGCTTCTTCTGGATCTCGGCCAACTTGCCTTGCTTGGTGGCGGCGTCCATCTTGTCGTCGGCTTCCAGCTTGGCCTTGTCCTTGAACAGCTCCAGCTGACGGAAGGGCACCAACTGCTTGTTGCTGGATTCATTGAAGACCCCGAAGGTCAGCTTGGCCAGATGGGCCAGCTCGCGCTTGGCCTGCTCGGACTCACCGCGGCCGTAGCTCAGGAAGAAGCCCTTGAGCTTGGCCTTCATATCGGCCGACAGGTCGGCGCGCCAGACCATGGGATCGGCGGCGATCAGGGGCGACTTCCACAGGATGTGGATGCTCTTGGCCTTGTCGGCCTCGCGCTTCTGGAACTTCTCGAACACCTCGGTGTTGGTGATGGCCACATCGACCTGCTTGGCGGCCGTGGCCATCAGGTTGGACTCGTGGTTGCCGGCGCGGCTGGACTTGTAGTGGGTCTTGGGGTCGATGCCGTTGAGGGCGTAGAGGTAGTAGCCCGGCACCAGGGTGCCCGAGGTCGATTGCGGGTCGCCGGCGCCGTAGTTGTACTCGCGTGGGTTCTTGAGCACCTGGTCGACATTCTTGATGCCGCTTTCCTTGTGCGTGATCAGCAGCGAGTGGTAGCCCAGGGCGCCGTCGGCATAGCTGGTTTGGGCGAAGACCTCGCCGCCGGCACGATCCACGGCTTCCATGCCGGATTTGTTGCCCATCCAGGCCATCTGCACCTTGTTGAAGCGCATCGCTTCGATGATGCCGGCGTAGTCATTGGCGAAGAAGGCTTTGACCTTGTAGCCGGTCTTGGCTTCCATATCGGCCAGGATGGGGGCCCAGTCGGCTTTCAGGTGGGCGGCCGATTCGGTCGAGATGATGCCGAAGTTGATGTCCTGGGCGTGGCTCAGGGTGCTGGCCAGCAGGGTGCAGGACGCGAGCAGGAGTTTGCGGAACATGGGGGTTCTCCGATGAACTGAAGGTGGGAGGAAACGAAAGCAGAAGGGAGCCAGGGAAGGCGGATCAGGGCCGCCCGCTGTGGCAAATGGGGCAAATGGGGCGAGTGGGGTGAGTGGAGCAGCGGGTGCCGGGGCCGCGTCAGGCCGCCACCGGTTCGGGCTTGTGCAGCGGCGGCAAGGGCATGGGCTGGCTGTCCAGAGACTCCGGAGCGGTGGGCCCGACTGGCAGCGCGGGAGCCTCGGCATCGCTGGCGTACAACTCGTTCAGAAAGCTGGGGTTGAGTGCGTTGCTCGGGCCGTCAAAGACCACCCGGCCGTCGCGCATGGCGATCACGCGGCTGCAGTAGCGCAGCGCCACATCGACCTGGTGCAGAGACACCAGCACCGTGCAGCCATGCTCGCGGTTGACCCGGGCCAGCATGTCCATGACCTTGCGCAACGATTCTGGGTCCAGCGAGGCAATCGGCTCGTCGGCCAGCACCACCTTGGCGCCTTGCACGAGGGCTCGCGCGATGGCAGCGCGCTGCTGCTGGCCGCCCGAGAGGGTGGAGGCGCGCTGAAAGGCATAGTCGTCTATACCAACTTCGGCCAGCGCTTTCAGGCCGGCGGCGCGTTCCTCGCGGGTGAACCACTGCAGCAGGCTGCGGTGCAGCGGGATGCGGTGCAGTTGGCCGGTCAGCACATTGTTCAGCAGCGTCATGCGGCCGACCAGGTTGAACTGCTGGAAGACAAAACCGATCTGGGCGCGCACGCTGCGGATGTTGGCGGCGATGCGGCCTTGCGACTGCACCAGCTGACCCATCACGCGCAGCTCGCCCGAGCTGGCATCGCCCGCCACAAAGCCGGACAGGTGGCGCAACAGGGTCGATTTGCCCGAGCCCGAGGCGCCAATCAGCGCCACCATCTCACCGGGCCGCAGCTGCAGGCTGACCTGGTCCAGGGCCTGACGCGCGCCAAAGCGCTTGCTCAGCGCATTCACTTCGATTGCATGCTGCATGCCGCACCTCGTTTGCTTGCTTTTCGTCCGTCGGGAACTTCGATTCAGCCGCCCTTGCACGGCCGTCAATGGCGGCTGTGATGAGCTGCGGCGATGCTAGGCAGCTTGTGTGAAAGATTCGTGGCGGGGCTGAGTCGGCGCGGTGACGGGGCTGATCTGATTGGGTGCGGCACGAAGTAGTCTTTGGTTTTGCTCGTGAGGCCCTGCAGCCCGCGCCGCTGCCGGGCTCATGGTTCCGGGGTCGGCCCTGGCGGGCCGACTTCCCTGCGCTGCTCGCGCCTCGGGGCTGGCGCATAACTCACTCCGCTCCCTGCGTTCGCTTCATTCAGACAGAAGCGCCAAGTCAGAACTTGAAGCGCACGAGTACGTGCGCGCCCCGAGGCGCTGTGCTGCTCGACCCTTCACAAATCGCCCGGCAGCGGCACGGGCTGCAGGGCGCTTGCATCGCGGTCGACGTGCCCCTTCCACGGTGGAGCCCGCCGAATCCGGAGGTGGCTCGGCCCGCCGCCGGGCGATTTGTGCGCGGCCGAGGGCACAGCGGAGCGGCTCAGGCGCGTGTACTCACGCGCTTCAAGCTCTGACTCGGCGCCACCTGTTTGACCACAGTGAGCGCAGCGAACGGAGGGAGTTTGGCGCCGCTGAGCCGCGGAGTGAGCACCGAGGGGAGTCGGCTCGAAGAGCCGACCCGCGAACCATGAGCCCGGCGGCGGGGCGAGCCACCGCAGCGAGAACGACGAGCACAACGAAGGTCCGCAATGCGCCGGCCCCCGGCCCGGTTCAAGCCTTGATCTGCAGCAGACGCGAAATCTGGCCGGCGGCGTCGAGCAGGCGTGGCAGGGTATGGGCCAGCAGCTGGTCGGGGGAGCGGCGGTTCACTTGGGAGCCGACATTGAGCGCGGCGATCACGTGGCCGTTGCGGTCGGTGATGGGCGCTGCAAGCGACACCAGGCCGTCCTCGAGCTCCTGGTTGACCAGGCACCAGCCCTGGCGGCCGGCTTGCTGGATGCGCTCGCGCAGATCGGGCAGGTTGGCCACGGTGCGGCCGGCCAGCGGGGCGATTTGGATCTGACTCAGCTGAGATTCGAGTGCCGGGGGCGGCAGGCTGGCCAGCAGGACGCGGCCCATGGAGGTGCACCAGGCCGGCAGGCGGCTGCCCACGCCGAGGTTGATGCTCATGATCTTGCGCGCTGGCACGCGCAGCACGTAGACGATGTCCTGGCCTTCCAGCACCGCGGCCGAGACGCTCTCGCCCAGTTCGGCGGCCAGTTGCTGCATCACCGGCTCGGCGAACTGCCACAGCGGCTGCGAGGACAGGTAGGCAAAACCGAGGTCCAGGATCTTGGGGGTCAGGGCGAACAGGCGGCCATCGCTCTTCACATAACCCAGGGTTTCCAGGGTCAGCAGGATGCGGCGGGCGCCGGCCCGCGTCATGCCGCAGCGGCGCGCCACCTCGGTCAGGGTCTGGCGCGGTGCGCTGGCGTCGAAGGCGCGGATCACCGACAGACCGCGGGCAAAGGACTGCACATAGCTGTCCCCGGGCTTGGGTGCGGTGGCGTCGGGCGCGCTGGCGTCATCGTTCATGGGCGGCAGTATAGGGATGGGCCAGGGCTTCACCGCCCTGCCGCTGTGACCGACGGCAGCGGCCCGAAAAACTGGCTAACATCGCGCCCGCAGTCTTTCCCCCAGTGAGTGAGGAGTTTTTTGTCATGGCCATGGATGTTGTCGATTTTGAGATCAAGGGCGCCGAGATGCAGTTCGTCGAGGTCGAGCTCGACCCGGGCGAAGCCGCCATCGGCGAGGCTGGCAGCATGATGTTCATGGATGCCGGTATTTCCATGGACACCGTCTTCGGCGATGGCGCAGCCAGCCAGGGCGGCTTCTTCGGCAAGCTGCTGGGCGCGGGCAAGCGCCTGATCACCGGCGAATCGCTGTTCACCACCATCTACACCAACCAAGGCTCGGGCAAGCAGCGCGTGGCCTTTGCCGCCCCCTACCCGGGCAAGATCCTGCCCATGGATCTGCGCCAGCTCGGCGGCACCCTGATCTGCCAGAAGGATGCCTTCCTGTGCGCGGCCCGCGGCGTGTCCCTGGGCATCGCCATCCAGCAAAAGCTGGGCACCGGCTTCTTCGGCGGTGAAGGCTTCATCATGCAAAAGCTCGAAGGCGATGGTCTGGCTTTTGTCCACGCCGGCGGCACCGTGGTGCGTCGCACCCTGGCGCCCGGCCAGACCTTGCTGGTGGACACCGGCTGCGTGGTGGCCTACACCCCGAGCGTGGATTTCGAGATCCAGTACGTTGGCAAGATCAAGACCGCGCTGTTCGGCGGCGAGGGCCTGTTCCTGGCCAAGCTGACCGGCCCCGGCGAGGTCTGGCTGCAGAGCCTGCCCTTCTCGCGCCTGGCTTCGCGCATCTTTGCTGCTGCCCCGCAGAACGGCGGACGCCGGGAAGAAGGCTCGGTGCTCGGCGGCTTCGCGGCCGGCGCGGCAGGCGCGGGCATCCTGGGTGGCCTGCTCGGCGGCGACGACGAGTGAGCGAGGGCCGCGCGCCGATCCCCTGCACTGCGAGCGGCCCCGGGCCGCTCTTTTTTTGTTCGGTTTTTTGAGCCGCTTCGCGGTTTCGCCTTCACCATCCCGACATGCCTGTTCAATCCATGAGCCGTGTGGCCGACGCCTTCTGGCGCGCGGCCGCCTACTGCCTGCATCCGCGGGTGATCGCCCTGTCCCTGCTGCCCCTGCTGATCGCGGCCGGCCTGGCCTTCGGCCTGGGCTACTTTTTCTGGGAGCAGGCCGTGGACGGCATGCGCGCGCAGCTGGAGTCCTGGCGCCTGATCGAGTCCTTGCTGGGCTGGCTGGACCATGTCGGTCTGGGCGGTTTCCGCTCGGCCCTGGCGCCCTTGCTGGTGCTGGCCCTGGCCCTGCCGGTGCTGGTGGTGCTGAGCCTCTTGCTGGTGGCCTTGCTGCTGACGCCCACCGCCGTCAATCTGGTGGCGCAGCGACGCTTTCCGCTGCTGGAGCGCAAACGGGGTGCGTCCTTTGTGCATTCGCTGCTGTGGTCGCTCGCCCATGGGGTGGCAGCGTTGCTGGCTTTTGTGATCAGCCTGCCTTTCCTGCTGATTCCGCCCCTGGTGCTGATCGTGCCGCCGCTGATCTGGGGCTGGCTGGGTTACCGGGTGTTTGCCTACGACGCCTTGTCCGAGCACGCCTCGGTGGCCGAGCGGCGCCAACTGCTGCGCCTGCACCGCCTGCCCCTGCTGGGCCTGGGCCTGCTGACCGGCTACCTCGGCGCCGCGCCGGCAGCGATCTGGGCGTTTGGCGTGATGGCTGTGGCCTTGGCGCCGTTTCTGATCCTGGCCTCGATCTGGCTCTACACCCTGGTTTTTGCTTTTTCTTCCCTGTGGTTCACGCATTACTGCCTGGCTGCGCTGCAGGAGCTGCGCCTGAGTCGCTCGACCGCGGCGCCCGGGCCCTCGGGCCTGGTTCTCGATGCTGAAGCTCCCACCCCTACACCCCCATTGCTGCCCAAGGCTGACGCATGAGCACCCCCTCGGTTTCGACCCCTCGGCCCAAGATCGGCCTGATCATCATTGGCGACGAGATTTTGTCCGGCAAGCGCCAGGACAAGCACCTCAGCAAGTTCATCGAGATCCTGGCCGCGCGCGGCATGAGCCTGGACTGGGCCCAGTACCTGGGCGATGACCGTTCTCACATCAGCGTCCGGCTGCGCGAGGCCTTCGCCAGCGGTGACCTGGTGATCAGCTGCGGCGGCATTGGCGCCACGCCGGACGACCACACCCGCCAGGCCGCGGCTGCCGCGCTCGACCGGGAGCTGGTCTTGCACTCCGAGGCGCGCGCCCTGATCTGGCAGCGCATCCAGGACATGGCGGCAGAGAAGGGCGAGTCGGTCGACCCCGAACACCCCGACACCTTGCGCCGCCTGGAGATGGGCGTGTTCCCGGCCGGCGCCGAGATCATCCCCAACCCCTTCAACAAGATCCCGGGCTTTTCGGTCGGCACGGTCTACTTCGTGCCCGGCTTCCCGGTGATGGCGCACCCGATGATGGAGTGGGTGCTGGACCAGCGCCACGCCGATCTGCAGCGCCCGGTGCAGCGCCAGGAGCTGTCGCTGATCGTTCAGGGCGCCATGGAGGCCAGCCTGACCCCGCTGATGGAGCGCGTGGAGGCAGATTTCCCGGGCATCAAGGTCTTCAGCCTGCCCAGCGTGGACCACCCGCAGTGGGGTCGCCATATCGAGCTGGGCGTCAAGGGCCCGGCGGAGCAGATGGACGCGGCCTACCAGGCACTGAAAAGCGGCGTGATCCAGTTTGGTGCCTCGGTGAGCACTGAATTGGTGCGTTGAGTCACCTGGTCTTGCACTATTTTGGTGATTGCCTCGTGATTTCTTGACAGGCCGCCCTGTTCCGGGGCCGGGCCTCGGCCCATAATCCCGGGGCTTTGGGGCCGGATGCACCGGTGCAGCGCAGGGCTGGCGGGGCTGGGCCCCGAGGGCTGACGCAAAGCGCACGAGCAGCCCAAAGTTGGCACACAAACTGCTTATTCAAAGGCTGCGCGGCCTGAGTCTGTTCGAGCAGTGCAAGCCAAACAAATACCTACGCATCCGCAAGCTTTCTCCCGCTACTTACCCGTTTAGGAGTTTCTGATGGCCAAGACCGTCGCCGACGTGATGAAGATCGTCAAGGAAAACGAAGTCAAGTTTGTTGACTTCCGTTTCACCGACACCCGTGGCAAGGAACAGCACGTGACCGTGCCGGTTTCGCACTTCGACGAAGACAAGTTTGTCTCCGGCCATGCTTTCGACGGCTCGTCCATCGCAGGCTGGAAGGGCATCGAAGCCTCGGACATGCTGCTCATGCCCGATCCGAACACGGCCAATATCGACCCCTTCTTCGAAGAGCCGACCCTGATCCTGTCCTGCGACGTGGTCGACCCGGCCGACGGCAAGGCCTACGAGCGCGATCCCCGCTCCCTGGCCAAGCGCGCTGAAGCCTACCTGAAGGCCTCGGGCCTGGGCGACACCGCCTACTTCGGTCCTGAGCCCGAATTCTTCATCTTCGACTCGGTGCGTTGGGCCAACGACATGTCGGGTTCCTTCTTCAAGATCGAATCCGAAGAAGGCGCCTGGAACACCGGCAAGGAATACGAGCACGGCAACACCGGCTACCGTCCAACCGTCAAGGGTGGCTACTTCCCTGTGCCCCCGGTCGACAGCGGCCAGGACATGCGCTCGGAAATGTGCTTGATCCTGGAACAACTGGGCATCCCGGTTGAAGTGCACCACCACGAAGTGGCGAACGCGGGCCAGATGGAAATCGGCACCAAGTTCAGCTCTCTGGTCGAGCGCGCCGACTGGACCCAGCTGCAGAAGTACGTGATCCAGAACGTGGCCCATGCCTACGGCAAGACCGCCACCTTCATGCCCAAGCCCCTGGTCGGCGACAACGGCAGCGGCATGCACGTGCACCAGTCCGTGTGGAAGGACGGCAAGAACCTGTTCGCCGGTGACGGCTATGCCGGTCTGAGCGACTTCGCCCTGTACTACATCGGCGGCATCATCAAGCACGCCCGTGCCCTGAACGCCATCACCAACCCCGGCACGAACTCATACAAGCGCCTGGTGCCTGGCTTCGAAGCCCCAGTGAAGCTGGCCTACTCGGCCAAGAACCGCTCGGCTTCGATCCGCATCCCCTACGTGGCTAACCCCAAGGGCCGCCGCGTCGAGGCGCGCTTCCCTGATCCTTCGGCCAACCCCTATCTGTGCTTCGCAGCGCTGCTGATGGCGGGTCTGGACGGCGTGGAAAACAAGATCCACCCGGGCGAAGCCGCCACCAAGGACCTGTACCACCTGCCGCCGGAAGAAGACGCCCTGGTGCCCACCGTCTGCCACAGCCTGGACCAGGCCCTGGAAGCGCTGGACAAGGACCGTGCCTTCCTGACCAAGGGTGGCGTGTTCACCGATGCTTACATTGACGCCTACATCGACCTGAAGATGCAGGAAGTGACCCGCCTGCGCATGGCGACCCACCCGGTCGAGTTCGACATGTACTACGCACTGTGATGGCCGCCGGCCCTCAGCGTGCCGTGATGTGCGCTGCAGGCCGGGCTTTCACGAGCCGCAAGGCTCACCGCAAAGGACGGCCTCGGCCGTCCTTTTTCATGCCCGGCCCGGGTTCCTCGCTTGTGGGTTGCGCAGGACAAGGCGGGATTCAGCGGGTTTGTGCGTTGACTGCAGGCACAGCACATGGGCCACAATCGCGCCATGTTGATCCGATCCGCTTCGCCGATGACTTCGATCCGCAAGAGTGCCCGAGCCGGTCTGCCGAAATGGGCCGTTTGGAGTGCGGGCGCGCTCATCTCGGCCCTGGCCTCGGGCGCCCAGGCCCAAGGCACGGTCTACCGCTGCCCCGGCCCGCCGGTGCTCTACACCGATGCCTTGTCGGCCAAGGAAGCGTTGGAGAAGGGTTGCCGCACCATCGAGGGCTCGCCCATCACCGTGGTGCAGTCGCCCAAGCCCAAGGCGGGCACGGCAGGCACGGCCGGGGGCTCGCATGGTGAAGCCAGCGGCACGCCCGCGGCGCGCAGCAGCAGCGATGGCGGCCGGGTCGACCCGAGCCAGCAGCGCAGCCGCGACAACGAACGCCGCCGCGTGCTGGAAACCGAGCTGCGCGAGGCCGAGGAACGCCTGGCCACCACGCAGCGTGAATACGCCGGCGGCAACGCCGAGCGACGCGCCGACGAGCGCAACTACCAGCGCTACCTGGACCGCATGGCCGAGCTCAAGGCCAGCATCGCGCGCCAGGAGAGCGATGTCGCGGCGCTCAAACGCGAAATCAGCAAGCTGCCGTCCTGAGGCCCGGCGATCGTCGCCGGTCTGGGGCGCGCGCAGCGGCACCCAGGAGTTGTTCTCATGAGCCCCAGTGCTCCCACCCATTCCGTGCCTCTGACCGAGGCCGAGCGGACACCGCCGGTGTTCGATGCCCTGGACATGCTGGCCACCATGGTGGCCGTGGTCCGCCCGGACGGCGAATGCCTGTTCGCCAACACCGCGTTTGAAAACGTCATGGGCCTGTCGCGCCGCGCCGTGC
This sequence comes from Paucibacter sp. B51, assembly GCF_027863535.1. Lineage (NCBI taxonomy): Bacteria > Pseudomonadati > Pseudomonadota > Betaproteobacteria > Burkholderiales > Sphaerotilaceae > Roseateles > Paucibacter sp. B51. The sequence goes on along the minus strand of NZ_JAPIVN010000002.1, from coordinate 174,387 downwards.
AGCGCAGCAGCCTCTACGACTGGTTTGCCGAAGCCGGCCGCCTGCGCGACACGGTCGAGGGCGTGGCCCGCAACGCCTATTCCAGCAGCCGCTTCGATGCCTTGCTGCGCCGTGGCGTGCGCCCGCACGAGGTGCTGGTGCCGGTGCACGTGATCGTCTCGCAGCTGGAGGCCGGTTCGGCCGCGCCGCGCGGCGGCGATCTGGTCTTGATCGAACTGATCGAGAACGCCCAGCAGACCCGCCAGGACCGCGAAGAGCGCACGCTTGACCAGGTGCAGGCCACCAAGGAGCTGACGCGCAATCTGGCGCACGAAATCAAGAACCCGCTGGGCGGCATCCGCGGCGCCGCGCAGCTGCTGGCCATGGAGCTGGCACCCACCGAGATGGGGGCCGAGCTCAGCGAGTACACCCAAGTCATCATCCATGAGGTCGATCGCCTGCAGAGCCTGGTCGACCGCCTGCTGGCCCCGCACCGCCATGCGCCGGTGGTGGCCGATGTCAACATCCACGAGGTTTGCGAGCGGGTGCGCGCCCTGGTGCTGGTCGAGCATCCGCGCGGCCTGTCGATCAAGCGCGATTACGACACCTCGCTGCCCGATTTCCGCGGTGACCGCGAGCAACTGATCCAGGCCGTGCTCAATATCGTGCAGAACGCGGCCCAGGCCTTGCAATCCCGCATGGCGGCGGGTGATGCCTGCATCACCTTGCGCACGCGGGTGGCCCGGCAGGTGACGATTGGTAAGCAGCGCTGGCGCTTGGCATTGGAATTGCATGTCGAGGACAACGGCCCCGGAATTCCGGCCGAGATTCGTGATCGCATCTTCTTCCCCCTGGTCTCGGGGCGAGAGGGCGGTTCCGGCCTTGGCCTGACGCTGGCGCAGACGATCGCCCAACAGCACCAAGGCATGATCGACTGTGAAAGCGAGCCGGGCCGGACCGACTTTCGCATCACCTTGCCCCTGCCCTAGAGGGAACCAGCCGCATGAAATCCATCTGGGTTGTCGACGACGATCATTCCATCCGCTTCGTGCTGGAAAAAGCCTTGAGCCGCGAGGGCCTGCCCGTGCGCAGCTTCAGCAACGCCCGCGATCTGCTGGCCGCGCTGGAAGAGGACAGCCCGCAGGTGCTGGTGTCCGACATCCGCATGCCCGGAGGCTCAGGTCTTGACCTGCTGGCCAAGGTCAAGGCCCGCCTGCCGCATCTGCCCGTCATCATCATGACGGCCTACTCCGATCTCGACAGCGCCGTCGCCGCCTTCCAGGGCGGTGCGTTTGAATACCTGCCCAAGCCTTTTGACCTGCCGCGTGCGGTCGAGCTGATCCGCCGCGCCCAGGAAGAAAGCCAGCGCGAGGCCGTGGCCGACGAGGCCGCCGCGCAAGTGCCCGAGATGCTGGGCCAGGCGCCCGCCATGCAGGATGTCTTCCGTGCCATCGGCCGCCTGAGCCAGAGCCATGTGACGGTGTTGATCACCGGCGAATCGGGCTCGGGCAAGGAGCTGGTTGCGCGTGCCCTGCACAAGCACAGCCCGCGCGCCGAGGGCCCCTTTGTCGCCATCAACACGGCCGCCATCCCCAAGGACTTGCTGGAGAGCGAGCTCTTCGGCCACGAGCGCGGTGCCTTCACCGGCGCACAGGCCACGCGGCGCGGGCGCTTCGAGCAGGCCGACGGCGGCACGCTCTTTCTCGATGAAATCGGCGACATGCCGCTGGAGCTGCAGACCCGCCTGCTGCGCGTGCTGTCCGACGGCCAGTTCTACCGCGTCGGCGGCCACAGCCCGCTGCGCGCCAATGTGCGCGTGATCGCCGCCACCCACCAGAACCTGGAATCGCGCGTGCGCCAGGGCGCCTTTCGCGAAGACCTGTTCCACCGCCTCAATGTGATCCGCCTGCGCCTGCCGCCGCTGCGCGAGCGGCGCGAGGACATCGGCGTGCTTGCGCGCTTTTTCCTGCAGCGCAGCGCCACCGAGCTGGGCGTGGAAACCAAGCGCCTCAGCGAGGCCGCCCTGGCCCAGCTGCTGGCCTTTGATTTCCCTGGCAATGTGCGCCAGCTGGAGAACATCTGCCATTGGCTCAGCGTCATGGCGCCCAGCCAGGTGGTCGAGGCCAAGGACCTGCCGCAGGAGCTGCTGCAAGCGCCCGGCAGCGCTGCTGAGCTCTCGCTGGAGCGGGGCGAGGAGGGCAGCGCCCTGGCCGAGGGGCCGGGTCAGGGTCAAGTCTTGCCCCAAACTGGGGCGAGTGCTGGCGCGCCGCTTGCCGCCGTTGCGCCCTTGTCTGGTGCATCGGCCGCGCACGAGGCCTGGGTCATGGAAATGGCCCGCGAAGCGCGCCGCCTGCTGGCTGCCGGTGAGCCCGAGGTCTGGGAGCTGCTGAGCCGCCGCTTCGAAGCCAGCCTGATCACCGCCGCACTGGAGCTGACCCATGGCCGCCGCATCGAGGCGGCCCAGAAGCTGGGCATCGGCCGCAACACCATCACGCGCAAGATCCAAGAGTTGGGTCTGGACGTCTGAGGCCCCTCAGAGCTGCGTGCAAGCCCTGGGTCGGAGCCGGGCCGGCCTCACTACACTGCGCGACATCATTCACAAACAACAAGATGGAGCGCACGCAGCATGAGCGGACTTTTCAATTGGCGTGAGGTGCCTGCCCGGGACGGGCAGGCGGTGCAGACCGACGAGCGCCTGCCCTGGCCGCAGACCCTGGCCATGGGCTTGCAGCATGTGATCGCCATGTTCGGCGCCACCGTGCTGGCGCCGCTGCTGATGGGCTTCGACCCCAATGTCGCCATCCTGATGAGCGGCATCGGCACGCTGATCTTCTTCCTGATGGTGGGTGGCCGGGTGCCCAGCTATCTGGGATCGAGCTTTGCTTTCATCGGTGTGGTGATCGCCGCCACCGGCTACACCGGCGCGGGACCTAACGCGAATATCGGACTGGCTCTGGGCGGCATCATCGCCTGCGGCGCGGTCTACTTTGCGATCGGCGCTTTGGTGTCCTGGCTGGGCACGGGCTGGATCGAGCGACTGATGCCGCCGGTGGTGACCGGCGCCGTGGTGGCCGTGATCGGCCTGAACCTGGCCGCCATCCCGATCAAGAACATGGCCCCCACCGGCTTCGATGCCTGGATGCAAGGCGCCACCTTTTTGAGCGTGGCCCTGGTCGCGGTGTACAGCCGCGGCATGGCCCAGCGCCTGCTGATCTTGCTGGGCCTGCTGGCCGCCAGCCTGCTCTACGCACTGCTGACCAATGGCCTGGGCCTGGGCAAGCCGATCGACCTTTCGGGTGTGGCCAGCGCTGCCTGGGTGGGCCTGCCGCGTTTTGCCAGCCCGGTCTTCGAGCCCCAGGCTTTGCTGCTGATCGTGCCCGTGGTGGTGGTGCTGGTGGCCGAGAACCTCGGTCACCTGAAAGCTGTCAGCGCCATGACCGGCCGCAACCTCGACGCCGACATGGGCCGTGCCTTCATGGGCGATGGCCTGGCCACCATGGTCAGCGGCGCCGCCGGCGGCACCGGCGTGACCACCTATGCCGAGAACATCGGCGTCATGGCCGCCACCCGCATCTACTCCACCGCCATCTTCGTGATCGCCGGCCTGCTGGGCGTGCTGCTGGGTTTCAGCCCCAAGTTCGGGGCGCTGATCCAGGCGATTCCGCTGGCCGTGATGGGCGGGGTCAGCATCGTGGTCTTCGGCCTGATCACGGTGGCCGGCGCCAAGATCTGGGTGGACAAGCGGGTGGACTTCAGCGACAGCCGCAATCTGCTGGTGGTCGCCATCACGCTGGTGCTGGGCACGGGCGACTACACCTTGAAGCTGGGTAGTTTTGCGCTGGGTGGCATCGGAACGGCCACCTTCGGCGCCATCCTGCTCTATGCACTTCTCTCTTTTGGTCGCAAGGACTGAGTTTCTTCAGGCTGCCGCCGCACGCTTGTCGAGGTAGACGCCCAGGCCCTGGGCGTTGAGCTCGATGTCCATCTCCAGCAAGCCCAGCTGCGCCACCAGGCTTTGCGTGCAGCCATGGGCATGCAGGCGCGGCAGGTAGATGGCCTCCAGCCCGGTTTTCAGAAAAGCGTGGCGCTCGGGGCTGGCGCCGGCCGGGGCGGCATGGGCCAGGGCCACCATCTCGTCGATCTGCTCGCGCAGCAGCTGGCCCAGGCGCTGCACCTCGGCCACGCTGCCGCCGACGCGGCTGTAGTGGGTCAGGAACAGCTGGGTGGGTTGCAAAGCCAGCAGGCGATCCATCGAGGCTTTCAGGGCCTCGGGCTCGAACTGCACCGGCGTGCTGGTCGGCAAGGCCCAGGCGCCTTGCGCGGTGTCGAACTCGCGGTAGCTCAGGCCGAAGGTGTCGCCGGTGAAGCAGCCGCGGCTGTGCGCGTCCCAGATGCAGTGGTGGTGGCGCGCATGGCCAGGGGTGTCCAGCAGCAGCAGGGACCGGCCGGCCAGATGCAGGGTTTCGCCATCGCTGCTGGCCTGGGCTCGCTCGGCCGGCACCGGCACGAGGCGGCCGTAGGAGCGCTGCATCTCGGCCTCGCCGTAGACCGCCTTGGCGCCCATGTAGAGCGCGGTCGGGTCGATCAGATGGCGCAGGCCACGCGGGTGCACGACCAGGCGCGCCTGGGGCAGGGACTGCATCAGCAGGCCCACGCCGCCGGCATGGTCCAGATGCACATGGGTGGGGATCACCCAGTCCACCGCTTCCGGGCCCAAGCCCAAGTCGCCCAGCGCCGCCAGCAGGCGCGGCACGGCGTGGTTGGTGCCGGTGTCGATGAAGGCGGCACGGCCGGCCTCCACCATCAGGTAGGCGGCGTCGAACTGTGGGCGCTGAAAGCCGGTGTCGATGGCATAGATGCCATGGCCGAGGGGCTGGACAAAGTCGTGCATGGCGGGTGTGTCTCCAGGCTCACTTCTAGAATCCGCCCACCTTAACTGATCTCAAACCTGAGCGACGCTGCCATGGCCGTGCATGAAATCCTGAAGATGGGTGACCCGCGCCTGCTGCGCGTGGCCCAGCCGGTCACCAACTTCGGCACGCCCGAGCTGCGCAGCCTGATCGCCGACATGTTTGAGACGATGAAGGCGGCCAACGGCGCCGGCCTGGCCGCGCCGCAGATCGGTGTGGACCTGCGCCTGGTGATCTTTGGCTACCAGAGCAATGTGCGCTATCCGGACGCGCCGCCCGTGCCGCCCACCGTGCTGATCAACCCCGAGATCGAGCTGCTCGGCGCGGCCGATGAAGAGGGCTGGGAAGGCTGCCTCTCGGTGCCGGGTCTGCGCGGCGTGGTGCCGCGCCACGCACGCCTGCGCTACCGCGGCTTTGACGCCGAAGGCCAGGCCTTTGAGCGCGAGGCCGAGGGCTTCCATGCCCGCGTGGTCCAGCATGAATGCGACCATCTCGACGGCATCCTCTACCCGATGCGCGTCAAGGATTTCAGCCGCTTTGGCTTCACCTCGGTGCTGTTCCCGGAGCTGGACCCGGCGGCAGACGACTGAGACGCTCCTTTCGGGCGCGTGGCCTGCACCTCGCGCCCGGCGTGGTGATTCTTTGTAAAGACGGTCCTCCGCCGCGCCCGGTGGCGCGTTGAACGCAGGTCACAGGAGCTTGTCATGAGAATCACTGCTGCCCGAAATTTCTCACCCGCCTCTGCGCTGCTCGGGGCCTGGCGCCAGGGTTTGTGTCTGGCCGTGGCGGTGCTGGGCCTGATCGGCGGGCCCGCGGCCCAGGCCGAGCCGGCCAACGCCGGCGATCCGCCCACGCGGGCCGGCCGGGTCTCCGAGGTGATCGGCGAGGCCTGGCTGTTCGATGCCGAGGCCAAGGAATGGACGCGGGTGACGCGCAACCAGACCATTTCCGAGGGCGACCGCCTGCGCACCGACGATCGTTCGCGCGTCAGCCTGCGCGTCGGCTCCACCAGCTTCTGGCTCGATGAACGCAGCGATCTGGAGATCAGCCAGCTCGACGAGGGCCGCGTGCTGCTGCTCCTGGCCAAGGGCGATCTGGGCCTTCGCCTGCGCTCGCAGGAGGCCGTCAACGAGTACAAGGTGCAGACCCGCGAAGGCCTGTTCTTCGCCGAGCGCGAGGGCCTGTACCGCGTCGAGCAGCTGGATCGCGGCAGCCGCGGCTTTGCCCTGCAAGGCCGCTTGCGCTTTGAATCGGGCAAGGGCGAAAACGTGCTGCCGGTCTGGCTGCAAGACGGCGAGCAGGCGGAATTCTGGTGGGCCGGTGGCCCGCGCGCCGAGCGCCAGCGCCTGCAGGGTGATGGCTTCATCGACTGGCTCAGCGCGCAAAGCCGGTCAGAGGGGGACAGCGTCAACCTGGGCCTGAGCCAGCGCTATGTCTCGCCCGAGATGACCGGCGCCGAAGACCTGGACCGCCATGGCCGCTGGGAGCAGTCGCCCGAGCATGGCGCGGTCTGGATTCCCACCGTGGTGGTGGCCGATTGGGCGCCGTACCGCTACGGCCGCTGGGTCTGGACCCGCCACTGGGGCTGGAGCTGGGTCGATGACGCGCCCTGGGGTTTTGCGCCATTCCACTATGGCCGCTGGGTCAGTTGGGGTGGCCGCTGGTGCTGGTCGCCGGGCCGCTATGTCGCGCGCCCGGTCTATGCCCCGGCCCTGGTCGCCTGGGTTGGTGGGCCGGCCGTGTCGGTGGGCATCAGCATCGGCGGCGGCGTGCGCCCGCCGCGCCCGCACTACGGCTGGTACCCCCTGGCCCCGCGAGAGGTCTATGTGCCCGGCTTCCGCCACAGCCCCGGCTATGTGGCGCGGCTGAACAACCATTTCGACCGCGACCCGGTCACGGTGAACAAGCCGCGCAGCAACCGCGAGATCGGCGGCGCCATCAGCTATCTGCCCGGCTCAGGCGGCCCGGTGCGGGCCATGCCGGTGGCCGAGGCCGGCCCGGTGCGCAGCTTGCCGGCACCGCCCGCCCGCCAGGACCTGGCCGCCGTGCTGCCGCAGCGCCCGAACCCGGCACCGGGCCTGGACTCGGCCCAAGGCCGCAACCCGGCCGAGGTGCCCTGGCGCAACGACAACCTCGGCCAGCGCCGCCGCGAGATCCAGCGCGAGGCAGGGGCTGATCTGCCGGCCCGTGAGCCACGTGAGCCCCGTGAAGCAAGGGAAGGGCGTTTCAACGGCCCGCAGCGCAACGAGATGGGCAGCAGCCTGCCCAGCCGCGAGCCGGTGCCTGGTCAGAACGGCCCGGTGCAAGCCAACCCTTCGCCCTCGGCCGCGCCCGAGCTGCCCTGGCGCGGTGGTGCGGCGCGTGTGGAACGTGTGGAGCGTGAACGCGAGCGTGAACGAGCCAACCCCTCGCTTCCTCAGGTTCAGCCCGCTCAGTCGCCGGCCGCGCCCATGCCGCAGGCGCAGGTGCAGGGGCAAAGCGAGCCCGCGCCGCGGCCCTGGGCCGATCGCATCGGTGAGCGCGGGGACCGTGGCGATCGCGGTGAGCGTGCCGGCCCGCCAAGGCCCGAGCGCATGCCCGAGCGCCAGATCGAGCGCCCCCCGGAGCGCCCGATGGAACGCCAGATCGAGCGTCCCCGCTCGGCCGAGCCTGCGGCTCTGCCGCAGCGTGCGCCGCAGGCCGCACCGCCGCAGCCGGCCCCGCGCAGCGAGCCGCAAGGCCCGCAGCGTGGCCATCAGGACGGACCGCCGCGCCGCAACGGCGATCGCCGCGATATGGAGCGCTGAGCGCCACCAACCTCCGCCGTCTCAGCCCAAGCGCTGCCGCCTTCCCGGGCGCAGCGCTTTTTTTCTTCGTTTCAGCGGGCGTTCAGAGCAGGGGCAGCAACACCGGCCAGACCTGGTCCAGCATCAGCGGATGGGCCTTGGCCAGGGGGTGGATGCGGTCGGGCTGGAACCAGCTTTCGGCATCGGCCTTTTCGGCGAAACCGGCCAGCAGGAAGGGCGTCAAGGCGATCTTCTCGGCCTTGGCCACCTCGGGGAACAGGCTCGCAAATTCGCGCGCATAGCTGGCGCCGTAATTGGGCGGCACCTGCATGCCCACCAGCTGCACCTTGGCGCCGGCGGCCTTGCCGGCGCGCACCATGGCCAGCAGGTTCTCGCGGCTGCTGGCCAGGGGCAGTCCGCGCAGGGCGTCGTTGCCGCCCAGCTCGATGATCAGCACGGCCGGCTTGTGCAGCTTGAGCAAGGGCTCCAGGCGCGCGCGGCCGCCGGCCGTGGTTTCGCCGCTGATGCTGGCATTGACGACTTGGTAGCGCCGGCCTTGCGGCAGCTTGTGGCCGGCCAGCTTCTGCTCCAGCAGGGCCACCCAGCCCTGACCGCGGGCCAGGCCGTATTCGGCCGAGAGGCTGTCGCCCAGCACCAGCAGCTTGCGCTCGGAAGTCGCCGTGGCTTGGGTCTGGGCGATCGCCGACCCTGCGAAAGCCAGGCCAAGGATGCAGGCGCTACAGTGCAGGGCTTGCTTCAGCACGCTGCGCCGTGCGGGGGCCGCGGGCGTCTTCGTCCAGTCCTTTGTCATTCCTTGGGGTTCTTCCGTCATGTCCGAAATTCTTGTGGAAGTCGATCACATCAACAAACGGGTGCGTGATGCGACCGGTGAGCTGGGCATTCTGCATGACATCAGCTTTTCGCTCCGGGCGAGGGAATCGGTGGCCATCGTCGGTGCCTCGGGCTCAGGCAAGAGCACCTTGCTGGCCATCCTGGCCGGCCTGGACACGCCCAGCAGCGGCACGGTGCGTTTGCGTGGCCAGGACCTGTTTGTGCTGGACGAAGACCAGCGCGCCGCGGTGCGCGGCGCCGAGCTCGGCTTTGTGTTCCAGAGCTTCCAGCTCCTGCCGAACCTGACGGCGCTGGAGAACGTGATGCTGCCGCTGGAGCTGCGGGGCGATCCGCAGGCGCGCAGTCTGGCCACGCAGATGCTGGGTCGGGTGGGGCTGTCCGAGCGATTGGGGCATTACCCGCGCGTGCTCTCGGGCGGTGAGCAGCAGCGCGTGGCGCTGGCGCGCGCCTTTGTGCAGCGGCCAGCCCTGCTGCTGGCCGACGAGCCCACCGGCAGCCTCGATTTCGCGACCGGCGCGGCGGTGATGGAGCTGATGTTCGAGCTGAACCGGGAAGCCGGCACCACCCTGGTGCTCGTCACCCACGATCTGGCGATTGCGCAGCGCTGCCAGCGGCAGTTGCGCATCGAAGCCGGCCGCTTGCTCGAGCAGACCGGTCAGCATGCGGCAGAACCTGCAGCAGCAGCCGTTTAGCGGCGGTTGCGCGCACGCTGGCGCAGCCGCCGCCAGCGTTCGCCGCGGATCACGGCCCACCAGCCGATGTACACGATGAAATAGGCCGCAGCTCCGAGCGTGAGTCCGGCCAGGGGCAGGCCGATCAGCAGCGGCTCTCCCAGGGCCTGCACCCAGGCCCAAGCCGAGGGCAGCCAGCTGGAAGGCTCGCTCCAGGTGATGGCCAGCATCTCCGGCGTGGCGATCGGCCCGTTGTGCCCCGAGGCCAGGCGGCCCAGCGCGATGGCCAGGCTCCAGATCGGCACCAAGGTGAAGGGATTGGTCAGCCAGGTGGCCGCAATGGCTGCGGCCACATTGGCGCGGCAGATGATGGCCAGCACAGCCGCGAGCACCATCTGGGTTGGCAAGGGGATGACGCCGATGGCCAGGCCCACGGCCACGCCGAGGGCCACGCGGCGTCGGTGTGCGACCCACAGCCAGGGACGTGGTGCTAGGTAGTGGCCCAGCCAGCGCAGACCCGGCGTGTCGGCCAGGGTGTCCGGGTGGGGCAGGATGCGGCGGGCGAGGCGGGAGGCAGGCAAGCGAGAACCTCGGCGGGCGGGCAGGGTGGGTGGCGTCTTTCGCTCATGAAAAACCCGCGGACGCCGAAGGGCGTTGCGCGGGTTCTGATCCTGCAGGTCTTGGTGCGGACCTCAGGCGCTGCGGGCCGAGAAGCCGCCGCCCAAACTCAGGGTTTGAGCGCGCGGCCGCGGGCGCGCAGCGCAATGGCACATCAGTTGGCGAACTTGTAGTCGGTCTTGGCCTTGCTCTTCAGCTCTTGCTGGAAGGCGCCGACCTTCTGCTGTTGCAGGCGCTGCAGGATCTGAGCCTTGACGTCGTCGAAGGCCGGGAACTGGGCTTCGCGGGTGTCTTCGACCTTGATGATGTGGAAACCGTACTGGGTCTTGACCGGCGCGTCGGTCATTTCGCCCTTCTTCAGCTTGGTGATGGCTTCGGCGAACTCAGGGACATAGCTGCTGGGCTTGGCGAAGTCCAGGTCGCCACCATTGGCGGCCGAGCCGGTGTCCTTGGAGTTCTTGCTGGCCAGCTCTTCGAACTTGGCGCCACCCTTGATCTGGGCGATCAGGGCCTTGGCGTCGTCTTCCTTCTCGACCAGGATGTGGCGGGCGCGCACTTCTTCGCCGCTGTTCTGGGCCTTGAACTTCTCGTACTCGGCCTTGGCGTCGGCTTCGGTGACGGGGTTCTTCTTGGCGTAGTCGGCGAACAGTTCGCGGATCAGGATGCTCTGACGGGCCAGTTCCATCTGGGCCTTGTAGTCGGCGCTGGCCGGGATGCCGCGCTTCTCGGCTTCCTGCATGAAGATCTCGCGCAGCACGACTTCATCCTTGACCTGGGTTTCCAGCTCCGGCGTGCGGGGCTGTTGGCCGCTCTTGGTGACTTGGCCGATCAGCTGCTCGGCGCGTGCCTTGGGCACGGCTTTGCCGTTCACGATGGCGAGGTTCTGCGCGCTGGCCGACATGGGCAGGAGCGCAGCGGACAGGGCCGCGACGGAGGCGGCAAGCACAAACTTCTTCATGGGTAGGGCTTTAGGCTAAAAAAATGCGCCGTATCGGCGCTGATCGATTGTGTGAAGAATCAGTTTTCTTGGGGTGTGCTGGCGTCGATCGCCAGCGCATGGATGCCTTGCTGCATCAACTCACCCAACGAATGATATACGAGCCGATGGCGCGCCACGCGGCCCAGGCCGGCGAAGCGGCTGCTGCAGATGCGCACGGAGTAATGCCCACCTTCCCGGGCACCGGCGTGGCCGGCATGGAGGTGGCTGTCATCTTGCACCTCGAGCGATTCGGGACTGAGGGCGGCTTGCAGCCGGGCATGGATTTCCTGGCTCAGGGCGGGGTGACTCATGCCTGGGGTCCTTGGGCTTCCTGGGCCGTGGGCTTCTCGTCGGCCTTGTCTTCGGCCGGCGGCTCGGGCAGGTGGCGGCTCAGATAGACGCCCTGGGCGACGGTGAACACCAGGATCAATCCGGTGACGCCGAAGACCTTGAAGTCGGCCCAGGTCGAGGTCGAGAAGTTGTAGGCCACGTAGAGATTGGCAATACCGAGGGTGGCGAAGAACAGCACCCAGGCACGGTTCAGGTTCTGCCAGACAAAGGCGGGCAGCTCCAGCTCGGCGCCCAGCATCTTCTGGATCAGGTTCTTCTTGAAGAACTGGGCCGAGCCCCAGAACACCAGGGCCATGCCCCAGTACAGGCCGGTGGGCTTCCACTTGATGAAGGTTTCGTTGTGGAACCAGATGGTCGCCCCGCCCAAAATCACGACCAGGGCCAGGCTGATCCAGAGCATCAGGTCGATCTTCTTGCCGCGCAGCTTGAGCAGCAGGGCCTGGGTCAGCGTGGCCACCATCACCACCAGGGTGGCCAGCAGCACGGCGGCCTCTTCGGTGCCGACCTTGCCGCCCGACACCATGAAACCGAAATGCTCGGTGGCAAAGGCCGCGGCCCAGTCCTTGTGGGCCTCTGCGTATTTGAAGGTGGCAAAGAACAGGATCAGCGGCAGAAAGTCGAGCAGGAGCTTCATGTGCAAGAGCGGCGGGGCGGTGGGCCTCGCGGGGAATTCGTCAACAGGCAGCCGCGAAGGGAGTCCTCAAGGCTTGGGCGCGAAGTCTATCGCGGCCGAGTTGATGCAGAAGCGCTCGCCCGTGGGCTCGGGGCCGTCCGGGAAGACATGGCCCAGGTGGGAGCCGCAGTTGTTGCAGCGCACTTCGATGCGCACCATGCCGTGGCTTTCATCGACGATGCGCTCGATCAGCTCCGAACTGACCGGCGCCCAGTAGCTGGGCCAGCCACAACCGGCATCGAACTTGGTCTCGGGCGCGAACAGCGCTTCGCCGCAGCCGACGCAGCGGTAGAGGCCGTTCTTTTCGAAATGGTCCCAGTACTTGCCGGTGAAAGCGCGTTCGGTGCCGGCCTGGCGGGCCACCTGGTATTGCATCGGGTCGAGTTGGGCGCGCCATTCGGCCTCGCTCTTCTGCACCGGGTACTGTTTTTTGGGGTCGCTCATGATGAACAGGACACTTCCAGGGTGTAGGCCCAATCGGGCGGGAAGGCCGCATCGCTGGCCTGCGTGGGCTCGTCAAACGGCCGCTGCAGCACTTGCAGCAGGCGCTGGGTCTCGGAGAAATTGCCGACCTGGGCGGCGCGGATGGCGCCCTCGGCCAGATGGTTGCGCAGCACCACGGCCGGGTTGACGGCGCGCATGGCCGCCTGACGCGCGCCATCCTGGCTGGCCTCGGCCTGCAGGCGGCTGCGGTAGCGCTGGGCCCAGGCGTAGAAGGCCTCGCGGTCCAGGAACAGGTCACGCAAGGCGCCGGGGTCATCGTGCAGGCCGAACTGGCTGAGCCGGCGGTGCGCGATGGTGTAGTCCACCTGGGTGGCGGCCAGCAGGCGCAGCCAGTCGTCGATCAGGGCGGTGTCTTCGGCCTGCGCGCTGTGCAGGCCCAGCTTGGCCCGCATCAGGGCGATGAAGCGCTCGCTGAAGGCTAGCTTGTAGGGCTCGATCGCATCGAGTGCGCGCTCGCTGGCGGCCTCGGGGGCTTCGCCCTCGTTCTGGATCAAGGGCAGCAGGGCCTGGGCCAGGGCATGCAGGTTCCAGAAGGCCACGCTGGGCTGGCGGGCAAAGGCATAACGGCCTTGGTGGTCGGAGTGATTGCAGATGTGGCCGGGGTTGAAGCCGTCGAGGAAGCCGAAGGGGCCGTAGTCGATGGTCAGGCCCAGCATGGACATATTGTCCGTGTTCATCACCCCGTGGCAGAAGCCTACGGCCTGCCAATGGGCGAGCAGGCTGCCGGTCTGGCGCGCCACCTGCTCCAGCAGGGCGATGTAGGGCGCGCCCGATTCGAGGCAGGCCGGCGCGTGCTCGGCGATGAAGTGATCGGCCAGCTGGCGCAGCTGCACCGGCTTCTGGTGGTGAGCAAAGTGCTCGAAATGGCCAAAGCGCAGAAAACTCGGTGCCACTCGGGTGACGATGGCGGCAGTCTCCAGGCTCTCGCGCCGCACCGGCAGGGCCGAGGCACTCAGCGCCAGGGCGCGGGTGCTGGGGATGCCCAGCGCGTGCATGGCCTCGGAGCAGAGGAACTCGCGGATCGAGGAGCGCAGCACAGCGCGGCCGTCACCGCGGCGCGAGTAGGGCGTGAGGCCGGCGCCCTTGAGCTGCAGCTCCAGGCTGCCGCTGGGCGTGGTGATCTCGCCCAGCAGGTGCGCGCGTCCATCGCCGAGCTGGCCGGCCCAGACACCGAACTGGTGGCCGCTGTAGACGCTGGCCAGGCTGCGCATGCCGGGCCAGGCGGCATTGCCGCTGAGCACCTGCAAGGCGTTCCAGTCTTCGCGCTGCCACCAGTTCTCGGGCCAGCCGAGCTCGGTCGCGCAGCTGGCGCTGTGCGCCACCCAGACCGGTTGCGGCATGCCTTGCGGCGGCAGCTCGGTGAAGAAGGCCGGGCCCAGGCTGGCAAAACGGTTCCGCCAGTGTTCGGCCTGGGGCGGCGAGGCGCTTGGAAAACTCATGAGCTCAGTGTAGCCAGCCACCCCTGGCCTCAGGGTCTGTGGGGCTGCTGGAGCGGCGCTGCCAGCGGCCGCTCGGCCCTCGCACAGCCAGCCCCCTGGCCGAGGGGCTGGCGCTTCCTGTCCACGCCTGGGTGGACCCTATACTTTGCCGGCTTTGCCCATCCCGCCCGGCCCAGCTTGTCGCCCCGGGTGATCGCCTTTGTTCTCTGACCGCGCTCTTGCCGCCACTGCCCATGTCCACGCCCAAGCTGATTGCCACCAGTCTGTTGACCGCTTGCCTGCTCGCAGCCTGTGGTGGAGAGAGTTATGACAGCCTGATGGCCTCGGCCAAGACCTCGATCGGCAAGGGCGACAGCAAGACCGCCATCATCCAGCTCAAAAACGCCTTGCAGAAGTCGCCCGAGTCTGGTGAGGCTCGTTTCATGCTGGGCAAGGCCTTCCTCGATGTCGGCGACAGCCGCTCGGCCGAGGTCGAGCTGGGTAAGGCGATCGCGTTGAAGTTCGCGGCCGACCAGGTCGTTCCCCTGATGGCCCGCGCCCAGGTGGCCAATGAAGCGTTCAAGGCGTTGATCGAACAGCAGGGCAGCACCAAGCTCGGCGATCCCAAGTCGCAAGCCGATCTGCTGACCTCGCTGGCCATCGCTTTTGAGTCGACCGGTGCTTCGGACAAGGCTCATGCGGCCATTGCCGAAGCTCTGCAGCTGCAGCCCGAGTACCCGCCCACGCAGACCCTGCAAGTGCGCATGAAGGCGCGCGATGGCGACTTCACCGGGGCCCTGCAGATGATCGACAGCCTTTTGCAGCGCGACCCCAAGCTGGCCGAGGTCTGGCGCCTCAAGGGTGACATCCTGATGGTCAACCGGCGGGTCGAGGGCGCCCAGGCGCTCGCCGCGGCGGCCAGTGCCGGCGTGGCCGGCGCCAGTTCGGCGCCGGAGGCTGGCAGCGCGTTGACCGGCACGGCCAAGACTGCAGTCGAGGCCTACCGCGAGGCCATCAAATTGCAGCCCGGCGATGCCGCGGCCCATACCGGCCTGCTCAACTTCTGGCTGGACAACGGCGACCTGCCGGCCGCCACCGAGCAGCTGGCTGCACTCAAGAAGGTGCTGCCCAGCCACCCGCAAACCGTGTATTTCGAAGCCCTGCTGACCTTCCGCCAGCGCGATTTCAACCGCGCCCGCGAGCTCAGCCAGCAGCTGCTCAAGCAGGCGCCCGAGAACCCCCTGGCCCTGCAGCTGGCCGGCGCGGTCGAGTTTGAGCTCAAGGGCTATGTGCAGGCCGAAGAGCATCTGGGCAAGGCCCTCAAGCTGGCGCCCAATCTGGGCATCGCCCGCCGCATGCTGACCCAGGTCTACCTGCTGACCGGCCGGCCCGCGCGCGCCGTGGCCGTGATCTCGCCGCTGCTGCAAAACGGCAATGTGGTGGACGCCCAGCTCTTCTCCCTGGCCGGCGAGGCCTACCGCCAGAACGGCGATGACAAGAAGGCTGCGGCCTTCTTTGCCCAGGCCGCCAAGCTCAACCCCGGAGATATGCGCAGCCGCACCCAGCTCGCCCTGGGCAAGGCCGGCACGGCCTCGCCCGAAGAGGTGCTGGCCGAGCTCAAGACCATTTCCGATGCCGACCCCAGCACCGTGGCCGATGTGGCCTTGATCCGTGCGCATCTGCAGCGCCGCGATCTCGACAAGGCCCTGTCCGCGATCGAGGTGCTGGAGCGCAAGCAGCCCAACAAACCCATGGCTCACAATCTGCGCGGCCTGGTCTACCTGGCCCGCCGCGATGTGCCGGCCGCGCGCAAGAGCCTTGAACAAGCCCTGAAGGTGGACGCCACCTTCTACCCGGCCGCCGCCTTGCTGGCTTCGCTGGATCTGAACGACAAGCAGCCCGCGGCGGCCAAGAAGCGCTTCGAGGCCTTGCTGGTGGCCCAGCCCGACAACGTCAACGCCCAACTGGCCCTGGCCGAGCTGCATGAGCAGGCCGGCGGTACCAAGGCCGAGGTCGAGGCCATGATCACCAAGGCCATCACCACCAAGCCCAATGCCCCCGCAGCGCGCGTGGCACTGATCGATTTCCAGCTGAAGTCGCAGAACCTCAAGGCCGCGTTGAGCGCTGCCGAGCAGGGCGTGGCTGCCTTGCCGGAGAGCCCCGAGCTGATGGAGGCTCAAGGTCGCGCGCGTGCCCTGGCTGGCGAATACCAGCAGGCGCTGGAGTCCTTCAATGCCCTGGCCCGTGCCCAGCCGCGCTCGCCGCTGCCGTCCCTTCGTCTGGCCGAGGTCTATGTGGCCTTGAAGAAATACCCCACGGCCATCGGCCACCTCAAGCGTGCGCTGGAGCTGGCCCCCGACAACCTGGTCGTGCAACGCCGTCTGGGCGAGGTGCAGCTGAGCAATGGCGAAGTCAAGGAGGCGCTTGCCACCGCCGCCGCCCTGCAAAAGCGCGCGCCGGGCTCGCCCCTGGGCTACAGCCTGGAAGGCGATGTCCAGGCCCAGCAGAAAGCCTGGGCGCCAGCCGCCGCCGCCATGCGCCGCAGCCTGGACAAGGCGCCCGACAGCACCATCGCCAGCAAGCTGCACTACGTGCTAAGCGCTGCCGGCAACAAGGCTGAGGCCGACAAGCACACGGCCGACTGGATCAAGGCCCATCCGGACGATGCCGAGTTTCTGTTCTACATCGGTGGTGTCGAGCTGACCCAGGGCCAGCTGCAGGCGGCCGAAGCGCGCTTTGCCGCCGTGCAGAAGCTGCAGCCCGAAAACCCGGCCGTGCTCAACAACCTGGCCTGGCTGGGTATGAAGCTCAACAAGCCCGGCGCCTTGGCCCTGGCCGAGAAGGCGGTGCAGCTGGCGCCCAAGCAGGCGCCTTTCCTGGACACCCTGTCCTCGGTGCTGGAGGCGGAGAACAAGCTGCAGCGCGCCATCGAGGTGCAGACCCAGGCCCTGGAGCTGCAGCCGCAGAACCACGAACTGCGCCTGCGTCTGGCCAAGCTCTACCTCAAGTCCGGCGACAAGCGCCTGGCCGCGGCCGAGCTGAACCGACTGGCCACCGTGGGCAAGCAGTACGGCAACCAGGCTGAAGTGCAGCAGCTGCTGCGCGGGCTCTGAAGCGCTTTATTTGGAGTTGCCTGGCGACGGTGCCAGCCAGGCCAGCAGCTGCCGGCTGACCGCCGGGCTGCTGAGCAGCTGCAGGTGACCGGTGCGGTAGGCGATGTGGCGCGCCTCGGGCGCGAAGTCCAGGCGCAGGGTGGGGTCCTCATGCTCGCCCAGGGCGCTGCGCAGAGGCACCAGGCCATCGCCGAGCAGGCGGTCGGCCATAGGGCTGCGCTTGGTGGCCGTGGTGCCGGCCAGTGCGTAGCAGGCGATGCCCGCCGGCAAGGGCAGGGCTTGCTGCGGCACAGGGCCCGCGGCAAAGCGGTCGCGGCCCTGCCAGTCGGCGTCCTGCACCAGGCCGTGGCGCAGGTCGGTGATGCCGGCGCTGCGCAACTGGCCCAGGCGGGCCAGCGGGGCGCTGTGGCGGTTGCTGCCCAGCAGCAGGTCCACCCAGTGCCCGGCCCGCTCCATCGGCGCGCCCTGGTGCGGCGAGCCCAGGCAGACCAGGCTGTGAACACGCTCGCGCCATCCCAGACCTTGGTCTTGTGCCAGCTTCACCGCGCTGCGCGCCACCAGGCCGCCCATGCTGTGGCCGACGAGGGTGATGCGTTTGACCGGCACCGGCCAGGCGTCCACGGTCTGCTGCAGCAGCTGTGCCAGGTCGCGGCCGTTCTCCGAGATATGGCGGCCCGAGTTGTAGCGCAGGTAGAGCCGGTTTGCGCCCAGGGAGCGGGCCAGGATCTCGCCGTGGTCATGGGCTTGGCCGGCCTTGTTCTCGCTGCGCCATTGCAGATCGTTCATGCACAGGCCGTGGATCAGCAGCAGCAGGTGGCCCGTGGGCGCCGCGCTGAGCGCATCGGGGTTCTGCACCGTCATGGCCAGGGCCAGCGGGTTGCCACTCTCGGCCAGATGGTCGCCCATCACGCCGTTGAGTGCGGCCAGCAGGGCCAGGCGCTGGGGCGAGGGCTCGCCGGCCTCCTGCGATTCATCGGCCGGCCAGGCGGCCAGCAGCTGGTCGACACCCCGGCCCAGCAGGCGTGTGCTGCCGCGGATGCTGCGGTAGACCAGGCCGGTCAGGCCGGCGCTGCGGGTTTTTTCCTCCTCGCGGCGGCCCTGAAGTCCCAGCCGTGACCAGACGGCCTGATGCATGCCTTCGACGATGTCGGTCACGCCCAGCGTGCCTTGGGTGGCCAGCTGGGCCAGGCCGCGCAGCTCGCGGGCGCTCAGCAAATGGGTGGCCTTGCGGCGTGTGGGCTTGGGCATGGGCAGCAGGCGGGCGGATGACGAGAGATCGCGCCGCGCCCGCGCATTGTGGGCGGCCCAGCCCGCCCGTGCCTAGGTTCAGCTCACCAGATTGGCCAGGAAGAGTAGGGCCAGGATCAAGGAGGTCACGCACATATTGAGCGTGGCCAGCAGCGAGGACCGCAGCAGCGTGCTCCACCAGCGCGTGCGGTAGACGCGCTGGATGGCGACCAGGGCGTAGCCCATGCTGGCGAATGTGGCGGTCAGTTGCAGTCCCTCCACCGGAACCAGCATCAGCAGCAGCATGGCGAACCAGAAAGCATGCAGATGCAGGGCAAAGACCAGGTGCTCGGTGTAGCGCAGGCGTTTGTCGATGAAGATCAGCTTCAGCCACAGGGCAAAGGCCGGCAGCAGCAGGAACATCGTCAGGCCGAGGTTGTTGAGGCTGCGCGTGACCACATGCAGGATTTCCTGCTTCAGGTGCCCGCGGCCCTGGGCCAGGCGCTTTTCCAGGCGCTTGCACATGGACGCGGGCAGGCCCTCGCAAAAGAACTTCTGGTTCTTGATGCCAAAGCGCAGGCCGGCCAGGCCACCGACCTGGAAGTTCTGGTCGTCGCCCGGGTCCAGCTCCACCACGGCGCCGCGGCTTGCCGAGGCAGGCGCCGATGCTGGAGTGCCTGCCTGCAAGGCCGTGGATGCTGGCGCTGACGCCGTGACAGCGATGGCAGCAGCGGCTTGTGCGTCCTCTTCGGCTTGCGCCTCCAGCTTGGGCGCCGTCACCAGGCGCAGGGCCAGCAAGGCCAGCACGCTGATGGTCAGGTACAGGCGCAGGGGCAGCACATAGCGGCGGCGGCGGCCTTTCAGATACTCCAGCGTCAGCTGTCCGGGCAGGAGCAGCAGACGCCAGAGCGTGCGCCAGAGCGCGCCTTCCATCGAGATGTAGGCACCACCGAGCTGCTGGGTGAACTCGCCCAGGGTCGGGGCGCGCACCCGCGATTCCTGCCCGCATTCACCGCAGTAGTTCGGCCGTGGCTCGGCGAAACGGCTGCCGCAGTTGGGGCAGAGCGCCGGATCGCTGGGGATGTCGGGGTGCAGGACGGCAGCAAAAAAGCGAGGGGGACGCAGTGAAAGACGCATAGGTGTCGATTCTGGAAGGCCGAGCATAGTAGGCGCAAGCCGGCCGACTCGGGCTAACCCTGATCCGGGTGCGACAGCCCTGCCGGGTGCATCTGCCTAGAATCGAACGATCGTTCTTTTTTGGGGTGAACGGGTGAACGGGTGAATTGCGAATCGTGAATCGTGAAACACAGACCTTGTCCACGAGCCGCCGGCCCCTTCACCCGTTCACTTGTTCACCTGTTCACCCACAGGCCACCCACCATTCGCCACGCACGCCCATGTCCACCCTCTACGAAGTCCGCGGCAGCAGCGCTGTCATCACCCTGAACAATCCGCCGGTCAACGGCCTGGGCCTGGCGACACGCCAGGCCATCGTCGCTGCCATCGAGCGGGCCGAGGCCGACCCGGTCGTCACGGCCGTGGTGATGACGGGCGCCGGCGCGGCCTTCTCGGGCGGGGCTGACATCAAGGAGTTCGGCAGCCCCAAGGCCATGAGCGAACCCAATCTGCCCAGCGTGGTGGCCTTGGTCGAAGCCTGCAGCAAGCCGGTGGTGGCGGCCGTGCACAGCGTCTGCATGGGCGGAGGTCTGGAGCTGGCCCTGAGCTGCCACTACCGCGTGGTGGCAGTCGGCACCAAGGTCGCCCTGCCCGAGGTCAAGCTGGGCCTGCTGCCCGGCGCCGGCGGCACGCAGCGCCTGCCGCGCGCCCTCGGTGTCGAGGCGGCGCTGAACCTGATCGTCAGCGGCGAGATCGTGGCGGCCGAACTGCTGGCTCAGGTGCCGGGGCAAAAGCTGTTTGACCGGGTGGTGGCTGGCGAGGTGCTGGAGGCGGCCCTGGCCTTTGCCGGCGAGATCGCCACGCAGCGCCCGCTGCCGCGCGTGCGCGATCTGCCCGCCACACATGCCAACCCTGAGGCCTTCTTCCAGTTCGCTCGAAACATGGTGGCCGCGCAGAGCCGCAACTTCCCAGCGCCGCTGCGCTGCCTGGAGGCGGTGGCTGCGGCCGTGAACCTGCCCTTCGAGCAAGGCTTGCGCGCCGAGCGGGAGGGCTTTGCGGCCTTGATGATCACGCCCGAGTCCAAGGCCTTGCGCCATGCTTTTGTGGCCGAGCGGGCAGCGTCCAAGATCGCCGATCTGCCGCCCGGCACGCCGCTGCGCGAGATCCGCCAGGTGGCCGTGATCGGCGCCGGCACCATGGGCAGCGGCATTGCCATGAATTTCCTCAACGCCGGCCTGCCCGTCGTGCTGCTGGAAAGCCAGGCCGAGGCGCTGGAGCGCGGCCTGGCACGCATCCGCAGCAGCTATGAGGCGCAGCTGAGCAAAGGCAAGCTCAAGCAGGACAAGCTGGACGCGCGCATGGCCCTGCTGCGCGGCAGCCTGAGCTATGCCGACATCGCCGATGCTGACTTGGTGATCGAAGCGGTGTTCGAGGATCTGGACGTCAAGCGCCAGGTCTTCGAGCAGATCGACGCCGCGGCCAAGCCCGGTGCCATCCTGGCCTCCAACACCTCGACCCTGGACATCAACACCATCGCCGGTTTCACCCGCCGCCCGCAGGACGTGCTGGGCCTGCATTTCTTCAGCCCGGCCCAGGTGATGAAGCTGCTGGAGGTGGTGCGCGGCGCGGCTACCGGCCACGATGTGCTGGCCACCGCCATGGCCCTGGCCAAGAAGATCCGCAAGACGGCGGTGGTGGCCGGTGTCTGCGACGGCTTCATCGGCAACCGCATGATCGAGCAGTACGCGCGCCAGGCCGGCTTTTTGCTGGACGAGGGCTGCTCGCCCGAGCAGGTGGACCGCGCGGCCGAGGCCTTTGGCTTCGCCATGGGTCCCTTCCGCATGAACGACCTGGCCGGCAACGACATCAGCTGGGCCATCCGCAAGCGCCGCGCGATCGAGCGGCCCGAGCAGCGCTACTCGCAAAGCGCTGACCGCCTGTGCGAGCGCGGCCGTTTCGGCCAGAAGACCCAAGCCGGCTGGTACGACTACCGGCCCGGCCGGCGTGAGGCCCTGCCTTCGCCCGAAGTGGCGGCCTTGCTGGCCGAGCACCGCGCCGCTCTGGGCCTGCAGCCGCGCCAGATCCGCGATGAGGAGATCGTCGAGCGCCTGGTGCTGGCCCTGGTCAACGAGGGCGCCCGCCTGCTGGAGGAGGGCATCGCCCAGCGCGCCTCGGACATCGACATGGTCTACCTCAGCGGCTACGGCTTTCCGCTCTGGCGCGGCGGCCCCATGTGCTATGCCGACAGCCTCGGCCTCTTCAATGTGCGGCAGGCCATGAAGCGACTGGCACGCAACCCGCGGGACGATGCGGCCTTCTGGGAGCCCGCACCCCTGCTGCAGCGCCTGGTGGCCGAGGGCAAGAGCTTCAACAGCTGATCATCCTTCCCGCCTCGACCCCTCATCTGAAGAATTCGGAGCTGAATCGCCATGAACCACGCCCTGATTGTGTCCACCGCCCGCACCCCTCTGGCCAAGAGCTGGAAGGGCGCTTTCAATATGACCCACGGCGCCACCCTGGGCGGCCATGTGGTGCAGGCCGCGGTGGCCCGCGCCGGTCTCGCGCCCGAGCGGGTCGAGGATGTGCTGATGGGTTGCGCCTTCCCCGAGGGCACGACCGGCGGCAATATCGCCCGCCAGATCGCCCTGCGTGCCGGTCTGCCGGTCAGCGTCAGCGGCATGACGGTCAACCGCTTTTGCTCCAGTGGCCTGCAAAGCATTGCCCTGGCGGCCCAGCGCATCATGGCCGGCGAGGGCGAGGTGTTTGTCGCCGGTGGGGTGGAGAGCATCTCCTGCGTGCAAAACGAGATGAACCGCCACATGGCTCAGGAGCCCTGGCTGCAACAGCACAAGCCCGAGCTCTACTGGAGCATGCTGCAGACGGCCGAAACCGTGGCCCAGCGCTACAGCATCAGCCGCGAGCGCATGGACCAGTACGGCGCGCAAAGCCAGCAGCGCGCCTGCGCCGCCCAGGCGGCCGGGCGCTTTGCCGAGGAAATCGCGCCCATCACCGTGCAGATGGGCGTGGCCGACAAGCTGCGCGGCCTGAGCACGCGGGAAGTGACGGTCAGCCACGACGAAGGCCTGCGCGAAGGCACCACCTATGAGGGCATCAAGGACCTGCGCAGCGCGCTGCCCGGCGGCCTGGTCTCGGCCGGCAATGCCAGCCAGTTCTCGGACGGCGCCGGCGCCTGCGTGCTGGTCAGCGAAGCCCTGGCCGCGCGCGAAGGCCTGCAGCCCCTCGGCCGCTTCCTCGGCTTTGCCGTGGCCGGCTGCGAGCCCGATGAAATGGGCATCGGCCCGGTCTTCGCCGTGCCCAAGGTCTTGCAGCGCCTGGGCCTGACGGTGGACGACATCGACCTCTGGGAGCTGAACGAGGCCTTTGCCGTGCAGGTGCTGTACTGCGCCGATCGGCTGGGCATTCCGCAGGAGCGGCTCAATGTCAATGGCGGCGCGATTGCCCTGGGCCACCCCTACGGTGTCTCGGGCCAGCGCATGACCGGCCATGCGCTGCTGGAAGGCCGGCGCCGTGGCGCCAAGCGCATCTGCGTGACCATGTGCATCGGCGGCGGCATGGGTGCGGCCGGCGTTTTCGAGGTGCTGTGATGGCTTTGCGCGCCACCTTGGACTTTCTGCTGCGCGACTGGCTTCAGGTCCAGTCGCTGAGCGCGCGACCGCGCTTTGCCGAGCATTCGCTGGAGGGCTATGCCGCCGTGCTGGACAGCTGCGAGCGCATCGCCGCCGAGCAGTTCGCGCCGGTCAACCGTGCCTGCGATGCCGAGGAGCCACGCTTCGACGGCGAGCGCGTCATTCTGCCGGCCTCCACCAAGCAGGCGCTGGATGCCTACATCGCCTCCGGCATGCTGGCGGCCTCGCAGGACGAGGCCCAGGGCGGCCTGCAGCTGCCCTGCGTGATCGAGACCGCCGCCAATGCCTTTTTCCAGAAGGCCAGTGTGGGCATCAGCGGCTATGCCTTGCTGACCGTGGGCAATGCCAATCTGCTGCTGGCCCATGGCAGCGAGCGCCAGCGCGCCGTGTTCGCCCAGCCGCAGCTGCAGGGCCGCTGGTTCGGCACCATGTGCTTGAGCGAGCCGCAGGCGGGCTCTTCCTTGTCTGACATCCAGACCCGGGCCGTGCCCGATGGCGAGGGTTTTGAACAGGACCCCCTGGGACCGCGCTACCGCTTGCGCGGCCACAAGATGTGGATCTCGGCCGGCGAGCATGAGCTGAGCGAGAACATCGTCCACCTGGTGCTGGCCAAGATCCCCGATGCCCAGGGCCGCCTGGTGCCGGGCGCGCGCGGCATCTCGCTCTTCATCGTGCCCAAGCATGGCGTCGATGCCGATGGCCGGCTGAACGGCCGGCGCAACGCGGTGGCCCTGGCCGGCCTCAACCACAAGCTGGGTTTCCGCGGCACCAGCAACTGCCTGCTGAACTTTGGCGAGGGCGGAGCAGGGGCCATCGGCTATCTGGTCGGCCAGCCCGGCGAGGGCCTGCGCTGCATGTTCCACATGATGAACGAGGCGCGCATCGCCGTGGGCCTGGCCGCCACCATGCTGGGTTATGCCGGCTTTGAAGCCAGCCTGGCCTATGCCCGCCAGCGGCCGCAGGGACGCAGCCTGGGAATGGGCGTCAAGGACGCAGCCCAGCCGCAGCAGCTGATCATCGAGCATGCCGACGTCAAGCGCATGCTGCTGGCGCAGAAGAGCTATGTCGAGGGCGCGCTGGCGCTGGAGCTGTTCTGCGCGCGCCTGGTCGATGAGCAAAAGACCGGGGCGCCGGAAGCGGCGGCCGAGGCGGCGCAGCTGCTCGAGGTCTTGATTCCCATCGCCAAGAGCTGGCCCAGCGAATGGTGCCTGGAGGCCAACAGCCTGGCCATCCAGGTGCTGGGCGGTGCCGGCTACACGCGCGATTTTCCGGTCGAGCAATATTGGCGCGACAACCGCCTGAACATGATCCACGAGGGCACGCACGGCATCCATGGCCTGGACCTGCTGGGACGCAAGGTGGTGCTGAATGGCGGCCAGGCCTTGCGCGTGCTGGTCGCGCGCATCAACCGCACGGTCGAGGCCGCCCTGCAGCGGCCGGCCCTGGCGGCCCAGGCCAATCAGCTGGCGGCCGCCCTGGCTCAGCTGGGCCGGGCCAGCAAGGCCGCCTGGGCCACGGGCGAGCCCGAGGTGGCTCTGGCCAATGCCACACCGTATCTGCAGGCTTTTGGCCACGGGGTGCTGGCCTGGTTGTGGCTGGATGTCACACTGGCGCTGGACGATGCAGCGGTGAGCTCGGACTTCGCGCAAGGCAAGCGCGCCGCCGCCGCGTATTTCTATCGTTATGAACTGCCCAAGATCGGCGCCTGGCTGGCTGTGGTCGAGAGCCGCGAGCCGCTGTGCCGCGAGATGCAGGACGGGTGGTTCTGAGTCGGGGAGGGCTCGCCCAGATGGAGGAGCACAAAGACCGATCGCAACGCCCGCCGCCACGCTGGCTGGGCCACGTCAAGGCCTTGATCTGGGTCTTGATCTACGGCGGCCTGCTGGCCGTCATCCTGGGGGTGTTTTTGATGAAGCAGGGTCTGAGCGATGCCGAGCTGCTGGGCTGGATCTTGCTGATCAAAGGCGGCGTGGCGGTCGTGATCGGTGCGCTGATGATCTGGATCCGCTCGCGCTTGAAATAGCGCAGAGCCGCGCATTTGCGATGATGGCGGCACTGCCATTTTCGAAATCGCGCCGATGAGCAAATCTACTCTTCAATTCCCTTTCCACATCCCCTTTGTCGAACAGCTGGGCCTGGAGCTGCACAGCATGGGCGACGGCCAGGCCGAGCTGCGGGTGGATCTCTCCGAGGGTCACCTGAACAGCTGGGAGGTGGCCCATGGTGGCGTGCTCATGACCATGTTGGACGTGGCCATGGCCCATGCGGCGCGCAGCATCCATATGAAGGCCGAGGGCATGGGCCCGGGCGTGGTGACGGTGGAGATGAAAACCTCCTTCATGCGCCCCGGCGAGGGCGAGTTGCGCGCCCTGGGCAAGCTGCTGCACCGCTCCACCACCATGGCGTTTTGCGAGGGCTCCATCCTCGGCGAGGACGGCCAGCTGGTGGCCCACGCCACCGCCACCTTCAAATACCTGCGTGCCTTGCCGACCCGCGGCCGCGCGCTCAAGCCCTTGCAACGACGCGAGGCCGACTGAGCCGGGCTCAAGGCGGCAGCCACAGGCGCGAGTCCTCCGGCGGCAGCCCGGGCGGCAAGGGCGCGTCGATTTCCAGAACGGTGCGCGAGCCCAGCTGTGCGCGCCGGGCGATGGCCTGGAAATGCTGGCGGAACAGGGCGGCGAAACTGCCATCAGCCTGAGCCAGGGCCAGGCCGCGCTCCATGCGCTGGCGCAAGGCCGCGCGGTCTTTGCGGAACAGGTAGTAGACCGGGAAACGGTAGTGCAGGGCCAGGTGGGGTTCGACCATCAGCTGGTCCAGCTGCGGGTTGGCCTCCAGCTCGGCCCAGGCCTCGTGCAGCCCGCGGTGGAAATACTGGAAGCGCCCGCTCTGCAACATCGCCAGCAAGGACTGACCGTGGGCCACGCCGACCACCGGCAGCTGGTTGCGCTCGAACAGGGCGAAATCGGCCCACTGACGGCCAAAGCCACCGGTCAGCTGTCGCAGGCCGGCCAGGTCGTGCACGGCGGCGAAACGGGCCTGGTCTTTCTTGTGGATCAGCAGCAGGCGGTAGCCCAGCATGCCTTGGTGCAGGTCAAAAGGAATGGCGCTGAACTCGCGCAGCAGCTCGGCCTGCGGCGGCAGGTAGACCAGATCGACCAGGCCCTGGCGCAGCAGACCCAGGCAGCGCTCCTGGGTCGGGTCCGGGCCTGGGGCGTAGGGGCGCAGCTCGGTGCGCTCGCCGGGCGCGGCGGTGCGCGCCAGCAGCAGGCGTGTCAGGGCCATGCGGTAGGCGTAGCGCTGCGGGTCGGACTGGCAGAGGGTCAGGACTTGCGGCTCGGTGCCGCTTCGGACGCCTGCCTCCGCCGCGCCCAGTGCATGGCCGGGGCCGGCCTGCGCGCAGCCGAGCGCGAGGGCCAGCAGCAAGGCCCTCGTTCCGCCGATCAGCCAGGCCAGGCCGGCAGGCCGGCCCGCCCCGCGTCGCCCACCAGGGGCTGGGCTGAATCTCACGTGTGGGGTGCTTTTCTTCTTCGCAAGGGCCACGCGCGCTGCGTGGCCGCAGGCCTTCAGCGTAGCTTGAACACCGCGACCGCTTGCACCAGCTGGGCGGCCTGCAGGCGCAGGCTCTCGGCCGCAGCGGCCGATTCCTCCACCAGGGCAGCGTTCTGCTGGGTCACCTTGTCCATCTGCGTGACGGCCTCGCCGACCTGGGCGATGCCTGAGCTCTGCTCGCTGCTGGCGGCGCTGATCTCGCCAACGATGTCGCTGACGCGCTTGATGGCGCCGACGATCTCGGTCATGGTGGTGCCGGCGCGGTCCACCAGCACCGTGCCTTGCTCGACGCGCTCGACGCTGGCGCTGATCAGGGTCTTGATTTCCTTGGCCGCATCGGCGCTGCGCTGGGCGAGGTTGCGCACCTCGCTGGCCACCACGGCGAAGCCCCGGCCTTGCTCGCCGGCACGCGCGGCTTCCACAGCGGCGTTCAGGGCCAGGATGTTGGTCTGGAAGGCGATGCCGTCAATGACGCTGATGATGTCGGCGATCTTCTTGGAGCTGTCGTTGATGCCGCGCATGGTCTCCACCACCTCGCCCACCACATCACCACCTCGGGTGGCGATCTGCGAGGCGCCGAGCGCCAGCTGATTGGCCTGCTTGGCGTTGTCGGCGTTGTTGCGCACGGTCGAGCCCAGCTCGTCCATGGTGGCGGCGGTTTCTTCCAGGGCGCTGGCCTGTTCCTCGGTGCGTTGGCTCAGGTCAGCATTGCCTTGGGCGATCTCGCCGGCGCCGGTGGCCACGCTTTCCGAGTTGTCGCGCACATGGGTGACGATCTCCTGCAGGCGGCGGCGCATGGCCTCCAGGGCCTGCACCAGCAGGGCGGTTTCGTCGCGGCCTTCGGCCTGCAGCACCACGGTCATGTCGCCCTCGCTCATGCGTTGGGCTCCATCCATGGCGCGGGCCAGTGGAGCGGTGACATGGCGGCTGATGCCCAGCCCCAAGCCCACCCCGGCCAGCACGCCCAGCACGATCAGCACCACGGTGGTGTTGCGGCTGCTTTGGTAGAGCGAGTCGTTGTCGTCGGACAAGGCCTTGGCTTCTTCTTCCTTGAGTCGGGTCAGGGCGGTCAGGGTTTGGTCGACCAAGCTGCCCTGGGGGGTGAGGTCGGATTTGACGAACTTGATGGCTTCGTTGGAGCCGGCCAGCTCGGTCACGCTGATGCGTTTGATCATCTCCTGGGCCACCTGCTGGTCTTTCTCCCACTGGCTGCGCAAGGTGGCCAGGCCGGCCTTGCCCTTGTCGCTGGTGTAGAGCTTGCCGGCTTGTTCCAGCAGATCGTTGGTTTGCTTGCGCGATTCGTTCATCAGGCCGATGGCGCGTTCGCGCTCGGCGGCGTCGGTGGCCAGGATGGCGTCGCGCACGGCCACCACGGCCTGCAGGCGGCGCACATTGGCCTCCTTGGTCAGCGACAGGCCGAGCAGCTCGCGCTCGTAGAGCGCGGTGTCGGCGTCGTTGATGCGTTTCATATTGCCGATGGCCACCGTGCCGATGACGGCACCGATCAGGGCAACCGCCGTGAAGGCGCTCACCAGCTTGGTGGAAATCTTGTAGTCGGACAGCTGCATGATGAGTGGTTCTCCATGGCCCAGCGCCGCGACATGCGGGGCTGAACCGGGTTGGACGTGTTGACGGGAAACGGGCTTGATCTGGCCTCTTGAGTTCCACCCTGGATCTACCTGGCGCCCGAGTCCTAGCGGGGACAAGGACGCATCGTTCGTTTATCGGCCCGTGCCCGAGGAGCTTGAGCGGCTTTTGCGTCGGCGCCGGGCAGGGCAGGGCGCCTCGTGGTCGAATGCGGTCCTAGAACCTGTGACACAAGCCAATCGGAGTCCTTCCCCATGATTCGCAACCGCCAAATCCTTCTGGCCTCCCGCCCCCAGGGCGAGGCCGGCCCGGACAACTTCAGCCTCGTCGAGCAGGACCTACCCGGCCCCGAGGAGCTGGCCGAAGGCCAGGTGCTGGTGCGCAACCATTTCCTGAGCCTGGATCCGTATATGCGCGGCCGCATGAACGACAGCAAGAGCTATGCAGCCCCTCAGCCCCTGGGCGCGGTGATGCTGGGCGGCACGGCCGGCGAGGTGATTGCTTCGCGCAACCCGGCCTTCCAGGCCGGGGATTCGGTGGTGGGCATGGGTGGCTGGCAGGAGCATTTCGTGGTCGACGCCAGCCAGCGCGGCGTGCTCAACAAGGTCGACACCCGCCACATCCCGCTTTCGGCCTACCTCGGTGCCGTGGGCATGCCGGGCGTGACCGCCTGGTACGGCCTGACGCAGATCATTCGCCCCAAGGCCGGTGAAACCGTGGTGGTCAGCGCGGCCAGCGGCGCCGTGGGCTCGGTGGTGGGCCAGCTGGCCATGGCGCGTGGCGCGCGGGCCGTGGGCCTGGCCGGCGGGGCGGAGAAATGCCGCTACGTGGTCGAGGAACTGGGCTTTGATGCCTGCATCGATTACCGCCAGCACCCCGACCTGGCCTCGCTCTCGCAAGCGCTCAAGGCCGCCTGCCCGGACGGCATCGACGGTCATTTCGAGAACGTCGGCGGCCTCATCCTCGACGCCGTGCTGCTGCGCGCCAATGCCTTCAGCCGCGTCGCCATGTGCGGCATGATTTCCGGCTACAACGGCGAGCCCATCCCGCTGCAGTACCCGCAGCTCATCCTGACCAACCGCATGAAGGTCGAGGGGTTCATCGTCAGCGAGCACATGGAGCTCTGGCCCGAGGCGCTCAAGGAACTGGGCGGCCTGGTCGCCACTGGCCGGCTCAAGTTCCGCGAGTCCGTGGCGCAGGGCCTGGAGGCGGCGCCCGAGGCCTTCCTCGGCCTGCTCAAAGGCCGCAACTTCGGCAAACAGCTGGTGAAGTTGGTCTGATGGCGGGCGGTACGCAATTGCGCTGGCGCTGCCTGCCCTTCGAGGGCTTGAGCGTCCACGAGCTCTACGCCGCCCTGGCCCTGCGCGCCCAGGTCTTTGTTTTGGAGCAGAACTGCGTCTACCTGGATCTGGACGGCCATGACCCGGCGGTCTTGCACCTGCTGGGCCAGGCAGCCCACAGCGATGCGGTGCTGGCCTATGCCCGCCTGGTGCCGCCCGGCACCAAGGGCCCGAGCCAGACCCAGCCCATGATCGGCCGGGTGGTCACGGCGCCGACGGCGCGTGGCCGTGGCGCCGGCCGGGCGCTGATGGAGCAGGCCTTGCGGGCCTGCGCCGAGCACTGGCCCGGCCAGGCGGTGGAGATTCAGGCGCAGAGCTATTTGCGCGCCTTCTATGCCAGCCTGGGCTTTGTCGCCACCTCGACGCCCTACCTGGACGACGACATCGAGCACATCGATATGCGGCGGGAATTCAAGGCCGATTTCACGGTGGATTGAGGGAAAACCCGAGGTTGGAGCCGCGCAATCTGGCACACTCCCGCCCCAGCTCCGAATTTGCCCGTTCAACCGTTCATTCATGTCAGCCGTCCCTCTCGCCATCGATTCCCGCCACGCCGTTGTCATCGGTGGCGGTCCTGCCGGGCTCATGGCCGCCGAGCGTCTGCGTGCCGCGGGCATGGAGGTCGATGTCTACGACGCCATGGCCTCGGTGGGGCGCAAGTTCCTGCTGGCCGGCAAGGGCGGGCTCAATCTCACCCACTCGGAAGACAGCCTCAGCTTCCGCAGCCGCTTTGCCGAGCGTTGCGAAGAGGTCGGCGCCTGGCTGGCCCATTTCGACGGCCCGGCCCTGCGCGATTGGGCGGCCGAGCTGGGCGTAGACACCTTTGTCGGCAGCTCCGGCCGGGTCTTCCCGGTCGACATGAAATCGGCGCCCCTGCTGCGCGCCTGGCTGGCCCGGCTGCGCAACAGCGGCGTGCGCTTCCACATGCGCCACCGCTGGCTGGGCTGGGACGAAGAGGGCTGCTTGCGTTTCGCCCATGGCGATGCGCAGCTGACCCTGCCGCACACCGGCGCCGTGGTGCTGGCCCTGGGTGGCGCGTCCTGGCCTCAGCTTGGGTCCAACGCCGGCTGGGTGCCGCTGCTGACGGCCCAGGGCGTGGACATCGCCGGCCTGCGTGCGGCCAACTGCGGCTTCAATCTCGGCCTGGCCCGCGAAGGCCGGCCACAGCCGGGTTGGTCGCCGCTGTTTGCTGATCGCTTCGCCGGCCAGCCGGTCAAGCCGGTGGTGCTGCATTTCGAAGGCCGCAGCGGCCGCCGCTTCGACCGCCAGGGCGAGTTCGTCATCACCTCCAGCGGGGTGGAGGGCTCCTTGATCTATGCCGCGTCCAGCCTGCTGCGCGAAGAGATCGCCGAGTTCGGCGAGGCGGTGATGCACCTGGACCTGCTGCCCGATCGCAGCGACAGCTTTGTCATGGATGAAGTGGCCCGCCCGCGTGGCTCGCGTTCCATGTCCACCCACCTCAAGAGCCGCCTGGGCCTGGAAGGGCTCAAGGCCGGTTTGCTGTTCGAAGTGCTGAGCAAGGACGAGTACGCCGACCTGCCTACCCTGGCCCGCACCATCAAGCGCCTGCCGCTGCGCCTGGCCTCCACCCGCCCGGTGGCCGAGGCCATCAGCACGGCCGGCGGCGTGCGCCTGGAAGAGCTGGACGAACAGCTGATGATCAAGCGCCTGCCGGGCCTGTTCTGCGCCGGCGAGATGCTGGACTGGGAAGCGCCCACCGGCGGTTATCTGCTCACCGCCAGCATGGCCAGCGGCTGGGTGGCGGGCGAGGGCGCGGCGCGCCATCTGCAGCGCGGCGCCGGCATGGCGGTCTGACAGTCGCACAGGGTCGCATGCGCATGGTCTGAACAGCTCATGCCGCGTTGGATCGCCTGACATCGCGGGTTCTCAGAATCGGCGGTTTTGATTTCCGGCTGTGCGCGCTTTTTGGCTTGTGCGGTCGGTTCGGAGACCGCCATGAGCAGCAGAACAATTCAAAACCCCTCCCGCCGCGGCTTTCTGGCCGCCGCCGCCGGTACTGCCGGCCTGGCCAGCACCCCCAGCTTTGCCCAGACCATCGCCCGCGCCCTGGCCACACCGGCCAGCCAGGTCAGCGGCGGCCTCGGCGACATCGAGCATGTGGTTTTCCTGATGCAGGAAAACCGCTCCTTCGACCATTACTTCGGCTGCCTGGCGGGCGTGCGCGGCTTCAGCGATCCGCGTGCCATCACCTTGCCCTCGGGCAAGCCGGTCTGGTTCCAGCCCAGCGGCAGCAGCCATGTGCTGCCCTACCACTACGACGTCAAGAACACCAACGCCCTGCACGTCGGCCTGGACCACCACTGGAAGGGCACGGAAGCGGCCTGGAAGGACTGGAACGCCTGGGTGCCCAAGAAGACCTCGATGTCCCTGGGCTACTTCGATCGTGGCGATCTGCCTTTCTACTACGCCCTGGCCGACGCCTTCACCACCTGTGATGCCTACCACTGCTCGGTCTTCGGCCCCACCGACCCGAACCGTTTCTATGCCCTGAGCGGCCACACGGCCGGCTACGTCACCGGCATCCCCGACAGCCGGCTCTACAACGTCAACAACGGCACCTACAACGCCGACATCGCCAACGACAACCCGGCCGCTCAGGGCATCACCTGGCAAAGCTATGCCGAGGTGCTGGAAGCGCAAGGCGTGAGCTGGAAGGTCTACCAGGAATGGGACAACTACGGCGACAACTACCTGCAGTACTTCAAGAACTTCCGTGTCGACGCGGCCGGCCGCAAGCTGACGCCCGAATCGCCGCTGTACCAGAAGTGCCGCGCCATGGCCCCGGGCTCGAACGCCGCGAACGCCGCGCAAACCACCGGCCAGTGGCTGATCGATGACTTCGCCGCCGATGTGCGCGCCGGCCGCCTGCCGGCCGTGTCCTGGATTTGCGCGCCGACCGAGTACTGCGAGCATCCCTCGCCCACGCCCAATGCCGGCGAGAACTTCAGCGCCCGCCTGCTGGCCGCCCTGGTCGACAACCCTGAGGTCTGGGCCAAGACCGTGCTCATCATCACCTACGACGAGAACGACGGCTTCTTCGACCACATGCCCTCGAACGTGCCGCCCATGGACGCCGGCCGTGGCCGCAGCACGGTGGCCAACAGCTTGCAGGGCGAGGTCTACAAGGGCAGCGAACCGATCGGCCTGGGCCCGCGCGTGCCGACCCTGGTGATCTCGCCCTGGAGCAAGGGCGGGCGCGTCAACTCCCAGCTCTTCGACCACACCTCGCAGATCCGTTTCCTCGAAGAGTGGCTGGTGCAGGGCAAGGGCTTGCCGCGTGCGGCCGTGCACTGCCCCAATATCTCGCCCTGGCGTCGCGCGGTCTGCGGCGATCTGCTCAGCGTCTTCAACTTCGACGAGCCGAACAAGACCTGGCCCGCCGGCGTGCCGCGCACGGCCGAGTACCCCAAGTACGACGCCACGGCGCCGGCCTGGCCGCCCGCCACCCAGGCGCTGCCGCGCCAGGAGCAGGTCAGCACCGGCCAGCCGCGCCCGGCCTGCCCCATGCCCTACCGTGCCGAGGTGGATGGCGCCGTGCAGGGCACGGCCCGCCAGTTCGCGCTGAGCTTCGGCAATGGCGGCTCGGTGGCCGAGCCCTTCATCGTCTACTCCGCCCTGCGCAGCGACGGCCCCTGGCACTACACCCTGGCCGCCGGCACCCGCGTCGAGCGCGAGGTCTGGAACTGGAGCGGCGACAGCTACCAGCTCAAGGTCCATGGCCAGAACGGTTTTGTGCGCGAGTTCAGCGGTGCTCTCGGCAACGCAGCGCGCCAACTGGAAGTGAGCCTGCGTGAAGAGCCCGCCAACCGCAGCGTGCGCCTGCAGTTCAGCAACAGCAGCAGCCAGGTCCTGCGCCTGCAGCTGGCGGATCTGGCCTACGGCCAAGGCCGCCTGCTGACTCTGAGCCTGCAGCCGGGCCAGAACCACAGCGAGACCCTGAGCGTGGAAGCCAGCCGCGGCTGGTACGACCTGGGCGTGACGCTGGAAGGCGAGAGCCTGTACTGGCGCCGCCTGGCCGGCCATGTCGAGGGGGCAGGCCTGGACTACACCGACCCCGTGCTCAACGGCCTGGCCCTGGCCCAGGATTCGCCGCCGGTGCTGGTGCCGACGCCGCCGCCGGTCAATCCGGTGCGCTTCAGCGCATCGGCCAGCGTCTCCCGCATCGGCGACAGCATCAATCTGAGCTGGCAAGGCCTGCCGGCCGGCAACAAGCATTGGCTGGGCTTCTACCGCAAGGGCATGGTGCCCGGCGGCCCGGGCTCGCTGAAATGGAACTATGTGGCCGCGCCGGCCGGCGGCCAGAGCTTCAGCCTGGCCAGCTTCCCGGAGGGCGAGTACTTCTTCGGCCTGTTCCTGAACGATGGCTACGAAGAGGCGGCCCCGCGCCTGGCCCTGCGTTTGCTCAAGCGCGGCGACATCAACGGCGACGGCCGCATCGACGCCGCCGACCGCGAGGCCCAGCGCGCCGCCATGGGCGCCTGCGCCGGCGACAGCCGCTACCAGCCCCTGGCCAATTTCGATGCCGATGCCTGCATCACCCAGGCCGACTACCGCGCCTGGTTCGACATCTTCCGCCAGCAAAAGCCCTGATCACCCAACCCAGGAACACGAGCATGACACGCACACCGAGCACCTTCTTGAAATTCGGCGCCCCGAGCCTGGCGGCCGCCTTGCTGGGCGCCGCTGGCCTCCTGGCTTCGACACTGGCTTCAGCCCAGACGTTCTCTTTCAGTGACGTCACGCCCACCGGCGTGCCACTGGAGCCACGCATGCGCCTGGAGCTGCCCGTGGCGGCGCAGCTGGGCCAGACCCTGAACGTGGCGATCCGCCTGGACCAGCCCTTCGCTGGCCGCGCGGCCGACGATGTGTTCTTGTTCTACGGCTTCAAGCTCGACTTCGACCCCAGCCAGCTGCGCTTCAAGGGATTTGCCGCAGCCCAAGGTTGGAGCGATGACAGCGGCTACCTGCGCCCCGGTGAAATCGGCGCTTCGAACTTCCCGGGCGTCGCGGCGGCCGGCCAATCCGGGCTGAACCTGGGCGCGCTGCAATTCGAGCTGCTGAACCCGGGCGAAGCCTGGCTGCAGATCAGCAGCCCCGAGGGCGATCTCAACCTCGGCCTGGGCTACGCCCAGGGCTCGGCCAATCTGCCCATCGACTGGCGCGGCAGCCTGCAGGTCAGCGCTGTGCCCGAGCCCGGCGCGCTGGCGATGACGCTGGCGGGGCTGTTGGGCCTGGGGCTGGTACAGCGCCGCCGCCTGGGTCAGAACAAGTAGCCGAAAGCAACCAGTCCGTTGACGCTGGTTTTCTGGTGCGTCAGCGGGCTGTTCTTGGCATCGCCCTGCAGGGCGCTGACCGAGATGCCGGCCGTCACGCTGCTGCGCGGGCTGAGGATGTGGGTCAGCGAGGCATTGGCCCGCACATCACGCAGGCCTGCGCCGACGCGGTAGGGCGCATAGCCGCTGCTGGCTGCCTGGGCCGCGCTGACGCCGAAATAGGACTGCAGCGCCTCGCGGTTGGCCAGGGTCAGGGCGGCGCCCACGCCCAAACGCCAGCTCGCATCCAGCGGGATCTGCTGGGCCACGCCCAGGTCGATCAGCAGGCCCTTGCGGTCCTGGCCGGAGCCATAGCGCAGCGAGCTGGTCAGGGCCAAGCTTTGGCTGGGGCTGTAATTGAAGAAGCCACCGATCTCGGGGCGGAATTCGATGTCGCCCATGCCGCGCAGGGCCGGCGAGCGGTCTTCATCGCGGCCGAAATCGGCCGTCAGGCGCAGGCCATAGCTGAACTGCGCTTGCTTGGAGAAGTTCAGGCCCAGGCCATTGCTGGTGCCGGCAAACCAGCCATTGCTCCATTGGTAGTCGAGGCTGGGCACCAGCATGGCGCGGCTTTTCTTCGAGCCTTGGTAGGCATGGCCGGCCAGCGCGACCACGCCGACGCGGCCGCCATCGCGCTCCGGGGCGGCACCGTAGATGCGGGCGGTGTCGAAGGCTTGGGCTTGGGCCAGGGAGCTGCTGAACAGGCCGATGCAGGCGGTCAGGCTGGCTGCGGACAGATGGCGGAGGGTGTGGGTCATGGTGGCGTGCCGTTGCTGGGTTGATGAGCGGAGAGGCGGGTTGCATGAACAGGCGTGCGGCCTGGATCTGAAGTCGGCGGCCCGGCGTGCGAGGCCGGGCCGCTTGAATCGCCCCGCAATATGGCGGAAAACTGTGACTTTTGCTGGCGCCTGACTTTTGGCGGCCCGATCTGGGCTTGCACTCGGCCGCGCTCCGGAGCGTCGCGAGCCCCTGTGGCACACTCCGCCGCTTCCTGTTTTGACTGCCTCGCCGACGTTTTGGACAAGATCCTGCTTCAAATTGCCGCCGAACTGAGCGTTCGCCCGGCCCAGATCAACGCCGCCGTGGAGCTGCTTGATGGCGGCGCCACCGTGCCCTTCATCGCCCGCTACCGCAAGGAAGTGACCGACGGGCTGGACGACAGCCAGTTGCGCGAGATCGAGGCCCGCCTGGCCTATCTGCGCGAGCTGGAAGACCGCCGCGCCGCCGTGCTCAAGAGCATCGAGGAGCAAGGCAAGCTCACGCCCGAGCTGCAAGCCGCGATCCTCGCTGCGCCGACCAAGCAGGAGCTGGAAGACCTCTACCTGCCCTACAAGCAAAAGCGCCGCACCAAGGGCATGATCGCCCGCGAAGCTGGCCTGGAGCCCCTGGCCGACAAGCTGTTCGCCGACCCCAGCCTGGACCCGATGGCGGAAGCTGTGGCCTTCATCAACGCCGAAGCCGGCTTTGCCGATGCCTTCGCGGTGCTGGACGGCGTGCGCGACCTGCTCTCCGAGCGCTGGGCCGAGGATGCCGTGCTGATCGGCAAGCTGCGCGAGTGGCTGTGGGAGGAGGGCTTGTTCAAGTCCAAGCTGATGGACGGCAAGGACGAGAACAATCCCGATGTCGCCAAGTTCCGCGACTATTTCGATTACGACGAGCCGATCAAGACCGTGCCTTCGCACCGTGCGCTGGCCGTGTTCCGCGGCCGCACGCAGGAAATCCTCGACGCCAAGCTGGCGCTGGACGAAGAAGTGGTGGCCGGCCAACCGGGTTTGGCCGAAGGCCGCATCGCCCGCCATCTGGGCTGGACCATGGGCACACGCCCGGGCGACGCCCTGATTCGCAAGACCATCTCATGGACCTGGAAGGTCAAGCTCTCCATGAGCCTGGAGCGCGATCTGTTCGCCCGCCTGCGCGAAGATGCCGAGGCCGTGGCCATCAAGGTGTTTGCCGAAAACCTGCGCGATCTGTTGCTGGCCGCGCCGGCCGGCAAGCGTGTGGTCATGGGCCTGGACCCGGGCATCCGCACCGGGGTCAAGGTGGCCGTGGTCAGCGACACCGGCCGGGTGCTGGACACCTGCGCCGTGTTTCCGCACGAGCCGCGCAAGGACTGGGAAGGCGCCCTGCACACCCTGGGTCGCCTCTGCGCCACCCACGGCGTCAACCTGATCGCCATCGGCAATGGCACGGCCAGCCGCGAAACCGACAAGCTGGCCGGTGACCTGATCAAGCGCATCCAGCAGCTGGCCCCCGGCACCCAGATCGACAAGGTGGTGGTCAGCGAGGCCGGCGCCTCGATCTATTCGGCCTCCGAGTTCGCCTCCAAGGAACTGCCCGATCTGGACGTGACCCTGCGCGGCGCCGTGTCCATCGCCCGCCGCCTGCAGGACCCGCTGGCCGAGTTGGTCAAGATCGACCCCAAGAGCATCGGCGTCGGCCAGTACCAGCACGATGTCAACCAAAGCGCCATGGCCAAGACCCTGGACGCGGTGGTGGAAGACTGCGTGAACTCGGTCGGCGTGGACCTGAACACCGCCTCGGCGCCGCTGCTGTCGCGCGTGTCGGGCCTGTCCAGCACCGTGGCTGCCTCCATCGTGCGCTGGCGCGATGCCAATGGCGCTTTCAAGAGCCGCAAGCAATTGCTCGACGTGGCCGGCCTGGGCCCCAAGACCTTCGAGCAATCGGCCGGCTTCCTGCGCATCCGTGACGGCGACAACCCGCTGGACTTCTCGGGCGTGCACCCGGAAACCTACCCGGTGGTGGAGCGCATCCTCAAGGCGGTCAACAAGCCTGCGGCCGAGGTCATGGGCAAGAGCGATGTCATTCGCGCGCTGAAGCCTGAGGCCTTTGCCGACG
The DNA here is from genome assembly GCF_027863535.1 of Paucibacter sp. B51. NCBI lineage: Bacteria > Pseudomonadati > Pseudomonadota > Betaproteobacteria > Burkholderiales > Sphaerotilaceae > Roseateles > Paucibacter sp. B51. Next base: position 136,899 of record NZ_JAPIVN010000002.1, on the reverse strand, counting down.
AGAAATTCGGCGCCATCACGGTCAAGGACATCCTGTCTGAGCTGGAAAAGCCCGGCCGCGACCCGCGCCCGGACTTCAAGGTGGCCCGCTTCAACGAAGGCGTGGACGACATCAAGGACCTGGTCGAGGGCATGGTGCTCGAGGGCACGGTGTCCAACGTTGCCCAGTTCGGCGCCTTCGTGGACCTGGGTGTGCATCAGGACGGCCTGGTTCATGTGAGCCAGCTGTCCAACAAGTTCGTGACCGACGCCCGTGAGGTGGTCAAGACCGGCGACATCGTCAAGGTGCGCGTGCTGGAGGTGGACCTGGCCCGCAAGCGCATCTCCCTGACCATGAAGCTGGATGCACCGGTGCAGCGCGGCGGCGCCAAGGCCGACAACAGCTTCCGTCCGGCCGGTCGCCAGGAGCGGGCCGGTGGTGGCGCGGCTCGCGGCGGTTTTGCCGGCGCCCGGGCACCCGAGCCGGCCGCTGGCGGCGCCATGGCGGCGGCGTTTGCCAAGTTCAAGAAACAGGGCTGAGCCCGGTGATTCAGGGCGGCCGCGTCGCCATTGGCGCGCTGCCGCCGCAGATCAGCCCCCGCAAGCCGCGATTGGTCGCCAGCCGGCAGACGCGGCGCGCAGCGCTCGCTAAGCTGCGCGCCTTGTTGTCCTGGATTGTTTTGGAGCCTCGCTTGAACCGTTGTCTGCCCCGCACTTCCGTGAACCTGGCCTGCCGCGTGCTGCTGGCCGGTTCGGCCCTGTCGCTTGCCCACCTCGGCGCCCACGCGCAGGACGGGGTGCCCGGCCTGGGCGACAACCGCCCGGCCGTGGGCAACAAGCTGGAGCGCGTGGAGCTGACCTCACGCCCCCAGAGCGACACCGATCTGCGCCGCAAATCGCCGGTGGCCAAGCAGGTCTACGGCCGCGAGGAGATGGACAAGTTCGGTGACAGCAATGTGGCCGATGTGCTCAAGCGCCTGCCTGGTGTGAACATGCAGGGCGGTGCGCCGCGCATGCGCGGCCTGGGTTCGGGCTACACCCTGATCTTGATCAACGGTGATCCGGCGCCTCCGGGCTTCGACATGAGCCAGCTCAGCCCTTCGCAGGTCGAGCGCATCGAAGTGACCAAGGCGCCCACTGCCGACCAGAGCGCCCAGGCCGTGGCCGGTGCCATCAACATCATCCTGAAGGACGCGCCTCGCATCTCGCAGCGCGATCTGCGCTTGGGGCTGGGCTACAACGCCGTGCGCCCCACGCCCTCGGCCACCTTCACCCTGGGCGAGAAGATCGGTTCGGCCGCCTTGTCGGTGCCGCTGTCCTTTTTCCAGTGGCGCGGCCAGAACGATGTCACCAGCAGCCGCCAGATGCCGGGCAGCGATGGCAAGGATTCCAACAGCGTGCAGCAAGGCGAACAGGCCAACTGGGGCCATGGCTTCAACTCAGCGCCGCGCCTGAACTGGAAGATCAGCGATGAAGAGACGCTGACCCTGCAGGCCTTTTTGCAAAAAGGCTTCTGGAACAACCGCAACAGCTACGACACCTTGTCCAGCAACGGCGCTGCCGTGCTTGATGACGACAGCCTGAATCACGGCACCTGGCAGAACTTGCGCGGCAATGCCGTCTGGTCCAAGCGCTTCAACGACGAGCAAAAGCTCGAGCTCAAGGCTGGCGTGCAGCGTTCGCGCGGCACCTTCGACAACCAGACCTATCTGCCCGCCAATCAGCTGCGCCGCGCGGTCGGCGACAACACCGATCGCGGTTTCACCCAGGCCGGCAAGTTTGGCCAGCTGCTGGGTGAGGACCACAGCCTGACCGTGGGTTGGGATCTGGAATGGCGCCGCCGTGAGGAAGACCGCACGGTCACCGAAGCTGGCAATCTCCAGCTACCGGACTTCGACGGCCAGCCCTTTGGCGCTCGCATCACCCGCCAGGCCTTGTTTGTGCAGGACGAGTGGGAGCTGTCCCCGCAATGGTCCACCTATCTGGGCCTGCGCAGCGAGCGCATCATCACCGAGAGCCGCGGCCTGGCCGCGCCGGTGCGCAACACCAGCACCGTGCTGACCCCCCTCTGGCACCTGAACTACAAGTTCGACCCCAAGGGCAAAGACCTGGTCCGCGCCAGCCTGACGCGCAGCTACAAGGCGCCGGACCTCAATGCCTTGCTGGCCCGCCCCAGCCTGAGCAGCCTGTTCACCAACACCGACAAGCCCAATACCAAAGTCTCGCCAGACCGTGAAGGCAACCCCTTGCTCAAGCCCGAGCTGGCCACCGGCCTGGACGTGGCCTACGAGAAATACCTGACCGGCGGGGGTATGGTCAGCGTGGGTGTGTTCCATCGCAAGGTCAATGATCTGATTCGCAATGACACCAGCCTGTCGACCGTGGCCTGGGCCAGCGTGCCGCGCTATGTCTCGCGCCCGACCAATTTCTCGCGCGCCCAGACCACCGGCCTGGAGCTGGAAATCAAGGGCCGCGCCGGTGAGCTGATGCCGCAATGGTTCGATGCCAAGACCGCGCTCAATCTGCGTGCCTCGCTGAGCTACTACAAGTCCAAGGTCGACGCGCTGCCCGGCCCTAACAACCGCCTGGACGGTCAGCAACCCTGGTCCGGCAATCTCGGCTTTGACTACCGCTTCAGCGATCTGCCCCTGGTCACGGGCGCCAGCCTGGCCTACACGCCCGGCTACACCACCCAGCAGACCCTGAGCCAGACGGTCGAGCAGTCGCGCTCGCGCGCGCTGGACATGTTTGCCCAGTGGACCTTCAGCAAGACCTTGTCCATGCGCGTGTCCGCCAACAATCTGGCGCCGCTGGATGCCCAGTCGCAGACCCTGCTCAGCAACGGCGAGGGCAGCGGCAGTCTGCGCAAGGGCCGCAGCTTCTTCGGCCTGAATGTGGAGATGAAGCTCTGATGCAGGAGTTGTGCGGCCGATGAGCGCCCCAGCGCTGCAGATCTTCGCCGGCCCGCGGGCCCGCGCGCGCTTGGCCGAGCGGGGCATGCGGCCCGAGGATGTGCGCGTGGTGCCGGCCGCGGCCGGTGGCCCCAAAGGCTTGATCCTCGGGCCGCTGGATCAGTTCATCTTTGGCGACTGGCTGCTGCGCAGCACGCAGGAGGTGCACCTGATCGGTGCCTCCATCGGCGCCTGGCGCATGGCCACGGCCTGCCTCAGCGCCGACGCGGCCGCCACGCAGGCCGAGTTCGCCCGCCTGTCCTACGAGTATGTGCACCAGCACTACGACAGTGAGCCGGGCAAACCGCCCAGCGCCGCCTCGGTGTCGGCCGCGTTTGCGGCCAAGCTCGATGAGGTCTTTGGCGGGCGCGAGGCGGCCGTGCTCGGCCATCCGCGCTGGCGCCTGCACATCCTGACCTCGCGCGGCCGCGGCTTGTTGCTGGGTCGGGAAGGGCGGCTGCGCACACCGCTGGGCTATGCCGGCGCTTTCGCGGCCAATGCGCTGGCGCGGCCGGCTCTTGGGCGCTGGCTGGAGCGGGTGCTGTTCTCCGATGCCCGCACGCCGCTGCCGGTACCGCTGCAGGACTTCCGCAGCCAGCAGGTGGCGCTCGAGGCGCGCAACTTCCAGCCCAGCTTGCTGGCCAGCTGCTCGATTCCCTTCTGGCTCAAGGCCGTGCAAGACATCCCCGGCGCGCCGCGGGGCGCGTACTGGGACGGCGGCATCACCGACTACCACCTGCACCTGAACTACGCCGCCATGGCGGGCGAAGGCCTGGTGCTGTACCCGCATTTCCAGCGCCAGGTGGTGCCGGGCTGGCTGGACAAAGCCTGGAAGCGCCGCCATGGCGCGACGCCCTTTCTCGACAATGTGGTGGTCTTGGCGCCCCACCCCGATTGGGTGCGCAGCCTGCCGCGCGCCAAGCTGCCGGACCGGGCCGACTTCCAGCACTTTGGCGACGATGCGGCGGGTCGCGCGCGCGTCTGGTTGCAGGCCATTGCCGAGAGCCAGCGTTTGCGTGACGAGTTTGCCGCCGCCTGCGCCGCGCCCAGCGTGCAGGCGCTGCCGCTGTGAGGTTGAGATCAGCCTGTCCATAGACCTTGGACATGTAAGCATTCGCAAGCGTGGCCAACCGCGCTCGTGCTGTCGGCGTTGCAAGTGAACTCAATCCATCTGGAGAGATTCATATGTCGCCTCGCTTTGTGTTTCGTCCGATGTTGCGCAGCGCGCTCGTGCTGGGGCTGGCATTCAGCCTGAGTGCCTGCATCGTGCTGCCGCCGCGCCACGGGCACCATCACCGGCATCATGGCTACGACGGGCGCGGATACGGCCCGGCGCGTGGCGTCGGCCTGGTGACGGGAGGCGTGGTGGGAGGGGTGATTGGTCATGAGCTGGCGCGCGATGGCGATCCCGCTTTGGGCACGGCCGTGGGTGCCGTGGCCGGTGCCGTCATCGGCCACGAGATCGAACGGTCACAGCGCCGTCGCTGAAGCGGGGCTACAATCGGTGCCTCTTCAACGAACAAGGGCGAGAAAGGCACGATGGTTATGACACCGCGAACTACGACCACCTCTTCACAGGTTTAGTCGGCCGCGGCTTTCACACGTCCTTACTCAGCTGCCCTCAGTGCAGCACCCCAAGAAAAGCGCGGCTCCGACAGCCGCGCTTTTTTGTTTTCTGGCCACCTTTTCCGGCCACCGTTTTTTCGGAGCAGCTCAGATGATCTCGATTCAATTGCCGGACGGTTCCAAACGTGAGTTTCCCCAGGCTGTGACCGTGGCCGAGGTGGCCGCCTCCATCGGCACCGGCCTGGCCAAGGCCGCCCTGGCCGGCCGCGTGGGGCAGGGCGATGCGGCGCAGCTGGTCGACACCAGCCACCTGATCGAGGCCGATACGCAGCTGGCCATCATCACCGACAAGGATGCCGATGGCCTGGAGGTGATCCGTCACTCGACCGCCCACTTGCTGGCTTATGCCGTCAAGGAGCTGTTCCCCGAGGCGCAGGTCACCATCGGCCCGGTGATCGAGAACGGCTTCTACTACGACTTCAGCTACAAGCGCCCTTTCACGCCCGAAGACCTGGCTGCCATCGAGTCGAAGATGAGCGAGCTGGCCAAGAAGGACGAGAAGGTCACCCGCTCGGTGCTGCCGCGCGATGAGGCCGTGGCCTATTTCAAGAGCATCGGCGAGGCCTACAAGGCCGAGATCATCGAGAGCATCCCGGCCGACCAGGCCGTGTCGCTCTATGCCGAAGGCAAGTTCACCGATCTGTGCCGCGGCCCGCATGTGCCCTCCACCGGCAAGCTCAAGCACTTCAAGCTGATGAAGGTCGCCGGTGCCTACTGGCGCGGGGATCACCGTAACGAGCAATTGCAGCGCATCTACGGTACGGCCTGGGCCAGCAAGGACGATCTGCAAAAGTACCTGATGCTGCTGGAAGAGGCCGAAAAGCGCGACCACCGCAAGCTGGGTCGCGAGCTGGACCTGTTCCACATCGACGAGCATTCGCCGGGCACGGTGTTCTGGCACCCCAAGGGCTGGACGGTCTGGCAGGAGGTGGAGCAGTACATGCGCCGCGTCTACCGCGAGAACGGCTATCTGGAGGTCAAGGGCCCGCAGATCCTGGACAAGGGCTTGTGGGAGAAGACCGGCCACTGGGACAAGTACCGCGAGAACATGTTCACGACCGAATCGGAAAAGCGCGACTACGCACTCAAGCCGATGAACTGCCCGGGTCACATCCTGATCTACAAGCAAGGCATCAAGAGCTACCGAGATCTGCCACTGCGCTACGGTGAATTCGGCCAATGCCATCGCAACGAACCGACGGGTGGCCTGCACGGCATCATGCGCGTGCGAGGCTTCACGCAGGACGACGGGCACATCTTCTGCACCGAGGACATGATTCAGGGTGAGGTCATGGCCTTCACCACCTTGCTGCAAAAGGTCTACAAGGACTTCGGCTTCAGCAACATCATCTACAAGCTCTCCACCCGCCCCGAACAACGCATCGGCAGCGATGAAAGCTGGGACAAGGCCGAGGCGGCGCTGGCCGAAGGCCTGCGTGCTTCGGGCTGCGAGTTCGAGTACCTGCCGGGCGAGGGCGCCTTCTACGGCCCCAAGATCGAGTACACGCTGAAGGATGCGCTGGGCCGGCCCTGGCAGTGCGGCACCATCCAGGTTGACCCCAATCTGCCCGAGCGTCTGGATGCGGAGTTCGTCGGTGAAGATGGCTCGCGCCACCGCCCGGTGATGCTGCACCGTGCCATCGTCGGCAGCCTGGAGCGTTTCATTGGCATCCTGATCGAGCAGCATGCCGGCGCCTTGCCAGCATGGCTGGCGCCGACCCAGGTGGTGGTGGCCAATATCACGGATGCGCAGGCCGATTACGTCGCTGAAATCGTGAAATCGCTGCAAAAACAAGGGCTTAGAGTCCAGTCCGATTTGCGGAACGAGAAAATCACGTATAAAATCCGCGAGCATTCTTTGCAAAAGGTTCCGTACATCCTCGTCGTCGGTGACAAGGAAAAGGCAAACGGAGCTGTTGCGGTGCGCGCCCGTGGCAACCAAGACTTGGGTGTGATGCCCCTGAATGACTTCATTGCGAAGGTCACCCAGGACATCGCCAACAAGGTCTGACGGCTGTCAGACCGGCGCGCTTTTGCTTTGTTTGAGCCTCCCGCCTTGAGGCTCGTTGAAGGGTATGCACCATCGCTACATTTGCTGACCGTCGAGCCATTCCTGAGCGTAAGCATCGGCTGAATCGCGAAATCATGGCTCCTGAAGTCCGTCTCAACGGGCCTGATAACGAGCCGCTCGGAATTGTGAGCATCCACGAAGCCCTGCGCATGGCAGGCGAACTGGATGTGGACGTTGTCGAAATCTCCGCCACCGCGACGCCGCCTGTGTGCCGCCTGATGGACTACGGCAAGTTCAAGTACATCGAGCAAAAGCGCGCTGCCGAGGCGAAGTCCAAGCAGAAAGTCATCGAAATCAAGGAAGTCAAGTTCCGCCCGGGTACGGACGAAGGCGACTACCAGATCAAGATGCGCAATCTGCGCCGCTTCATCGCCGAGGATGGTGACAAGGGCAAGGTCACGCTGCGCTATCGCGGTCGTGAAATCACCCACCAGGACATCGGCATGCGCTTGCTGGAACGCATCCGCGATGAGCTGTCGGATGTGGCCGTGGTGGAAAACATGCCCAAGCTGGAAGGCCGGCAGATGATCATGGTGCTGGCGCCGAAAAAGCGCTGATCACCCAGGCCCGCGGCAAGGCGGGCCCTGTCGCCTCGCAAGGGGCGCAATTGAAAGCGGGCCGTGGCCCGTTTTCAATTGATGGTTTGGTTTGACAAGCGGTCTGAAGAGATCGTTTGCACATAGTCTGGCCCGCTGATTTGGTCGTCGGCGGGCTTATTAGTCTCCTGGGGGCTGGCAAGTGTCACGAGGCCCGTGACCGCCTTCAGGGACGCACTTAAAAGGAGCACTCAAATGCCCAAAATGAAGACCAAGAGCAGCGCCAAGAAGCGCTTCCGCGTCCGCCCGGGCGGTACCGTCAAGCGCGGTCAGGCGTTCAAGCGCCACATCCTCACGAAGAAGTCCACGAAGAACAAGCGCCACCTCCGTGGCTCTGCGGCCGTGCACGAAACCAACATGGGCCACATGGCTCAAATGTTGCCCTTCGCTGGCCTCTGATCGACTTCTGAAGGAGAAATACTATGCCTCGCGTTAAACGTGGTGTTACCGCTCGTGCCCGTCACAAGAAGGTCTTGGCTCTGGCCAAGGGTTTCCGTGGTCGTCGTAAGAATGTCTTCCGCATCGCCAAACAGGCGGTGATGAAGGCAGGCCAATACGCCTACCGTGACCGTCGCGCCAAGAAGCGTGTGTTCCGTGCCCTGTGGATTGCTCGTATCAACGCAGCAAGCCGCGGTCTGGGCCTGACATACAGCAAGTTTGTGGCTGGCCTGAAGAAGGCTCAGATCGACATCGACCGCAAGGTTCTGGCTGATCTGGCTGTCAACGATCCTGCTGGTTTTGCCAGCATCTTCGCCAAGGTGAAGGCCGCTCTCGCTTAATTGCCCCCTCAGCTGCAAGCCTTGGCTTGTGGTGGCGGCAGCCCCGGCCCCTGGGTTACCAGGCCGGTCGGGGTGAGCACCCTCGAGGCCGACACCAGGGTGTCGGCCTTTTTTATTTGTTGCCCGAATTTTTCTGACAGTCCGCCCGACTGGCACCGCGATGAACGAGCTTGATCAACTGCTGCAGACGGCCCAAGGCGAATTCGCCGCCGCCGCCACTCCCGCCGACCTCGAGAACGCCAAAGCGCGTTTTCTGGGCAAGTCCGGTCGTGTGACCGAGTTGCTCAAGAGCCTGGCCGCTTTGCCGGTCGAGGAGAAGAAGGCCCGCGGTGCCGAGATCAATGTGCTGAAGTCCAGCATCGAGGCCGCGCTGACGGCGCGCCGCCAGGCTCTGGCCGATGCCGAGCTGGAGTTGCAACTGAAGGCCGAGGCGCTCGATGTGAGCCTGCCCGGTCGTGCCCGTGGCACCGGCGGCCTGCACCCCATCACCCGTGCCATGGAGCGCATCGAGTCCATCTTCGGCTCCATGGGTTTTGATGTGGCCGACGGCCCCGAGATCGAGAACGACTGGTTCAACTTCACCGCGCTGAACACGCCGGAGGATCACCCGGCCCGGTCCATGCATGACACCTTCTACATCGAAGGCGGCCATGTGCTGCGCACCCACACCAGTCCCATGCAGATCCGCTATGCGGTTCAGCATGTCAAGAAGCACAAGGCCCTGATCGACGCCGGCCAGCCCATGCCCGAGATCCGCGTGATCGCGCCGGGCCGCACCTACCGTGTCGACAGCGATGCCACCCACTCGCCGATGTTCCACCAGGTCGAAGGCCTGTGGGTGGGCGAGAACATCAGCTTCAAGGACCTGAAGTCGGTCTACCTGAACTTCATCACCTCCTTCTTCGAAACCGATCAGCTGGAGTTGCGTTTCCGCCCCAGCTATTTCCCCTTCACCGAGCCCAGCGCCGAGATCGACATCATGTTCGGCTCAGGTCCGCTGAAAGGCCGCTGGCTCGAGGTCTCGGGTTCCGGCCAGGTGCATCCGCAAGTGATCCGCAATATGGGCCTGGACCCCGAGCGCTACATTGGTTTTGCCTTCGGCTCGGGCATCGACCGCCTGGCCATGTTGCGCTACGGCGTGAATGATCTGCGCCTGTTCTTTGATGGCGATCTGCGCTTCTTGAGCCAATTCAAGTAAGCCCCGCGCGCCGCCATCCACCAGAACACGCTCGAGAGAGCAGAGAAGAAGAGATTTCACATGCAATTCCCTGAATCCTGGCTGCGGTCCTTCTGCAACCCGCCGCTGAATACGCAAGAGCTGGCCGACCTGCTGACCATGTCGGGCCTGGAAGTCGAAGAGCTGCGCCCGGTGGCGCCGCCTTTCCATGGCATCGTGGTCGCCGAGATCCTGGAGGCCGAGCAGCACCCCAACGCCGACAAGCTGCGCGTCTGCAAGGTCAATGCCGGTGCGGCGTTCAATAACGGTGAGCCTCTGCAGATCGTGTGTGGCGCGCCCAATGCGCGCGCAGGCATCAAGGTGCCGCTGGCCACGGTGGGCGCTGAGCTGCCGCCGGGCGAAGACGGCAAGGCCTTCAAGATCGGCGTGGGCAAGCTGCGCGGCGTGGAGAGCTTCGGCATGCTGTGCTCGGCGCGTGAGCTCAAGCTCAGCGAGGAGCATGGTGGCCTGTTCGAGCTGGCGTTGGACGCGCCCGTCGGCCAGAACATCCGCGAGCATCTGAACCTGGACGACACCTTGTTCACCCTCAAGCTGACGCCCAATCTGGCGCATTGCCTGAGCGTGTACGGCGTCGCTCGTGAGGTGTCCGCGCTGACTGGCACGCCGCTGCAGGCACCGGCCATCAGCCCGGTGCAGCCGCAGCACGATGCCAAGCTGCCGGTGCGCATCGAGGCCGCCGATCTCTGCGGCCGCTTCTCCGGTCGCATCGTGCGTGGTGTCAACACGCAGGCCAAGACCCCTGCCTGGATGGTGGACCGTCTGGCCCGTTGCGGCCAGCGCAGCGTCGCGCCCCTGGTGGACATCTCCAACTACGTGATGTTCGAGCTGGGCCGCCCCTCGCACATCTTCGACCTCGACAAGATTGACCGTGAGCTGGTGATCCGCTGGGCCAAGAAGGGCGAGAGCCTCAAGCTGCTCAATGGCAACACCGTCGAGCTGGACGAGACCGTGGGCGTGGTGGCCGATGCCTCGGCGCCCGAGTCTCTGGCCGGCATCATGGGCGGCGACGCCACTGCCGTGTCGGACGACACCCGCAATGTCTACGTCGAAGCCGCCTTCTGGTGGCCCAAGGCCGTGGCCGGCCGTTCGCGCCGCTACAACTTCTCGACCGACGCCGGCCACCGCTTCGAGCGCGGTGTGGACCCGGCCGACACGGCCCTGCATATCGAGCGCATCACCCAGCTGATTCTCGAGATCTGCGGCGGCGAAGCCGGCCCCCTGGACGACCAGATCAGCGCCTTGCCCGAGCGCAAGCCGGTGGCTCTGCGTGTCGCTCGCGCCGCCAAGGTGATCGGCATGCCGGTGACGCAGGAAGACTGCGCCCGCGTTTTCAGCCGTCTGGGCCTGCAGTTCAGCGAGGCGCCGGGCGTGCTGACCGTGACGCCGCCGAGCTGGCGCTTCGATCTGCAGATCGAGGAAGACCTGATCGAAGAAATCATCCGCGTGCAGGGCTACCCCAGCCTGCCCAACACCCCGCCGCTGGCGCCGGTGGTGGCCAAGGTGGCCTCGGAATCGCGCCGCGCCATCCATGCGCTGCGCCATGCCGTGGCAGCTCGGGACTATTTCGAGACCATCAACTTCAGCTTCGTGGAATCCCGCTGGGAGGCCGAGCTGGCCGGCAACAGCCACCCGATCCAGCTGCTCAACCCCATCGCCGCCCCCCTGGCCGTGATGCGCAGCAGCCTGATCGGCAGTTTGATCCAGGCCCTGCGCCACAACCTGAGCCGCCGTGCCAGCCGCGTGCGCCTGTTCGAGATCGGCCGTGTGTTCCTGCGCGACGCCTCGGTGCAGGAGAGCGACAGCAGCATCGCCGGCGTGGCCCAGCCCATGCGTCTGGCGGGTCTCGCATTCGGCCCGGCGGACCAGCCGCAGTGGAGCCAGCGCGATCGCCAGGTCGACTTCTTCGATGTGAAGGGCGACCTAGAAGCCTTGTTCGCGCCGCGCCAGCTGCAGTTCAAGCCGGCCCAACATCCGGCCCTGCACCCGGGCCGCAGCGCCCGCGTCGAACTGGATGGCCGTGACATCGGCGTGATCGGCGAGCTGCACCCCAAGTGGCGCCAGGGCTACGAGCTGCCCAGCGCGCCGGTGCTGTTCGAGCTGGACCTGCCGGCCGTGCTGGAGCGCCAGCTGCCGGCGGCACAGGCGATTCCGCGCCAGCAGTCGGTGCTGCGTGACCTGGCCGTCATCGTCGGCGAACAGGTCAGCCACGATGCGCTGATGCAGACCATTGCAAGCGCCCACGCCGGCCTGATCCGCTCGGCCCGCTTGTTCGACGTCTTCAAGCCCACGCAGGCCAATGCCGAGCTGAAGGACGGCGAGCGCAGCATGGCCGTGCGCTTGGAGCTGCTGGACGACGAGGCCACCTTGACCGATGAGCGCATCGAGCAGACGGTGGCGGCCGTGGTGGCAGCCCTGGCTGAACAACTGGGCGCCCGCCTGCGCGGCTGAGTGCCGCAACGACTGCAAGCAAGGCAAGACGCTGATGACTGCACACGACACCCGGGACGATGACGCGCTCGACGATCAGGCTCTGATCGCCGCGGCCCGCGTTCTGCTGCCCACGCTGGAAACCCCGACCTTGACCAAGGCCGAGCTGGCCGAACTGCTGTTCGACAAGCTGGGCTTGAACAAGCGCGAGTCCAAGGACATGGTCGAGGCCTTTTTCGACATCATCCACAGCACTTTGGTGCGCGGACAGGATGTGAAGCTGTCCGGTTTTGGCAATTTCAACATCCGCCGCAAGGCGCCGCGCCCGGGCCGCAACCCGCGCACGGGTGAAGCCATCCCCATCAAGGCCCGCGATGTGGTCACTTTCCATGCCAGCCACAAGCTCAAGGACGTGGTCCAGGGCGAGGTAGGCGGGGAAGATGACTTCGAGTAGAGTCTGACCTCCCCACCGAAAGCCCTTGATTTGCATGGAAAACGCGCTGCCCGCCATCCCTGCCAAACGTTACTTCACCATCGGTGAGGTCAGCGATTTGTGCGGCGTGAAGCCCTATGTGCTGCGCTACTGGGAGCAGGAGTTCATCCAGCTCAAGCCCATGAAGCGGCGCGGCAACCGGCGCTACTACCAGCACCACGAGGTGCTGCTGATCCGCCGCATCCGCGGCCTGCTCTACGACCAGGGCTTCACCATCAGCGGTGCTCGTAACCAGCTGATGGAAGGCGGCGCTGCCCGCAGCGACGCTGCGGCTTTGGTGTTCAAGCAGGAAGCCGACGAAGCCCAGCGCCTCGAGGACGAAGCCGGCTTCGACGATGGCGACATCGTCGTGCGCGCCACGGCCTTGCCCGGCGGCGCGGGCGCCAGCGCTGGCGTGGCGGCCCTGGCCGCGCAACCGTCGGCCGCCCGCAGCACCGCGGGTCTGGACGAGTTGGCCGGCATGTCGCTGCGTCTCGGCGGCGTGTTGGGTGGGGTTGAACCCCTGACGCTGGCCCAGGTCAAAGAAGAATTATTGGCAATTCGACAAACTCTCTTGCCATGAGCATAAAAATGCTCCTATAATGCAAAGCTCAGTCGGGGCGTAGCGCAGCCTGGTAGCGCACTTGCATGGGGTGCAAGGGGTCGTGAGTTCGAATCCCACCGTTCCGACCATTTAAAATGTGATGACGGGTCAGATGTGAAAACATCTGACCCGTTTTCCATTGGGCTCGGGCATTCGTGTTCAGCGCGGCTACAGCTCCTACTGCCGCTTGGACTCTGCCATCGGCCTGAGCGCTGAGGGCCTGCGGTTCTTGCGCAGTCATTTCCACCCCCATCCCCATCCCCGCATCCTCTCGAGCTCGACTGCTGGTTCTTGTGCCAGCACCGCCAGGGGCTTGTCACGAGCTGTTGCTCAATCCCATTCTTGTTCACCGCCGTGGGTCCGGAGGCGCGGAGTAGAGCGGCTAGACTGCCCCTCGCTTTGATGCAGATCGCCTGGGAGGGTGCATGGGACAACAGAAGAACAGGTTCAGCCGCTACTCGGAGCTGGCTCGCGATCCAGGTACGAGTCGTGCGCCCTGGGCGGCTCCATCGCTGTTCGGTTTGCTTCTGCTGAGCCTGAGCTTGCCGGCGCTGTCCGCGGCCACCGTGAGCGTGTCTCCCAGCGCTGAGGTGGCTGAGTTTCATCAGCTGCGTGTCAGCTTTTCCGAGCCTGTGGTGCCCGCTGGCGATCCGCGCCTGCCTGCGCCGGTGAGTCTGAGTTGCGGCGGCAAAGCCCTGAAGCTGGACGAGGGTCGATGGAACAACGCGCGCGAGTGGGTTTGGCGTGCCGGCAGCCCAGGCTCGGGCGTGGGGCCGGAGCAAAGCTGCGAGGTGCGCGTGCTGGACAGCTTCAAAGCCGTGGGCGGCGCGCTCAGCGGACCGCAGAGCTTCAGCTTTCGCACCGGCCCGGTTCGTTTGCAGCAGGTGCAACCCTGGCCGGGCAGCGAAATTGAGGAAGACCAGCATTTCCTGCTCCGTTTCAACGGCGCCATCAGCGAAACCCAGCTGCGCCAGCGCGCCTGGTGCGAGGTAGAGGGCCTGGGCGAGCGCATCCCCGTGCAGGCGGTGCAGGGTGAGGCGCTGGCTGCCGTGCTCAAGTCGCGCGGTCGCAGCCAGGCGGCGGCACGGCTGCCTGGCAGCCATTGGCTGCTGCACTGCCAGCGGCCGCTGCCGCAGGCCACCAAGATGCGTTTGCTCTGGTCCAACAGCGACGCGGGGCCCCAGGCGGCCGCCAAGCGGCGCGCGGACGAAACCCATGCCTACCAGGTGCGGCGCCCCTTCACAGCGGAGTTCTCCTGCGAGCGCGAACGTGCCAATGTGCCCTGCATGCCGGTGCGGCCGATGCGGGTGCTCTTCAGTGCGCCGGTGCCGCGTGAACAGGCTCTGCAGCTGACGCTGAAATCGGCCTCGGGCCAGCTGCTGAAACCGCTCAAGCCCAAGGGTGAGGAGTCGGCCGAGCTGTCGATGCTGGAGTTTCCCTTTCCGCTGGCCGAGAACGCGGCGTTCAGCCTGCAGATGCCGGTCGGCATCAAGGACATGACCGGCCGGCCTCTGGCCAATGCGGCCAGCTTTCCGCTGCAAGTTGCCACGGGCGCATCGCCGCCGCTGGCCAAGTTCGCAGCCGCACCGTTTGGTGTGATCGAGCGCGCGCCCGGGGGCAAAGAGCCGGCCCTGCTGCCCATCACCATGCGCCATGTGCAAAGCGATTGGGGCGGTGGCGGCGCTGCGCAGGCGCCCGGCGAGATTCGCGTCAAGCGATTGAGCAGCCCCGCCGAGGTGCTGGCCTGGTATGCGCGGGTCAGCCGTTATCACGAGAGCCAGCTCAGCGCGCGTGAGGCCGGCCTGCCCGAGGGGCAGTGGTACGAGATCTTGCAAGAGACCGATGGCCGCGGCCAGCCCGTGGCGCGCAAACAGATGCGTCACATCGCCAGCCGCGAGCTGGCCTTGCTGGACAAAGACCGACAGGCGCAAACGCTCAAGCTGCCGCCGCCCCCGACCCCGCCGCAAGGCGCCGAGCCGCGGCCTTTTGAAGTCATCGGCCTGCCTCTGAATGAGCCGGGCTACCACGTGGTGGAACTGCGTTCGCCGCGCCTGGGCCAGGCCTTGCTGGACAAGACCGCGCCCATGTTTGTGCGCACCGGCGTGCTGGTCACCAACCTGGGCGTGCATTTCAAATGGTCGCGCGAGAACAGCCTGGTCTGGGTGACCCGCCTGGATCGCGGCCAGCCCGTCGAGGGGGCCGAGGTGGTGGTGCACGATTGTGCCGGCAAGCCACTCTGGAGCGGCCGCACCGATGCCCAGGGCCGCGCGCTGGTGCAGCAGGCGCTGCAGCCCCCGGGCTGGGACGACAAGCGTTGCGTGGCCGAGCGCGGCTTCTTCGTGACGGCTCAGAAAGCCGATGCGGCCGGTGCTGCCCCCGACATGGCCTTTGTCTTCAGCAACTGGAACCGCGGCATCGAGCCCTGGCGATTCAATCTGCCGACGATCTATGGCGCCGGCAGCCCCGAGGTGCGCGCTCACACGGTGCTGGACCGCAGCCTGCTGCGCGCCGGCGAGACGGTGTCGATGAAGCATTTCTTCCGCCTGGAGACCCGCCAGGGTCTGAAGCTGGCGGCACCCGAGCAACTGCCCACCAAGCTCAAGCTGACCCATCTGGGCAGCGGCAGCGAAGTCGAGCTGCCGATCAGCTGGCCCAGCCCGCGCAGCGCCAGCTCGCAATGGGTGATACCCGCCGGCGCCAAGCTGGGCAGCTACAGCATCGAGCTGCTGCGCGAAAGTCGCGGCGCCGGCGACGGCGAAGCCCGCAGCTGGATGGCCGGCAGCTTCCATGTCGAAGAGTTCCGCGTGCCCCTGATCAGCGCCACCTTGAGCGCGCCCAAGGCGGTGCAGGTGGCGCCCAAGGAGCTGCGCCTGGGGGCACAGCTCAACTACCAGGCCGGCGGCCCCATGGCCCAGGCGCCGCTCAGGTTCAGCGCCTTGCTGCGCCCGCGCAGCCTGCACTTTGCCGGCTACGAGGAGTTCAGCTTCGAGCCGCCGCGCGGCCTCGGTGAGGCCGCGCGTTTCCAGGACGAAGGCGAGGGCGAGGAGGGCGCCAGCCCGGCGCGCGACACCCGCCTGGTGCTGGACAAGCAGCCCGCCGTCACCGACCGCCAGGGCGCAGCCGAGGCCGTCATCAAGAACCTGCCCGCCCTGAGCCGGCCCAGCGAACTGCTGGCCGAGCTCAGCTACAGCGACCCGAACGGCGAGGTGCGCAGCGTCAACCAGACCGTGGCGCTCTGGCCCTCCAAGCTGGTGCTGGGTCTGCGCACGCGCAGCTGGTCCAACAACCGCGGCAGCCTGGCCTTCAGCGCCCTGGCCCTGGACACGGCCGGCAAGCCGGTGGCCGGCCAGCGCCTGGAGGTCAAGGCGCAGCTGCGCCAGACCCTCAGCAGCCGCAAGCGCATGGTGGGCGGCTTCTATGCCTACGACAACCGCACCGAGATCAAGGACCTGGGCACGGTCTGCAGCGGCAGCAGCGATGCCCAGGGCCTGCTGGCCTGCGAGGCCAAGCTCGAGGTCTCGGGCGAGGTGGAGCTGGTGCTCAGCGCCAAGGACAGCGAAGGCCGGCCCAGCCAGGCGGCAGCCAGCGCCTGGATGAGCCAGGAGGGTGAACTCTGGTTTGCGCAGGACAACGACGACCGCATCGATGTGCTCGCCGAAAAGAAGCGTTATGAACCGGGCCAGACTGCACGTTTCCAGGTGCGCATGCCCTTCCGTGAAGCCACGGCCCTGGTGGCGATCGAGCGCGAGGGCGTGATCGACACCCGCGTCGTCAAGCTGACCGGCCGCGACCCCAGTTTTGAGCTCAAGATCGAGCGCGCCTGGGCGCCCAATGTCTACGTCAGCGTGCTGGCCCTGCGTGGGCGCATCCAGCATGTGCCCTGGTACTCTTTCTTCAGCTGGGGCTGGCGTGCGCCGCGCGACTGGTGGGCCGCCTGGCGCGAAAGCCGCAACATGCCCGCGCCCACGGCCCTGGTGGACCTGGCCAAACCCTCCTTCAAGCTCGGCGTGGCCGCCGTGCAAGTGGGCCTGGCCGAGCACCAGCTGCAAGTCGAGGTCAGCCCGGAGCGCAGCCAGTACGGTGTGCGCGAGACCGTACGCACCCGTGTGCAGGTGACGCAAGATGGCCGCCCGGTGCCCGGGGCCGAGCTGGCATTTGCCGCCGTGGACGAAGGTCTGTTGGCCCTGCGCGGCAACAGCAGCTGGGAGCTGCTGCCGGCCATGATCCAGCAGCGCAGCTGGGGCGTGGACACGGCCACGGCGCAGAGCGAAATCATCGGCCGGCGCCACTACGGCCGCAAGGCGGTGGCGGCCGGCGGCGGCGGGGGCCGCGCGCCCACCCGTGAGCTTTTCGACACGCTTTTGCTCTGGCGCAGCACGGTCAAGCTCGATGCGCGCGGCGAAGCGCTGATCGAGGTGCCGCTCAACGACTCGCTGACCAGCTTCCGCCTGGTCGCCGTGGCCGATGCCGGCAGCCACCAGTTCGGCACGGGCCAGGCCACGGTGAGGGTGACGCAGGACCTGCAAGTGCTGTCCGGCTTGCCGCCGCTGGTGCGCGAGGGCGATGAATTCCAGGCCAATCTGACCCTGCGCAACAGCAGTGCGCGGGCCATGAATCTGCGGGCCGAACTGCAGGCGCAGCCGCAGGTGGCGGCCGGTGCGGCCGCGCTGCCCGTGACGACGCTGCCGGCCCAGACCTTGAAGCTGGCCGCCGGTGAGGCCCGAGAGCTGAGCTGGAGTTTCAAGGTGCCCGAAGGCAGCTCCGGGCTGCAGTGGCAGGCCACGGCCAGCGAGCAGGGCAGCGCCAGTGGCGGCCAGGCCCCGGCGCGTGATCAGCTGCGGGTGAGCCAACGGGTCTTGCCTGCCGTGCCAGTGCAGGTCTGGCAAGCCAGCCTGAGCCAGCTCGATGGCCGCCTCAGCCTGCCCGTGGCGCCGCCGGCCGGTGCCTGGCCGGAAACAGGCGCCAAGCGCGGTGGCGTCAACCTGGTGCTGCAGCGCCGCCTGGGCGGCGATCTGCCGGGGCCGCGGCGCTTCTTCGAGACCTATCCCTACAGCTGCCTGGAGCAGCAAACCTCCAAGGCCCTGGGCCTGCACGATGCGGCGTTGTGGCAGTCGGTGCTGGCGGCCATGCCGTCCTATCTGGACAGCGACGGCCTGACGCATTACTTCCCGCCGCGGCCGGATGAAGCCTCGCGTGGCAGCGAGCGCCTGACGGCCTATTTGCTGGCCGCTTCGCATGAGGCCGGGCGCGACATCCCGCCGGCCCTGCGCGAGAAGTTGCTGCAAGGCCTGACGGCCTATATCGACGGACGCATCAGCCGCAGCAGCTGGTCACCGCGCAGCGCCGAGATCGATGCCGATGTGCGCCGCCTGGCGGTGCTGGAGGCCTTGTCGCGCTACGGCCGTGCCACGCCGGCGGGGCTCAGCACCGTCAATGCCAAGGCTTTGGCGTCCTGGCCGACGGCCGCCGTGATCGACTGGCTCAACATCCACAAGCGCATGGCGCAGGCGCCGCAGCGCGCCCAGCGCCTGGCCGAAGCCCAGGCTTTGCTGCGCAGCCGCCTGAGCTACCAGGGCACGGTGCTGCGCTTCAGCACCGAGGACAGTGATGCCTGGTGGTGGTTGATGGACAACGCCGATGCCAATGCTTCGCGCCTGATGCTGGCCGTGCTGGACGAAGCCGGCTGGGCCGAGGAGCTGCCGCGCCTGCTGCAAGGCAGCCTGGGCCGTCAGACGCGCGGGGCCTGGAGCAGCACCACGGCCAATCTCTGGGGCGTGCTGGCGCTGGACAAGTTCGCGGCGCGTTTCGAAAGCGTCAAGCCCGGTGGCAAGACCGAGGCGACGCTGAGCCCGGCGCCGCTGCAAGCGCTGGACTGGTCGCGCCAGCCCGAGGGCGGCAGCCTGCTGCTGCCCTGGAACAGCGGCAATCTGAACGTGGAGCACAAGGGCGCGGGCAAGCCCTGGCTGACCGTGCAGTCGCTGGCGGCCGTGCCGCTCAAGCAGGCGGCCAGCGCGGGCTACCGCCTGCAACGCACGGTGCAGGCTGTGGAGCAGAAGGTGGCCGGGCGCTGGAGCCGGGGCGATGTGCTGCGCGTGCGCCTGGAGCTGGAGGCGGGCAGCGATATGGCCTGGGTGGTGCTCGCCGATCCGCTGCCCGGCGGCGCAGCCGTGCTGGGCGCCGAACGGGTGGCCGAGCTCAGCCGCAATGCCAAGCCGGGCGATGAAGCGCGCGTGCCGCCCACGTTTGAGGAGCGCAGCCACGAGGCCTGGCGCGCCTATTTCGAGCGCCTGCCGCGCGGCAAGCATGTGCTGGAGTACACCGTGCGCCTGAACAACGCCGGCCGCTTCCAAATGCCGGGCACCCGGGTCGAGGCCATGTACGCGCCCGAGAACTTCGCCGAGCTGCCCCAGGCCTCGCTGGAGGTGGCGCCTTGAGGGGATGCGTTCGCAGGGCCTGGCTGCTGGCCGGCCTGCTGCTCGCCGCGAGCGCGCCGGCCCTGGCGCAGCCCAGCTTTCAGGAGATCAAGGCCGCACATCGGGTGTCGGATCTCACCTTGCTGGACCGGCGCGGCGAGCCGCTGCAGACCCTGCGCCTGGACCCGCAGCGGCGCGCGCTCGACTGGCTGCCATTGAGCCAACTCTCGCCGGCCTTGCTGCAGGCGATCTTGCTGGGCGAGGATCGGCGCTTTTACGAGCACAGCGGTGTCGACTGGAGTGCCGTGGCCAGCAGCGCCTGGGCCAATTTGTGGAACCAGCGCACGCGCGGCGCGTCTACCGTAACCATGCAGCTGGCCGGCTTGATCGACGCCGGCCTGGCCCGCCCGGCGGGCGGCCGCAGCGCGGGCCAGAAGCTGGGCCAGGTCTGGCTGGCGGCCCAGCTGGAACGGCGCTGGAGCAAGGCGCAGATCCTGGAGGCCTACCTCAACAGCGTGCCCTTCCGGGGTGAGCTGGTCGGCATCCATGCGCTCTCGCAAGTGCTGTTCGGCAAACACCCCTCGGGCCTGACGGCGGTCGAGGGCGCCCTGGCCGCCGCCCTGCTCCGCGCGCCCAATGCCGGCGTGGCGGCCTGGAGCCAGCGCGCCTGCGGCCTGCTCAAGCTGCAGGGCCTGGGCTGCGAAGCCGTGGCGGGCCAGGCCGAGGCGGCCTTGCTGCGCCCGGCCGGCATGCCGCTGGGTGAACAGCTGGCGCCCCATTTCGCCCGCCAGGTCTTGCGAGCGGAGGGGCCTGCCCATCAGCGCAGCAGCCTGGATGCGGGCTTGCAGCGCCAGGCGGCCCGCCTGCTCAAGAACCAGCTGGCCGAGCTGGGCGGGCGCAATGTGGAGGACGGCGCCGTGGTCGTGCTGGACAACGCCAGCGGCCAGGTGCGCGCCTGGGTGGGCAGCAGCGGCGCCTTCTCGGCCGCGGCCCAGGTGGACGGCGTGCTGGCGCGGCGCCAGCCGGGCTCCACGCTCAAGCCCTTCATCTACCAGCTGGCGCTGGAGCGGCGCCTGATCACGGCGGCCAGCCTGCTGGAGGACTCCCCGGCGCAGATCAACACCCCGGCGGGCCTCTACATCCCGCAGAACTACGACCGGCAGTTCAAGGGCTTCGTCTCGGCGCGCAGCGCCCTGGGCAGCAGCCTCAATGTGCCGGCCGTGCGCCTGATGGCCATGCTGGGCAGCGATGCCGTGTTCGAGCGCCTGAACCAGCTCGGCCTGCAGCTCAGCGAGACGGCCGGCTTTTACGGCCTCTCGTTGGCCTTGGGCAGCGCCGATGTGACGCTGCTCAACCTGGCCAATGCCTACCGCAGCCTGGCCAATGGCGGCGTGCTGGGGCCGGTTCAGCTGCAGGCGCAGGCGCCGACAGCGCAGTCGGGCCGCCGCCGTGTGGCCGACGCCGGGGCCAGCTTCATCGTCGCCGACATGCTGGCCGACAACAACGCCCGCGCCATCGGTTTCGGCCTGGACAGCCCGCTGGCGCTGGCCAGCTATGCGGCGGTCAAGACCGGCACCAGCAAGGACATGCGCGACAACTGGTGCCTGGGTTTCAGTGATCGTTACACGGTGGGCGTCTGGGTCGGCAATGCCAGCGGTGCGCCCATGCACGGGGTCAGTGGCATCAGCGGGGCGGCGCCGGTCTGGGCCGGCTTGATGCGTTATCTGCACCAAGGGCGGCCCTCGCGTGCGCCGGCGGCGCCGGCCAGCGTGCTGCCGCTGACGGTTCAGTTCGACGGGGTGCCCGAGCCGGCGCGGCGCGAGTGGTTTGTGCGCGGCACCGAGCAGGTGCGCTGGGGCGCGGGCAGCCAATTGCATGCTTCAGCTGAGGTGCAGGGCATTCGCAGCCCGGTGGATGGCAGTGTCTTCGCGCTCGACCCCGACATGCCGCCCCAGGCGCAAAAAATCCGTTTCGAAGGCCAGTCCGGTCAGTGGGAGCTGGACGGCAGGATCCTCGGTCGCGGGCGCCAGCTGAACTGGGCGCCCTGGCCCGGCCGCCATCAGCTGCGCCTGCTGGATTCGCGCGGGCGCGAGCTGCAGCGCCTCAGTTTCGAGGTGCGCGGCGCCCAGCTGAAGCCGGGCGTGCCGCCGCAGCCCGCTCGCGCAGCGCCTCGGCCTTCGCCGGCAGGCCTTCGCTGACCCAGGCTTCCAGCAAGGTGTAGGTCACGGCCAGCACCACCGGGCCGATGAACAGGCCCACCAGGCCGAAGGCCAGGAGGCCGCCGATCACTCCGGCGAAGATCAGCAGCAGGGGCAGGTCGGCGCCTTTCTTGATCAGCCAGGGGCGCAGGAAGTTGTCCAGCGTGGTCACCAACAAAGTCCAGACCAGCAGCACTGTGGCCCAGACGTTGTCGCCGCTCCAGAACAACCAGGCCACAGCCGGCGCCAGCACCAGGGCCGGGCCGATCTGGGCCAGGCAGGCCATCAGCATCACGGCGCTGAGCAGGCCGGCGAAGGGCACGCCGCTGATCCACAGGCCCAGGCCACCGAGCGCGGTCTGCACCAGGGCGGTGACCACAATGCCCAGGGCCACGCCGCGGATGGCTTGGCCGGCCAGGGTGATGACGGCGTCGCCTTGCTCGCCGGCCAGGCGCCGGGCGAAGCGGCGCACATGGAGCACAGCGCTCTCGCCCTCGCTGTAGAGGATGGCCGCGATGGCCACGGTGAGAAGGAATTGCAGTCCGATCATGCCCAGATTGCCGGCCTGGGCGGCCGTCCATTTGAGGCTGCTGCCCACATAGGGCTTGATCATGGCCAGCAGCGAGCTCAAGCCCTCCTGCGCCACCTTGTGCCAGAAGGCTGCCAGGTTCTCGCCGATCACCGGCAGGCTGGCCAACCAGGCCGGCGGTTCGGGGATTTGCGCATCCAGCAGCTTGGGCGCCCAGGCCATGACCTGATCGGCATGGGTCACGACGGTGGACAGCGCAATCGACAAGGGCACAAACAGCAGCAGCAGCAGGCCCAGCACCATCACGCCCGTGGCCAGGCTGCGCCGGCCCCAGAGCCGGGCCTGCAAGCTCTCCATCAGCGGCCAGGTGGCCACCACCACCATGGTCGCCCAGACGCTAGCGCCCAGAAAGGGCTGCAAGACCCACAAGGACGCAAAGATCAGCAAGGCCACGGCCAGCACGGCCAGCAAGATGCGAGTGATGTCCTGGCGCGGCGCGTCGGGCGGGGGCGAGGAAGGCTGGGGCGAAGAAGGCTTCATGGTCGACAGGTTCGGCACTTAGGCCGGCAGCAGCGTTGGGCCCGATTCTCGGGCCAGAACGCTGCCGCGCCTTCGACCTCAGCTCAAGCGGCTGCGCAGGCCGCAGGCTCAGGGGTGCTCATTGCGCGCGCGGATCACCAGGTCCACCAGGTCCGAGCCGCCGCTGGCGAAGTTGTTGCTGGCGTTGTGCGCGCTCTGCACGGCGACGGCATAGGGCTGGCCGTCCCAGTAGCCCCAGAAAGCGCCGCCGCTTTGGCCGGGCCAGACATCGCCACGATGGCTCATGCTTTCATGTGAATCCGGGCTCCAGAAGTCACCGTCCAGGGCGATGCCGTCCTGCCAGATCGGGCGCTGGCCGCCCGTCAGGTCGCCGGGATAGCCGACATGGGTCCAGTAAGCGCCGCCGTCCCAGCTGTCGCTGTAGGACTTGGTGCCCAGCCAGCCGGTGGCATTGCCGACATTGCGATCCAGCACCACCACGACATAGTCGAACTTCGCCTCGTTGCTGTCGATGGTGGGCGGCGTCACCTTGACCTTGAAGTAGGTGCGCACGCCGTAGGCCGTGCCGTAGGGGGCGCTGCCGTTGTAGTACATGGGCGTGAATTTGAGCCAGCCCGTGGTGTTGTTGGGCCGCCAGTCAATCACATGCGAACAGGTCAACAGGTGGCGTGGGCCCACCATCACGCCGCTGCCATTGCCCAGCGGGCTCTCCACCCGTCCGTTGCAGCGCCAGGGGTAGGCGTTGCTGTAGAACACGCGCCGGCCGTCCGCCCCAAAGATGGTCTTCGTCCCGGCTTGCGGCTCGGGCAGGTAGTCCAGACGTTCGATGAACTTGGGCCGACGCAGGCTGGCCGGCTCCAGGCGGGCCGTGAACTCGACATCGACATGCTCGGGAATGAAGGCTTCGGTGCCGGCTTCAATGCCCTTGTCGCTGAGCGCGGCGCTCTTGCTCAGGGACTTGATCTCCACGGCTTCGGTGCCGCGCGGATAGCTGCGCCCATCGACTTCGATCATGGCTGGGGCCTGGCTCAGCAATTTTTCGCTGAGGCCGGCCGGCAGGCGGGCGCTGGCTTTGCGTGACTTGAGCTTGAGCACCGCTTCTTGCAGGCTCGGGGCGGGAAACTCGCGGCTCAGTTCCAGATGTTCTTCCATGGTGCAACTCCCAAGAATTGGCCCGCGCAGGGCAGGGCCAGAGGCAGGCCGGCTCGAGGTGAGCGAGGCCGACCGGGTTGAGTGAAATGACATGGCGAGGGCGTTGAAATCAACGCAGCTCTACGCGGGCGCGCATCTCGCATCCAAAGCGAAGAATCGCTGCGTGGGGCCCGTGGTGCAGCCAGCATCGGGCTGGGCATCGCAGCGAAGGCCGGGCCGTGGCTGCCCTGGCTGAAGGCAGATCGCGGTGCTGGCCGGGCGGCTGTTGTGCGGGCTTGGCAGCTCCAACTGCCGCGGCCCGTACCGCTCCGATGCACATGCTAGGCCGACCGCTTGGGCTCACAACCCCTAGCTTCTGGCTTGCCAGGCACGGACGGCGGGCCGTGCTCGACTTCGGTGAAAATTCCCTGCATGTCCAAGAAAACAGCCCATGTCAGCGAGACCCCGGCCACGCAGTTCCTGCGTCAGCGCCAGATCGCCTTCAGCGAACATGTCTACGACTATGTCGAGCATGGCGGTACCGCTGAAAGTTCGCGTCAGCTCGGTGTGCCCGAGCACCAGGTCGTCAAGACCCTGGTGATGCAGGACGAACGCGCCCAGCCCTTGATCGTGCTGATGCATGGCGACCAGAAGGTCAGCCTGAAAGAGCTGGCACGCCAGATCCCCTGCAAAAAGGTCGAGCCCTGCAAGCCCGAGGTGGCGCAGCGTCACAGCGGCTATCTGGTCGGCGGCACCTCGCCTTTTGGCACGCGCAAGACCATGCCGGTGTACGTCGAGGCCAGCATCCTTGCGCTGGAGCGCATCTGCATCAATGGCGGGCGGCGTGGCTACCTGGTGGGTTTGGACCCGCGGGTTCTGCCGGAGCTGCTGCAGGCGCGGGCGGTGCAGTGCGCCAGTGCAGAATAGCGTCCCATGCAAGACACTCTTTTCCCTCTCCTGGCCGCGCTTGTCGGCTACCTCGTCGGTTCCCTGTCCTTTGCCGTCATCGTCAGCCGGGCCATGGGCTTGTCCGATCCGCGCAGCTACGGCTCGGGCAACCCCGGTGCCACCAATGTGCTGCGCTCGGGCAACAAGGCCGCGGCGATTTTGACCCTGGTGTTTGACGCGCTGAAAGGCTATGTGCCGGTGCTGCTGGTGCTGCAGTTCGGCGCCCGTTTCGGTCTCGGCGAGGGCACGGCGGCTCTGGTCGGCCTCGCTGCATTCCTGGGCCATCTGTGGCCGGTGTTCTTCCGCTTCGAAGGCGGCAAGGGTGTGGCCACAGCGGCCGGTGTGATCCTGGCGCTGAACCCGGTGCTGGGTGCCGCCACGCTGCTGACCTGGCTGGCGATCGCCTACTTCACCCGCTACTCGTCCCTGGCCGCCATCGTCTCTGCTGCGTTTGCGCCCATCTACGAGATGTTCGGCTGGGGCACCGGCCCCAATGTCGGCGTGCTGGTGCTGATGGGCCTGCTGCTGGTCTGGCGTCACAGCGCCAATATCAAGAAGCTGATGAATGGCACCGAAAGCCGTCTGGGCCAGAAGGCGGCCGTGGCACCGCCCGCCGGCAGCAGCAAGAAACACCCGCATGGTCCCGAGGCAGCCCATGCCCACGGCCATTCGCACAAGCATCCCAAGAAGAAGGAAAGGCAAGCAACCAAATGACGACGATCCAACGTTTTGATGTCGGCGCCCGCATGTCCGAGATGGCCGTGCACAACGGCGTGGTCTACCTGGCCGGTCAGGTGCCGGAAGACGCCAGCCAGGACATCACCGGCCAGACGGCCCAGGTGCTGGCCATGATCGACGCTCTGTTGGCTCGTGCCGGCAGCGACAAGAGCAAGATCCTGCGTGCGCAGATCTACATCGCCGACCTGGCCGATTTCCCCGGCATGAACGCCGCCTGGGACGCGTGGGTGGTACCCGGCCACACGCCGCCGCGCGCCACGGTCGAGGCCAAGCTGGCCCGGCCGGAGTGGAAGGTCGAGATTGTTGTGACCGCTGCGGTTTGAGCGGCCATTCTCAAGACAACAAGAAGGCGGGGTCGAAATGAGTCGACGCCGCCTTTTTTCTTTTGGGGCTGTGGCCTGGCGCGAGCTCTGGCCGCTGCTGGCGATCGTCGCCGTGGTGTGGGGGCTGAGCACTTGGGCCCGCCAAGGCCTGCATGAGGGCCAGGCGCAAAGCCTCCGGGAGAGGGCAAAGCCGGGCGATATCGTGATGCTGTCCAGCCGCAGCTGTGCCTACTGCAGCCAGGCACGCGAGTGGTTTGAAGCGGAGCGCATTCCCTACGCCGAGTGCTTCATCGAGAGCAATGCGCAGTGCGCGCAGCGTTTCCGGGAGACCCTGGCACAAGGCACGCCCACCTTCCTGGTCCGAGGTCAGGTCATCGTGGGTCTGGATCGGGCGCGGATGGTGGCGCTGCTGGAGCAGGCGGGGGCTGTGCAGCGCTAGCTTTGTCGCTGGCACCGGTGTGTGCGAACTCAGGCGGCCCGCAAGCATGCGGGCCGTCCTGAACGAGGCAGGCAAAGCCGCGCAGGCGGCCATACAAGACCTTCAGCCGTCCCGCAAGCATGCGGGCCGTCCTGAGTTAGCCACAAGGTCCTGCGCAGGCAGGACCTTGTGCGCGAACTCAGTCCTCGCTGCTGAAGACGAGTTTGACTTCGTGGCTTTGCTTTTCGCCGTTGCCTTCGAAGCGCCACTCCATCAGGGCTTCGGTCACGGCGCGGTCAAAGATGCGCGGCGGTTCGGATTCCAGGATCTGCACATCGATGACCTTGCCGTCGGGGCCGATGTTCATCTTGGCCTTGACCGAGCCGGTCTTGATGTTCTTCTTGGTTGCAGCCGCGGGGAACTCAGGCGGCACCTTCTTCAGGACCTTGGGGGAGGCCGTGGCGCTGGTCGCGATCAGGAGGGCGCCGAGCAGGCCAGCCGATGCGCGCAGCATCTGGGTGAGCAGCGTGGGTCGATTCGAAGGGGTCATGTCTTTCCTCTGCTGTGGTCTTGAAATGAGTGGCAAAACTGGGTGTCGCTCTGCACTCAGTGATGGGTGCGGAAGAAGCCGACCGCTTCCAGCAAGCGCGAGGAACTGCTGGTCAGCGCTTCGGTCGAGTGGCTCAGCTCACTCACCAGGCTGGCGTTCTGCTGGGTGCTGCGATCGAGTTCGTTCATGGCGTTGTTGACGATGCCGACGCCCGCAGCCTGTTCCTGGGCCGAGTGCGAAATTTCCTCGATCAGCTGGCCCATGTCGTTGACTTCGTTGACCACGCTGCTGATGGTTACGCCGGCGTTGTTCACCAGATCGGTGCCGGTTTCCACCTTGACCGTGGATTCTTGGATCAGCACCTTGATTTCCTTGGCGGCGGAGGCGGCGCGCGAAGCCAGGGCGCGCACTTCCGAGGCCACCACGGCGAAACCGCGGCCATGCTCGCCGGCGCGCGCCGCTTCCACGGCAGCGTTCAGGGCCAGGATGTTGGTCTGGAAGGCGATGCCGTCGATCACGCCGATGATGTCGCCGATCTTGCGCGAGCTGGCGCTGATCTCTTCCATCGTCGCCACAACCTGGGCCACGGCCTTGCCGCCGGCGCTGGCTGAATTGCGGGCCTTGCTGGCAATGCCGGCCGCCTTGCGGGTCAGTTCGCTGGCGCCGCTGAGGTTGGCGGCGATCTGCTCCACCGATGCGGCGGTGGTCTGCAGGCTGGAGGCCGAGCGCGCCGTGCGATCGGACAGATCGTTGTTGCCGCTGGCAATCTGGCTGGAGCTCTGGGCCACATCGGCGGCGGCCGCGCTGACGCTGCTGACCACGCCGGACAGCGCCTCCTGCATGCCTTGCATCACTTCCAGCATCTGCCCCAGTTCATCACTGCCAGCGGCGCCCACGCTGTGCGTGAGATCGCCATTGCGGATGGCGTCGGCCGCGGCCTGGGCCTGCTTGACCGGGTTGATGATGGAGCGCGAGATCGCCAGGCCGCCAGCGCCTCCGATCACCACGGCGGCGATCACCAGCACCACGGTCACCAGCACCGAATTGCGGGCCAACTCGCCACCGGCCACGGCCAGATCATGGGCGTTCTCGAACTGCATATCCACCAGGCCCTTCAGGCCGTCCTGATAGGCTTGTTGGGCCGGGCGCACATCGGTGATCAGACTCTCGCGCGCCTCATCGGGGCTGCCGTCCTGCTGCACCTTGCGGAACTTGTTGACCGAGGCAAAGAACTTGGCCTGGGCTTCCTTGACCTTCTCGACCTGAGCGGTTTCTTCACTGCCGTCCAGACTGCTTTGCAGGCTGGAGAGCTGTTTCTCGCTCTCCTGCACGGCGCCGTCGATGGCGGCTTTCTGCTTTTTGATCTGCCGGGCTTCGTCCAGCAGCAGCAGATCGCGTGCGGCGCGGGCGATCACATTGACATTGCCTTCCAGCGAGTTCGCTGCGGCGATCTTGACCAGGCTCTGATTGGCCGTGGTGTCCAGATCCTTGGCCAGGCGGTTGGCGCTGTAAGCGCCATAGCTGCCGATGATGATCAGCAAGACGATCAAGACGGCATAGCTCAAGCCCAAGCGCTGGCTGATACGCAGTTTTGAGAGAAGACTCATGGCGGGCGCTTTCTTCCTAATGACAACAAACATCCACGGCTGACGCTGCCACCCTGTTATTTCTTGTGTGTGCAGCCTACCCGTGGATCTTCGGCAGGCTGCTGGAAGACTTAAGGATCATCGCAAAGCCCATCCGGCGGTCACGTTAAAAAAGCCCCAGACTTGCCGCATTTCCGCGCCCCTGGCGCAGCAATTCCGGGTTTTCGTGACTCATGTCGATGATGGTCGTGGGCTCTCGCGCGCAGGCGCCGGCGTCCAGGATGACCTGAAGCTGCTTGTCCAGGCGATCGGAGATCTCTTGCGCGTCATTCAGCGGCTCGCTGTCGCCGGGCGCGATCAAGGTGGTCGCCAGCAGGGGCTGGCCGAAGATGGCCAGCAGGTCCTGGGTCACCCGGTGATCGGGCACGCGCAGGCCGATGGTGCGGCGCGAAGGGTGGGAGAGGCGGCGCGGCACTTCCTTGGTCGCCTCCAGGATGAAGGTGAAGGGCCCCGGTGTCGCCATCTTGAGCAGGCGGTACTGGCGGTTGTCCACGCGCGCATAACTGGCCAACTCGCTGAGGTCGCGGCAGAGCAGGGTCAGGTGGTGCTTGTCGTCGACGCCGCGAATGCGCCGCAGCGCTTCGGCCGCCGCCTTGTCGTCCAGATGGCAGACCAGGGCGTAGCTGGAGTCGGTGGGGATGGCGGCGATGC
Source organism: Paucibacter sp. B51 (assembly GCF_027863535.1). NCBI lineage: Bacteria > Pseudomonadati > Pseudomonadota > Betaproteobacteria > Burkholderiales > Sphaerotilaceae > Roseateles > Paucibacter sp. B51. Next base: position 108,073 of record NZ_JAPIVN010000002.1, on the reverse strand, counting down.
CGCCGCCGTGCAGGATTTGCGCCACCTGCTTGAGGAAGCGGGGCTGCGGGTTGTCCGGGTGAACTTCGAAGAACTGAGCCATGGGCCATTGTGGCGCTGGCTCCAGCGCGCGTGCGCGGGGCGGTGCGAAAAAGACACGCGCGTCCCGCGGCCAGGGTTCACACCCTCACTGCGGCGGATGCACCCGGTCCGCCAGCTCCAGCCAGATCGGCTGCAGGCGGCCGGACAGGGCGTCCAGGCGGCCGAGGTCGATGCGGCTCTCGTCGGGTGAATGGAAATCGGAGCCGCGCGAGGCCAGCAGGCCGAACTCCAGCGCCGTCTCGGTGTACTTGGCGGCCTCAGCGGCCGTGTGGCTGCCGGTCACCACCTCGACGCCGCGGCCGCCATGGGCGATGAACTCGGTGAAGAGGGCGTACTCCTCGGTGGGCGTGAAGCCATAGCGCGCCGGGTGGGCGATCACAGCCATGCCGCCGGCCTCGCGCAGCCAGCGCACGGCGTCGCCCAGGCCGGCCCAGCGGTGTTCGACATAACCGGGCTTGCCCTCGGTGAGGAAGCGGCGGAACACCTCGCTGATGTCGCTGCAATGGCCGGCCTCGACCAGGAAGCGAGCGAAATGGGTGCGCGAGATCAGCTCCGGGTTGCCCACATACTGCAGCGCACCTTCGAAGGCGCCGGGGATGCCCACGGCTGCCAGGCCGGCCGCCATCTCTCGGGCACGCGGCTCGCGGCCACCTCGGGTGGCACGCAAGCCCTGGATCAAGGCCTCGTTGTGGTGGTCAAAACCGAGGCCGACGATGTGCACCACGCGGCCGGCGAAGCTGACCGAAATCTCCACCCCGGTCAGGTAGGCCAGGCCCTGGGCCTGGGCGGCTTCCAGCGCGCGCTGCTGGCCGCCCACCTCGTCGTGGTCGGTCAGGGCCCAGAGCTCGACGCCATTGGCCTTGGCCCGCGCCGCCAGTTCCTCGGGCTGCAAGGTGCCGTCGGACACCCGCGAGTGGCAATGCAGATCGGCATTGCTGAGGTGGTGGAGGGCCCACTGGTGGACGGGTTGGCGGTCGAGGTTTGGATTCACCGGGCCATTTTAGGCGCCGGCCTCTTCCGTCATCGCCTCGACGATCATCTGCACCCGCTGCTGACCCTGGTATTCGTCCAGGCTCAGGCGGTAGGCCAAGAGGCCGCGCTCGGGCACCGGCTCGATGTGGCCGAACCAGATCGCATCGCGCAGGGCACCGCCCTGGCGCAGGCGCAGCTTGAGGTGACGCTCGCCGACGATGCGCTGCGAGATCACCTCGACCCGGTCGCAGAACAGCGGCGCTTCGAAAGCCTGGCCCCAGACCTGGGCGTCCAGGGCGCGCACGGTGTCGGCGGTGAACAGCTCCGGGGCCAGGGGGCCATCGGTGCGCAAGGTGCGGGTCAGGGCGGCTGCGTCCAGCCATTCGGCCGCCACGTCTTGCAAAGCCTGATCGAAGCGCTCGAAGCCGTCGTCGGCCAGGGTGCAGCCGGCCGCCATGGCGTGGCCGCCGAACTTCTTGAGCAGCTCGGGGTGGCGCTTGCTGACCAGGTCCAGGGCGTCGCGCAGATGAAAACCGGGGATGGAGCGGCCCGAGCCCTTGAGCTGTCCATCGGCGCCGCGGGCGAAGACGAAGGTGGGCCGGTGGATGCGGTCCTTGAGGCGCGAGGCAATGATGCCGACCACGCCCTCGTGGAACTCGGGTTCGAACAGGGCCAGGGCGGCGGGGGGCTCACCCTTGAGGCGCGGGTCTTGCATCAGTTCGTCGAGCTTGAACTCGGCCTGCTCGCGCATATCGGCCTCGATCTCGCGGCGCTCGCGGTTGATGGCGTCGAGCTGACGCGCCAGTTCCAGGGCGCGGGTCGGGTCGTCGCTGAGCAGGCATTCGATGCCCAGGGTCATGTCCGAGAGCCGGCCGGCGGCATTGATGCGCGGGCCCAGGGCAAAGCCGAGGTCGAAGGCATTGGCGCGGCTGCAATCGCGGCCGGCGGCGGTGAACAAGGCAGCGATGCCGGGCTGCACTCGGCCGGCGCGCATGCGCTTGAGCCCTTGCGCGACCAGGCGGCGGTTGTTGGCGTCGAGCTTGACCACATCGGCCACCGTGCCCAGGGCCACCAGGTCCAGCAGGCCGTCGAGCTTGGGCTGCGGCGTGTTGTCGTAGCGGCCGCGCTGGCGCAGCTCGCTGCGCAGGGCCAGCAGCACATAAAAAGCCACGCCCACGCCGGCCAGGTTCTTGCTGGCAAAGCCGCAGCCGGGCTGGCTGGGGTTGACCAGGGCGTCGGCCGCGGGCAGCTCGATCCGGCCTTCAACCACGGCGGGCAGGTGGTGGTCGGTCACCAGCACGCGCAGGCCCAGGGCCTTGGCATGGGCCACGCCGGCCATGCTGGCAATGCCGTTGTCCACGGTCATCAAGAGCTGCGGCCGTTGTGGAAGGGCCAGCTCGACGATGGCTGGCGTCAGGCCGTAGCCATGGATGGCGCGGTCGGGCACCACGTAGCAGAGCTGCTCGGGCGCCGCGCCCAGCAGGGCCAGGCCGCGCAGGGCCACGGTGCAGGCGGTGGCGCCGTCGCAGTCGTAATCGGCGACCAGGCAAATGCGCTGGCGCTGCTCGATGCAGTCGGCCAGCAATCGCGCAGCCTCCTGGATGCCTTTCAAATCCTCGGGGGGCAGCAAGCGGGCCAGGCCGTCGTCCAGCTCTTCGGCCGAGCTGACGCCGCGCGAGGCGAACAGGCGCGCCAGCAGGGGCGCAACGCCGGCTTGTTCCAGCGCCCAGGCGGTGCGAGGCGGCACCTCGCGCGTCAGCAGGCGGGGCGCGTTCACAGGGCCCCCAGCAGTTCGGTGGTGTTGGCGCGCGGTGGGCTCAGGCGCTGCCACAGGCCTTGCAGGGCGCCGCTGGGGCGCAGGCTGTAGCACTGCGCGAAGCGCTCGCCACACAGGGTCAGGCGCAGCGAGGGGTGGGACTTGCGCGCCAGGTCGAGCGCGCGCGCCACCGGGCCGGCGTCCAGGGCCACCCAGGCTTCCGACCAGGCGGCCCAGTCACCCGCCAGCAAAGGCGCGCGCAGGCGCTCGTCCAATTGCAGCTGCGCGGGCAGTTCGCCGCCCTCGGCGCGGCCGCAGCCGCTGATCCAGACCGAATTGACGGCCAGCACGCCGCGCTGCTCGCGTGCCTGGTTGAGCGGGTGTTCGTGCAGCAGCATCTGGATCTCGTTTTGCAGGCGGCGCAGCAGTCGGGCCTCGGGCATCCAGGCCGCCACATTGCGGGCCAGGATGCGGTCCAGGCTGGCGCTGGCCAGGCCTTGCAGGCTGGCGTGGCCGATCAGCCAGGTCTGGCTGTCCACCCATTGCGCCGCCCAGCCCTCCTGGCTGGGCCAGAGCTCGGCCAGGGCCTCGAAGAGGGCGCGCGAATCGAATTCGCTGAGCTGCAGCTCCTCGGGGTTGTAGGCGGTGATGTGGTCGGCGCCCACGGCCAGATGCAGGGGCGTCAGGCGTGCCCAGGCCAGGCGCTCGTCCAGCCCCAGGCTGCGGGCCAGCCAGGCGGCGGTGGGCAGCTCGCCCGGCGCGGCCTGGCTGCCGCGCAGCTGGGCCAGGGCCAGTTCCTGCGGGGTGTTGAGGCTGTACTCGTCCTCGCCGATGGGCGCGCCGTCCGGGCTCAGGCGGCCCAGCAGTTCGCTCAAATGGGGCAGGTTCAGCTCGCCCAGGCTGTGCTGGCAGGCCTCGCCCAGGGCGCTGGCGTGGGGAATCATCAGATGCATGGGCGTGATTATCGAGGCGCGGGCGCGCCGCTGCCGCAGGGCTGGCGTCATGGAAGCGTCACAGGCCTGCCATGGCCGCGACATGGGCCCGGTCGAGACTGCCCGCCATGCCGCACGACCCCGCCACCTCCCGCGCAGACTGGGCCTTGGCCGCCCACCCTCCCGAGGCCGAGGACGGCCCGGCGGAGCCGCCCAGCCGGCGCTACCGCACGGTCTGGATCTCGGACCTGCACCTGGGCACGCCGGGCTGCCAGGCGGTGGCGCTGCTGGAGTTCTTGCGCGAGGTGGAGTGCGAGCAGCTCTTCCTGGTGGGCGACATCATCGATGGCTGGCAGCTGCGCCGCAGCTGGTACTGGCCGCAGGCCCACAACGATGTGGTGCAAAAGCTGCTGCGCAAGGCGCGCAAGGGCTGCCGCGTGGTCTTCATCCCCGGCAACCACGACGAGTTCGCGCGCAAATACCTGGGCCACAACTTCGGCGGCATCGAAGTGGCCAAGGAATGGGTGCATGAGACGGCCGATGGCCGCAAGCTCTGGATCACCCACGGTGATCTCTTCGACGGCGTGATCCAGTGCGCCAAGTGGCTGGCCCATGTGGGCGACACCTTGTACGAGCTGACGCTCAAGCTCAACCGCCACCTCAACAGCCTGCGCGCCCGCCTGGGCCTGCCTTACTGGAGCTTGTCCAAGTACCTGAAACTCAAGGTCAAGCGGGCGGTCAGTTTCATTTCCGATTTCGAGGTGGCGGTGGCGCGCGAGGCGCGCAAGCGCGGCGTGCACGGCGTGGTGTGCGGCCACATCCACCATGCCGAGCTGCGCGAGATCGACGGCATCCTCTACGCCAACGACGGCGACTGGGTCGAGAGCCTGACCGCCCTGGTCGAGCATGCCGACGGGCAGCTGGAAATCCTCGACTGGAGCGCCCACAGCACGGTGCTGGCCGGCCGCAGCGTGGCCCCGCCGCGCACGGAGCTGGCGCCGCAGGGGCGCTAGCCGAACATGCCTGCACGGCAGGGCTGCTGGCGTAGTCCGTTCGGCTCATGGAACTGTCATATTTCATCCATAGAATGAATCGATGACCGTTCCTCAAGTGCCCGTCCAGCTGCTCAATCGCGAGCAGGCCATTCTTGAATTCAACCGGCGCGTGCTGGCCCAGGCCCAGCGTGCCGACGTGCCCTTGCTGGAGCAGCTGCGTTACATCTGCATCGTCTCGTCCAACCTCGATGAGTTTTTCGAGGTGCGATTCGCCGACATGCTGGACGCCGCGCGCGATCCCGAGAGCCTGGTCAATAACCGCGATGTCGAGCGGGTGGGGCGCGCCGCCCACGCTCTGATCGACGAGCAGTACTCGGTCTTCAACGACCTGGTCATGCCGGCCCTGCGCGCCCAGCGCATCGTCGTGCTCAACCATGCCGACCGCAACGAGGCGCAGCGCCAGTGGGTGGCCAAGTTCTTCGAGCGCGAGGTGCGGCCGCTGCTGGTGCCGGTGGGTCTGGACCCGGCCCACCCCTTCCCGCAGGTGGCCAACAAATCCCTGCACTTCATTGCCCGGCTCTCGGGCAAGGATGCCTTCGGCCGCGACAACCGCATCGCCATCGTCAAGGTGCCGCGCGTGCTGCCGCGGGTGATCAAGCTGCCGGCCTCCATCAGCGATGGCCAGCAGGCCTTTGTGCTGCTGACCAGCGTGATCCGCGCGCATCTGGAAGAGCTGTTTTCGGGCCGCAAGGTCGAAGCGTTTTCGCAGTTCCGCGTCACCCGCGACTCCGACCTCGAGGTCGATGAGGAAGAGGTGGCCAATCTGCGCCACGCCCTGCGCTCGGGTCTGACCACGCGCCACTTCGGCCGGGCCGTGCGCCTGGAGGTGGTGAACACGTGCCCGGCCGAGTTGTCACAGTTCCTGCTGGAGCAGTTCGGCTTGCCGGCGGCGGCCCTGTACCGGGTCAACGGCCCCGTCAATCTGGTGCGCCTGAACGAGCTGATCGACCAGACCGAGGCGCCTGAGCTGCGCTTCGCCGACCATGAGCCGATCTGGCCCCAGGGCCGCCTGCCGCGCCAGAAATCGCTGTTCGACCGCCTGCGCAAGGGCGATGTGCTCTTGCACCACCCCTTCGAGAGCTTCGATCCGGTGGTGGAGTTCCTGCGCCAGGCCGTGGAGGACCCGGACGTGCTGGCCATCAAGCAGACCATCTACCGCACCGGCAGCAAGTCGGTGCTGATGGATCTGCTGATCGAGGCGGCGCGGCGCGGCAAGGAAGTGATGGCCGTGGTGGAGCTCAAGGCCCGCTTCGACGAAGAGGCCAATATCAACTGGGCCGAGCGCCTGGAGGCCGTGGGTGCGCAGGTGGTCTACGGCATCGTCGGCTACAAGACGCATGCCAAGCTGCTGCTGGTGACGCGCCGCGAGGGCGCCAAGTTCCGGCGTTATGCCCATCTGTCCACCGGCAACTACAACCCGCGCACGGCACGTTTTTACACCGACCTCGGTTATCTCACGGCCGACCCGGAGCTGACCTCGGACGCCGATGCGGTGTTCCGCCAGCTCGCCTCGCTGGGCAAGATCAAGCCGCCCAAGCGCTTGCTGCTGGCGCCCTTCAATATGCACAGCCGCATGCTGGAGTACCTGGCTCAGGTGGAGCAGGCGGCGCTGGCCGGCAAGCCCGCCCGGGTGGTGATCAAGATCAATGCGCTGACCGATCTGGAGTTGATCCAGGCCTTACTGCGCGTCTCGCAAGCCGGGGTCAAGGTGGACCTGATCGTGCGCGGCGCCTGCATGTTGCCGCCGGGTCTGCCCGGTGTCAGCGACAACATCGTCGTGCGCTCGGTGGTGGGGCGCTTCCTGGAGCACACCCGCATCTGCTACTTCCGCTGGGGCCCTGGCGAGGAAGATGAGGCGCTCTACCTCTCCAGCGCCGACTGGATGAGCCGGAATATGTTCCGCCGCATCGAGGTGGCCTGGCCGGTGGTCGATGCCCGCCTGCGCCAGCGCGTCATCGACGAGGGCTTGCTGCCTTATCTGCATGACAGCCTGGACGCCTGGCAGCTCGGCCCCGATGGCCGCTCCAGCCGCATCTCTGACCAGGGCTGCAGCGCCCAGCAGGCGCTGATGAAGCGCTACCAGTCCGACAACTGAGCAGGTGGAGCGCGGGCCGTGGATCTGATTCTCTGGCGCCATGCCGAGGCCGAGTTGCTGCCCGAGGGCGGCACGGATGTGGCCCGTCGGCTCACGCCCAAGGGTGAACGCCAGGCTCAGCGCATGGCCGCCTGGTTGAACAGCCGCCTGGCCGAGAACTGCCGGGTGATCGCCAGCCCGGCGGTGCGCACGCATCGCACCGCCCTGGCCCTGGGGCGCGATCTGCAGCTGCTGCCGGCCTTGCTGCCCGATGCGCAGCCGCAGGCACTGCTGGGGGCGGCGGGCTGGTCCGTGACGGGCCCGGGCCCGGGCGCCGACGCAGCCCCGGTGCTGCTGGTCGGTCATCAACCAACCCTGGGCCGCGTGGCCGCGCTCTTGCTGAGCGCGCAGGATCAGGCCTGGGCGGTCAAGAAAGGGGCCATCTGGTGGCTACGAGCGCGGGAGCGCAACGGCCGCCCTGAGGTGACCCTGCACACGGTGCTGGCGCCCGATCAGCTCTGAGCCGATCAGGCGCGGGCGTTGCCCGGCGGTCTCAGGCCAGCAGCAATTCCAGCACCCCCGAGCGGGCCCAGGCCTGCGCTTCTTCCTGCAGCAGGTAGAGCGCACGCGGCTGGGTGTTGGGCAGGGCCTTGGGCAGGCTCAAGGTGATCTGGCGGCCATCTCGGCGAAGGCTCAGGGCCTTGGGCTCGGTCACGCCGCGGGCATGGCAGGCGATCACCGCCAGGCGCAGGCTCAAGAGTTGCCAGAGCAGGCTTTCGTCGCTCATCTGCGCTTCCAGCTTGCGCAGGCCGCCCCGCTGGCCCAGGGCCAGATCGGCCAGGCGACGCAGCTGGTCCTGCGAGAAACCGGCCGCGTCCACATGGGAGAGCAGGTAAGCGCTGTGGCGGTGGTGGTCGTGGTGCGAGACCATCATGCCAATCTCATGCAAGGCGGCGGCCCAGGCCAGCTCGCGCTGCAGGGCTCGGCTGGCGCGCGGTGCCAGCTGCTTGTGCAGACGCAGGGCCAGGTCTTGCACGCGGGCAGCCTGGGGCAGGTCGACGCTGAAGCGCTTTTGCAGCGCGGCGACCGAGGCCTCGCGCATGTCCAGCACGGTGGCGCCCTCGCCGGCGCGTTCGGTTTCCAGGCGTTCGACCAGGTCGAAGATCACGCCCTGGCGCAGCGCGCCCTTGGCTGGCCGCAGCTCGGGGATGCCGAATTGGGTCAGCAAGGTGTAGAGGATGCACAGGCCGCCGCCGACCACGGCGCGGCGGTCTTCCTTGAGACCGGGCAGGTCCAGGCGGTCCATGCTGCCGGCTTCCAGCGCGCGCTCGATGCACCAGCGCAGGGCTTCGGGCGTGATGCGGCCATCGGTCTGGCCGCTGGCCGCCAGGATTTGCGCCACGGCGCCCACGGTGCCCGAGGAGCCCAGGGCCTCCTGCCACATGGTGGGTTTGAACAAGGCGAAAGCTTCTTCGAGCTCGGCTCCCGCGGCCACCTGGGCGGCGCGGAAGGCCTCGGGCGTGAACTGGCCGTCAGGGAAAAAGCGCAGCGACAGGCTGACGCTGCCCACCTGGAAGGATTCGGCCGTCAGCGGCTTGCGGCCCCGGCCCAGAATCATCTCGGTCGAGCGGCCGCCGATGTCGATCACCAGGCGCGGCAGGTTGGAGGGCTGCAGGCGTGCGACGCCGGCGAAGATCAGGCGTGCTTCTTCGCGGCCCGAGATCACCTCGATCGGGTAGCCCAGGGCTTCGCGGGCGCGGGCCAGGAAGGCATTGCGGTTGCGCGCTTCGCGCAGGGTCTGGGTGGCGACGGCGCGCACACGCGCGGCCGGGAAGCCCTCCAGGCGGCTGGCGAAACGACGTAGGCAGTCCAGGCCGCGCTGCATGGCCGCCTCGGTCAGCATGCCTTCGCTGTCCAGGCCGGCACCCAGGCGCACGGTTTCTTTCAAGTACTCCAGGCGCTTGTACTGGCCGCGCGGTAGGTGGGCGATCTCCAGGCGGAAGCTGTTGGAGCCCATGTCGATGGCGGCGAGTGGGGCGGTGGCCGGCGGCGAAAACTCGACGGCGCGGGGGGCGGCAGGAAAATTCATGGCGGCATTGTCAGCGCAAACCGAGGCAGCTCTGTGTCGGCGCGCCATCGGTGTGGCGCTGCGTGGCGCTGCGTGGTGATCATGGCGCTTGACAGGCTTGCTAAGATGAAAGCCAGAGCTCAGGTGGCGGCCGTCCAGGCCGGGCCACCGTAGCTGCAGGGAGGCTGTCTCAGCCTCCCCTTTGTTTTTATGACCGGTTGTGGGCGGGCGCTTGCCTCGCGCCGCGGCCGGTGTGGGCACCCGCCGGCACCCACCACCTGGAATGACATGACTCTGTTTTATATCGTGCTGGCCACTTTCAGCGGCGGCCTGCTCTCGGTGCTGATCGCGGCCAGTGTGACCGTCACCTTGCTGGGGAGGGTGGTGAAACACCTGGTGGGTCTGTCCACCGGCGTGCTGCTGGGCACGGCCTTGCTCCATGTGCTGCCCGAAGCCTTTGAGAGCCAAGCCAGCCCGCATGCCTTGTTCATGACCCTGCTGGGCGGCCTGCTGTTCTTTTTCCTGCTGGAGAAGGCCGAGCTCTATCGCCACAACCACCACCACGAGGGCGATGGTCACCACCACCACCATCATTTCGATGTCGAGCAGGCGGGGCGCGGCGGCCTGAGCGTGCTGGTGGGCGACAGCATCCACAATTTCTGTGACGGCATCATCATCGCGGCGGCCTTTCTGGCCGACCCGCATCTGGGCCTGGTCACCTCGCTGGCCATCATTGCGCATGAGATCCCGCAAGAGGTGGGCGACTACATCGTGCTGCTCAACGCGGGCTTCTCGCGCGGCAAGGCGCTCTTGTTCAATGCCATCTCGGGCCTGTCGGCGGTGCTGGGCGGGGTGCTGGGCTATTTTGTGGTCGGCCCCTGGGAGAGCTTGTTCCCCTTCCTGCTGGTGGCGGCCAGCAGCAGCTTCATTTACGTGGCGGTGGCTGACTTGATCCCGCAACTGCAGCGCCGTTTGCCGCTGCGCGAGACCTGGCTGCAGCTCTTGTGGCTGAGCGCCGGTTTGGCGATTCCGCTGGTGGTGGTGGCGGTGTCAGGCCACCATTGATGTGATCACTGAGGTCATCGCGGAGGCCGAGCGCAATCTCGGGTGCCCATGAAAAAGGCCGGCGCTGCACGCTGCAGCCCGGCCTTTGATTTTTGTGCGAGGGTGAGGGTTCAGCGAACCACCAGCACCGGCACCGTGCAGTGGGTCAGCACCTTCTGGGTCTCGCTGCCCAGCAGGAGTGCTTGCACGCCGCGGCGGCCATGCGAGGCCATGACGACCAGATCGCAGTTGTTTTTGCCCGCGTGTTCGATGATGGCCTCCCAGGCATGCAGGGCTTCAAGGGTGTGGCCCTCGTGGGGCACGCCGTCCGCCTCGGCCAGAGTCAGCACGGCCTTGACGCGGGCGCTGGCGATGCGCTCCTGCGCGTCGAAGAACTCCTGCGGCGGCGTCGGCTGCATTTCCGACACGGCGCTGTAGGGGAAGGGCTCCTTGACGCTCAGGGCGTAGATCTTGGCGCCATGCACCTTGGCGAGGGCGATGGCCGTGTGGATGGCCTTGGTGGAAATGTCAGAACCGTCAGTGGGCACCAGAATGCGCTTGAACATGGCAAACCTCCGTTGTTGTGGGGTTCAGTTTCAGGGCAGGACCGCCCGCCCATCTTGCGCTATGTCAAGTGAAATGCCCAGTCAGGTTTTCAGCCCTGGGCCACCGGCCGGCTTGGGTCCGAGGACCATTCGCTCCAGGAGCCGGGGTAAAGGCGCGAGCCGCTCAAGCCAGCATGCTCCATGGCCAGCAGGTTGTGGCAGGCGGTGACGCCCGAGCCACACTGATGCACCACCTCCGCCGGGGCGAACGGCGCCAGCAGGCTGTGGAACTCCTGGCGCAGCTGCTCGGCCGGCTTGAAGCGGCCATCGTCCTGCAGATTGGTCTTGAACAGGCGGTTGCGGGCACCGGGGATGTGGCCGGCCTTGGCGTCCAGCGGCTCTACCTCGCCTCGGAAGCGCTCGGGCGCGCGCGCGTCGATCAGGCGCAGGCGGCCGAGCTGACGCTGCAGCGCATCGGCATCCAGGCGGGGCACCAGGCTGTCGGGCAGGGGGAGGGGCGCGGTGCTGGTGTTTGCTTCCGTCAGCGCCGGGGCGGTGCTCAGCGCGCCACCGGCCGCGACCCAGGCGGCATGGCCGCCGTCCAGCACCGCCACCTCGGCATGGCCGATCCAGCGCAGCATCCACCACAGGCGGGCGGCATACATCCCGCCTTGGCCGTCGTAGGCCACGACCTGCAGGCCCGGGCGCAGGCCAAGTGCGGCCATGCGGGCGGCGAACTCGGCGCGGTCGGGCAGGGGGTGGCGGCCGCGAAAGCGGCCATCCGGCCCGGTCTTGGTGGCGCTCAGATCACGGTCCAGGTGCAGGTAATGCGCGCCGGGCAGGTGGCCCTGGGCATGGCTGCGTTCGCCGGCAGAGGTGTCGGCGAGGTCAAAGCTGGTGTCGATCAGCAGCAGGGCCTGGCCGGCGGCCTGGGCCTGCTGCAGTTCGGTGGCGGTGATCAGGGTCTGAAAGCGAGCGGGGTTCATGGCGTGCGCGATTCTTGGGCTGCGGTGGATTGCGGCGTTGATTGTCTACCGGCTTGGGCCCAGCTGGCGCCCACGCCGGCGGCCACGATCAAGCCCATGCCGATCAGCGCACCGGCATCGACCTGCTCGCCAAAAAACAGCAGGGCGTAGCCGACCGAAAACACGATGCCCAGATACTGCAGCGCCGCGTTGACCAGGGCTTTGCCACGGCCGTAGGCGCGCGTCATCATCAGCTGGGCCGCGGTGGCCAGCAGGCCGACGGCCAGCAGCAGGCCTGCGCCCTTCAGGCTGTGCGGGTGCAGTCCCTGGCTGAGGCTGAGCTGCTGCATGCCGGATGTGATCAGCGCCCCGGCCAGCACGCCGCCCAGTGAAAAGTAAAACACCACGCGGTACTCCGGCTCGCCGGCCCGCCCCAGGCCGGCCACCTGCAGATAGGCCAGGGCCGAGAGCATGCCGGCGACCAGGCCGATCAGGCCCGCCGTGATCTGGTCTTGCGCCAGGGTCGGGCGCAGCACCAGGGCCACCCCAACAAAGCCCAGCAGCACCGCGGCCACCAGACGCGGGCGGACCGGCGCCGTCTTGAACAGCAGGGCGCCCAGAATCATGAACACCGCCATCCAGACCGAGGACATATAGCTGAGCGTCATGGCCGTGCTCAGCGGCAGCTGGCTGATCGAGTAGAACCACAGCGAGAGGGCCAGCACGCCCGCCAGGCTGCGGCCGAAGTGCTTGAGCGGCACGGAGGTGCGCAGGCTTTTGCCTTGCACCAGCGCCATGCCGCCGACGAGCAGCACGCCGATCAGGCTGCGGTACATGACGATCTCGCTGGCGTCGTAGTAGGCCGAGGCCAGCTTGACGCAGACGCCCATGCTGGCGAACAAGAACGTGGCGGCGACGATCAGCAAGGAGGCGGACATGGCGGGCAGAGCAATCGAGGGCAGGGCTCAGAAAAGACAACGCCCCGGCAGGACGGCTGCGCAGGGCGTTGCGAGGGCTTGGGCAGAGGGTGGCTGTGCGCTCAGCGATCCAGTTTCATCTCACGCCGGTACCACTGGTGGAAATGGCGCATGCCGTCTTCCATCGGGCTCTGGTAGGGGCCGACTTCGTTGTCGCCACGCTCCATCAGGGCGCGCCGGCCTTGGTCCATGCGCAGGGCGATTTCGTCATCTTCCACGCAGGTTTCCATATAGGCGGCCTGGTGGGCCTCGACGAAGTCGCGCTCGAAGGCGGCGATTTCCTCGGGGTAGTAGAACTCGACGATGTTGGCGGTCTTCTGCGGCCCTTGCGGGAACAGGGTGGACACGACCAGCACATGCGGGTACCACTCGACCATGATGTGCGGGTAGTAGGTCAGCCAGATCGCGCCGGACTCGGGCGGGCGGCCTTCACGGTACTTGAGCAGCTGTTCATGCCAGCGCTGGTAGACCGGCGAGCCAGGTTTGGCCAGATCCTTGTGGATGCCCACGGTCTGCACCGAATGGTGCTCACCGAACTCCCAGGCGAGATCGTCGCAGGTGACGAATTGACCCAGGCCCGGGTGGAAGGGGCCGACGTGGTAGTCCTCGAGGTAGACCTCGATGAAGGTCTTCCAGTTGTAGTCGCACTCGTGCACATGGACCTTGTCCAGCACATAGCCCGAGAAATCGAGTTGGGCAGCTGCCCCTAGATTTTTCAGCGAAGCGGCGACATCGTGGCCGTTGTCCTCGAACAGCAGGCCGTTCCACTCGCGCAGCTTGTAGTTGTTCAGGTTCAGGCAGGGATCGTGATCGAAATGCGGTGCACCGATCAGCTCGCCCTGCAGGCTGTAGGTCCAGCGGTGCAGAGGGCAGACGATGTTGCTGCGGGTGTTGCCGCGGCCGCGCAGCATCACGGCCTGGCGGTGGCGGCAGACGTTGGAGATCAGCTCCAGGCCATTGGGGGTGCGCACCAGGGCGCGGCCTTCTTTTTCCTGCGGCAGGGCGTAGTAGTCGCCCACCTCCGGTACGGCCAGGGCATGGCCGATGTAGCGCGGGCCGGCCTGAAAGATCAGCGCCTGCTCGCGCTGGAACAGGGCTTCATCGAAATAGGATGTCACGGGCAGCTGGGTGACGGTGCTGGCGTCTGCCGAGTTGGCAGGGCTGGCGCCGGAGCTGTGCGGTGTTTCAATCACTGAGAGGGCGATGCTCAGGTCGGACATGATCCAAGTGGGTCTCCTAGGAACCGGGGTGTCGGCCCATGCCGACACCGGCCGCGCCAGATGCGCGCAGGCCTGCTGTGGGAAAGAAAAGGATGAAAAAGCATGCAGCCCAGGAGAAGCAAGCCGGGGCGCTGCCGATCGGCGCCCCCTGCGGGTTTCTACTCTGGGGCTTGCCGTGCTGCGAGCAGGCAAGGAGGCGGGATTGTACCCAGGCCAGCCTTCAAGCGCCCCGGCCTGTCAAGTTACCCGCCGTTTCAGTCGTGGCGGCCGGCTGACATTGCCGCTGCGGGCGGGCGTGGCGCACTGACTACAATCGCGGTTTGCTTGTCTCGAACAATGACCCGATCCAGCAGCGCGTCCAAAGCCGCATCCAAAGCCGCCGCTTCCCAGGCGGAGGAGGATTTGGCACACCTCAGCTACGAGCAGGCGCTCGCTGAGCTGGAGCGTTTGCTGGCCGATATGGAGGGTGGCCAGTTGCCGCTCGATCAGTTGCTGGAGAGTTACAAGCGGGGTGCCGGCCTGTTGGGGCTGTGCCGATCGCGACTGCAGGCCGTAGAACAACAAGTCAAGGTGCTGGAGGGCGAGGGATTGAAACAATGGGGAGAGTCCTGAGCGTGGATGCTGGTGTGTTTGAACAATGGATGCAGCGCTCGCTCGCTGCTTGTGAATCAGCGCTGGACGCCTTTGTCCCCGAGGATGCCCCGGCCGGTCTGGGCGAAGCCATGCGCTATGCGGTGCTCGATGGCGGCAAGCGCTTGCGACCCTTGCTGGTGCTGGCCACCTGCGAAGCCGTCGCTGGTCATGCGGGCGCGGCCATGCGCGCGGCCTGTGCGGTGGAGTTGATTCATGCCTACTCTCTGGTGCATGACGACATGCCCTGCATGGACGACGACGTACTGCGCCGTGGCAAGCCCACCGTGCACGTCAAGTTCGGCGAGGCCCAGGCCATGCTGGCGGGCGACGCCATGCAGGCTCTGGCCTTCGAGGTGCTGACGCCGGACGAGGCGGACTCCGACATGGCGCCGGCCTTGCAAGCCCGCTTGTGCAGCCTGCTGGCCCGCTCGGCCGGCCATGCCGGCATGGCCGGCGGCCAGGCCATCGACCTGGCCAGCGTGGGCAAGCAGCTCGATGAATGCACGCTGCGTGATATGCACCGCCGCAAGACCGGCGTCTTGCTGCAAGCCAGCGTGATGATGGGCGCAGCCTGCGGCGACATCAGTCTGGCCGCGCGCCAGGCCTTGTCGGATTACGGCGCGGCCCTGGGCCTGGCCTTCCAGGTGGTCGATGACATCCTCGATGTGACCCAGGACTCCACCGTGCTGGGCAAGACTGCCGGCAAGGACCAGGACGCCAACAAGCCGACCTATGTGTCGGTGCTGGGCCTGGAGCCTGCCCGCGCCCTGGCTCGCCAGCTGCGCGACGACGCCCACCGGGCCCTGGCGGCCACTGGCCTGCGCAACACCGCCTGGCTGGGTCTGCTGGCCGATATGGTCGTGGAACGAGACAACTGAGCAAACGCGGCACCATCATCCATGAGTGACTCTCTGCTGCACACCATCAACAGCCCGGCCGATCTGCGCCGCCTGCCTCGCACCGAGCTGCCCAAGCTGGCCGGTGAATTGCGCGCTTATGTGCTGGACACCTTGTCCAACTCGCGCATCGGCGGTCATCTGGGCTCCAACCTGGGCACGGTCGAGCTGACCGTGGCCCTGCACTATGTGTTCAACACGCCGCACGACCGTCTGGTCTGGGATGTGGGCCATCAAACCTATCCGCACAAGGTCTTGACCGGCCGCCGCGACGCGCTCGCCACCATCCGCCATTTCGGCGGCATCAGCGGCTTTCCGCGCCGCGACGAGAGCGAGTACGACACCTTCGGCACCGGTCACTCGAGCACCTCCATCTCGGCCGCCCACGGCATGGCCATGGCCGCCAAGATCAAGGGAGAGGACCGCAAGGCCGTGGCCATCATCGGTGACGGGGCGATGACGGCCGGCATGGCTTTCGAAGCGTTGAACAACGCCGGCGTCGCCCACGGCGGCGTGATGGGCGATGTGCTGGTGATCCTGAACGACAACGACATGTCGATCAGCCCGCCGGTCGGCGCGCTGAACAAATACCTGGCCCGTCTGATGAGCGGCAGCTTCTACGCCTCGGCGCGCGAGGGCGCCAAGTCGGTGTTGAAGAACACGCCGCTGTACGAATTCGCCAAGCGCTTCGAAGAGCACACCAAGGGCATGGTCGTGCCCGGCACCATCTTCGAAGAGTTCGGCTTCAACTACGTCGGCCCCATCGATGGCCACGACCTCGATGCCTTGATTCCGACCCTGGAGAATCTGCGCGGCAAGAAAGGCCCGCAGTTCCTCCATGTGGTCACCAAGAAGGGCCAGGGCTACAAGCTGGCCGAGGCCGATCCGGTCAAGTACCACGCGGCACCGGGCAAGTTCGACCCATCGGTCGGTTTCGTCAAATCGGCAGCGCCGGCCAAGGTCAGCTTCACCCAGGTCTTTGGTGACTGGCTCTGCGATATGGCCGAGGCCGACAGCCGCCTGATCGGCATCACGCCGGCCATGCGCGAAGGTTCGGGCATGGTGGAGTTCCACAAGCGCTTCCCGACTCGCTACCACGATGTCGGCATCGCCGAGCAGCATGCGGTGACGGTGGCCGGCGGCATGGCTTGCGAGGGCATGAAGCCGGTGGTGGCGATCTATTCCACCTTCCTGCAGCGTGCGTATGACCAATTGATCCACGACGTGGCCCTGCAGAACCTGCCGGTGCTGTTTGCCCTGGATCGTGCCGGTCTGGTCGGTGCCGACGGTGCCACCCACGCCGGCAACTACGACATCGCCTTCACCCGCTGCATCCCGAATATGGCGGTCCTGACCCCGGCGGACGAGAACGAATGCCGCCAGGCGCTCTACACCGGCTACCAGCACAGCGGCCCGGTGACCGTGCGCTACCCGCGTGGTGCCGGTGTGGGCGTGGAAGTCCAGAAGACCATGAGTCTGCTGCCCTGGGGCAAGGGCGAGCTGCGCAGGCAATCGAGCAAGCCGCAGCTGGCGGGCGCGGCCGGTGCGCCGCGCATCGCCATCCTGGCCTTCGGTACCTTGCTCTACCCGGCCTTGGAGGCGGCCGAGCAACTCGACGCCACCGTGGCCAATATGCGTTTTGTGAAGCCGCTCGATGTCGAGCTGGTCACCGAGCTGGCACGCACGCACGATGCCCTCGTCACCGTGGAAGACGGCTGCCTGATGGGCGGTGCGGGCTCGGCCGTGATGGAAGCCTTGCAAGCCGCCGGCCTCAATCCGCCGGTGCTGGTGCTGGGCCTGCCTGATGAATTCATCGAGCACGGCGAGGTGCCCAAGCTGATGGCGGCTTGCGGCCTGGACGCCAGCGGCATCGAACAAGCCATCCTCAAGCGCTTCGGCGCCCGACCCAGCCTGCTGCGCCCCGCCGCCAATCAGTGAGGCATGGCCGCCAAGACCTTGCCGCGGCAAGGTTGGTGGCTTGCTGGCAAGCTGAGGGCTTCAGGGTTATCCCGTAATTTCTGCGGCCACATCGACGGGCCGCGCACCCGATTGCATGAACCAAGTCACCAGCGCCCTTCACATCCCCGACACCCAGAGCGAGCGCGATGAGCGCCACCTTGTCATCCAGCGCGTCGGCGTCAAGGATGTGCGCTACCCGCTGCAGATTCAGGTCGGCACGCAGGCGCAGCCCACCGTCGGCACCTGGACGCTGGACGTCAGCCTGCCGGCCGAGAAGAAGGGCACGCACATGTCCCGCTTCGTCGCCTGGCTCGATGCCTTGCAGGCGCCGCTGGATGCGGCCTCGCTGCGTGAGCTGCATGGCCAGATGCTGGCCAAGCTGGAGGCGGCCGAGGGCCGCATCGAGGTGGCGTTCAGCTTCTTCATCCGCAAGCGCGCGCCGGTCTCCGGCATCGAGAGCCTGCTGGACTACCAAGGCCGCCTGATCTCTGAAACCCGCGCTGGCCAGACCACGGTCTGGGCCGAGGTGGCCGTGCCGGTCAAGAGCTTGTGCCCCTGTTCCAAAGAAATCTCCGACTATGGCGCTCACAACCAGCGCTCGCTGGTGACAGTGCGTGCCGAAATCGGCGCCCAGCCGGTCAGCTGGCAGGAACTGGTGCGCTTCGCCGAGGAAAGCGCCTCCAGCGAAATCTGGCCCCTGCTCAAGCGCAGCGACGAGAAGTGGATCACCGAGCATGCCTACGAGAACCCCAAGTTCGTCGAGGATCTGGTGCGCGATGTGGCCCTGCGCCTGAACGCCGATCCGCGCATCGGCCGCTACACGGTGGATGTTGAGAACTTCGAGTCCATCCACAACCATTCGGCTTACGCGCGCATCGAGCGGCTCTGAGTGATTTAGCGGAGCGCTTGCTCCAAGGCGCGGCTCATGCGCTCAGCCTGAGCCTGCAGGGCCTGCAGAAAGCTTTGTGCCAGCGGCTGCGCCGGCCGGTACATCGGCAGCAGAGCCGAGACCTGGAAGGACACGGACATGCTGAAGCGCCGCAGCTGCAGCCCCGGGCCGGCCAGGGCCAGCGCCGTCAAGGGATTGACGATGGCCAGGCCCAGGCCTTGCTGGACCATCGCGCACACGGCCACAGCGCTGTGGGTTTCCACGCGCAAGCGGCGTTGCACGCCGGCCTCCGCGAACAGGGCATCCAGCTGCAGCCGGTACGGGTCCTCGGCCGAGAGGCTGATGAAATCCTGGCCCTCGAAGTCCGAGGGCTGCAGCACCTGACGCGCCAGCAGCGGGTGGCCCGCCGGCAGCACACAGACCTCATCCAGGGTCAGCACCGGCACCCGCTGTGTGCCCTCGGCGCTGTGCGTCTGCTGCTCGCTCAGGCCCAGATCGAAGCGCTGGGCGGCCATCCATTCCTCCAGCAGCGGTGATTCCTGCGGCGTGATGGACAGCTGCGCCGCCGGGTGGGCGGCCAGAAAGTCAGCGCAGGCGGTGGGCAGCAGGGCATGGCTGAGCGCAGGCAGGCAGAGCACGGCCAACTGCACCTGTTCGTCCCGGCCCAGTTGAGCCGCGCGGCTGCGGATGCGGTCCAGGCCCTGGTAGCTGCGCTGCACTTCGTCGAACAAGGCCAGGCCCCGCGCGGTAGCGCGCAGGCGGCCGCGCTGGCGCTCGAACAGGGCATAGCCCAGCAGTTGCTCCAGCCGCGCCAGCTCACGGCTCAGTGTCGGCTGCGAGCTGCGCAGCAACTGGGCCGCTTCGGTGACGCTGCCGGCCGTCATGATGGCGCGGAAGACTTCGATATGGCGCAGGCTGATGTCCGGGTTCACGAGATGAGCATATCCAAAATGAATGAGGTGTTTATAAAGCAATATTTGAGTGAATGGGGCAGGGCAGGCATGCTTCAGCCATTCCCTGAACCCTGCCCGAGAGAGCCCGCCCATGCCTGCTGCCACCCTGACCCCCACCCGCCTGCAAGCCCTGGCCCAGACCTTCGGCACGCCTTTGTGGGTCTACGACGCCGGCACCATCCGTGAGCGCATCGCCGCGCTGCGGGCCTTCGATGCCATCCGCTTTGCGCAAAAAGCCTGTTCCAACACCCACATCCTGCGGCTGATGCGCGAGCAGGGCGTCAAGGTCGATGCCGTCTCGCGCGGCGAGGTGCTGCGTGCCTTGGCGGCCGGCTACCGCGCCGATGGCTCGGTGCATTCGGACATCGTCTTCACGGCCGATCTGCTGGACCGCGAGACCCTTGCGACCGTGATCGAGCATCAGGTGCCGGTCAATGCCGGCTCCATCGACATGCTGCACCAGCTGGGCGCTGCCTCGCCTGGTCACGGCGTCTGGCTGCGCATCAACCCCGGTTTCGGCCACGGCCACAGCAACAAGACCAACACCGGTGGCGAGCACAGCAAGCACGGCATCTGGCATGCCGACCTGCCGGCCGCCTTGGCGGCGGTGCAGACCCAGGGCTTGCGCCTGATCGGCCTGCACATGCACATCGGCTCGGGCGTGGACTACCGCCACCTGTCCGAGGTCTGCGGCGCCATGGTGGACCTGGTGCGCCAGGTGCAGGCGGCCAGCATGGACTTGCAGGCGATCTCGGCCGGCGGCGGCTTGTCGATTCCCTACCGCGATGGCGAGCCCGTCATCGACACCGAACATTACTTCGGCCTCTGGGATCAGGCGCGCCAGCAGGCGCAAACCCTGCTGGGCCACGCCTTGCAGCTGGAGATCGAGCCGGGCCGCTACCTGGTGGCCGAGAGCGGTGTGCTGCTGGCCGAGGTGCGCGCCAGCAAGGATGTGGGCCGCAATCACTTTGTGCTGGTGGATGCCGGCTTCAATGAGCTGATGCGCCCGGCCATGTACGGTGCTTTTCATGCCATGAGCTTGCTGCCGGCCGATGGCCAAGCGGACCGCGCCGAGCGGCCCACGGTGGTGGCCGGCCCGCTGTGCGAATCGGGCGATGTGTTCACGCAAGTGGACGGTGGCGTGGTCGAGCCTCGCCTGCTGCCGGCCGCCCAGGTCGGTGATCTGCTTGTGATTCACGACACCGGGGCCTACGGTGCCTCCATGTCCAGCAACTACAACAGCCGTCCGCTCGCGGCCGAGGTGCTGGTCGATGGCGATCAGCAGCGCCTGATCCGCCGCCGGCAGACAGTGGAGGAACTGCTCGCCTTGGAGCAGGGGATCTGACCTGATGGTGTGACAAGGGTGTGGCGACCGAGCCTGGTTCTTGATAGTCCAGCTCAATAGGCACAAGCAATGACAGTGATTTGATTAATCAAACCTGCAAGCCGGGGCTTGCTTTTATGATTCATCCATCGCAGGTTTTCGAGCTTGTGCCACCCTCACTACCAACCCAAAGGAAATGTCATGTCCTTGATCAACACCCAAGTCCAGCCTTTCAAGACCGAAGCCTTCCACAACGGCAAGTTCGTCACCGTCAGCGACGAGAGCCTGAAGGGCAAGTGGTCCGTGCTGATCTTCATGCCGGCGGCTTTCACCTTCAACTGCCCGACCGAAGTCGAAGACGCGGCCGACAGCTACGCTGAGTTCCAAAAGGCCGGTGCCGAGGTCTACATCGTCACCACCGACACCCACTTCTCGCACAAGGTCTGGCACGAAACTTCGCCGGCCGTGGGCAAGGCCAAGTTCCCCCTGGTCGGCGACCCGACCCACAAGCTGACCCGCGCTTTCGGCGTGCACATCGAAGAAGAAGGCCTGTCGCTGCGCGGCACCTTCGTGATCAACCCGGACGGCATCATCAAGACCGCCGAAGTGCACTCCAACGAAATCGCCCGCGACGTGTCGGAAACCCTGCGCAAGCTGAAGGCCGCCCAGTACACCGCCGCCAACCCCGGCCAAGTGTGCCCGGCCAAGTGGAAGGAAGGCGCCAAGACCATCGCTCCTTCGCTGGACCTGGTCGGCAAGATCTAAGTCTGCGTCAGACTGGATCGAATGACGATTGAATTCGCAGGCCCGGGAGGGCTTGCGATTCCCCTTCAGCGAGATCTGTTGTTCAAGCTCCGCTGAAAGCGCCCCGGCCTCTCCGGCTGAACCTCAGGGCGTTTTCAGAGTGGCTTCGCAGCGCCACGCCTGTACACCCCGAAAACGGAGAAGCACCATGTTGGACGCACAACTGAAGACCCAGCTCAAGGCCTACCTCGAGCGCGTCACCCAACCTTTCGAAATCATCGCCAGCCTGGATGAGCGCGAGGCCTCGAGCGAACTGCTCGGCCTGCTGCAGGACATCGCAGCGATGTCGGACAAGATCACGCTCAAGACCGACGGTCAGGCCGAGCGCCGCCCGTCCTTCAGCCTGAACCGCACGGGCTCGGACATGAAGCTCAGCTTCGCCGCCATTCCCCTGGGCCACGAGTTCACCTCCCTGGTGCTGGCCCTGCTGTGGGTGGGTGGCCATCCGCCCAAGGTCGAGCCCGAGGTGATCGAGCAGATCCGCGGCCTGGACGGCGATTTCAGCTTCGAGGTCTATATGTCCCTGAGCTGCCACAACTGCCCCGATGTGGTCCAAGCTCTGAGCCTGATGGCGGTGCAGAACCCGCGGGTCAAAACCGTGGTCATCGACGGCGGCCTGTTCCAGGACGAGGTCAATGCCCGCGAGATCATGGCCGTGCCCAGCATCTACCTGAACGGCCAGTTCTTCGGCTCGGGCCGCATGACGGTGGAAGAGATCGTGGCCAAGCTGGACACCGGCGCCGCCGCCCGCGATGCCGCCAAGCTCAGCGAGAAGGCGCCCTACGACATGCTGATCGTCGGCGGTGGCCCGGCCGGCGCGGCTGCGGCCGTGTACGCCGCCCGCAAAGGGATACGCACCGGTGTGGCGGCCGAGCGTTTTGGCGGCCAGGTGAACGACACCCTGGCGATCGAGAACTATGTCTCTGTGCTCGAAACCGACGGTCCCAAGTTCGCCGCCGCGCTGGAAGGCCATGTCAAAGCCTACGACGTGGACATCATGAACCTGCAGCGCGCCGAGAAGCTGATTCCGGCGGCCGAGCCGGGCGGCCTGATCGAGGTGCAACTGGCCAATGGCGGCACGCTCAAGTCGCGCTCGGTCATCCTGTCCACCGGCGCGCGCTGGCGCAATGTCAATGTGCCCGGCGAGCAGGAGTACAAGAACAAGGGCGTGGCCTACTGCCCGCATTGCGACGGCCCCTTGTTCAAGGGCAAGCGCGTGGCGGTGATCGGCGGCGGCAACTCCGGCGTGGAAGCGGCCATCGACCTGGCCGGCATCGTCGCCCATGTCACCTTGATCGAGTTCGGTGAAGCCTTGCGTGCCGATGCGGTGCTGGTCAACAAGCTCAAGAGCCTGCCCAACGTCACCATCCACACCTCGGCCCAAACTACCGAATTCACCGGCGAAGGCGGCAAGCTCAACGGCCTGAACTACATGGACCGCAACAGCGGTGAGGCCCACCGCATCGAGCTGGAAGGCGTGTTCGTGCAGATCGGCCTGGTGCCCAACACCGAGTGGCTCAAGGGCGTGGTGGAGCTGAGCAAGCACGGCGAGATCATCGTCGATGCCAAGGGCCAGACCTCGCTGCCCGGCGTGTTTGCCGCCGGCGACGTGACCACCGTGCCCTTCAAGCAGATCATCATCGCCACGGGCGAGGGCGCCAAGGCGGCACTCGGCGCGTTTGACTACCTGATGCGGCAGCCGGTCCTGTGAACCCGAGGGGCCTGGCTGGTGCTTGGGGCTGGTGAGACGGGCATCAGCCCGCGTCAGCCCCAAGGTAGCGCCACACGGGGGCCAGGCCCCAGTGCCAGGCGGCCAGGCCCAAGGCTGCGCTGTAAATGCAGGCCAGCAGGCCCGCAGCCCATGCGTAAAGCAAGAGCAAGCCATCCCGCAAGGCCAACCCCAGGCCCAGCAGCGCCATGCACATGGCTGGCAGCACATTGCCCAGCGGCAGGGGCAAGAAAATCAAGGCGCCCATCAAGGCCACGAGTGCGGCCATCCAAGGGCGCGGCCCGGCCTGTGTGAGTGAACCGAGCCCGTGCTGGCCTCGCGCAAAGCGGGCCGCTCGCTCATAGAGCCAAGCCATCATCAGCAATGCGCGGCGTGCCCATCGAGCTGGCATCTGAAAAGCTGCCACGCGCGCGGGCAGGGCGCCGACTGGGTCGCCGCGCCAGATCGGCACGGCCAGCATCATCAGCGCCAAGCCCATGACGTTGCCCACACCGGGCACGGGCAAGACACAAGGTGCGGCCAGCACCAGCAGCAGCGAGCCCAATCCAGCAGAGCCTTGCAGCGTCGCGAGCTCAGCCAGGCTCACCGCTTCAGCGTTCAAGCGTCCTGCGGCTTCCCGCAAGCGCAGGTGAGGCGGCTGAAAAGCTCCGGGCGGCGAAGCCTCATATTGGGTCGAAGATGAAGGGTCGGTCGTCATTGACTCCGTAGTTTGGGATGCCCGTGTGACGGCCATGCCATGCCTTCATGCATGGACCGTGAACTGACCTGCTTCTGTCTTGACGGCGTCACGCTGGTTTCATCATGCCTGCCTAGACTCGCCGGCCATCGGTCACTCGACCACACCGCCCCAAGCCCTGATGGCCAGATTGATTGCCTTGTTGCTGCTGGCCAGTTTGCTCAGCGCCTGTTCGCCACGGTTGATGCTGGTGCGCAGCGTGGCGGACGAGCTGGCCAGCCAAGGTCAGGCGGAAGAGGAAGATCTGGGCCTGGCGCGTGAATCCGCCGCCTTTTACCTGAAGCTCTCGGAATCTCTGCTGCGCCAGACGCCGGACCATCTGGCCCTGGCCGAATCGGTGGCCGGCGGTTTCACCCAGTACGCCTTTGCTTTCGTGGCCTTCGAGGCCGAGCGCCTGGAGAGCCGCGACGCCCGCACCGCGTTGCAGCTGCGCCAGCGCGCCGCGCGCTTGTACTTGCGCGCCCATCGCCATGCCATGGCGGCCTTGGAAGCCCGGCATGGCGGCGGCTTGCGTCAGGCCTTGCAGATGGCACAGCCGCTGCCGCCCCTGCCGAGCGAGCAGGTGGGCCTGGCCTACTGGGCCGCAGCCTCCTGGGCGGCCTACATCTCCTTGTCCAAGCACAGCCCGGACATCGTGGCCGATCTGCCGCAGACCCAGCGCCTGGCTGAACTGGCCTGGGCCACCCAGCCCCTGCATGGCGAGGGCGCATTGGCCGCGCTGCTGGGCACGCTGGAGGCTGCGCGCCCCGGCGGCAGCAGCCGCCGTGCCGAAGCTTTGTTTGCGCAAGCGTTGACGGCCGCGGCCGGCCGCAATGCCGGCGTGTATGTCGGCCAGGCCGAGTCGCTGGCCCAGCCCGCTGGCGACCGCCCGGCCTTTGAGGCCTTGCTGCGCCAGGCCCTGGCCGTTCCCGGCAACAGCCTGGGCAATCAGCTGATGCGCCAGCGCGCGCAGTGGCTGCTCGACAGTGCCGACGATTTGTTCTGAGGCTGGGTCGGCTCGCCGCCCTAGCTTGCGCTGAAAACACCTAACTTCGACAACACCATGACCCGAATCCACCGTCGCCATGCCGCCGCCTGCCTCCTGGCCCTGTGCGCCGCCGGTGCGAGCTGGGCGCAAGCACCGGTGCAGTTGCGCATCGGCAGCCTGGTGCCCAAGAACTCGCAGTACCACCAGCAGCTGATGGAGATGGGCGAGGGCTGGCGTGCCGCGCAGGGCAGCCAAGCCCGGTTCACCGTCTTCACCGATGGCAGCCAGGGCGGCGAGGCCGAGCTGGCGCGCCGCATGCGCATCGGTCAGCTGCAAGGCGCGCTGATGTCGGTGGTGGGCTTGCGCGAGATCGAGCCCACGGTGGCGGCCTTGCAGAACCTGCCCTTGTTGTTCCGCAGCTGGGAGGAGGTCGACCATGTGCGCGAGAAGATGCGCCCCGCCATGGAGCAGCGGTTTCTGGAGCGGGGCTTTGTGGTGGTGGCCTGGGGCGATGCAGGTTGGGTGCGATTCTTCTCCAAGGAGCCGGCCCAGCGGCCCGAAGACTTCAAGCGCATGAAGTTCTTTGCCTGGGGTTCGGAGCCCGAGCAGCAGGCCATCATGAAGAACCTGGGCTACACGCCGGTGCCGCTGGAGACCGCCGACATCCTGCCGGCCATGCAGACCGGCATGATCCATGTGGTGCCCGCAACCCCGTACTTCGCGCTGGCCAGCCAGATCTACAACACGGCATCGAACATGCTGGACATCAACTGGGCGCCCATCGTCGGCGCCCTGGTGGTCACCAAAAAGGCCTGGGACGCCATGAGCCCGGCGGCCCAGCAGGCGCTCAAGGTCGGCGGCGAAAAGGCCGGCCTGGCCATGCGCCAGCAAGCGCGCCGCGAGGTGGATGAAGCGGTCGAGGCCATGAAGAAGCGCGGCCTCAAGGTCAACAAGCCCACACCCGAGCAGATGCGCGAGTGGAGCGAGCTGGCCGAGCGCCTCTATCCGCGCATTCGCGGCAGCATGGTGCCGGCCGAAACCTTTGATGAGGTCTTTCAGCACCTCAAGGCCTACCGCGCCAGCAGGGGTCTGTGAGCATGCGCTTGGAAGTGGCGCCGGACCTGTCCCGCACGCCGCCGACGGTCAACCCTCTCACTCAAAGCCTGAGTCGCTTTGACGAAGGCCTGGCTTCTCTGGCTCTGGCGCTGATGGTGCTGCTGCCGCTGGTCGAGCTGGCGCTGCGCCCCATGATGGGCCGGGGCATCGAGAACGCGCCCGTGCTGGTGCAGCATCTGGGCCTGCTTCTGGCCATGTTCGGTGCGATCGCGGCCGAGCGCCACGGCCACCTCAGCACCCTGGGCAGCAGCCTGGCCCAGCGGGGCGGCGAGCGCCAGCAGCGGTGGGTTCAGGCCTTCGCCAAAGGCGGCTCTGCCCTGTTGTGCGGCATGCTGAGTTGGGCCAGCTGGCGCTTTGTGGCCAGCGAGATCGAAACCGCGCATCCGCTGGCCTATGGGCTGCCGGTCTGGTGGGTGCAGGCCTGCATGCCTCTGGGCTTTGCCTGGCTGGGTGTCAAGCTGGGCATGCGCTGCGCAACCAGTCCTTTGCCTCAGATTGCCTGCGGCTTGCTGCTGACGCTGGGCGGCTGCTTGCTGGCCGCCGTGGTCGATGGTCAGGGCGGCCGGCTGTGGCCGCCCTTGGCGCTGCTCCTGCTTGCTCTCGTGGCCGGTGCGCCGGTGTTCGCGGTGCTGGGCGGCCTGGCGCTGGCCTTGTTCTGGAGTGATGGCCTGCCGCTGGCGTCCATCGCTTTGTCGCACTACCAGATCACGGTCAACCCCTCGCTGCCGGCGCTGCCCTTGTTCACCCTGGCCGGTTTGGTGATGGCGCGCACCGGCGCAGCGCAGCGCCTGGGCGCGCTCTTTGTGGCCTTGTTCGGCGGCGGCGCGCGCGGCACGGTGCTGGCGGCGGCGGTGCTGTGCTCGGCCTTCACGGCCTTCACCGGTGGCAGCGGCGTGACCATTCTGGCGCTGGGTGGCTTGCTGCTGCCCTTGCTGCGCAATGCCGGCTACCCGGAGCAACGCGGCATCGGCCTGGTCACCAGTGCCAGCGCCCTGGGTGTGCTCCTGGCCCCCTCGGTACCCTTGATCATGTATGCAGTGATCGCCCGGGTGCCCATCATGGACATGTTCCTGGCCGGCTTGCTGCCGGCGCTGGTGATGGTGGTGTGCCTGCTGCTGTTCGGCGGCTTTCTGCGGGGCAATGCCAGGGCGGATCCGGTGCTCAGCTCGCGCCCGAATGCGCGTCAGGCGCTGGCGGCGGCCTGGACGTCCAAATGGGAGCTGCTGGCGCCGGTGGTGGCGATCGGCTCCCTAGCCGGCGGCCTGGCCACCCCCACCGAGAGCGCCGCATTGACGGCCGCCTATGCGCTGCTGACCCAGGCTGGGGCGCATCGTGAGCTCAGCTGGCGCCTGCTCGGGCGCTGCCTTTCGGAATGCGCGCAGCTGATCGGCGGCGTGATGCTGATTCTTGGCATGGCGCTGGCGCTGACCAATTTCCTCGTCGATGCGGGCATTCCCGATCTGGCCGTGGAGTGGGTGCAGGGGGCGATTCCCAACAAGTACCTCTTCTTGCTGGCGCTGTGCGCCTTCCTGTTTGTGGCTGCCGCCTTGATGGAGATTTTTGCGGCCATCGCGGTGCTGGTGCCCTTGCTGCTGCCGCTGGCGCAGAGCTACGGCATCGACCCCGTGCACTTCGGCATCATTTTTCTGGCGGCGATGGAGGTCGGCTTCCTTTGCCCGCCGGCGGGCATGAACATCTACTTCGCCGCCGCCATGTTCGGCAAGTCCATTCGCTATGTGGGCCGGGCGGTCTTGCCGGCCATGCTGGCCATCTTTGTGGGCACGCTGCTGATCGCGCTGCTGCCGGCGCTGAGTACCGGGCTGGCTGCGCTCATGGCCCGAGCGCCGGTCGGCTGAATCGCGCCCGAGGGCTGCGCGGCCGTGAGTCAGACCCTTGCGGCCGGAGCCTGCCTGCTGCGGAGCAGGCCCTCGATGCTGTAGATCGCCAGGGCCGCCCAGATCAAGCCAAAACCCACCAGTCTCGTGGCTGCAAAAGGCTCGTGGTACAGCCACACGCCCAGCATGAACTGGATGCTGGGCGAGATGTACTGCAGCAGGCCCAGCGTGGCCATGGGAATGCGCCGCGCACCGGCGGCGAACAGCAGCAGGGGCGCGGCGGTCAGCGGGCCGGCAAACAGCAGCCAGAGCAGGGTGGTGGGCGCCTCGGCGCCATGGGACAGGGCGCTCTGGCCCTGCCAGGTCCACCAGGCCATGGCTGCGGCCGCTAGGGGCGCCAGCAGCAAGGTCTCCAGGGTCAGGCCTTCCAGCGCGCCCAGGCTGGCGATCTTGCGCAGCAGGCCGTAGACCCCAAAGCTCGCCGCCAGCACCAAGGCCACCCATGGCAGGCGGCCGGTCTGCAGCGTCAGCCACAGCACGCCCGCCGCCGCCAGGGCCACGGCCAGCCACTGCAGCGGCCGTGGGCGCTCATGCAGCACCGCAAAGCCCAGGGCCACATTGACCAGGGGGTTGATGAAGTAGCCCAGGCTGGCGTCCAGCACATGGTCGTTCTGCACCGCCCAGACGTAGGTCAGCCAGTTCACCGACAAGAGCAGGGCCGAGAGCAGAAAGGCCGCCAGCACCTTGGGCTGGCGCAGCACCTGGCCCAGCCAGGCCCAGCGCTTGAGCACCGTCAGCACCCCCAGCAGGAACACCAGGCACCAGAGCGTGCGGTGGGCCACCACCTCCAGCGAGGGCACCTGGGCGATCTGCTTGAAATAGAGCGGGAACAGGCCCCAGAGGGTGTAGGACAGGGCGGCGAAAAGCACCCCGCGGCTGGCCGAGGTGGCGGCTGAAGAGGGGGCGGCGGGGCTGCGGTTCATGCCTGCATTGTCGGCCCAGGCCGGTGCGCGGGCAGCGGTCAGGTGTGCCAAGGATGTCAAAAGTCATGTCGGGCAAATACGTGCTTCGCAAGGGCCAGCGCGCATGGCCCAATCGCGAATCCTGTGGCGTGTAAGGCTTGAGGGTCAGGTCTTGCCAATGGCCCGGGACGCCGGCTCAGCTCCTGGCGCCGACTTCGTGACTCTGTACACCTCAAGGTCTCTTCATGCCCATGCGCTCTTCTTCGCCGGTGGCGTCCGCCGCACTGTTTGCTTGCTTGCTCTTGGGTTCTGGCGCGGTGCTGGCTCAAGCAGCCGGTGCTTCTTCGGGCAGCGCCGCCCCGGCGCCCTATGACTTCAAGGCCAACTACACCAAGTACGAGTACCGCATCCCGGTGCGCGACGGCGTGCGCCTGGCCACCACGGTCTACGTGCCCAAGGACAGCAGCAAGAAGTACCCCATCCTGATGACGCGCACGCCCTACAGCTGCGCGCCCTATGGCTCGGATCGCTACAGCGGCCGCCTGGCGCCCAGCGAGGATTTCCTCAAGGCCGGCTACATCCTGGTCTGCCAGGACGTGCGCGGCCGCAATATGTCGGAGGGGCGCTTTGTCGAGATGACGCCCCATGTGCCGAACAAGAAGAGCAAGAACGATGTCGACGAAAGCAGCGATATGCACGACAGCGTGCAGTGGCTGCTCGACCACGTGGCGGGCCACAACGGCCGGGTCGGCATCTGGGGCAATTCCTACCCCGGTTTCTACAGCGCCGCGTCCATCATCGATTCGCATCCGGCCATCAAGGCCGCCTCGCCGCAAGCCCCGATCGCCGATTACTACAAGGGCGACGACGGCTACCACGGCGGCGCCTTCATGCTGGCCCACAACTACGGCTTCTTCACCAGCTTCAAGCCCCAACCCAACCCCACCTCCGAGCCCTCGCGCTGGGGTGATTTCCGCTACAGCAGCGGCGATGCCTACAACTACTTCCTCAAGCTCGGCAATCTCAGCAATATCGCCAAGACCCTGGGCACGCCGGGCAACCCCTACTTCAACGACCTGATCGAGCACGACAGCTACGACGAGCACTGGAAGCCGAAATCCATCACCCCGCACCTCAAGGGCATCCGCGCCGCCGTGCTGACCGTGGGCGGCTGGTTCGATGCCGAGGATCTGCCTGGCCCTCTGGCCATCTACCGCAGCATCGAAACCCGCAACCCCGGCATCAGCAACCAGATCGTTATGGGCCCCTGGCGACACGGCGGCTGGTTCCGCACCGCGGGCAAGTCCATGGGCTCGGTCAGCTTTGGCGGCAACAACAGCGAGTACTTCATGAAGCAGGTGATGCTGCCCTTCTTCGAGCAGCATTTGCGCGCTCAGGGAGAGGCCAAGATCGCCGAGGCCACCATGTTCGAGACCGGCAGCAATGTCTGGCGCCACTACCCGGCCTGGCCGCCGGCGGAAGCCAAGCCGCGCCAGCTCTACTTCCAGGCCGGCGGCAAGCTGGACTGGAAGCGGCCCGAGGCCAGTGCAGGCGCCGAGGCGGTGGACCGTTACGTCAGCGACCCCAACAAGCCCGTGCCCTTCACCAGCTATGCCGCCCAAGGCATGCCGGCCGAGTACATGGTGGGCGATCAGCGCTTTGCCGCCACCCGGCCCGATGTGCTGGTCTATCAGACCGAGGTGCTGGAACGCGACCTGACGGTGGCCGGCCCGATCAAGGCGCGCCTGTACGTCTCCACAACCGGCAGCGACAGCGACTTCATCGTCAAGCTGATCGATGTCTACCCGCATGACATGGAGGACGAAAGCCCTTCAGGCCCGCCGCCCAGCGACGTGCCGCCGCCGCGCCAGACCCTCAACAGCTACCAGCAGCTGGTGCGCGGCGAGCCCCTGCGCGCCCGCTTCCGCAAAGGCCTGGACAAGCCCGAGGCCGTGGTGCCCGGCGAAGTGATGGCCCTGGACATCGAGCTGCCCGACGTCAACCACAACTTCCGCCGCGGCCACCGCCTGATGGTCCAGGTGCAAAGCAGCTGGTTCCCCCTGCTGGACCGCAACCCCCAGCGCTTTGTGCGCATCAAGGATGCGGCACCCGAGGACTTCCAGCCGGCCACGCAGACCCTGTTCCGCGCGGGTGAACGGGCGTCGCAGCTGGAGATGCGGGTGATTGAGGGGTCGTGAGGCTGGTTCGGTACTGCGGCCCCTGTTGATCTTTGAATCCAAGGAATCAGAGATCGCAGGGCGCCTTCAACAGACGCGTCAGGCCAAAGAACAAAGGTGCTTCCGTGGGAATTGTGAAGACGTCAAATGCCTCGGGAGGATGTGCGTTGGATGGAAGCGCTGGTCAAATGTGCGGCAGATTTTGTTGACGATCCGCATACAAGCAAGTTAGGCCTCAGGAAGCAGATGCGTCAGCCCGCGGATCAAAGCATGTCCGTTCTGTCTTCTCGGCTCCCTCCAACAAGTAAAAGTCCCAGCATCAGTACTGCTCACTTGGCAGTAGGCTTTCGGAGCCGAACGGCATCAATCAACAAAATGGGAGTTATGAGATGGCGCATGAAGTCTTGCTTGATATCAACACAAAGTTCGTTCTTCACAAGGACGTGAAGGTTGAGGTCAGCAACAACGACGGAAAGCTCGGTACCCTTCTGATCAGCAAGGGAAACATTGAGTGGATGCCAGCGTCAAAGTCCGTCAACAAGCATCGGCTCAGTTGGGACAAGTTTGCGACGCTGATGGTGGTGCAAGGCAAGCCTGCCCGGGCCAAGCCAAAGGCTAAGGGGAAGGCTAGGCCTGCAACCAAGGCGTCAGCGGCGCCAGAGGTCTAACCCTTCAGTCAAGGGGACGCCTTGCGGCAAGCCGCAAGGCGTCCCTTACCTCGAACGTGAGGCATGCCAAATGAAGTCCGTCACCGGCACCATGTCTGCGGTTGAATCCAGCGATGACTTCATACGCGCGCCAACTGATGCAGAAGGTTTTCTTGCTGCCGCTCGCACCATGCTTGAGGGTGCGAGGGTGCTAGCAAGTGCTTCACAAGTTCCCGCCATCGCGCTCTCACACCTATGCGGTCATGCCGCTGAGTCGGCCCTTAAGGCGATGCTGTCGCAAGTCGGGGTGCCAACAATTGAATTGAGTAAACCCGCGCTTGGTCACAAGTTGACGAATCTTTGGGCAAGAGCAGTTGCGGAGGGCATCTCGTTGCCCAAATCGCAAGACGCCTGGTTTGAGCGATTGCATCGTGTCCATGCAACGCCCTACACGTTGCGGTATCCCCTAGGGTTGCACGCCATCGTTCTTCCAGATTCCGCCACTATGCTTCGCGGTGTGGAGGAACTCATTTCAAAGGCTGCAGCATGCGTTCAGTGAACGTCTGGGCGTCGTCGGGTACGCCTAACCCCTCAGTCAAGGGGTCGTCTTACGGCAAGCCGCAAGCCGCCGCTTCCATCGAACGTTGAACTATTCCATTCCGGCCTCCCGGCCGGGCACGCGCAGGTCAGCGATCCAACGGTAGCCGCCCGCTATCAGTTTGCGCCCCGGTGTTCAGCGCCACCATTTGTCGCGCCAAGGTCCAGTGGTTCGGCAGCGCTAGCTTCAGCCCTACCCGAGCATCTCCCTCCAGCTCGTCTGCCCCCAAACCTCCCCCTCACTCGTCCGCCACTCCCCCGCGCCCCAGCATCGCCTCCCACTCCGGCCCCGGCGCCGCGCGCAGCTGCAGCGGCTCGCCGGTCCAAGGGTGGCGGATGTTCAGTTCCAGCGCGTGCAGCCACAGGCGCTGCGTGCCCAGGAAGGCGGCCACGGCGCGGTTGTGGGCGCCCTTGCCGTGGGTGGCGTCGCCGATGATGGGGTGGGCGATGTGCTTGAGGTGGCGGCGGATCTGGTGGCGGCGGCCGGTGAGGGGGCGGGCTTCGAGCAGGCTGTAGCGGCTGGTGGCAAAGCGCGGGTCCACGGACAGCGGCCATTCGACCCGGGCCAGGCTGCGCCAGTCGGTGCGTGATTCCAGGAGGGGCTGGCCGGCGGAGGGCAGCTCGGGGTCACGGGCCAGGGGGTGTTCGATGCGGCCTTCCGCTGCCGCCGGCCAGCCGCGCACCAGGGCCAGGTAGCGCTTGCGCGCCTGGCCTTGCTCAAAAGCCTGGCCCAGCTGCGAAGCGGTGTCGGCGTCGAGCGCAAACAGCAGCAGGCCCGAGGTGCCGCGGTCCAGGCGGTGCGCCGGCCAGACGGGGCGGCCCAGCTGATCGCGCAGCAGCTGCAGGGCGAAGACCTGTTCCTGCGCGGCAATGCTGCTGCGGTGGACCAGCAGGCCGGCGGGCTTGGCGATGGCGACGAGGTGTTCGTCGATGTGGATGATCTGCAACATGGTGGGGGGTGAGTATTACCTGCGGCTCGGGGCGCGGGCAGAAACCGGCGCGGCTGCCGCTGGGTTTCCGAGCCCATGGATGGGGCTGTTTTCTCCAGTGGCCATGAGGAAAACCTCGCGGCTGTGCGCTGTGCAAGCGCACCCCACCTTTCGGGGGGGATGGTGGGGCGGCGCCACGGTCGAAACAATCCTGTCATCGCCAGAACCCATCATTTGATTGCTGAAAAAGAAAGCGCCGCAGCTTGGCGCTGTCAAGGAGTCCCCACCATGCCGCAAGTCTTTCACGTCGGATATCGCTCACCCTGGGTCAGTGCTGTGGCCTGGGTTTTGATGGCGCTGGGCCTGGCCGGGTTGGGGCTGATGGGCTTCTGGTTGGGCAGTGGGGTGGGCGCCGGCCTGCCCAGCTTGCGCAGCGTCTGGGGCCTGGGCCTGATGCTGGCGCTGCTGCTGGCCTCGGGCCTGTGCATCACCGGGGGTCAAGGCTTGCTGCGCCGCTACGAATGGGCGCGCCGCCTCTGCCGCGGCCTGCTGGTCACCCTGCTGCTGGCTTCGCCCATGCTGCTCTGGGTCAGCGGTTCGCACCTCTTGCTGGCCGCCCTGTGCCTGATCTGGAGTGCCGCCATCCTGTGGACGGTGCACACGCTCAACACCCGCAGCGTGCGCCAAGAGTTCGCTTGATGGATTCGAGCCGGCGCGCGCACTTCAGCGTTCACCTCGGTGCTCAGCTGAGCTCACCGTCCAGATAGAACCAAGCCCCGTTCTCGCGCACAAAGCGGCTGCGCTCCTGCAGGCGCTGAGCCCGCCCGCCGAGCTTGCAGCGGGCCACAAACTCCACCCAGGCATGGTCGGCGTCGAGCTGGCCATGCTTCTTCACCTCCAGGCCCAGCCATTTCAGGCCAGGCTCATTGGGGCTCAGCTCGGCGGGCCGCGTGCTGGCATGCCAAGTCGCTTGCAGATAGGCCAGCTCATCGAGCACATAAGCGCTGTAGCGCGAGCGCATGAGGGTCTCGGCGCTGTCGGCCAGCAGCTCGCTGCTGGCGGCAAACTGGGCATGCAGCCGGCCACAGCAGTGGCGGTAGGAGGCGGCGCGGCCGCAGGGGCAGGGCAGGTCTTCGGTGGCTTTCATCGGCCGCATGATGCCGCAAACCTAAAATGCGGCGATGAACCTGCCTCATGACCCGCGCCCCGAAGCCCCGCCCGAAGAACTGAACGAGGACTTGTTCGCCGCCGCCGAAGGCCCGGACACCCATCAGCTGGCCGCCGAGGCGGCGGAAGACGCCGGTCAGGCCATGGCCTCCAGCGGCCTGCTCAAGAACCTCAACCCCGAGCAGTACGCCGCCGTGACGCTGGGGCAGGAGCCGGCCCTGATCCTGGCCGGTGCCGGCTCGGGCAAGACCCGGGTGCTGACCACCCGCATCGCCTGGCTGATGCAGACCGGCCAGCTGACGCCGGGCAGCGTGATGGCCGTGACCTTCACCAACAAGGCCTCCAAGGAAATGCAGACGCGCCTGGGCACGATGTTGCCGGTCAATGTGCGCGGCATGTGGATCGGCACTTTCCACGGCCTGTGCAACCGCTTCCTGCGCGCGCACTGGAAGCTGGCCGGCCTGCCGCAAGGCTTCCAGATCCTCGATGCCTCCGATTCCGTCTCGGCCATCAAGCGCGTCATCAAGGCCATGAAGCTCGATGAAGAGCGCTTCGTGCCCAAGCAGGTCAGCTGGTTCATCGCCGGCGCCAAGGAAGACGCGCAGCGCCCCGGTGACATCGAGCCCCGCGACGAGCAGACCAAGACCCTGATCGAGATCTACAAGGCCTACGAAGACCAGTGCCAGCGCGAAGGCGTGATC
This sequence comes from Paucibacter sp. B51, assembly GCF_027863535.1. Lineage (NCBI taxonomy): Bacteria > Pseudomonadati > Pseudomonadota > Betaproteobacteria > Burkholderiales > Sphaerotilaceae > Roseateles > Paucibacter sp. B51. Next base: position 73,363 of record NZ_JAPIVN010000002.1, on the reverse strand, counting down.
GACTTCGCCGAGCTGATGCTGCGCTCCTACGAGCTGATGCGCGACAACCCGGCCGTGCGCGACCATTACCAGCGCCGCTTCAGCCACATCCTGGTCGATGAGTTCCAGGACACCAACAAGCTGCAGTACGCCTGGCTCAAGATGTTCGCGCCCCCGGGCCGTGGCCAGGGCGTGATGGCCGTGGGCGACGACGACCAGAGCATCTATGCCTTCCGCGGCGCGCGGGTCGGCAATATGGCCGATTTCGAGCGCGAGTACCGCGTCAAGAAGGTCATCAAGCTGGAGCAGAACTACCGCAGCTACTCCAACATCCTCGATTCCGCCAACGAGCTGATCAGCCGCAACAGCCGCCGCCTGGGCAAGACCCTGCGCACCGATGCCGGCCCGGGCGAGCCGGTGCGGGTGTATGAAGCCGCCAGCGATTTCGCCGAAGCCCAGTGGCTGATCGAAGAAGCCCAGGCCCTGCACCGCGCTGGCATCGACCGCAAGGAAATCGCCGTGCTTTACCGCAGCAATGCGCAGTCTCGGGTGATCGAGTCGGCGCTCTTCAATGCCGGCATTCCGTATCGTGTGTACGGCGGCCTGCGCTTCTTCGAGCGGGCGGAAGTGAAGCACGCGCTCTCCTACCTGCGCCTGCTGGAGAACCCCAACGACGACACCAGCTTTCTGCGCGTGGTCAATTTCCCGACCCGTGGCATCGGCGCGCGCGCCATCGAGCTGCTGCAGGACGCCGCCCGCATGTCCGGCCGTAGCCTGTACCAGAGCGTGGGTGCGGTGGCCGGCAAGGCGGGCAGCAATCTGCAGGCCTTCACCGGCCTGATCGATTCGACCCGTAATCTGACCCAGGGCCACACCCTGCGCGAGATCATCGAGCAGATCCTCGAGATCTCCGGCCTCAATGAGTTCTACCGCAACGACAAGGACGGCGCCGAGCGCCTGGAGAACTTGGGCGAACTGATCAACGCCGCCGAAGCCTTTGTCACGCAAGAGGGCTTCGGCAAGGACGCCGTGGCTCTGCCGGTCGATGAACTCTCGCCCGGCGCCATCTCGGAGGGCTTCCCCGCCGCTGTGGCGCCCGCCAACTTCACGCCCGATGCCGAAACCGGCGAGATCATGTCGCCCCTGGCTGCCTTCTTGACCCATGCCTCGCTGGAGGCCGGCGACAACCAGGCGCAAGCCGGCCAGGACGCCGTGCAGCTGATGACGGTGCACTCCAGCAAGGGCCTGGAGTTCGATGCCGTCTTCATCACCGGCCTGGAAGAAGGCCTGTTCCCGCACGAGAACTCCATGTCTGACAGCGACGGCCTGGAGGAAGAGCGCCGCCTGATGTATGTGGCCATCACCAGGGCCCGCCAGCGCCTCTACCTGGCCTTCAGCCAGACCCGCATGCTGCACGGCCAGACCCGCTACAACGTCAAGAGCCGCTTCTTCGATGAGCTGCCGGAGCACGCGCTCAAGTGGCTGACCCCGCGCAACCAGGGCTTCGGCTCCGGCTTCGCCAAGGAGTATCAGAGCGCCTGGGAACGCGGTTCGGGCCTCAAGTCGGTGGTCGGCGCCGGCCGGGTCGAGAAGCCCGCCTACGACACCACGCCGGTGCCCAAGAGCATGAAGCAGGCCGCCGCCCAGAAGGTGGCCGACGAGCACGGCGGCCTCAAGGTCGGCAAGGGCGTGTTCCACACCAAATTCGGCGAGGGCGTCTTGCTAACACTGGAAGGCAGCGGCGCCGATGCCCGCGCGCAGGTCAACTTCGGCCGCCACGGCATGAAGTGGCTGGCGCTGTCGGTGGCCAAGCTGACGCCAATTGATTGATTGATTGGTCGGTTGGTTGGTTAAGGGGCTGCGCCCCTGGTTTGTGCGTAGTCCGTACGAGTCACTGGACTGTCATCTGCGGGTCACGTGGGTTTCACGGCCGCTACATAAGCTCTGGCGGATCCCTCAACCTGAGCTGATGCCAGCTGAAGCAAGCCATGACCAAATCCAACGATGTCTCCGTTCGTGACTTCAACGAAGAAGACTCCAACACCTCTGCCAACCCGAGCTTCGACAGCGTGCTCGCCGCACGCCTGAGCCGCCGCAACATCCTGCGCGGCTCCATCGGCAGCGTGGCCACAGCCGTGCTGGGTGGCGCGTCCCTGAGCGCCTGCGGTGGCGGCGACGATCCGGCGCCCGCACCGGCGCCGGCTCCTGCCCCCGCGCCGGCTCCGGCGCCTCTGGACAAGCTCGGCTTTGGTGCCGTGGCCAAGTCCCTGGCTGACGCTGTGGTGGTGCCCGCTGGCTACACCGCCACGGTGCTGTTCGCCCTGGGTGACCCGCTGACCGCCACGGCCACCGCCTTCAAGAACGACGGCACCGACGCTGACTTCGACAGCCGTGCGGGCGACCACCACGACGGCATGGAGTACCTCGGCCTGTCGGCCGACGGCAAGCCCAGCCGCACCAGCAGCGACCGCGCACTCCTGGTGATGAACCACGAAGCCACCAGCCACGCCGGCAGCGAGCGTGCCTCGGCCTTTGTTCACGCCAATGGCGGCACCAACACCCTGCCGCGTCCTGCCGCTGAAGTGGACCGCGAAGTGCCGCTGCACGGTCTGTCGGTGGTCGAAGTCAAGAAGTCGGGCGCCACCTTCGCCTACGTCAAGGAATCGGCCTTCAACCGCCGCATCACGCCGCTGACCCCCGTGGTGCTGTCGGGCCCCGCCGCCGGCAACGCGCTGATGAAGACCAAGTACGCCGCCGATGGCAAGACCGCCCGCGGCACGCTGAACAACTGCGGCACCGGCTACACCCCCTGGGGCACCGTGCTGACCGGTGAAGAAAACTGGGCCGGCTACTTCACGCGCGGTGCAGCTGACGATGCCGCGCGCGGCAACGACAAGAGCGTGACCTCGCTCAAGCGCTACGGCCGCGCCCAAGGCGGTGCCAGCCGTCACGGCTGGGAAACTGGCGGTGCCGACGACAAGTACGCCCGCTGGGACATCAGCAAGAAGGGCACGTCGGCCGACGGTTCGGATGACTACCGCAACGAGCTGAACACCTTCGGCTACCTGGTCGAAGTGGACGGCTACGACAAGGCTGCATCGATCAAGAAGCGCACCGGTCTGGGCCGCTTCGCGCACGAGAGCGCAGCGTTCAGCGCGCTGGTGGTCGGCAAGCCCCTGGCTGTTTACATGGGCGATGATTCGCGCGGCGAGTACATCTACAAGTGGGTGTCCGAAGCGACCTGGGTGGCCGCAGATGCCAACCCGGCCGACCGCATCGCCACCGGCGACAAGTACCTGGACAAGGGCAAGCTCTACGTTGCCAAGTTCAACGCCGATGGCGCCGGTCAATGGATCGAGCTGTCCATCGACAACCCGACCATCAAGGCGGCCACCAACTACGCCTTTGCGGATCAGGCCGATGTGGTCGTGAATGCCCGCTTGGCTGCTGACGCCGTGGGCGCCACCAAGATGGATCGCCCCGAGTGGTGCGCCACCCACCCGACGACGGGCGAGGTCTACTTCACGCTGACCAACAACAGCAACCGCAAGGTCGAGCCGGCTTCGGGTGATTTCGCTGTGGACTCTGCCAACCCCCGTTCGTACACCGACAAGCGTGCCGGCGTCGAAAGCAAGCCTGGCAATATCAACGGCCACATCCTGCGCTTGGCTGAAACGGGCGGCGAATCGGCTGCGGTCGGTTTCAAGTGGGACGTCTATCTGTTCGCGGCTGAGTCCGATGCCGATGCGTCGAGCGTCAACCTCTCGGCACTGACCGCCGACCAAGACATGTCCAGCCCGGACGGCCTGTGGTTCAGCAAGTCCACCGGCCTGTGCTGGATCCAGACCGATGATGGCTCTTTCACCGACAAGACCAACTGCATGATGCTGGCGGGCATCCCCGGCAAGGTGGGCGACGGCAGCAAGAAGACGCTGAGCTACACCAAGAAGGATGGCAGCGTCGTGACCGTCGACACCTACGCAGGCAAGACGCCCACGGCCGACACGCTCAAGCGCTTCCTGGTCGGCCCGGTGGATTGCGAGCTGACCGGTTGCTGCGAGACGCCTGATGGCAAGGCGCTGTTCGTCAACATCCAGCACCCGGGCGAAACCATCAAGTCCGCTGACGCTGCAGATCCGACCAAGTACCTGAGCCAGTGGCCCAGCAACGCCGGCTACGGTGCCGGCAAGCGTCCGCGCTCGGCCACCATCGTCATCACCAAGAACGACGGCGGCCGCATCGGTACCTGATGAGCTTCTCCGCTTGCGGCACCCTCGGGTGTTGCAGGTGGATGCCTGAGTGAACGAAGACAAAGCCCCGGCATGCCGGGGCTTTGTCCTTTTGGGGCCGGCGATGCTGGCGCTGCAGGCTACTCAGCGCTCGGCCGCCTGCCAGGCTTGCACCAACTCTCTCGCGCGTTCGCCCACCACGTTCGCGCTGTCACCCGCGCGGTAGATCGCCGAGCCCAGGCCGGCGCCCGTGGCACCGGCGCGGCGGTAGGCCGCCAGGTTGTGCAGGCCCATGCCGCCGACCGGGTAGATCAGGGCCTCGGGCAAGACCGTGCGCCAGGCCCGCAAGGCCTCGGGTGGGAGCGCGTCGTTGGGAAAAGCCTTGAGCGCATGGGCGCCCGCGCGCAGCGCGGCAAAGGCTTCGCTGACCGTGGCCACGCCGGGCATGGTCCACAAGCCCAGGGCCACGCTGTGGCGCAGCAGATCGGGGTCCAGATGGGGCGAGATGGCCAGCGTGCCGCCGGCCTCGTGCAAGCCTTGGGCCTGCTCGGGCCGCAGCACCGTGCCGGCGCCCACATGGGCATCGGCGGGCAGGGCCTGGCGCATCAGGCTCAGGGCCTGCAAGGCACCGGGGCGGTTCAGCGGCACCTCGATCAGGCGCAGGCCGGCCGCGTACAGGGCCAGGCCGACTTCGGCCGCTTCTTCGGGCTGCAGGCCGCGCAAGATGGCGACCAGGGGCGGGTAGGCGGGCGTGGGTGCAAAGGGGTTGGTGTTCGCTTTCATCGCGGTCCTTTCATTCGCCCAGGCCTTCGAGCGCACGCAGCGCGGCCAGATGCGCCTCGCGCGGGTCCAGGCATTGCAGGCTCAGGCTCAGTCGTTCGGCAGCGCGTGCATACCAGGCGCAGAGCCGTGCCTCGCCCACGGCCAGCAAGGGCAGGGCGCGCAGGGCAGGCTGGCGCCGCAACTGGCCCAGCTCGCTGCCGATCAGCAGGCCCGAGAGGCGGGCCGCCGCCTGCAGGCGCAGCGCGTCCACCGCGCTGCCTGGTGTTTGGTGTGGTGGTGCCAGCAAGGCTTCGGCGCGCACGCGGAAGAGCTGGGCCAGCAGCGATGAAGCCTCGTCCTGCGCCCAGTCCACGCCTTGATCAAAGCCTTGCTGGGCCAGCGGATGCTCGAGCAAGGGCAGGGTGCTGTCGATCAGGCTGCCCAAAGCGCCTTGCTGGCTCAGCAGGCGGAACAGCTCGCCGGTCATGAAGGTCTGGAAGCTCAGCACCTGAGCCAGGCCCCGATCGCTGCGCAGATGGGCCCATTTGCTGTGGGTGCCAGGCAGGATGAACAGGGCTTCATCGCCCGCCGCCGTGCCGCTGGCTTGCCACTGACGCCAGGCGCCCAGCAGCTGGGTTTCCTCGCCGCGCATCACATCGGCCGGGCCGGCTTCGGGCAGCTGGCTCAGGCCAGGCAGCAGGCGCAGGCGCGGCGGCTCGGCGCAGACCATGCGGGCGGCGGGCCAGTCGAGCTCCAGGGCCTGCGCGCCCAGCTGGTCCAGGGCCAGAGGCACCGGCAGGTAAGGCGCTTCACGCCAACCGAGGCGGCTGCCGATCATGCCGGACAGCCACACCGTGCGCGGCCCCTGGCGCAGCCAGTCGCCGATGAAGCCGGTCAGCTCGGCGCCGAAATCGCGGCGCTGCCCGGGCTTGCTGTTCAGCGCGGCGTGCAGCACGCCGGCCTGGTCGTGGCGCTCGGCCAGCAGCTGGCCGTTTTCATCGAGCGCATAGGCGCGCCGGCTGCTGCTGCCCCAGTCAATTGCGATACATCTCATCGTAAACCCCAGTCTGTTCACGGGCCTTGGCCCTTGTCATGCAGCGCGAAGCTGCGCACAATGAGGTAACGTTAACACATTGCAATCACAACTGTCCTGGCGGCAGCGGTGGCTGCGTTCAAGAACAAGCTCAAGCAGCAAAGGCGGCCCCGCATGTCGGACGATTCGAACAGCAACAACAACGGCAACGACAACAACAACGAGAGCAAGCAGGCGCCGCGCCGTTCCCAGCACTGGTTCGGTGGCAACAGCAAGGACGGATTCATCCACCGCTCCTGGATGCGCAACCAAGGCCTGGGCAGCGAGGCCTTCGACGGCCGGCCCATCATCGGCATCTGCAACAGCGGCTCCGATCTCGTGCCCTGCAACGCCCACTTTCGTGGCCTGGTCGACAAGGTGCGCGAAGGCATCCTGCAAGCCGGCGGCGTGCCGCTGGAGTTCCCGGCCATGGCCCTGGGCGAGAGCAATCTGCGCCCCACGGCCATGCTGTTCCGCAACCTCGCCGCCATGGAGGTGGAAGAGTCCATCCGCGCCAACCCCATGGACGGCGTGGTGCTCATGGTCGGCTGCGACAAGACCACCCCGGCCCTGCTGATGGGCGCGGCCAGCGTCAACCTGCCCACCCTGGTGCTCTCGGGCGGCCCCATGCTCAACGGCCGTTACCGCGGTCAGGCCATCGGCTCGGGCACCCATGTCTGGAAGTTCTCTGAGGCGGTGCGCGCCGGCCAGATGAGCGAGGCCCAGTTCCGCAGCGCCGAGGCCTGCATGTCGCGCAGCGCCGGCCACTGCATGACCATGGGCACCGCTTCCACCATGGCCTGCATGGTCGAAGCCCTGGGCATCGCCATGCCCGACAACGCGGCCCTGCCGGCCGTGGACGCGCGCCGCCACGAGCTGGCCCGCCAGGTCGGCCGCCGCATCGTCGCCTTGGTGCAAGAGAACCGCCGGCCCAGCGACATCCTGACCCGCGAGGCGTTCGAGAACGCCATCCGCGTCAACGCTGCCATCGGCGGCTCGACCAATGCCGTCATCCACCTGCTGGCCTTGGCTGGCCGCCTCGGTGTGCCGCTGAACCTGGACGATTGGGACCGCCTCGGCCGCGACGTGCCCACCCTGGTGGACCTGCTGCCCGCCGGCCGTTTCCTGATGGAGGAGTTCTGCTACGCCGGCGGCCTGCCCGTGGTGATGCGCCGCCTGGCCGAGGCCGGCCTGCTGCACAGTGAGGCGCCCAGCGTGGCCGGCGGCGCCATCGGCCCGCACATCGAGGCGGCTGAGTGCTTTGACGACGAAGTCATCCGCCCGCTCGAGCGTCCCGTGGTGGCCCAGGGCGGCATCGCCGTGCTGCGCGGCAATCTGGCGCCCGATGGCGCGGTGATCAAGGTCTCGGCCGCCTCGCCGGCCCTGATGCAGCACACCGGCCGCGCCGTGGTGTTCGAGACCATCGAGGACTACAAGGCCCGCATCGACGACCCCGCGCTGGACATCGACGCCAGCTCTATCATGGTGCTCAAGAACTGCGGCCCCAAGGGCTACCCTGGCATGGCCGAGGTCGGCAATATGGGCCTGCCGCCCAAGCTGCTGGCCCAGGGCGTGACGGACATGATCCGCCTCTCGGATGCGCGCATGAGCGGCACCGCCTACGGCACCGTGGTCCTGCATGTCGCGCCCGAGGCCGCGGCCGGCGGCCCGCTGGCCCTGGTGCAGAGCGGCGACCTGATCACCCTCGATGTGGCCGAGCGTCGCCTGCATCTGCATGTGGACGAAGCCACCCTGGCCGAGCGCTGCAAGGCCTGGGCGCCGCCGCCCAAGCCGGCCTCGGGCTGGGCCCGCTTGTATGTGGACCATGTGCTGCAGGCCGACAAAGGCGCGGACATGGACTTTCTCGTCGGCCAGCGTGGCGACCATGTGGCGCGCGAATCCCACTGAGCTAACGCCCCAGCCCCACGACACCCGCGATGAATATGAGTATTGATTCCCCATCTTCCGCCGCCATCCAGCTGGCCAGCTACCCCAGCCTGCGCGGCCGCGGTGTCCTTGTCACCGGCGGCAGCTCCGGCATTGGCGGCGACATGGTGCGCGCCTTCGCCCGCCAGGGCGCGCGCGTGGCCTTCACCGGCCGCAATGCCGCGTCCGCCCAGCAGGTGCTGGACGACTGCATGGGCTTGCCCTACAAGCCCCTGTTCCTGCGCTGTGACATGAGCGATGTGGCCCAGCTGCGCGATGCCGTGGCCGAGGCCGACGCATGGACCCTGGGCCTGAGCGTGCTGGTGAACAACGCGGCCGATGACGACCGCCACGCCTTCCTCGACGTCACGCCCGAGTACTTTGACAGCCGCGTGGCCATCAATCTGCGCGCGCATTTCTTCGCGGCGCAAGCGGCCCTGCCCAGCCTGCAGCGCCAGGGCGGCGGCAGCATCATCAACCTCGGCTCCACCAGCTGGAAGAACAAGGTGGCCGGCTACGCCGCCTACGCCACCTGCAAATCGGCTATGACCGGCTTGACCCGCAGCCTGGCGCGCGAGTTCGGCCCCGCCGGTGTGCGCGTCAACACGCTCACGCCCGGCTGGGTGATGACGGACAAGCAGCTCAGCACCTGGGTCGATGCCGAGGGCGAGCGCGCCATGGACGAACACCACTGCCTGCCCGGCCGCATCAGCGGCAGCGATGTGGCCCAGCTGGCCCTGTTCCTGGCCGCCGACGACAGCCGCATGATCACCGCCCAAGAGTTCGTCATCGACGCCGGTTGGACCTGAGCATGAGCGTGCAGCAAGCCCACACGCCCGACACCCTGCCGCGCTACAGCGCCCGCTGCCTCTGGCCGGCCGAATGCCAGCTCGGCGAAGGCCCGCTGTGGCTGGCCGATGCAGCCCACGCCTCGGCCGGCCGCCTGCTCTGGCTGGACATCCACGGCGCCGCCGTCCACGGCCTCGATCTGCCCTCGGGCCAACGCCACCGCTGGGCCTTGCCCTGGCGCGTGGCCTGGCTGATCGCCAGCAATGGCGCTGACGGAAAAACGGAGGAGGGCATCTTCCTCGCCGGCCGTGTCGATGCCGTGCTGCGCCTGCGCCTGTGGCCGCAGCTGGAAGTGCTGGGCCCCGGTCTGCCCATCCATGAGCCCGCAGCCCCGGGCCAGGGCCTGCGCCTGAACGACGCCAAGCTCGACCCCTGGGGCCGGGTCTGGTTCAGCGGCATCTACGAGCCCGACCCCAGCCAGCCCCGCGCCGAGCTGCTGCGCCTGGACAGCCGCGGCCAGCTGCAGGCCCTGGACCGCGGCTACCGCATCGGCAACGGCCCCTGCTTCAGCCTCGATGGCCGCACGCTCTGGCATGCCGACAGCGGCCTGGGCTGCGTCTGGGCCTATGCGCTGGATGAAAGCGGTGAACTGCAAGGCGCGCAGCAAGGCACGGCGCCGCGCCGCCTCTGGCGCCAGTTCCCGCCCGAAGAAGGCGTGCCAGACGGCATGTGTGTCGACGCCGAAGGCGCGCTCTGGATCGCCCACTGGGGCGGCCACCGCGTCACGCGCTACAGCCCGCAGGGCGAGCCTCTGGCCCGCATCGATCTGCCCGTCAGCCAGGTCACCAGCTGCTGCTTCGGCGGCGTCGATGGCCGCCAGCTCTTCATCACCAGCGCCCGCACCGGCCTCAGCGAAGCGCAGCTGGCGCGCGAGCCCCTGGCCGGCGGCCTCTTCGTGGCCGATCTGCCGGTGGCCGGCGCGCCGCTGGGCCGCTTTGCCTTCGATGCGGCGGCCCTGCGCGCGGGCACGCCTTGGGCATGAACGCAAGTCGCTTTTCCTCCGGGGTGGGCGCGCCAGGCTTGGCGCGACAATGCCGCCCGCCAGGCCTCGCGCTCCGCGCGGTGCCTGGCCTGCGTCCATTGAGGGAGAGAAAAGCATGTCAACGATGAAGAGCAACAAGCCTGTTCCGAAGCGCCGCGCGCCGCGCGAAGGCGAAGCGGCTGCACCCGCCGTCTCACCCGCTGCACCGGCCGCAGAGCCCACCCAGGCCGGCCGCATCACCGTCAGCGACATCGCCGCCCGTGCCGGCGTGTCGGTGATGACGGTCTCGCGTGCGCTCAGCGGCAAAGGCTATGTGGCCGAGGCCACGCGCGAGCGCGTGCTGGCCATGGCCCAGGCCATGGGCTATGTGGCCAATCTGGGCGCCAAGGCGCTCAAGGGCGGGCGCACCCATGTGCTGGGCCTGCTGGTCACCGATTTCGAATCCCCCGTGGTGGCCGCCATCATCAACGCCATCAGCCGCGTGGTGAAGCAGGCCGGCATGGACTTGATCATCTACGACATCGCCCCCAACGAGGGCGGCCAGGCGCGGCCCGAGGTGGTGCCTCTGCTCAGCAGCTTGTGCGATGGCCTGCTGCTCATCCTGCCCGGCCAGCATGCCGAGCAGCTGGAGCATTTCCAACGCACCGAGCTGCCCGTCGTGCTGGTCAATTACTGGCGCGCGCCCACGCCGCTGCCGGTGGTGCGCGCCGACAACTACGAGGGCGCCTACGCCCTCACGCGCCACCTGCTGGACCTGGGCCACCGCCGCATCGCCTTTGTGCGCGGCACCGCCTACTCGGGCCAGAGCCAGGAGCGCGAGCGAGGCTTCGCCGCGGCTCTGGGCCAGGCCGGCCTGGCGCCCGCGCCCGAGCTGGTGGTGGAGGGCAACTTCGGCCAGCGCTCGGGCTTTGAGCAAGGCCTGCAACTGCTGGACCTGGCCGAGCCGCCCACCGCCGTGTTCTGCGCCAATGACTTGATGGCCCTGGGCCTGCTCGACGCCGCCCGTGCCCGTGGCCTGCAGGTGCCCGAGGACCTGTCCCTGGTCGGCTTCGACGACATCCCCGCCGCCGCCCACACCCACCCGGCCCTGACCACCGTGCAGCAAGACTACGAGCAGCTGGGCGGCAGCGCCGTGCGCCTGCTGCTGCAGCAGATCGAGGCCGGTGTGCAGCGCGGCATCCGCGTCGAGCTGCAGAGCAGCCTGGTGATCCGTGAATCCACCGCCGTGCCGCCGGCGGCCAAGGCCTCGCGCGCTGCTGCTTCCAATTCCTCTGGAGCGGTACGCAAGCCGGCAGCGGCTGCCGCCAAGGCGGCTTCTGCTGCTCCTTCCTCTCCTGCCCAGCCCGAACGCAAAAAACGTTAGGCCGCTCACCCAACCGGCCCCGATGCGGCATGCGGGGCGGCCTGAACTTCAGCTCTCTTTTGTCTCCGCCCCCGCCCATGAGTTCATTGCCAACGTCCGCGTCGTCGTCTCCATCACAGCCTGTGTTGTCCTCGGGCCCTGTGCCTGCGGCTGCCAGCCGGGGCCAGCGTTGGCGCGATCGTTGGGCCCAAGGCCGCTGGAGCAATGGCACGCTGGTCTACGGCAGCTCGGGCCTGGTGCTGCTGTTTGCCCTGCTGCTGCTTGGTGATTTCGCCTGGAGCCTGAAGGAGCGGGCCGTCACGCCCGTGGCCCAGGTGCTGTTGAAACAAATGCAGGCCAGCGATTTGTTCATCGCCCTGGTCGTGGGCTCGGTGCCGGCCGGCCTGGGCCTGCTGCTCGGGCCCATCGTCGCCGTGCGGTCTGATCGGCACCGTGGCCGCTGGGGCCGGCGCATCCCGTACCTGTTTCTGCCCACGCCCTTCATCGTCGTGTCCTTGGTGGGCATGGCCTTCACGCCCGAGCTCGGTGCGGCGCTGCACAGCGTGCTGGGCGGGGCTTCACCCGGTGAGCGCGTCTGCGCGCTGATCGTGTTCTCGCTGATGTGGAGCCTCTTCGAGGTGGCCTCGGTCACCGCCAATGCCGTGTTCGGCGGCCTGATCAATGACGTGGTGCCGCCCACCCTGGTGGGCCGCTTCTACGGCCTGTTCCGCGCCACCAGCCTGTTGGCCGGCATGGCGTTTACCTTCCACCTGATGGGCCGCGCCGAGCAGCACTTTGCGGCCATCTTCATCGGCATCGCCCTGATCTACGGCCTGGGCTTTGCGCTGATGTGCTGGCGTGTGCGCGAGGGCGAGTACCCGCCGGTTGAAGACGCGCCGGCTGCGCACGATGCTCCTGCCGCCGGCGGCGCCCTGGGCCGCTATCTGCGCGAGTGCTTTACTCAGCCCTATTACCTGTGGCTGTTCCTGGCCATGACCCTCGGCCTGGTGGCCGGCAACCCGGTCAACAGCTTCGGCGTGTTCTATGCCAAGCATGTGGGCCTGGGCCTGGACGGTTATGGCAAGTACCTGGCCCTGACCTACGCCATCTCCTTGGCTCTGGCCCTGCCCGTGGGCTGGCTGGCCGACCGCTGGCACCCGCTGCGCGTGGGCCTGGTCGCCATCACCGCCTACGGCCTGGCCATGCTGGCCGCCGGCACTCTGGTGCGCGAGGGCGGCCAGTTTGCCCTGGCCTTTGTCTTGCACGGCGTGCTCTCGGGCATTTATCTCACCGGCACCGCCGCCCTGGGCCAGTACCTGTTCCCACGCACCCGCTTTGCCCAGTTCCAGTCCGCCATGAGCCTGATGGCCGCCCTGGGCTATATGGTCGTGCCCCCGCTCATGGGCGCCTGGCTCGACGCCACCGGCAACGAGTATCGCCACACCTTCATCGCCAGCGGCGCGCTGGCCCTGGCCGCCGCGCTGGCCTTTGTGATGGTGCACCGGCACTTCCAGCGGCTCGGCGGGGCGGGGGGGTATCGGGCGCCGGAGTGAGGATCAGTTAGATGCGGGAGCCGTTTGGTCGACGCATTTGCGGCGGTTGGAGACGATAGATTGGTTGCTGTCATTCGCCGGCGAATGGTTGAAGGATCGGTCTTGCTCGACACCGGATTGCTCGGAACAAATACGACGGCAGCACAGATACCGCTGTTACACAATATGTTAAGAGTGAATACAAGGGAGCGTCCTTGCGAACCATCATGATTGCCTTGGCTTGCCTGTGCTTGAGGAGCGATAAGGGGGCGCGCTGTGTTTCCTTGGTCGATGGGAGTCGATGCGGTTCGGCTCCTGAATACGGCGATGAAACTGCTAGTCAGGCGGCAACCGCCAACAGGTGTTCAAAGCCATGACAAGGCCCATGCCTGACCAGATTCTCAAAGACGCAGCGAAACACGGTGAGCTTGTGGTGTTTGTCGGAGCTGGCGCTTCGAAGCTTTGCGGCAGCCCAAGCTGGAGTGACTTTGCAAACAGTGTGGTTGCTACGTTGCAGCGGGCCGACAAGCTGAGCTTTCTCGAAGCTGAACAGCTGAAGGCACTAGGAGACCCGCGCCGCACTCTCTCAATCGCAATGGCAATGGCCGAAGAGAGTGCCTTGCCAATTGCTTTCGATAGTATCTTGCATCCCGGCCTTCCAAACGACGATGGCGCTGAGCTGTATCGGGTGTTGACGAAGCTCCGACCGGTCTTTGTAACGACCAACTATGACCGCTGGCTGGACGAAGGTGGTATTCCAGAGACTTCCGCAGAGCCCGGCGTCGGCACTGAGTCGACCCCCTCGAGTCCATCTGTCAAACGCCCGAAGTACTACCGAAGAGAACAGCTGACTCCTAGCCTTTTGGCGGAACGCGGTTCGGTCATTCATCTGCATGGAAGCTACGTGGACCCGAGCTCCATGGTGGTTTCGCTGAAAGACTACATCGAGCACTACGCTGACGAGCGCGCGCAGGCCTTCTTAGCCGAAATGTTCAGGAACTACACAGTTTTGTTCGTCGGATACGGCCTGGCCGAGCTTGAAGTGCTTGACTACATTGTTCGCTCCAACGAGTCATTAAAGAGCAAGGTGGTTGAGCCTCGCCACTATCTTTTATACCCCTGCCGCTCCACGGAGCATGTGCAGACTCGATTTATCGAGCGCTTCTACAAAGACCAATGCGGAGTCCAAGTACTGCCGTACTGCATCGACGAGAAGGGATACTCGGAGCTGCTCGAAGTCTTCAAATCATGGGCGCCTGCACTTGATGTGCGCGACCCTACGCGACTCGAACTTGAATTGTGCATTGACAGGTACGTTGCCTCTGCTGACGCGCCATCTAAGGAATCCGCGCTCCGGTTGGTGAGAACTCGCCCTGAACTTGCCACCTACTTCATCAATTCCTTGAAGGACATCAGTTGGTTTGAAGACTTGCTGGACGCTGGCTTCTTTGAGGCGCGCCATAGCCCGGGCGTTAAGGTGGTTGACAGCGAGAATGGCCAGATGTTTCAGGCCGAGGGCTGGCCCGCGCTTCGCTACTTGGAGCACGCCGCTGCTGCTGCGAATGACGCACAGGCTGGCAAGATTGTTGAAATTGTTCGGTCGGTGACCCAGGACGCGCTCGTGCGTAAGCTTGATAACTGGCGAACGTGGTGGTCTCTAGCGACGATCATGGCTCAACTGCCGCTCAATGCAATTTCGGGTTCAGACATTCAAATGGTGGAGAGTTGGCTAACCGGTAAATTCGACGCCGACATGGTGGGGAACGAGCTTGGCGAAAAGCTGCTGCCGCGATTGTTGGAAAGTCCGGACCCTGCGCATTGGGAGATGGCCGAATTGCTGGTCGCCCTGCTGACGATGCCTAAGCCGTTGGAAGCACGACCATGAGTGCGGAACGAACGGGGGTTCTTGGGCCTTATCAATTGGGAGTAGCGCTTAAGGCTTCTGCGAGAAGCCTCGGTGCTCGTCGGGGGGGGGCGGCCGTTGCAATGCTTTGCAAGCGCCTTCTAGAGGCGCTAGGTGATCCGAAAGAGGGCAAATATTCGTACATCTGGCGGTCCGCAATTGAAGATCATGAGCAGGACAGCCACTGTGAAGACCATCGCTCAGTGCTGGTCGACGCCGTGCGTGATGCTGCGCTGGGTGCGACAGAGAAGCCATCAGTCGACGCAGATTCCTGTATTGAAGCGATGCTTGAAAGCAAAGTACAGGTGCTGGTTCGAATCGGCATTTACGTCTGTGGCGAGAACTATGCAAGCGTTGGGCATGTGTTTTGGAAGTGCGTGCGATCGGAGTGGTTCGTCGGCCTGAACTATTGGCATGAGGTGTTTTGGTTCATCAAAAAGTCCTTCATGAAGTTCTCCGCCTCGCAGAAGCAGCAGTTCTTGCAACTGGTCGACCAGTTCAATGGCGACGAGGTGGATGAGGATAGGCGCGAAGAGTGGGTCGCAGAACATCGGCGTGATTTACTGCATCCAGCCGTCGGGCTTGGCGATGCAGACTTGGACGCCCGATACAAGGAACTGGTTGAGCGCTGGGGACCCGTGCGAGAGCACCCAGACTTCCATTCGTACTCGACCGGTGGTTGGATAGACGAGCGAAGCTCAACCACGCCAGAGGCTCTGGTCGCCGCATCCAGCGAGGATTTGGAACTGCTGCTCAAGAGCTTTAGAGCCGAGCCGCGAACGTGGGGCGGACCAACATATCGCGGGCTTGCAGCCACCATCTCGGCAGCAGTGCGTGCGAGTGAAGATGGTTTCAATAGACACTTCAAGCTGTTCCAGGACCAATTGCCGGCCTACCAGCACGGATTGCTGCGGGGGTTGAAGGAGCGGTGGACCGATGACAAGCGAGACATACCGTGGGAAGAGGCGGTCGCCCTGATGGAGGCCATCGTTGGTAATTCGAGCTTCAGTAGTGAACTGAAGAAGGACCCGGGTGAAGAATGGGAGCCTACGGTACGCTGGGTTGTTACCGATATCGCGGACTTGCTCAAGTCAGGTGCTAAGCGCGAGCAACCCATGCCCCACGCGCTACTCCCCCGATGCCTAGAAACACTGAATCAGGCGCTAGCAATTCTGCTACCTGAACGACGCGTCGAAGTCGATGACGCTGTTTCGCACGCTATCAACTCGCCAAGGGGTCGCGTACTTGAAGCCTTCATCCATGTTGCGCTTGCGATGCGGCGGCAAGAAGTCGACAACGAGGCGAAAGAAGAATGCTGGGCTCAGGTGGGCCCAGTGTTGGATGCAGAGCTCGCAACTAGCACCTCTGGAGAGAATCCAGACTTCGCCGCACTCGCAGGGATGTACTGCGTCAACTTCCATTATTTGAACGCCGAGTGGACTGAAGCCAACATTGACCGAATCTTCTCGCTCACAGATGAGTCCTCATGGCGCTGTGCAGCGCATGGGTTCTCGTATCAGTCATTTCTCCACGACTGGCTGTACCGACGCCTAGTTGCTGCTGGTCATCTGAAAAGGATGATTGCTACGGTCGGCCTGCCGAGCCAAGTCTCGAAACGTGCTGTGGAGTTTGTCGGAGTTGCCTATCTGAAGGAACTGGAGAGACTTGAGGATGGTGGCCTACTTAGTTCACTTGTTGAGGCCCTTGACCAGACCGCGCTAATACATCTCAGTTGGTACTTCTGGACTCTCAAGCCGAGGGAGGGTCATGATGCTCGCCGTCATGGGCCCAAGGTCTTGGAGTTCTGGCGTCAGGTCGAGGCGCGAATTCGAAGGGATGGCGGTGACTTCTCAAAGCTCCGTTCCTCGCTCAGTTTGCTTGCCGTCTTCTTGAATGACTTGAACTCACCAATGGTCGAAGTATGGGAGTCAGCGGCCCCATACACACAACGCCACCATCACGGATATGTCCTCCTCGGGGAAATGGCCCGGCTTGTGGGTCAATACCCAACGGAAGTGGCACGTGTCTTTCGGGCTGCACTGACATCGTTCTTGCCTGACTATCGGCGAGAAGACGTCATTCGTTGTGTTACTGGCCTTGCTAAGACTGGTCATTTTGATGAGGCCGAGAGAATCTGCAACCTGTATTCAGAGCGGCACTCCGACCTGCTGAAGGAGACATACCAGGCGATACGTTCTCAACAGAGGGCTGCGGGCGGGTGAGGCTCCTCAACGGTCTCTCAATGATTCGGTCAGGCTGGCGCATCTGCTTCCGGGCATGTGTCAAGCAAGTTAGTGACCGGTAGACGACTGACGGCGCGTGTTTGCCTGCGCCGGCATTAGGTTTGCACCCGCTGCATTGCAGCAGCACACGTAGGCGCGAATCCGCCGACCTCGTGCGCTGCGTTCCGCCACTAACCCCATCCTGACCCCTACTCAGGGCTTGCCCTAGCCCTCGCTTGTGTTTAACATGTTATCGTTATCACACATTAAACATAAACGAACATGCGCCACACACACTTCCACGCCATCCCCACCGCCCCGGGCCACCATGTCCTGCAAGGCGCGAGCTGCCGGCTGCTGGGTTTTGAAAAGCTGGTGTTGCTGCCGGGCCAGGTGCACAGCGGCCAGGTGGCGGGCGACCGCGAGCAGATGCTGGTGGTGCTCTCGGGCACGGCCGAGGCGGTGGAAGTGGTGGGTGGCCCGCGCTTTGCGAATGTGGGCGGCCGGGCGAATGTGTTTGTGGGCAACCCGCACAGCGTGTACCTGCCGCGCGGCAGCCGCTTCACGGTGACGGCCGGCAGCCGCTTCGAGGCGGTGCTGGTGAGCGCGCCGTCCAGCCTGGACACCGAGGCCTACGAGGTGCGGCCCGAGGCGGTGCGCACCGGCACCTGGGGCACGCTGAACTACACGCGGCATTTCCGCGAGATCTTGACCCAGCCCGATGGCCGCCCGGCCAGCAGCCTGATCGTGGGCGAGACCATCACGCCCTCGGGCAACTGGAGCACCTTCCCTCCGCACAAGCACGAGCGCGAGGAAGGCGGCGAGGTCTTCCACGAGGAGATGTATTACTTCCGCGTGGCCTCGCCCGAAGGCTTTGGCCTGGCGCGCCACTTCAGCCCCGAGCATGGCTTCGACCACACCCACACGGTGCGCGACGACAGCCTGCTGTCGATTCCCTATGGCTACCACACCTACGCCGCCGCGCCGGGCGCCAAGAGCTACTACCTGTGGTTCCTGGCCGGAGACGGCCGCCGCCAGGGCGTGGCTTTGCAGCCCGAGCTGGCCTGGACGCAAAAGCTGGTGGGCATGTGCTGAGCGAATGAACGAATGAATGCGTGAGTGAGACGAGCAGCATGAGCACCAACACCCCCTTCCAACTTCAATCCCTGTTCTCCCTGCAGGGCCGCGTGGCCCTGGTCACGGCGGGCGCCAGCGGCATCGGCCAGGCCCTGGCCATCGGCCTGGCGCAAGCGGGCGCCGATGTGGCCATCACCCGCCACAGCCAGAGCAGCGAGGACACCGAGGCGGCGGTGCGCGCCCTGGGCCGCCAATGCCTGGTGATCGCCACCGACCTGGCCCGGCCCGAGGCGCCGGCCGAGGTGCTGGCCCAAACCCTGAAGCACTACGGGCGCATCGATGTGCTGGTGAACAACGCCGGCATCATCCGCCGCGCACCGGCCGCCGAGGTGCGCGACGAGGACTGGGACGCCGTGCTGGACCTGAACCTCGACGCCGCCTGGCGCCTGTGCCAAGGCGCCGGCCGCCAGATGCTGGAGCAGGGCAGCGGCCGCATCATCAACATCGCCTCGCTGCTGAGCCTGCAGGGCGGCATCCGCGTGCCGGCCTACGCCGCGGCCAAGCATGCGCTGCTGGGCCTGACCCGCGCCCTGGCCAATGAGTGGGCCGGGCAGGGCGTGGGCGTCAACGCGATTGCCCCGGGCTATATCGAAACCGCCAACACCGCGCCGCTGCGTGCCGACCCCGAGCGCAGCCGCCAGGTGATGGAGCGCATCCCGGCCGGCCGCTGGGGCCAGGCGCAAGACCTGGTGGGCGCCGCAGTGTTCCTGGCGTCTCCTGCGTCTGCATACATGCACGGCCAGTTGCTGGTCGTCGATGGCGGCTGGATGGCCCGCTGAGCAGCGACCGCAAAGCCCCAGACCCCTCATCTCACACCCGCCCGCAGCCGCAGGCTGCGGCGCCCCATGCCTGATCGAGACATGACGACCACCGCTTCTCTTGTTGAACACCCCGAGGCCGGCGCGGCCAGCCCAGCATGCACGGCGCAGCCCTCCATGGTGGTGCGCGCCGAGCAGGCGATTGCCGCCGCCTGCGCCCAGCTGGGCCGCTGCCTGCAACAGCTGGGCCCGCATTTCCCGGGGGACACCAGCAAGGGCAATTACTTCGCGCCCGCCGTCTGGCCCGAGGAGCCGGACGGCGTCAACAGCAGCTGGACGGCCGGCTTCTGGACCGGCCTGCTGTGGATGGCGCATGAGCTGAGCGGCGATGCCCGCTTTGGCACGGCGGCAGCCGCCCAGCTGGACGGTTACTCGCGCAGGCTGAAGAGGCGCTTTGTGGTGGACCACCACGACCTGGGCTTTCTCTTCATGCCCTCCTGCGTGGCGGCGCTGCGCCAGGGGCCGCAGCCTCTGGCCCACGCCACGGCCTTGCAGGCCGCCGCCTTGCTGATGACGCGCTACCTGCCGCGCGCCGGCGTGGTGCAGGCCTGGGGCCGGCTGGAAGATCCGGCCCAGCGCGGCCGCATCATCATCGACTGCCTGCTCAACCTGCCCCTGCTGCACTGGGCCGCGGGCCAGGGCGGCGCGGCCGAGATGCGCGAAGCCGCCATCAGCCACGCCCAGCGCTCGCGTGAACATCTTGTGCGGCCCGATCACAGCAGCTTCCACACCTTCCACTTCGACCCCGAGACCGGCGCGCCCTTGCACGGCACCACAGCGCAGGGCGCCTCGGACCAATCCTGCTGGGCGCGTGGCCAGGCCTGGGGCTTGTATGGCTTTGCGCTCAACCACCGCTGGGTGCCGGAGCAGGGCTTTTTGCAAACGGCCTGCCAGCTGGCGGATCACTTCCTGGCCCTGCTGCCCGAGCATGGCATTGCCTGCTGGGACATGAGCTTCCCGCCCGAGGCGGGCGAGCCCTGGGACAGCTCGGCCAGCGCGATCGCCGCCTGCGGCCTGATGGACATTGCCGAGCAGTTGCCCGCGGCCGAGGCCGAGCGCGCTCAGGCCTACCGCGCTGCGGCCGACCGCATCCTCGACGGCCTGCTGCGCCACTGCGCCGGCTGGGACGCGCCCGGCAACGCCTTGTTGCGCCACGGCGTCTACAGCAAGCCCGATGGCTTGGGCGTGGACGAAGCCAGCCTGTGGGGCGACTTCTTCTTCCTCGAAGCCCTGGCCCGCCGCGCCCGTGGCTGGACGCCGTTCTGGCACCCGCCTGCGGCTTTGAACTCAAGACCAATTCCACCTTCGACTTCGACCCCTGTTTGACCTGGGCTGCGCAGCGCCCCTGCTTGCCAATTCTTCTTTTTCTTCTCGATGCCTTCTCTCTCGCTTCCCTGACCTTTCACCTTCCGCCCCTCCCGACTCGCTGCGCAGATCAGATCAATACCTACACTGGAGACACGACCATGCGACCCTCGACTCAGACTTTGTTTGCCCCCCGTTCCGCTTCGGCTTTCCCGACCGTGCCGCACGCCGTGGCCATCGCCGCCGCCAGCTTCTTGGCCCTGGCCGCCGGCAGCGCTGCGGCGCAAAGCAATGCCTCGGCCGCCACGCCCGAAGCCAAGGCGCCGGTGCAGAACCAGCTGGACACGGTGGTGATCAGCGGCATCCGCGCCTCCAAGGAAAAGTCGCTGAACGCCAAGCGTTTTGCCGATGGCGTGACTGAGGTGGTGAGCGCCGAAGACATCGGCAAGATGCCGGACAAGAACGTGGCCGACGCGCTGCAGAAGCTGCCGGGCGTGACCACCACCGCCGGCAGCGGCGGCCAGGGCGGCTATGACGAGAACGACCGGGTCAGCATGCGCGGCACCAACCCCAGCCTGTCGCTGACCACCATCAATGGCCACAGCGTGGCTTCGGCCGATTGGGACCCGGGCGACCAGATCGCCGGCGGCACCGGCTCCAACAGCTCGGGTGCGGCGCGCAGCGTCAGCTTCCTGCTCCTGCCTTCGGAAATCGTCAGCCAGGTGGTGGTGCGCAAGAGCGCCTCGGCCGACCAGCTCGAGGGCGGCGTGGCCGGCTCGGTGGACATCATCACCCGCCGCCCGCTGGAGTTCAAAAAGCGCTTCTCGGCCGAGATTGGCATGCAAGGCGTGTACGCCGATCAGGCCGGCAAGACCGACCCGCAGTTCAATGCCTTGTTCAACTGGAAGAACGAGGCCAATGACACCGGCCTGATGCTGCAGGTGTTTGACCAGACCCGCCACATCCGCCGCGACGGCCAGTCCGAGATCACCTGGGCCCGCCTCTCGCCCACCACGCCCGCCGGCCAGGCCAATGGCGGCCAGCTGGGCAACAAGCTCTACATCAGCGGCCTGATCAACAGCCTGTTCGAGCAAAAGCGCCAGCGCCAGGGCGCGGTGCTGGGCGCGGAGTTCAAGGTCTCGCCGGACCTGACGGTCAACCTCGACGCCTTCCACAGCGAGCTCAAGGCCAGCTACACCAACACCCGCTTCTTTGTGCGCCCCGGCAACTCGGTGGCGGCCAGCGGCGGCGTGGTGCCCAGCGAAGTGAGCCTGGACGGCGAGCGCATCAACGCCGCGCGTTTCAACAACAGCGGCAATGCCATGGGCGCCCAGCTGGAGACGCAGGCCAACCCGCTGGCCGCCTCCAAGACCCAGTACCTGAACGCCGACTTCAACTACCGCGCCAGTGACGCGCTGAGCTTCAAGGGCCAGGTGGGCCACACCCGCGCGCAGGGCGACACCTTCCTGTACTGGAACTACGCCTTCATGCCCAACACGGCCACGGCCTACAGCTTCCAGGGCATGGACAAGCCGGTGCAGGTGAGCCTGCCCAATGGCTTTGACGGCAGCAAGCTCAGCCATCTGCCCGGCAACTCCGGCGCCGACAACAGCTTCAGCCAACAGCGCAGCAAGGACCGCGAGAACTACGGCCAGATCGACGGCGAGTACCGCTTCGCCGAGAGCAGCCTGATCTCGGCCCTCAAGTTCGGCGCTCGATTTGCCGAGCATGAGCGCGAAGGCAGCCGCCCGGTCAAGGGCGCCGCGCCGATGAACGCGACCAAGAACGGCCAAGTTGCACTGACCAGCTTGCCGGCCTGGGGCGGCGCCAGCTTCCCCGGCAACTTTGGCAGCGGCCTGGGCGGCAACCCCGGCGGCGTGGGCGTGCCCTTGATTGACCCGGCGGCCGTGGTGGCTTGGTCGGACGCCAACTTCTCGGCCGACCCCGTGTTCAACCGCCCACCCTCAGGCGTGTTCACGGTGAAGGAGAACGTCAGCGCCGCCTACGGCCTGGCCAAGCTGGCGCGAGACGACTGGCGCGCCGAGTTCGGCCTGCGCCTGGTGCGCACCCGCACGGAGGTCACCACCAATACCGGCGTGCCCTGCGGCGCCGTCACCGCCAACAATGGCCTGACCTACGGCAGCCCGGCCCAGGCCGAGGCCTGCAAGGGCTTTGTGCCCCCGGGCGCCACCCTGGTGACCGGTTCGCGCTTCGGCAACTTCTACATCAAGAGCACCGAGAGCAGCGACACCCAGGCCCTGCCCAGCGCCAGCTTCAGCTATGACCTGAGCGACAAGCTTCTGCTGCGCGTGGCGGCGGCCAAGGTGATGGCCCGGCCGGACTACAGCGCCCTGGGCTCCACGCTCAGCGCCTTTGCCTACAACCCGGCCAACAACCCGCCGTCCACCGCGGCCGGTGGCAATGCCGAGTTGAAGCCGGTGGTGGCCAAGAACTACAACCTCGGCCTGGAGTGGTACTTCGCGCGCCGCTCGGTGCTGTCGGCGCAGGTGTTCGTGATGGACTTCGACTCGCTGATCGGCGCGGGCAGCTCCATGCAGCAGCAGCTGAACACGGCCATCCCGGTGGCCCTGGGCGGCCCGGCCGTGGTGCCTACCCTGGTCAGCTCGCCGGCGGCCACCACCGGCCGTTCGCGCGGCCTGGAGCTGGGCTATGAGCAGCCGGTCTGGGGCGGCTTTGGTGTTTCGGCCAACTACACCTATGCCAATGCCAAGGAAGCCAACGGCAACCCCATGCTGGGTGCCTCCAAGAACAGCTACAACCTGGGCGCTTACTACGAAGACGAGGTCTTCAGCGCCCGCCTGGCGTATGCGCACCGCAGCGCCTCGCGCGTGGGCTTGTACGGCCTGTCGCAGAACTATCTGGCGGCTTCGGGCACGCTGGCTGCGTCGGCCAACTACAAGCTCAACGACACGGTGACCCTGACCTTTGAAGGCCTGAACCTCAACAAGCCGGTGACCCGCTTCTACAACGCGGCCAATGCCACCGTGCCTTTTGATGCGACCACCGCGCTGTACAGCAGCGGCCGCCAGTTCTACCTCGGTTTGCGCCTGAAGTATTGATGGTGGGTGCGGGCGCTGCCGCCGGTGCATCAGGCCGGTGGCGGCGCCTTTTTTGTCTTTGCTTGTTCCTTTCCTTTTCCGGCGTTTGATTGCTCGTTCGTTCGTTCGTTCGTTCGATCGATCAGCGCTGCGTTGATGCCATGCAGTCCCCCAGTTCCTGTCTTCCTACCCCTTCGACCTTTGCCGTCTGCGGCGATGACTTCGTGCTGAACGGCCAGCCGGTGCAGCTGCTGTCCGGCGCGCTGCATTACTTCCGCGTGCTGCCCGAGCAGTGGGAAGACCGCCTGCTCAAGCTCAAGGCCCTGGGCCTGAACACGGTGGAGACTTACGTGGCCTGGAACCTGCACGAGCCGCGGCCGGGCGAGTTCTGCTTCGAGGGCGGGCTGGACCTGGTGGCTTTTGTGCAACTGGCCCAGCGCCTGGGCCTGTGGGTGATCGTGCGGCCCGGGCCTTACATCTGCGCGGAGTGGGAGTTCGGCGGCCTGCCGGCCTGGCTGCTGGCGGATAGCGATATGGCTTTGCGCTGCAGCCACCCGCCCTATCTGGCGGCGGTGGACCGCTTCTTTGCCGCGCTGCTGCCGCTTCTCACGCCGCTGCAGATCACCGAAGGCGGCCCCATCCTCGCGATGCAGGTGGAGAACGAATACGGCAGCTACGGCAGTGACCAGGACTACCTGGCCTGGACCGAGGCCAGCCTGCGCCGCCACGGCGTGCGCGTGCTGCTCTTCACATCGGACGGCCCGACCGATCACATGCTGACCCACGGCACGCTGCCGCATCTGCTCAAGACCGGCAACTTTGGCTCGCGCGTGCCCTCGGAGCTGGCCAAGCTGCGCGAGCACCAGCCCCGCGGCCCGCTGATGTGCATGGAGTTCTGGAACGGCTGGTTCGACCACTGGGGCGAGCCCCACCACACCCGCGACGGCGAGGACGCGGCCCGCTGCCTGGGCCAGATCCTGGAGGCGGGCGCTTCGGTCAACATTTTCATGGTGCACGGCGGCACCAGCTTCGGCTTCATGAACGGGGCCAACACCGATCTCAAGACCGGGGCCTACCAGCCCACGGTCAACAGCTACGACTACGACGCACCCCTGGCCGAAGACGGCAGCGTGACGCCCAAATTCATTGCTATGAAGGCGGTGATCCTGGCCCATCTGCGCGCGCAGGCCCAGGCGCGCGACTTGCCGGCGCCCGAGCTGCCGCCGCTGCCGCCCGAGGCGCCGCGTTTTGATCTGCAAGGCTTGGCCCTGGCGCCTTGCCAGCCCTGGTTCGAGCCCTTGCAAAGCTTGGCGCCGACCCGCATCGATGTGTGCCCGCGCAGCATGGAGCAGCTGGGTCAGGACTACGGCTTCACGCTCTACCGCTGCCGGGTGCGCCACCCGAAAGGCCCGGTGACGCTGTCGGTGCAGGCCGTGCATGACCGCGCCCAGGTGTTTGTGGACGGCCGGCCCGTGGGCCTGCTGGAGCGCAACGGGCCCTTGAGCCTGGCGCTGGATTGGCCCGGCGGCGAGGCCACGCTGGAGCTGTTGGTCGAGAACCAGGGCCGGGTCAACTACGGCCCGCAGTTGCACGACCGCAAGGGATTGCTAGGCTGGGTGCGCCTGGGCATCAATGTGCTGCAGCGCTGGGAGCATTTCGCCTTGCCCCTTGCCGAGCTGCCGGCGGGCGCCACGCAGGCGCGCGAGGCCGGCTCGGTGCAGAACGGCCTGCCGCAGTTCTTCAGCGCCGAGTTTGAGGTGGACGAGCCCGGTGACTGCTTCGTGCGCCTGAACGGTGGCCACAAGGGTCAGGTCTGGATCAATGGCTTCAACCTCGGCCGCCACTGGGTGCGTGGCCCGCAGCTGGCGCTCTACCTGCCCTGGCCGCTGCTGCGCCAAGGCCGCAACACGCTGACCGTGCTGGAGCTGCAGCCCGAGGCCGGCCAGGCCTTGAGCGCCGACTTCTGCGCCCGCCTGCCGCAAGCGGGTGAGGTGGTGGACATGGCGCCGACGCTGGCGGAGCTGTGGTGATGGACGAGCTGTTCGTCACGCCCGCACGCGGTCGTCCCAGCCTGCCCCTGCCTGAAGCCGTGATGCGCTTTTATGTGCAGCAGGTGGAGGCGGGCATGAGCGTCACCCAGGCCTGCCGGCATGGGCGCTTTTCCGACACGACCTTTTACCGCTGGCGCCAGATCCTGGCGCAGACGGGTTCGGCCCAAGAGCTGAACCCGCCTGCGGCGGGCTGAGGGCGCGGATCAGCGCTGCAGCCGGAAGCGCGCCTCAAACGAGCGCCCGGCTGCCTGCGCCACATTGACCTGCAGCTGCACCGTGGGCGCCAGGCGCAGCACGGTGATGCCGGGGCTGCTGGCCAGCACGGCGCTGGCGGCACGTTGGATCTCCACGGTGATGTTGCCGGTGTTGACCTGGGTGGGGTCGGCCACGCTCAGGGCCAGCTCATCGCCGCTCTCGCGCATCAGCACCGAGGCCTTGGCGCTGCTGCTCAGCAGGGGCTTGCCGTCGAGGTTCAGCGTTTTGCTGCCATTGGTGAGGAAGTTGGCGCCGACCAGGCCGAGGCTGCTGTCTTGTACGGCCAGCATGTCGGTGCTGCGCGCCAGGATCTTGAGCGCGGGCTGGGCCGCGAAGGCGGCGGTCTGCGTGGCGCTGCGGCCGGGCAGGATGACATAGCTGTAGCTGGCGGCCGTGGGCTTGAGGCCGTGCGGGATGGCCAGGCTCAGGTAATGGGCGTTGACCGTGTCGTCCAGCTCCTGGGACTTGATGGCCTTCCAGCTGCCGCTGCGCTGCTCGCGCAGGGCTTGCACGGTGGGCCGGTCGGGGAAGACATAGCCGATGTCTGCGCCCGGCTGGCTGCCGGCCAGATGAGCCCAGGCGGTGTTGCCGAGGCTGGCGCTCCAGCCCGGCATGCTGGGTTGTGCCTGGCCGCCCACGGTCAGGGTGTTGCTGCCGCTGGTGTTGAGCTTGCGGTTCTCGACCACAGTCTCCACGGCCAGGCTGTTGCCGCTGCTGATGGCCCCACCCAGGGCGATGATCTTGTCGCCGAACAGGAACCAGGCCTTCTTGCCCTTGAGCGAGCTACCGGTCACGTTGAGCGCACCGAAGTCCAGCGTGGCGATGGCGTAGCGGCCTTCGAGCTGGGCGCCGCCGACCCAGTTGCTGGTGTTCTTGATCAGGGCCCAGTTCTTGAGGGCGGCGCTGCTGCGGTCGGTGGTGGTGCCGGGCAGGCGGAGCAGGTCGACCGTGGCCCAATAGTCGCCATCGAAGGCCTGCTGGTCGGCGTTGTGCAGGCTGCTCATGCCCATACCGGTCCACCAGGGGCGCAGGTTCTCGCCATTGCCCGATTCGTAGGCGCTGATGCGGTTGGAGAACAGGCTTAAATCGAAGCTGAAATCGGCATGGCGCAGCACGGCGCGGTCCATGGCGGCGAAGACCTGGGCGCCGGGCCGCTCGGGCGCGGGGCTGAGGCTGGTGTTGGCTTGCAGGTCTTGCAGCAGGCTGATTTCATGCAGGCTGAACTTGGCGCAGGCGCTGTCGGGCGCCAGGGCCTGGCCGGTGAAGCAGTCGGGGCCGAGGTAGCGGTTGCGCTGCAGCCAGCCCTTGACCATTTCCTTGAGCGGCTGCGCCTGGGCCGCAGGCGCGCCCTCGGCCAGGCGCAGCAGCGAGCCCATCAGGCTGCGGCCGGCGGAGTGGTTGCTGGAACTGCGCCGGGCGATGGCACGGCCACGCACCGAATCGGCCATGGCACCATCGCGCACCAGGGGGCGGAAGGCCCGCTCGCTCCAGTCGTAGACATTGTTGAGCTGCGGGTCGTTGGGGGCCCAGAGGCTGCCCTGCAAGAGCAGCAGCAGGCGCGAGAGGCTGTCTAGCATCACCAGGCCGTAGCTGCCGGTGTAGGCCACGTAGCTGTGCTGAATGAAGGAGCCGTCGGCGTAGAAGCCATCACCCTGGGTGACGTAGGGCAGGGTCTGGCTGATCGCATCGCGGGCGTGGCGCAAGCGCTCGTCCGAGCCACCGAGCGCGCCACGCACGCCGACGATCAAGGCCTTGTCCAGGCGGTTGGCCCCGGTTTCCTCGAGGCTGGGCTGGTTGCCGCGGCGGGTGGCGTCGGGCACGTAGAAATCAATCGTGGCGAGATAGCGGCCGCGCTCCTCGGTGCTGAGTGCGCCATGCATCAAGGTCAGGATGCTGCTCAAGGCCTGCGGCGCGCCGATCTCCCAATCCCACCAGTTGCCGTAGCGGCTGAGGCCCGGGCGGTAGCGGTTGGCGTGCATCCAGGCCAGGCCCTCGATCACGGCGCTGGCCAGCGCGGGGTTGCCGAACAGGCGCGAGCCCGGCGTGGCCTGGGCGCGCGCCATCAGCAGGAGGCGGGCATAGTGGCTGGTCAGCACCGAGGCATCGCTGCTGCTTTGCAGATCGGGCCACAGGCCCGGCGTGCTGCTGGAGAGGTTGATGGCCTGCCAGTGCAGCTCGGCCTTGTCGGCCAGCTCGGCCAGGGCGGCCTGGCGCTCGGGCAGGCTGCTGGGGCTGCCGGTCAGCTGCTGCAGCCAGCGGCTGCGCAGCTGGGCGTAGTCGCTCTCGGTCTGGGCTTGGGCGGTCTGCAGGGCCAGGCTGCTGGCCAGGGCGAGCAGGGTGGGGTGCCAGAGCCGTGCGCGTTTCATGGGCACCATCTTCTTCATCATCATGTCGACGTCTCCTCGGTGTGGGCCGGCCATGTGGTGGCTGGCGTGTTATTTGAGGTGAACGTTAACATTTTGCGCGTCCTGCGCACCTAGGGTTGTCGCCAACCGGGGAGGGCGCCGGGGGGGGCGCTGCTGCGGGGCCGTGTTCACTCGCCTTGGGCGGCGGGCAACTCCTTGGGCGCACCGAACATGAAGCAGTCGATGAAGGTGAAGTAGAGCGAGGTGTAGAACACCGTCGTCAGCATCAGGCCCACCGGCATGGCCACCAGGGGCAGGTACTGGCCGAGGCCGAGCGCGCCGAGCAGCAGGCTGCAGATGGCCGAGGCGCCCATCAGCAGGCCGCCCCAGAGCAGGGCGTTGTAGGCGAAGGCCGTCTTGTTGCGCCAGACGCCCAGGGTGCTGGAGAACAGGGCTTGCATCAGGCCCTGGCCGCCCCAGTGGATCAGGGCCGGCGCATGCCAGAAGGGGATGGACAGCAGGCCGGCCAGGCCCAGGCGTGTGACTGCGCCCCAGAACAGGCGTGGGTCGGCCAGCAAGGCCTCGACCTCGGCCTTGGGCGCATCCTTGCCGAGCAGGGTTTGCAACTGCTCCATCGCACCGCCGTCCACCCACTCGGCCAGCAGGCTGATGCCCACGGTGGCCAGGGCATAGATGGCGCCCAGCAGCAGCTGGTTGTTGCGGCGCTGCGTGGTCAGCTTGAGCGGCGCCAGGAACACGGCAGCGGTCGGCGTCTTGTCCTGCAGTACCAGATGGGTGGCCAGCATGAAGCCCAGCGAGAGCAGGGGCACCGCCATCAGCAGCAGCATGAAGCCCACGGCCGGCAGGATCATGAGCACAAAGGCCAGGAACACAAAGGTGGCGAACAGGCTGGCCAGGGCCAGGGGGCGGCGCTGGAAGACCTTGAAGCCATGGCGTATCCAGAGCAGGCCGTTGCGTGCCGGCACGGTCTGCAGGTGCAGCATCATGGCGGGGGTGGGGCGGCTGGCGTCACTCATTCCGTGGACTTCTCAAAAACTCGGTGGGGCGTGGTGCGGCGCGGCTGGGCGCTTCACGTGGATGGGAGGGCATGCCAGGCGCGCGCGATGCGCTCGCGCAGCACGCGCTCGAAATGGCTGGGGTCATGTGGCTTGAGCAGGCTGGCCTGGCGCGGCAGGTGCACATCCCAGAGCCGCGAGATCCAGAAGCGCAGCGCTGCCGCGCGCAGCAGGGCGGGCAGCAGGCGATGCTCGGTGCCACTGAGCGGCCGCACCGATTCATATGCGGTCACAAAGGCCTGGGCGCGTGCTTCGTCGAGCCGGCCGCTGGCCAGGTCGATGCACCAGTCGTTCAGGCAGACGGCCAGATCGAAGAGCCAGGTGTCGACGCCGGCGAAATAGAAGTCGAAGAAACCGCTCAGGCGTTCGCGCCCCTGCAGGGGCTGCACGCCCTCGGGCTGCGGTGGCAGCAGCTCGAACATCACGTTGTCGCGGAACAGATCGGCGTGGATGGGCCCGCGCGGCAATTCGGCAAAGCTCTGCGAGGCGGCCAGCTGCTGCTGGTAGGCCAGCTCTTCGCGCAGCAGGGCCGCTTGCTCGGGCGCCAGATGGGGCAGCAGCACGGGCACGGTGTCGGTCCACCAGGCCAGGCCGCGCAGATTGGGCTGGTGCAGGGGGAAGTCCTGGCCGGCCAGATGCATGCGGGCCAGGGCGGCGCCGACCTGCTCGCAGTGGAAGAGATCGGGCGCCAGCTGGTGACCGCCGCGTAGCTTGTTGACCAGGGCGGCCGGCTTGCCCTGGATCTCGAACAGGATCTCGCCCCGCGCGTCGGCCTGCGGGTCGGGCACGGCCAGGCCGCGCGCGGCCAGGTGCTTCATGAACTGCAGGTAGAAGGGCAACTGCTCGAAGCTCAGGCGCTCGAACAGGGTCAGCACGAACTCGCCGCGCTCGGTGGTCAGGAAGTAGTTGGTGTTCTCGATGCCGGCGCCAATGCCGCGCAGCTCCTGCACCTGGCCCAGGTCCAGGCGGTTGATCAGGGCTTGCGCCTGCTCCAGTGTCACTTCGGTAAATACGGCCATGTCAGCACTGCTTGATCGCTTGCTACAGCGTGGGAATCGAGGCGGGCGCGGCGGCGGCTTGAGGGGTGAGGCTCAGGCGGCCGGGCCTCGCACTCAGAAGTTGAAAACGTTCCAGACGCGCTTGCCGGCGGCGCCGCGCGTGGAGCCCGGGCCGGCCGACAGGTCGCGGCTGCCATCGCCCATGATGATTTCGTAGCTCGGTAGCTTGCTGTTCTTGGACTGGACCGTGACCTTCTGGGTCTGGCCGCGCACCCGGGTCTCTTCGATGCGGGTGCTGTCATCCTCGATCACGGTGACGGTCACGCGCGCATCGGCCACGCCGTCGGCAGCTGCGGCCGCAGGGGCTTCAGGCGCTGGGGCGGGCTTGGCTGGCGCCGGATCGGCGGCCTGGGCCGGGGCGCAAAGCAGGCCGCTCAGCAGAGCCAGGGCGGCCGGCAATGATCGAAACCAAAGTGTCGAGGAGTTCATGCCGGCATTCTAGGGCCGGGGGCTCGGGCCCTGCGGCTGCAAGGGCGCTGCGCTGCGGGCCTTGTTGCGGCGGTTCCTGCCTAACCCGCAGTTCGCACAGCGCTTGTTGGCCCCGGGGGTTTTGCGCTAGGATGGCGCCCTGTTGGTGCTCGTGGGACTCCCAAAAGTCCTGCAGTTAAACGGGAATCAGTAGATGCAAGCCGTCCCTTCGGACCTTGCCTGACTGAGCTGCCCCCGCAACGGTGCGTGAACGAAGCGGCCTGGCCTTGCGCCAAGCCGGCCTCAGGGTTCATCTCAAGCCACTGGATGTTGTTGTCTGCATCTGGGAAGGCGATGGACTCGATTTCACCAGCCCGGATACCGGCCAACGAAGCGGTGCGCCGTAGCCCTTGGGCTGCCGCACCATGTGGCGAAAACCTGCGGGGAAGCGGGCGATCGCGCTGTTTCGGTGTCTCTATCCATGGATTCCTCTCCCTCCTAGGCCCTGATCGGGTCTGAGCTTCGGGTTGTCGCTCGTCGGGCCGTTGTGCCGCTTTGCCCTTGTGCTGATTCGCTCGCGCGTTTGCGCCGCAGCGGCCGGCTGAGGCTGCTGCATGGCCGATTGCGCCAGGCGCCGCGCCGCTGACCCCGCATCTCACCCCGCCCCCGAGAACTGTTTTCCCGCTGACGCGTGCGCCCGGCTCTGGCCGAGGCCTGCGCGTGGCCTGCCCCTGCGCGGCCCGCTCTTGGCTGCGCTGTGTTCCACCGCCCCTTCATTCCACTCCCATCGGAGCTGCCACCATGCACATCGAACCCGGGCTCATCGCCCCCGCCAAACTGACCCTGGCCGCCGCCGTGGCCGCGCCGCTGGTGCTGGCGCATCTACCGCCGCTGTTCAAGCAGCCCGCGCTCTTGCTGCGCACCTTGCTGGCGGCGCTGTTCTTCTCGCTCTTCATGCAGGCCTTTCACATGAAGGCGGGCCCGTCGGAGCTGCATTTCCTCGGCGCCATGCCGCTCTACCTGAGCTTCGGCTTTGTGCCCACGCTTTTGGGCTTGCCCCTGGGCCTGCTGCTGCAAGGCCTGGTGTTCGAGCCGCAGGATCTCGTGCATCTGGCGGTGAACTCGCTGTCGCTGATGCTGCCGCTGATGGCGGTGCATTACGGCCTGGCCCGGCGCCTGGTCCACGGCGAGCGGCCGGTCACGGTCAAGACCTTGCTGCAGCTGGACAGCGCCTACTACGGCGGCGTGATTGCCATGGTGGGTTTCTGGCTGGCCATGGGCCAGGGCGAGACCAGCCTGGCCGAGTGGGCGCGCTTTGCGCTCGCCTACGCGCCGGTCGTGCTGCTGGAGCCTCTGGTGACGCTGGGCACGCTGTGGCTGCTGCGTGCCGATGGCCCGCTGCGCCGCCTGCCGCTGGCGGCCCAGTGCTTTGCACCGCAGCCAGGCCGGGCATGAGCGAGGCGCGAGCCGAGCCCGGCACGGTCTGGTTTGTCGGCGCCGGCCCAGGTGACCCGGACCTGATCACCGTCAAGGGCCGGGGCTTGATCGAGCGCGCCGGCGCCATCCTGTTTGCCGGCTCCCTGGTCGACGAGGCAGCCACGCGCTGGGCGCCGCCGGGCTGCGAGATTGCTGATTCCAAAGGCATGACGCTGGATCAGATGTCGGCTTGGCTGATCGAGCGCGCCGCGCGCCATGAGACGGTGCTGCGTCTGCAGACCGGCGATCCGGCGCTCTACGGCGCGCTGATGGAGCTGGTGCAGCCGCTCGATGCGGCGGGCGTGCCGCTGCGCGTGGTGCCGGGCGTGTCTTCGGCCATGGCCTCGGCCGCGGCGGCCGTGGAGACCTTCACCCTGCCGGAGCTGACGCAGACGGTGATCTTCACCCGCGTGGCGGGGCGCACGCCCATGCCGGCGGGCGAGGACCTGGCGGCCCTGGCCGCGCACCGCTGCACCTTGTGCATCTTTCTGTCCATCACCTTGCTGGGCCAGCTCACGGCCGAGCTGCGCGCGGCCGGCTGGGCCGAGGACGCGCCCATGCTGGTGGTGCACAAGGCCTCCTGGCCGGGCGAGGAGCAGATCCTGCGCGCCACCCTGGCCGATGTGAAACAGCGCTGCCGCGAGGCCGGCATCGTCAGCCAGTCCATGGTCATCGCCAGCCCGACCCTGGGCTCGCGCCACTGGCCCGAGCTGGCCAAGTCCAAGCTTTACGACCCCAGCTTCACCCACCGCTTCCGCCGCGCCAGCGCGCCGGCCCAGCCCGAACTCTGAGGCTCTGTTGCCATGTCAAACACTCCCAACGAAACCATTCTTCTGGTGGGCCATGGCTCGCGCGAGGCCGGCGCCAACGAGGAGATCGAGGCCTTTGCCGAGCAATGGCGCCAGCGTCAGGCGGGCTGGCGCATCGAGGTGTGCTTCATCGAGTTCGCGCCGGTGATGCTGCATGGTGGCCTGCGACGCGCGGCGCTCGGCGCGCAGCGCGTGCTGGTGCTGCCGCTGATCCTCAATGCCGCGGGGCATGTGAAGATGGACATCCCGCAGGCCATCGACAGCGCGCGCCTGGACTGCCCCGGCACGCAGTTCCTCTATGCCCCGCACCTGAGCGCCTGCGACCCCATCCTCGCCCTGCTCAAGCGCCGCCTGCGCCAGGCCATGATGAGCCTGGACATGCCGGACCCGCGCAACACCGGCGTGGTGCTGCTGGGCCGCGGCGCCTCGGACCGCCAGGCCAACGGCGATGTGGCCAAGATGGCGCGCTGGCTGCTGGAGGAGGGCGACCATGAGCTGGTCGATGTGGCCTTCACCGGCATCACCCACCCGCGCCTGGAGCGGGTGGTGCAACGCCAGAGCCAGCAGCTGATGACGCAGATCGTCGTCCTGCCTTATTACCTGTTCAGTGGCACCCTGATCAGCCGCATCCAGCGCCAGGTCGAGCATCTGCGCCTGCAGTACCCGCAGCTGCGCTTTGCCCTGGCCGATTACTTCGGGGCGGAGCGCGAGATCTTCGAGCTGCTGGAGCAGCGCGCCGCCGATCTGCGCGCCGGCGCCCCGGCCGCCCTGATGCCTTGCGATGGCTGCAAATTCCGCGAGATCGCCGTCAGCCTGGGCCATGGCGGCCATCACCATGGGCCGGAGCCGCATGTGCACGATCACGACCATGGGCATGACCATGCGCATGGGCATTCGCATGACCACGCGCACGACCACACACATGAGCACAGCCATGCGCACGCTCACGAGCACCACCACCATCACCCCCACGACGCCCATGCCCACGGGCATGCCCCGGCATGAGCATCCACCAGGTCCTGGGCAACACCGTCACCGAGCAGCTGACCGCGGCCGGGCGGGCCATTGAGCATGACTCCTTCGCGGTGATCGACCGCGAGGTCGGCCCGCACTACTACGACGCGCTGCAGTGGCCGGTGGTGCGGCGCATGATCCACGCCAATGCCGATTTCGATTTCAACGGCCTGACGGACTTTCATCCGCAGGCGGTCGAGGCCGGCTTGGCCGCCATCCTGGCCACGGCCGGGCGTGGGCCCAGCCGTGTGGTGGCCGATGTGGAGATGATTTGCGTCGGCCTCTCGCGCCCGCGCCTGGCCCATTTCGGCATGGGCACGCATCAGTTCATCAGCGATGCCGATGTCATCCAGGCGGCCACCGAGCAGGGCACGACGCGCGCCGTGCAGGCCATGCGCAAGGCCCAGGCCCTGGGCCTGCTGGACGGGGCCATCGTCGGTATCGGCAATGCGCCCACGGCCCTGATCGAGCTGGTGCGCCTGATCCGCGAGCAGGGCGTGCGCCCGGCTCTGGTGGTGGGCATGCCGGTCGGTTTTGTCTCGGCGGCCGAGAGCAAGGACTTGATGGCCGAGCTGGACGAGGTGCCCTGGATCGTCATCCGCGGCCGCAAGGGCGGCTCCACCCTGGTGGTGGCGGCCATCCATGCCCTGCTGGGCCTGGCCGAGGCGCGCGAGCTGCAGCACAAGGGATCGGCGCGGCCATGATGGACAAGACCGTCAAGCGCGGCACCCGCACCGGCTTCACCACCGGCGCCTGCTCGGCCGCGGCCGCGCGGGCGGCGGTGCTGGGCCTGGTGCATGGCGCCGTGCCCGAGACGGTGGAATGCCTTTTGCCCAATGGCCAGCGGGTGCAGTTCGCCGTGCAGGACGGTCGCTGCGAAGGCGAAGGCCTGGCCCGTGTCGCTCATGCCATGGTCATCAAGGATGCCGGCGACGACCCCGACTGCACCGACAAAGCCCATCTGACCGCCGATGTGCGCCTGCGTCCCGAGCTGCAGGGTCAGGTCTTGCTGGCCGGCGGCTTCGGCGTCGGCACGGTCACCATGCCGGGCCTGGGCCTGGCGGTGGGCGGCCCGGCCATCAACCCGGTGCCGCGCCGCAATATCGAGGACAACGTGCGCGAGATCGGCCAGAGCCTGCTCGACGAGCTGGGCCTGGAGGTCTGCATCTCGGTGCCGCAAGGCCTGGAGATGGCCAAGAAGACGCTCAACGCGCGTCTGGGCATCCTGGGCGGCATCTCCATCCTGGGCACCACCGGCATCGTCAAGCCCTACTCGACGGCGGCCTACCGGGCCAGCGTGATGCAGGGCGTGCAGGTCGCCGGAACCACGGGTGCCGGCATGGTGGCCCTGACCACCGGCGGCCGCACCGAGAAGTTCGTCATGGCCGAGTTCCCGGAGCTTCCCCAGGCCTGCTTTGTGCAGATGGGCGACTTCCTGCGCTATGCGCTGGACGCGGCGGTCAAGGCCCGTCTGGCCCATGTGGTGATCGGCGGCATGGTGGGCAAGCTGACCAAGATCGCCCAGGGCGAAACCATCACCCACGCCGGCCGCGCCGAGGTGGACACCGGCCTGCTGGCCGAGCTCTGCGCCGGCATCGGCGTGCCGGCCGAGGTCTGCGAGGACATCCGAAACGCCGAAACCGCCCGTTATGCCAGCGAGCGCGTCGAGGCCCTGGGCCTGGTGCTGGAGTTCCACCAGGCCCTGGCCGAGCGCGTGGTGCAGACCCTGATGGGACGCTACCCGGGCAAGTTCCGCCTGACCGTGCTGGTCTGCGATTTCGAGGGCCGCAAGCTGGCCGAGGCGGCCAGCGATTGAAGAACACCCAGATGACAGACATGACGATTTCCGAAACCCACACCCATGTGCCGCGCCTGCCGCTGGGCGAGGACACCCGCTACGAAGGCCAGCGCTTCAGCGGCCGGCGCTGCCAGGTGATCGGCGTGCTGGACGATGGCGCGGCCAGTCTCAGTGCGGCCGCCCTGGCCCAGCTGCGCGCGGCCGACTGCGTGATCGGCGCGGCCCGCACCCTGGCTTTGTTCGAGGCCGAGATCGCGCCCGGCGCGCGTCGCCACGAGATCGGCAGCGCCCTGTCCCAGGTGCCGCTCTGGGTCCGCGAGGCCCAGGCCCAGGGCCAGCGCTGCGTGGTGCTGGCCACCGGCGACCCGCTGTGCTTTGGCATCGCCAGCTATCTGGCGGCACGCCTGTGCATCGACGCGCTGGAGGTGCTGCCGAACTTGAGCACCATCCAGCTGGCCTGCGCCCGCCTGGGCCTGCCCTGGCAGGACTTGAAGTTCTGCTCGGTGCACAGCCGCGATGCCGGCGAGTGGCAGCCCGGCGCCGATGCCTCGCATGGGCTCTACGCCTTGCTGCAGACCCTGCGCCAGCAGGAGCGGGTGGCCGTGCTGACCAGCCCGGAGAACAGCGCGGACCGCATCGCCCGCATGCTGCTGGCCGAGGGGCTGGGCGAGGCCTTTCAGATCGCCGTGGCCGAATCCCTGTGCCAGCCGGGCGAGCGGGTGC
Organism: Paucibacter sp. B51; assembly: GCF_027863535.1. Taxonomy (NCBI): domain Bacteria; kingdom Pseudomonadati; phylum Pseudomonadota; class Betaproteobacteria; order Burkholderiales; family Sphaerotilaceae; genus Roseateles; species Paucibacter sp. B51. The sequence continues at coordinate 37,233 of NZ_JAPIVN010000002.1, read as the reverse complement.
GGGCCGAGCTCAGCGTGGCCGAGGTGGCCGAGCTGCGCTTTGCGCCCCTGCATGTGATGCTGTTGCTGCGCCTGCAGCCGCGGCCGCGGCCGGTGCTCTTCGGCCTGGCCGATGAGATTTTTGAGCAACGCCAGCCGGAGAAGGGCCTCTTGACCAAACGCGAGGTTCGCGCGGTGTCGCTGGCGCGCCTGCAGCTGCGTGCCAACAGCATCGTCTGGGACATCGGCGCCGGCTCTGGCTCAGTGGGCCTGGAGGCGGCGCGGCTCTGCCCCGAGGGCCATGTCTACGCCATCGAGAAGAACAGCGAGGACGCCGCCATCATCGAGCGCAATCGCCGCAGCCTGGGCCTGAGTAACCACAGCAGCCAACAGGGCCGCGCGCCCGAGGGCCTGGAGGCATGGCCCGCGCCGGATGCGGTGTTCATCGGCGGCTCGGGCGGTGAGCTGGTCGAGCTGATCGAGCGCGTGTTCTCCCGGCTCAAACCCCAGGGCTGGCTGGTGATGAACTTCGTGACCCTGGAGAACCTGGCCACGGCGGTGGCGGCACTGAAAGCCGTGGGCGCGAGCTGGGATGTGCTGCAGCTGCAGGCCTCGCGCAGCAAGCCCATCCTGCACATGCACCGGCTGGCGGCCGAGAACCCGGTCTGGGTGGTGTGCGCGCAGCGCGGGACCGCGGCATGAGTGAGAAGCTCGTGCAAGCCAAAGGGACGCTGTACGGCGTCTCGCTGGGCCCCGGCGACCCCGGGCTCATCACCCGCCGCGGCTGGGCCTTGCTGGAGCGGCGTGATGCCGTCTGGACCTATCCGGTGCGCAGCCTGCGCAAGGACAGCTATGCCCTGGACATCGCCCTGCGCGCCGGCCTGCAGCCGCCCGCGCAGCACCAGTCCCTGCTGTTCCCGATGACGCATGACGCCGAGAAGCTGGCCCGCCACTGGCTCAAGGCGGCCGAGACGGTGCGGGCCCTGCTGGACGGCGGGCAGGACGTGCTCTTCCTGGTCGAGGGCGATGCCTCCACCTACGCGAGCTTTGGCTACCTGGCCCGGGTGCTGCGCGAGCTGGAGCCCGAGGCCCGCATCGAGATCGTCGCCGGGGTCAATTCCTTCAACGCCGCCTGCGCCCAGTTGCAGATGCCGCTGTCCGAGCAGGACGACACCATCGCCATCGTGCCGGCGGCCTACGGCATCGCCGCGGTCGAACGTATGTTGGAGGACTTCGACACCCTGGTGCTGATGAAGGTCAAGCCCCTGCTGGACGACTTGATCGATCTGCTGGAGCGGCGCGGCCTGCTGGCCCACAGCCGTTTCATCGAGAAAGCCGGAAGCCCGGTCGAGCGCATCGTCCACGAGGTGGCCAGCCTGCGCGGGACCAAAGTCAATTACCTGTCCCTGCTGCTGGTGCGCAACCCGGGGCGGGTGCGCGGCGAGTTGCAGCGCGGCTGCCGCAAGAAGGAGGAAAGCCAGGCGGCCACCGAGCCGGACGAGGCACCACAACCCGATGAAAGCGAAACATGAATCCTGAGAACCTCACCGCGTCGCCACGCGTGGTCCTGGTCGCCATCACCAAGCATGGCGCCGCCCAGGTGGCGGCCCTGGCGCGCGAGCTGCCTCAGGCCGATCTCTGCGTGGCCGAAAAGTTCGCGCCCGCCCTGGCCGGCCTGGCCAACCCGCTGCGCGTCTACAGCGGCGCCTTCAAGGATGAGATTGGCGAGCTGTTCGCGCGTTATGACCAGATTGTGTTCTTCGTCTCCCTGGGTGCGGTGGTGCGGCTGATCGCGCCGCATCTGAAGAGCAAGGACGAGGACCCCGGTGTGCTGGTGGTCGACGATGCGGGCGAGTTCGTCATTCCGGTGCTCAGCGGCCATGTCGGCGGCGCCAATGCCATGGCCGAGCAGATCGCGGCCCTGCTACGCGCCACGCCGGTGCTGACCACGGCCTCGGACGTGGGCAAGACCATTCCGGTAGACATCCTGGGTCGCGAGCTGGGCTGGCGGGTCGAGGCGCCCAAGATCAACATCACCCGTGTCTCCGCCCATGTGGTCAACCAGGAGCCGATCGCTTTTGTGCAGGAGGCCGGCAGCCCGCATTGGTGGACACGGCCGACGCCGCTGCCGGCCCACATCCAGCGCTTCGAGCGATTTTCCGAGGTGGACCTGGCCCGCTTCAAGGCCGTGCTCTGGGTCACCCATGCGGAGGTGCCTGAAGTCCTCTGGCAGCGCCTGGCCGAGCGCCTGGTCGTCTACCGGCCGCCGCGGGCATGAGCATGTGCCTGCCTTGCGAGGGCCCGGTGGTGCTGGGCCTGGGCTGTGACCGTGGCACCTCGGCCGAGACCATCGCCCAGGCGGTGGCCCAGGCCCTGGTGCGCCTGGGCTGCGGCTCGGCCCAGGTGCGCGGCCTGGCCAGCATCGCGCTCAAGGCCGACGAGGCCGGCCTGCTCGCCTTTGCCGCGGCCCAGGGCTGGCCGCTGCACTTCTTCAGCGCGGCCGAGCTGGCCCGTGTCGAGGTGCCCAACCCTTCGGAGACAGTGCGGCGCCACACCGGCACGCCCTCGGTCAGCGAGGCGGCGGCCCTGCTGCTGGGCGGCGGCCGGGTCAGCGATCTGCTGCTGGAAAAACACAAGCACCGCGGCGCCGATGGGCGCCACGCCACCGTGTCGGTGGCCCGTATGCACAAGGACCTGAAGCCATGAATGAAGCACAAAGCCCCAGCGAGCCTAACCATCCCAGCCCCGGCCGCATCATGCTGGTGGGCATCGGCCCTGGCAGCGTCGAGCACATGACCCTGCGCGCCCGCGCGGCGATTGCCGAGGCCGATGTGGTGATCGGTTATGTCACCTACATCAAGCTGGTGGCCGATCTGCTGGAAGGCAAGGAGATCGTGCGCAAGGGCATGACCGAGGAGCTGGACCGGGCGGTCAGCGCGCTGGAGCAGGCCCGTCTGGGCAAGAAGGTGGCGCTGATTTCCTCGGGCGATGCCGGCGTCTACGGCATGGCCGGGCCCACCTACGAGGTGCTGTTCCAGGCCGGCTGGACGCCGGACGATCCGGTGCAGCTGGAGATCGTGCCCGGCGCCTCGGCCATCAATGCCTGCGCCTCGCGCGTGGGCGCGCCGCTGACGCATGACTTCTGCTCGATCTCGCTGTCCGACCTGCTGACGCCCTGGCCGACGATTGCGCGCCGGCTCGATGCCGCCGCGGCGGCGGATTTTGTGGTGGCGCTCTACAACCCCAAGAGCGGCCGCCGCACGCGCCAGATCGTCGAGGCGCAGCGCCTCTTCCTGCGCCACCGCCGGCCGGATACGCCGGTGGCCGTGGTCAAGAGCGCCTACCGCCGGCGCGAGCGCATCGAGTTCACGACCCTGGACCGCATGAGCGAGTGCGAGATCGGCATGTTGAGCACGGTGTTGATCGGCAACAGCAACACCGTGATCCAGCATGGCCTGATGGTCACGCCGCGCGGCTATGCCAACAAGTACGACCTGAGCGAAGGCGGCGAGACCCGCGCGGGTGAGCGGCCAGGACGCTCGCTGTCCACCGGCCTGCTCGGCTGGCTGGAAGGGCTGCAGGCCGACCATGCGGCGGGCGACAGCATCGAGGTTCTGGCCGCGCGCCACCGCCTGCCGCCTGACTACATCCGCGCCACGCTGAGCGAGGCGCTGGAGGACGAGCCCGTCGAGGCCGCCTCTGAAGAAGCGGCCTGAACGATGGGTGTGCGGGAGCAGAAGTAAGAAGTGTGAGTGTTTGAAGTGAGCCAGAGAACAAAGATGAAGTGCATGGGACGAGGGAAGCCAGGGCCGTGGAGCCGGACTTTGTGGTGGCAGGGCCTGAGCCTGGCCTTGCTGTCGCCGGCTTGGGCCGAAGCTGCGGCGGAGGCGAACGAGCCTGTGCCGGCGAGCCCGCAGGCTCTGCAGCGGGTGGAGGTGCAGGGCCAGGCGCAGCGCGGGGCACGCAGTGTCTTGCAAGCGCCGCAAAGCACCGCCTCCCGGCTGGGCCTGAGTCCGCTGGAAACGGCGGCCAGCATCGAGGTGCTGGACGTGGAGCGCCTGCGCGCGCGGGGTGACGCCAGCGTTGCCGAGCTGGTCTCGCGCAGCACCGGCCTGGCGGCTCTGGGCTCGCCGGGCTCGGGCAGCACCTACAGCAGCCGCGGCTTCAGCGGCAATGATTCGGTGGCCCAGGCCGAGGACGGCCTGCGCATGGCCACGGCCTCGGGCACCCAATCCAGCCCGGCGGACAGCTTTGGTTATGAACGCATCGAGATCCTGCGCGGGCCGGCCTCGGTGCTGTTTGGTGACGGCGCCATCGGCGGCCTGATCAATCTGGTGCGCAAATCGCCGGGCCGCGAGGCGCGCAGCGAGCTCACCGCCGGCTTAGGCACGGACGGCGAGTACCGCCTGGGCCTGGGCCTGGGCCGGCCTTTGGGCGAGCAACTCGGGCTGCGCCTGGATGCGCTGGCCAAGGGCGGCGATGGCTTCGTCGCGCGCGGTCAGCATCGCAACCGCAAGCTGATGAGCTTGCTGCGCTGGCAGGCCACGCCCGATCTGCGCGTGGATCTGAGCCTGGACATCCACCGCGACAGCCCGACGGCCTACTTTGGCTCTCCCTTGAAGAACGGCCAGCTCTGGTCCGAGCTGCGCGGCGAGAACTACAACATCAGCGATGCGATCTGGCGCATGGACCAGGAGCGCGCCCGCGCCCGCCTGGACTGGCAGCTGGCCGAGGGCCTGGCCGCCCGCGTGGTGGCCTACCGCTTTGAGGCCGACCGGCGCTGGCAGAACCTGGAGGAGTACGCGCTCAGCGCCGATGCGCAGACGGTGCAGCGCTCAGGCTATCTGGGCATCGCGCATGAGCTGCGTCAGAACGGGCTGCGCGCCGAGCTGCTGGGGCAGGGCGGGCAGGGTGGGCCGGGTGCTCGTCTGAACTGGTCGCTGGGCGCAGAACGCATGGATCTGCGCTTTCAGCATGCCAACGACCTGTATGACACCAAGACGGTCAGCAGCGTGCCCCTGCATGGCTTCGACCCCGGCCGCTACATCGCCGCGGCCGAGCTGCTGCCCCGCAACCGCTCGCAGACCGAGCAGCTGGCCCTGTTCGCCGAGGCCGACTGGCAGCCGCTGGACGGCTGGCATCTCAGCGCCGGCCTGCGCCGCGACCGCAGCGTCGTCGATCGCCAGATCCTCTCGCCCAAGCCCGATGCCTGGAGCGGCCGCTTCACACCCACGGCCTGGCGCCTGGGTACGGTCTGGCAGCTCAGCCCGGCGCAAAGCCTCTACGGCCAGCTCAGCAGCGGCACCGACCCGGTGGGCACCATCGCCACCCTGAGCAAGGCCAATGCTGCCCTGCGCCTGACCGAGGGCCGGCAGGCCGAAGTGGGCTTCAAGCAGGGGGGTGCGGAGCTGGAGTGGACGGCGGCTCTGTTTCAGATCGCCAAGACCCACATCCTGACGCCCGACCCCAAGAACCCGCGCGAGAGCGTGCAGGGCGGGCGACTGCGCTCGCGCGGCCTGGAGCTGGGCCTGGCCTGGACGCCGGCGCCGGGCTGGCGCCTCGATGCCAATGCCAGCCTGCTGCGCGCCCGCTATACCGAGCTCTTCGACAGCGCCGGCCTCTCGCTGGCGGGCAAGCGCGCGCCCAATGTGGCCGAGCGCCTGGCCAATCTCTGGCTCAGCCGCCAGCAGGGCGACTTCGACCTGGGCGCCGGCCTGCGCCATGTCGGCCAGCGCTACACCAGCACGGCCAACACGCAGAGCCTGCCCGGCTACACGGTGCTCGATGCCTCGCTGGGCTGGCGCTTCAGCCGCCAGGGTGCGCTGCGCCTACAGCTGCGCAATCTGGGTGACCGCCTCTACGCCACCAGCACCTACACCGCCAGCCAGGCCATGCTGGGCAAGCCGCGCAGCGCCGATCTGGTGCTGGACTACCGCTTCGACTGACAGCCGGGAGCTCAAGCGATGTGGCGCCGTCTTCATCTGATCCACCGCTGGGCCGGCATCGCCCTGGGCCTGCTGGTGCTGCTGTGGCTGCTCTCGGGCCTGGTCATGCTGTTTGTGGCGCGGCCCGAGCTGCGCGCGGAAGAGCGCCAGCGCGCCCTGGCCGAGCTGCCGGCGCGCGCCCCTGCCGTGTCGCCGGCCCAGGCCTGGGCGGCCGTGAGTGCCTCGACCCCTGCGGAGGCGGGCGGCTTGCGCCTGCAGCAGCAGCTGGGCCGGCCGGTCTATCTGTTGCAGGCCGGCAAGCGTTGGCTCGCCGTCGATGGCCTCAGCGGCCAGCCGCGGCCGCCGCTCGATGCGGCCCAGGCTGCCGAGCTGGCCCGCACCTATGCCCGTGGCCTGAGCGGGCGCCCGCTGGAGCTGGCCGAGCTGGAGCTGCTGGAGCGCGACCAGTGGACGGTGTACAGCCGCTTCAATGCGCAGCGCCCGTTCTACCGCGCGGCCTTTCGCGACGACGAGGGCCTGGAGCTTTACATCGGCCAGGCCAGCGGTGAGCTGCTGCTGGACACGCGCCGCTGGGAGCGGGCCTGGAACTGGCTGGGCTCGGTCACGCACTGGATCTACATCACGCCGCTGCGCCAGCACACAGAACTCTGGCGCCAGATCATTCTCTGGAGCAGCGGCGCGGCGGCGCTGATGTGTGTGCTGGGCCTGATGCTGGGCCTGCAACGCCTGCGCCTGCGGCGCCGCTACGCCAGCGGCAGTGTCTCGCCCTACCGCGAGCGTTGGCAGCGCTGGCACCATCTGCTGGGCCTGGGCGGCGGCGCGGTGCTGCTGGCCTGGTTGTTCAGCGGCTGGCTGTCCATGGGCCCCGGGGGCTGGCCCGGCGGCGATGGCGAGGCCGCGCGGCAGGAGCGCCAGCGCTGGCAGGGCAGCAGCCTGCCAGCTGCCTCCCTGGCGCTGCCCGCGCCTCGGCCGGGTGTGGTGGAGCTGGAGGCGCTGCGCTTTCAATCGCAGACCTGGTGGCTGGCGCGCCTGGCCCAGGGCGGCAGTGAGTTGATCTCGCCCGAGGGTCAGGTCTTGCCCCAGGGCTTGAGCGAGGCGCAGCTGAAGACCGCCGGCCAGGCCCTGCGGCCCGATCAGGCGCTGCGGGGCGGCCAGTGGCTGCACGAGGGCGACCTGTACTACTACCCGCTGCGCCACCACCCGCGCAGCTTTCCCGTCTACCGCCTGGACTATGCCGACGGCGTGAGTGTCTACCTCGACCCGCGCAGCGCCCGCATCGCCTTGCGCCTGGACGCCGCCGGCCGCTGGAACCGCTGGCTCTTCCATGCCCTGCATCGCTGGGATCTGCCACCCTTGCTCGGCCTGGGCTGGGCACGCGATGCCTGGGTCATCGCCCTGAGCCTGGCCGGCCTGGCGCTGACGACCGCGGGTGCCGTGCTCGGCTGGCGCCGCCTGCGCGGACGCCGCCCCTCCATACTCAAACGCCCTTCCGGCCAGAAAGCCCTTGCCACGCCATGAATGATGAAGAACTTTCCCCACCGACTTCGGACGCGCCCATCGTCCGCCCCAAGATCGCCAGCTACCGCCGCCATTTGCTCGTCTGCACCGGCCCGCGCTGCACGGCCGACGGCGAGGCCCAGGCCTTGTTCGACAGCCTGGGCGAGAAGTTCAAGGCCGCCGGCCTGCACGAGGGCGAGCTGCGCGTGAAGCGCAGCCGGGTCAGCTGCTTTGCCGCCTGCAAGGGCGGGCCGGTGATGTGCGTGCAGCCCGATGGCACCTGGTACTTCAATGCCCGGGGAGGGAACCTGGACCGCATCATCACCGAGCATCTGCGCGACGGCCGGCCGGTGGCCGAGCTGGTCTTCCACCAGGGGCCGGGCTGCAGTGATGAAGAAGCGGCTGAGCCATGAGCGGCACCAGCAAGCCGGGGCGGGTGAGCCTGGTCGGCGCCGGGCCGGGCGCGGCCGATCTGCTCAGCCTGCGGGCGCTGCGCCGCATCGAGGCGGCCGAGGTGGTGGTGCATGACCGCCTGATCTCGCCCGAGATCATGGAGTTGCTGCCGGCGCGGGCCGAGCGCATCAATGTGGGCAAGGCGGCGGGCGCGCACATGGTGGGCCAGGCGCAGATCCATGCCATCCTGATCGAGCAGGCGCGTGCCGGCCGTGAGGTGGTGCGGCTCAAGGGCGGCGACCCCTTTGTCTTCGGCCGCGGCGGCGAGGAGATGCTGGCCTTGCGCGAGGCCGGCATTGACTGCGAGGTGGTGCCGGGCATCACGGCGGCCAGCGGCTGCGCGGCGGCGGCCGGCGTCCCGCTGACGCAGCGCGGCATGGCGCGCGCCTGCGTGTTCCTGGCCGGGCAGCTGGCCGACGAAGGCACGCCGTTTGACGAGCAGCTCGACTGGCCGGCCTTGGCGCGACCGGGGCAGACGCGGGTCTTCTACATGGGCATCGCCCGTCTGCCGCGCATCGCCGGCCAGCTGATGGCCCATGGCCTGAGCCCCGACACGCCGGCCGCCATCGTGCAGGACGGCACGCGGCCGGGCCAGCGGGTGCTGGCCTGCAGCCTGAGCCGCCTGCTGGAGCGGGCGCCGGCCTACGGGCCGCGACCGGGCCTGCTGATCATTGGCGAGACGGTGGCCCTGAGCCCGGACTACCGGGACGACTGAGCCGGGCGGCCTGCACGACAATGCGGGCGACAATGCGGGCGACAATGTGTGGATGAGCGACACCAAACCCATCCTGCTGCTGGTCGACGGTTCCAGCTATCTTTACCGCGCCTACCACGCCATGCCCGATCTGCGCGGGCCCGAGGGCGTGGCCACCGGCGCCATCCACGGCATGGTGGCCATGATGAAACGCCTGCGCGATCAGGTCGCAGCCGAGCATGCGGTGTGCGTGTTCGATGCCAAGGGCCCGACCTTCCGCGATGAGTGGTACCCCGAGTACAAGGCCCAGCGCGCGCCCATGCCCGATGCGCTGCGCGAACAGATCGCCCCCATCCACGAGGTGGTGCAGCTGCTGGGCTGGCCGATTCTGGAGGTGCCCGGCATCGAGGCGGACGACGCCATCGGCACCCTGGCCCGGGTCGCGGCCGAGGCCGGCCATGCAGTGGTGGTGTCCACCGGGGACAAGGACCTGGCGCAGCTGGTGACTCCGGACGTCACCCTGATCAACACCATGAACAAGGCGGCGCCCCCAGCTGCTGCGCAGCAGCCCCCCGAGGGGGCGCGCAGCGCACCTTGGGGCGGCCCGGCGGTGGACTGCGAAACGTTGGACATCCCCGGCGTGATCGCCAAGTTCGGCGTGCCGCCCGATCGCATCATCGATTACCTGACCCTGATGGGCGACACGGTGGACAACGTGCCGGGTGTCGAGAAGGTGGGTCCGAAGACGGCGGCCAAGTGGATTGCCGAGTACGGTTCGCTGGACGGCGTGATCGCCAGCGCCGACAAGATCAAGGGCGTGGCCGGTGAGAACCTGCGCAAGGCCCTGGACTGGCTGCCCATGGGCCGCAAGCTGGTAACCGTCAAGCTCGATTGCGACCTGTCGGGCCATGTGCCCAACTGGCCGGCGCTGGAAGCCCTGGCCCTGCGCGAGGTGGACCGCGCCGGCCTGCAGGATTTCTACACCCGCTATGGCTTCAAGACCTGGCTGAAGGAAATCAGCGGTGGTGCGTCCGGCACGTCCAAGGCGGCCGCACCGGTCAGCGGCGATCTGTTCGCCGACGCGCCGGCGGCAGCGCTGGCCGATGTGGAGCGCCGTTACGAGACGGTGCTGGACATGGCGCAGCTGCAGGACTGGATCGCCCGCATCGGCCGCGCACACTTGGTGGCCCTGGACACCGAGACCGACTCTCTGGACCCGATGCAGGCCCGCATCGTCGGCATCTCCTTTGCCGTGGCGCCCGGCGAGGCCGCCTATGTGCCCCTGCGCCACGAGGGCCCGGATGCGCCGGTGCAGCTGGACCTGGCCGACGTGCTGGCCGCGCTGCAGCCCTGGCTGGAGGACGCGAACGCGCCCAAGCTGGGCCAGAACCTCAAGTACGACACCCATGTGCTGGCCAACCACGGCATTGCCCTGCGCGGCGTGCAGCATGACACGCTGCTTCAGAGTTATGTGCTGGAAGCGCACAAGACCCACGGCCTGGGCGCCCTGGGCGAGCGCTACCTGGGCCGCGCGGGCGTGAGCTACGAGGATTTGTGCGGCAAGGGCGCGCACCAGATCCCCTTCGCCCAGGTCGATGTGGCCAAGGCGGCCGAGTACTCGTGTGAAGACTCGGACATGTGCTTGCAGGTCCACCAGATCCTGTGGCCGCGCATCGAGGCCGAGCCCGGCCTGCTGCGCATCTACCGCGACATCGAGATGCCCAGCAGTGCCTTGCTGGCCCGCATCGAGCGCACCGGCGTGCTGATCGACCCCGAGCTGCTGCAGGCGCAAAGCCATGAGCTGGGCCAGCGCCTGCTGGCCCTGGAGCAGGAGGCCTACGACATCGCCGGCCAGCCCTTCAACTTGGGCTCGCCCAAGCAGATCGGCGAGATTCTGTTCACCAAGCTGGGCCTGCCCGTGGTCAAGAAGACCGCAACCGGCGCGCCCTCCACCGACGAAGAGGTGCTGGAAAAACTCTCGCTCGACTACCCGCTGCCGGCCAAGCTGCTGGAATACCGCGGCCTGGCCAAGCTCAAGAGCACTTACACCGACAAGCTGCCGCTGATGGTGAACGCCCGCACCCACCGGGTGCACACCAACTACGCGCAGGCGGTGGCGGTGACCGGGCGCCTGTCCAGCAACGACCCCAATCTGCAGAACATTCCCATCCGCACCGCGGAAGGCCGGCGTGTGCGCGAGGCTTTTGTCGCGCCGCCGGGCCATGTGATCGTCAGTGCCGACTATTCGCAGATCGAGCTGCGCATCATGGCCCATATCAGCGAGGACCCGGGCCTGCTGCGCGCCTTCGGCGAAGGCCTGGACGTGCACCGTGCCACCGCCTCCGAGGTGTTCTCGACGCCTCTGGGCGAGGTCACCAGCGAGCAGCGCCGTTATGCCAAGACCATCAATTTCGGCCTGATCTACGGCATGGGCGCCTTCGGTCTGGCCCAGTCCCTGGGCATCGAGCAAAAGGCGGCGCGTGACTACATCGAGCTCTACTTCCATCGCTTTGCCGGCGTGAAGCACTATATGGACAGCACCAAGGCACGCGCGGCCGAGCTGGGCTATGTCGAGACCTTGTTCGGCCGGCGCATCTACCTGCCCGAGATCAAGGGCGGCAACGGCCCGCGCAAGGCCGGTGCCGAGCGTCAGTCCATCAACGCACCCATGCAGGGCACGGCGGCCGATCTGATCAAGCTGGCCATGCTGGCGGTGCAGGCCGAGCTGGATGCAAGCGCCAAGTCCACCCGCATCGTCATGCAGGTGCACGACGAACTGGTCTTCGAGGTGCCCGAGGCCGAGCTGGACTGGGTGCGCCGCGAGGTGCCGCGCCTGATGGCCGGCGTGGCCCAGCTCAAAGTGCCGCTGCTGGCCGAGGTGGGCGTGGGCCCGAACTGGGAACAGGCCCACTGAGACGGGTTTTCACCGAGGTGGGCGCTGCCAAATGGCACAGGCCGAACGGCGCCCCCGGGGAAAACCCCTGTCATTTGCTTGTGCTACAGCGGGTGGACTCAGGGTGCGCCCTCTAGGTCGACTTCGCCTGATATGAGAAATTCTTCACAGCCCCGGGGAGTTGTGGGCGTGACTTATTTCTCATCCAAGGAATTCAAATGACAACGATGCAAACCGCACGCAAGCTGATTCTTGGTGCCGTGGCCGCCGCAGCCATGGCCATGACCGGCGCTGCTCAAGCTGATATCAAGCCGGCCAAATCGGCGCTGGGCCAGTTGGCCAGCCGTGGCGTCTCCGTCAGCGGTGCACCTTATGAATCCGCAGTCAACGCCCTGACTTCGCAAGCCGTGGATGTCACGGGCATCCAGAGCTTCGGCGAGTACGGCGACGCCGGCAATGTGGTGCTGAACTTCTACGTGGGCGCTTTTGCCACCATCACCAGCGTGGACTGGAACGTCAACCTGACCGCCAACGACCCGAGCTGGCTGTCGGAACTGACCCTGGCCTTTGGCAGCTCGGCCGGCGGCGACGGCGTGGTCTTCAACCCTGGCTTTGGCGACGATGACTCGGGCACCAACAGCTACTCGGGTTCGGCCAGCCTGGTCGATCTGGGCCTGTCCTTCCAGGTGGGCGCCGATGGCATCCTGCGCCTGGAGTTCCACGAAGGTTTTGACGACGCCAGCGTCAACCCCGACGGTGTCTGGAACTCCGGCAACGTCACCTTCGGCGTTGCTGCGGCCGTTCCGGAACCCAGCACCTACGGCATGATGGCCCTGGGCCTGCTGGGCGTGGCCGCCGTGGCCCGCCGCCGCAAGAGCGCCTGATTCTTGGGCTGAGCCGCAGGCCTCGTGCCTGCCGGAGGTTCAGCCAATCAGCGTTGACCCGTCCCCACCTCGGTGCGGACGGGTTTGTTTTTTTCGGCCGGCGCTCGGCTCATCTGGGCCGGCAGCCTCGCGGACCCGGCTGCGATCCGAGGGCGAACCAAAAAAAAGCCGGTCAGAAAGACCGGCCTTTTGAAGTGCAGCTGCTGCTGCTGGCTTTAGTTTCAGGCGTGGCGCTGGCGGCGTCGCGCCGCGAAGGCGGCCGCCAGTGCCAGAGGCAGCAGGGCCAGGCTGCTGGGCTCGGGCACCTTGTTGAGGTCTTTGAAGTCCAGATCGAACAGGGCCATGTCGCGCGTGGCGTTCAGGCCCGGGACACGGTCACCGTCAAAGCTGCCATTGCGCACGGTGAACAAGCCGGTCAGCTGGATGTCTTGCAGCGCTGCACCTTGGTACAGCTGGTAGCTGATGCCGGGGTAGACACCGCCGGGGTAGCTGTTGCCCAGTTCCACGCCGTTGAGGGCGATGTCGAACAGATCCACATCGATGGCGGGCGACCTCTGTTTGTCCTGCACGGTCAGGGTGATCGAGCCGTAGCTCTTGCCGATCAGTTGGCTGTTGACGCTGTTCAAGCTGCCTTTGGGGGCGAAGATGGAACTGCCAGACCCCAGTTTGTACGTGCCATCCTGGTTGGTGCGCACGCCCCAGCGGATGTCGAAGTTGGCGGCGCCGGTGGCGGCCGAGTAGTTGTATTCGAAGGCGAACTTGGTCGAACCCGAGCCCCAGCCCGTGCCCGCCATATTGGCGGTTTGGCTGTTCGTCTTGTCCAGGCTGTATTTGGCGGAGCTGCTGCTCACGCTCAACTTGGCTTCCTGCGCCTGATCCAGCACAGGCCCAGCCACGGCTAAGCCGCTGGCCGCGAAAAGAATGGACAAGGCTGCGCCCGCGCGGGCCGTGCTCGCGTTCAAAAACATGATGAGTAGTTCCCTCGTGAAGTGGCTCGAAGCACATCGGTCGTGGGCTGGCCGCCCGCCAACTCGTGGCTTTCGTTTACTGCTGCTTACAGTTTAGAGTTCGCCCTCAAAACACAACACCCCGCAAGCTCGGGGTGCGAATGGCGAAAGAGGCAGGCTTGTTTTCGAACGAACGCTGACGAATCGAAAGATTAATTAACCTATATCTTTTGATTGGGCGAGCGATCAGCCGGCCCCGGTTTTGATGCGGTGCTGGCCTCCGCGCCAGCAGAGCACCGAGCCTGACTGAAGCCTGGCCTGCCGGCAGCGTTGCCGGGTGGCGTGGTGCCGGTCGGTTAGCATCGCGGCCATGAATTGGCCTTATGAATTGCAGATCGGCTGGCGTTACACGCGGGCCGGGCGGGGAGGGCGGCGCAACCGCTTCATTTCCTTCATCTCCGGGGTGTCCATGCTGGGCATTGCGCTCGGGGTGGCGGCGCTGATCATCGTGCTCTCGGTGATGAATGGCTTCCAGAAGGAAGTGCGCGACCGCATGCTCTCGGTGATCGCCCATATCGAGCTGCAGTCCTACCAGGGTCAGGCCTTGCACGATTGGCAGGCTACCGCTGCGCAGGCCAAACAGAACCCGGCCGTGATCGGCGCGGCACCCTTCATTGCCACCCAGGTCTTGATCGCCCGCGGCGAGGACATGCGTGGCGCGGTGGTGCGCGGCATCTCGCCGGCCGAGGAGGCCACAGTCACGCCGCTGGCGGCCGAGCTCAAGGACGGGCCGCTGTCACGCCTGCGCTCGGGCGAGTGGGGCATCTTGCTCGGCTCCGAGCTGGCCCGTGCCCTGGGCGTGCGCGAGGGCGACAAGATCACCCTGGTGGCGCCCAACGGCCAGGTCACGCCGGCCGGTGTGGTGCCGCGGCTGAAGCAGTTCACCTTGGTCGGCACTTTTCATGCCGGACATTACGAGTACGACACGGGCATGGCGCTGATCCATGTCGACGATGCGGCGCGCTTTTTTCAGGTTGAGGGTCCGACGGGTGTTCAACTCAAGCTCAAGCAAGCGCTGAGCGCGCGCCAAGTGGCGGGGGAACTGGCCCAGGCCCTCGGCCCCGAGATTTACGTGCGCGACTGGACCCGCACCAATGCCAACTGGTTCGATGCGGTGCAGGTGGAAAAGCGCTTGATGAGCATCATCCTGACCCTGATCGTTGCGGTGGCCGCCTTCAATCTGGTCTCGACCCTGGTGATGACGGTGACCGACAAGCAGGCCGACATCGCTATTCTGCGCACCCTGGGCGCCAGCCCGCGCTCCATCATGGGCATCTTCATGGTGCAGGGCGCCGCCTCGGGCGTGATCGGCACGGCCTCGGGCGTGGGCCTGGGCCTGCTGGTGGCCTTCAATATCGATGTGATCGTGCCGGCCATCGAGCGCCTGCTCAATGTCAGCTTCCTGCCCGGCAGCATCTATCTGATCAGCCGCATGCCCAGCGACCCGCAGTGGGGCGATATCGTGCCCATCGGCGTGACGTCCCTGATCCTTGCTTTCCTGGCCACCTTGTACCCGAGCTGGCGTGCCAGCCGCGTTCAACCCGCGGAGGCGCTGCGTTATGAGTAATTCTTCTTCGCCCCTGATTTTGGAAGGGCGGGGCCTGAGCCGCCGCTTCAGCGAAGGCGAGCTCGATGTGCAGGTGCTCTCGGGCGTGGATCTGCAGGTGCGCCGTGGTCAGACCCTGGCCATCGTCGGCGCCTCCGGTTCGGGCAAGTCCACCTTGCTGCATCTGCTCGGTGGCCTGGACAAGCCCAGCGCCGGCCGCGTCGATCTGATGGGCCGCAACCTGGCCGAGATGGGCGAGCCCGAGCTGGGCCGCTGGCGCAACCAGCATCTGGGCTTTGTCTACCAGTTCCACCACCTGCTGCCTGAGTTCAGCGCGCTGGACAATGTGGCCATGCCCTTGCGCATCCGCCGCCAGACCCAGGAGCAGGCGAGAGCCCGCGCGGCGGCCATGCTGCAGCGAGTGGGCCTGGGCGCGCGTCTGGCGCACCGGCCGGCCGAGCTCTCGGGCGGCGAGCGCCAGCGTGTGGCGATTGCCCGCGCCCTGGTGACCGAGCCGGCCTGCGTGCTGGCCGACGAACCCACCGGCAACCTGGACCGCAGCACCGCGCAAGCGGTGTTCGAGCTGATGCTGGCCACGGCCCACGAGCTGGGCACCGCCTTTGTGCTGGTCACCCACGACCAGACCCTGGCGGCGCAATGTCAGCAGCAGCTGAGCCTGGTGGGCGGCACCATGCAGCCGGCCTTGGCCTGACCCTTTTCCCATCCCCTGATTTCCCTGCTTCCACGAGTGACCATGAGCCAAGACACCCGCTTCATCCTCAAGCTCAGCTGCCCGGACCGCGCCGGCATCGTCCATGCCGTGACCGGTTTTCTGTTGGAGCAGGGCGGCAACATCCTGACCTCGGCCCAGCATGGCGACGCCGACCACCAGCGCTTTTTCATGCGCATCGAGTTTGAGTGCGCGGCGCTGACGGAAGCCTCGGCCTTGCAGGCTGCTTTCCAGCCCCTGGCTGAACGCCTGCAGATGGACTGGGAGCTGGTGGCGCGCTCGGCCAAGACCCGCGTGCTGCTGCTGGTGTCCAAGCTCGGCCACTGCTTGAACGACCTGCTGTTCCGCGTGCAGACCGGGCACCTGCCGATCGAGATTCCGGCCATCGTCTCCAACCACCGCGATTTCTACCAACTCGCGGCCTCGCACAACATCCCGTTTCACCACTTCCCGCTGCTGAACTCGACCGAGGAGCAGAAGCAGGCCCAGGAGCGCAAGATCCGCGAGGTGATGGCCGAGAACCAGATCGATCTGGTCGTGCTGGCTCGCTATATGCAGATCCTCTCGCCCGAGCTCTGCCGCGACCTCTCGGGCCGGGCCATCAACATCCACCACAGCTTCTTGCCCAGCTTCAAGGGCGCCAAGCCTTACCACCAGGCCTATGAGCGCGGCGTCAAGCTGATCGGCGCGACCGCGCATTACGTGACCTCGGACCTGGATGAAGGCCCCATCATCGAGCAGGAGGTGGCCCGCATCGACCACAGCCTGCCGCCCGAGCAGCTGGTGGCCATCGGCCGCGACACCGAGTGCGTGACCCTGGCCCGCGCCATCCAGTGGCATGCCGAGCACCGCATCCTGCTGAACGGCCGCCGCACGGTGGTGTTCCGCTGATCAACCACCGTTTGCGGGGACTTTGGCATGTGGATTGACAGCCACTGCCACCTCGACGCGCCCGAGTTTGAGCCCGACCGCGCCGCTGTGGTGGCGCGCGCGCGCGCGGCCGGCGTGCAGCAGATCGTGCTGCCGGCGGTGGCGGCCTTTGATTTCGACACGGTGCGCGATCTGGCCCATGCGCATGGATTCGTTTACGCCCTGGGTATCCACCCGCTGTACGTGATGCAGGCCAGCGAGCAAGACCTGACCCTGCTTGCCAAGCAATTGGAGCGTCACCACGGCGACCCGCGCCTGGTGGCCATCGGCGAGATCGGCCTGGATTTCTTTGTGCCCGGTCTCGATGCCGAGCGCCAGCGCTTCTTCTATCTGGAGCAGCTCAAGCTGGCGCGGCGTTTTGAGCTGCCGCTGCTGCTGCATGTGCGGCGCAGTGCCGATCAACTGCTCGCCGGGCTGCGGCGTTTGCCGGTATGCGGCGGGATTGCCCATGCCTTCAATGGCAGCGCGCAGCAGGCCCAGGCTTTCGTGGACTTGGGCTTCAAGCTGGGCTTTGGCGGCACGCTGACCTTCGAGCGCTCGCAGCAGATCCGCCGCCTGGCGGCCGGGTTGCCGGCCGAGAGCCTGGTGCTGGAGACCGACGCGCCCGACATTCCGCCGCATTGGCTGTACAAGACGGCAGAGCAGCGTTCGAGCGGCGAGGCCATGGGCCGCAACGAGCCGGCCGAGCTGCCACGCATCGCCGAGAGCCTGGCCGCGCTGCGGGGTTGGAGCCTGGGCCAGACCGCGGCGATCACCAGTGCGAACGCGCGGGTGGCGCTGCCGCGGCTGGGCGGGCTCATCGAGCCGGGGGGGCTGCATAGGGTTGGCTGCTGAGCTGCTGCCTACGACGTCGCGGGCGGCGTGCCGCGCGAACTGGCCGAGCGTTCGGCCCTCATCTGCTTCGATCTCGGGAATCGCTCGGGCTGCCCTGGCTGTGCGAAACGATCGCCGAACTGCCCGGCGATCAGCATTGGCAGATGCTGGCCAAGGGCCATCGTTCAGCGTCGATCGGCGAGCGCCCAAGCGAGGGCTGCATCGACGCCGCGTCGCAAATCGGCCCAGGTGGTCGGCACAAACTTGTCGGGCTGGAGTCCGTCGGCTGACGGCGCGTCGAAGCGGTACATCCGCTTCGAATAGTTGACGCGCCGCTTGCTGTGAGGCAGCACGAAACCGTCCATGTCCTGATAGCCTACCGGATTGGCACCCGTTGGCTCGCCGACCAGTGTGGCGTTGAATAGCTGCCGGAACTGCGCGGCATTGCTCATGCCGGCCGAGAAGGTCGCAGGGCCGATCAGGGCATAGATGCCGCCGTTCCAGTCGAGCTCATCGACAAGAATCATCTGGTGCGCAAAGCTGAGCCCGACGAAGAAGTCGCCGCCGCCGTTTTCGCGCAGGTCGATGATGAGCTTGCGGATCCGATGCTTGCGCAGGTAGGACTGGACCTTGGCGGCGAAGCGCTCCATTTCGGGAAATGACGGATATTGCGCGAAGTAGAGGTAAGCGGTTGCCTGTGCTGGATCCGCGCTGAGCCACAGCCGGTTGGAAACTTCGGCAACCTTGCGTCCGAGCGGCACCGTGTCGGGCGCGATGGTCGCGCTGAGCTGCTCGTAGTAATCGTCGCTGCGCAGAGCGGTCAACAGTGCTGCTTGAGGCTTGCCGACATCATCGACGAGCTCGAAGCGGGCCTGGCGTGGCTGGCGCGTGACGCCGAGACCATAGAGGACCTCCGCGACATTGGCGTGATTGGCCGTCTGGCGCCGCTGTGACTGCGCGTTCTCGACCACCTGTGCGACCGGCGCCAGCTGTTCCTGCAGTTTTGACGCCGCCATCCCGTCGACCGCGACGAGCTTCGATCCGAGTAGCTGACGGAAGGCTGGGGTCGTGCGGACGACGCGCAATTCACCCTCGATCGATCGGAAGGCAATCGGGTAGCGGTGATGCTCAGCATCCCAGTAGGCTAGGTGGGTGTGGCCGTCGCCGACGAGCCGCGTGATGCGCATCAGCTCGACGACGATCTGCGGTTCATTGAGGCGAGGTAGTGCGTTCTCGAGTCCTGCGAGTGCGGCAGTGAACTCGGTTTTTGAGATCCGGTGGTACAGGCGAATATGGCGAGCCTCCAGGGTTTGCCGATAGACGGCGAGATCGTGCTGCCAGCGCTGCACCTCGACTGGTTCGAGCGCGGCCGCGACTTTCGATGTCAGCGCTAGGACTGCAAACAGCGCATACCGGCGCCATGCGGGCTTTAGATTCATACGGGCTTTCTCTTGGTTTCGCCGCGCATGGGAACGCGTCGACACGGGCCGTGCTTCTGATTGGATGCAGCGTTTCGGTGTTCGAGTCGGCCCAGCAACCGGCACTCGATGTTGCGGCGCTGGCTGTTGCTCTCGCGATCAACGGCTACGCGGCGCAATCGGTGCAACAGCAAGGGATAGGCGGCGACACCGAAGCCTGCGACGGTGGCCTTGTGCGCGGCGGAGTGTATCTGCCTGTCATGGTCGATTCGATCTTCTGGCGGTCGATAATCCAAGCCGCCAGCGCAGCCAGCGCAGCCAGCGCAGCCAGGGCCGTCAGGCCGAAGTCGAGAACCTGGCAGCTGATGATTTGCCAGATGGCTTCGACAGTCACGATGAGGAATGATCCCTTTGACGATGGTGGACAGGATGGGTCGATGACGGCAAAGCAGGTGCCGGCTGCACAGCCCGCCAGATGGCAAGGTCTGGCCCCGATCTGGGCGCCTGACGCACGCCTGCTGCTGCTGGGCAGCTTCCCCAGCGTCGCCTCCTTGGCCTCGCAGCAGTACTACGGCCATCCGCGCAACCAGTTTTGGCCGCTGCTGTCGGCACTCTGGGGTCAGGACTTGCGCGTGTTGGGCTACGAGGAGCGACTGTCGGCGGCGCGCGCACGAGGGCTGGCGATCTGGGATGTCTATGCCGCCTGCGAGCGCGATGGCAGCCTGGACAGCGCGATCCGCGCCGCCGAGCCGAACGATCTGTTGGGCCTTGCCGCGCGCATGCCGGGGCTGCAGGCGGTGGCGCACAACGGCGGCGAATCGGCCCGCCATATCAAGGTGACCCAGCGTCTGGGCCTGCCGGTTTACCGCCTTCCGTCCAGCAGCCCGGCCAATGCCAGCTGGTCCTTCGAACGCAAGCTGGCGACTTGGCGAGAAGTGTTCGCGCTCCATGGTCTACTTGCCCCATGAGCAAGACAAAGCAGCAAAACAAGAAGTCCGACTGGATTCCCGCGACCCTGAGCGAGTACGACGGCGTGCGCTTCCTCCACCTGGACTCGATCTGGGTGCAAGGCGCCATGCGCATCCGCAAGCCCCAGCATCTGGAGCTGGAGTACATCCAGCGCATGATGGCCTGGATGCTCTGGCGCCCGAGCGCCGAGCTGCGCAGCGGCCACGCCTTGCAACTGGGCCTGGGCGCAGGGGCCATCACCCGCTTTTGCCACAAGGTGCTGCGCATGAAGACCACGGCCGTGGAGCTGAACCCCACGGTGATCCAGGCCTGCCGCATGTGGTTCCACCTGCCCGAGGACGACAAACGCCTGACGGTGATCAACGAGGATGCCGGTCAGTGGGTGGCGAAGCCGGAGCATCTGCAAACGGTCGATGTGCTCAACATCGACCTCTACGACCACGAGGCTGCCGGTCCGGTGCTGGACGATGAAGAGTTCTACCGCCATTGCCATGGCCTGCTCGTCGATGGCGGCCTGATGACGGTGAATCTCTTCGGCCGAGATGCCAGCTTTGCCGCCAGCGCGCGACGCGTGGCGGCCATTTTCGGCTCGGACCAGGTCTGGAGCCTGACGCCGACCAAGGAGGGCAACACCGTGTTGGTGGCGGCGCGTGGCGTCGTGGTGCCCGATCGTGAGGAGCTGGAGCGCCGAGCGGCTAATATCGAGTCGCTGTTCGAGCTGCCGGCGCGCAAATGGCTGCGCATGGTGCGGCCCCTGCCTGTGAGCATTCTCAACCCCATTTGAGCGCGGAGCGTCCCTTCTCCATCATGAATGCCAAGCCCAAGACCAGCGCCTCCGCATCGGCTTCAATCGCCTCATCCTCATCCTCTTCCTCGGCCTCATCGGGCAACACGCCGGCCGCCGCGGGCGGCTCCAGCGGCGAAGGCCGGCTGGAATGGCGCACCCTGCTGCATTGGTTGCAGGAAGATGGCTTGATCGACGAGGCCCAGGTGCTGCGCACCGAGGGCCGTTTCGCTGCGGGTGACAGCTCGCTGCATCCGCTGGTGCGCCTGGGCCACGGCGGCTTGACGCGCAGCAACACGGGCAAGCCGCTCGATGTGGATGCGCTGTCGGAGTGGCTGGCCGAGCGGGCCAAGCTGCCGTATTTGCGCATCGACCCGCTGAAGGTCGATGTGGGCCGGGTGTCGGATGTGATGTCGGTCGGCTATGCCGAGGCCAAGCGCTGTCTGCCGCTGCTGGTGGGCGTGACCGAGGTGACCATCGCCACCTCGGAGCCTTTTGACACCGGCTGGGTGGCACAGATTGAAGCCCATGTGCGCAAGCCCATCAAGCTGGTGGTGGCCAACCCGCTGGAGATTGCGCGCTACACGACCGAGTTCTTCACGCTGGCCCGCTCGGTGCGCGCCGCGGCCAAGGCGGGTGAGTCCAGCCAGGTTGCCAGCTTCGAGCAGCTGGTGGAGCTGGGCCGCAGCAACAAGCAGCTCGATGCCAACGACCAGGGTGTCGTGCAGGTGGTGGACTGGCTGTGGCAGTACGCCTTCGACCAGCGCGCCAGCGACATCCATCTGGAGCCGCGCCGCGAGATGGGCGTGATCCGTTTCCGCATCGACGGCGTGCTGCACACCGTCTACCAGCTGCCGCCCACGGTGATGAGCGCGATGACCTCGCGCATCAAGCTGCTCGGCCGCATGGATGTGGTGGAGCGCCGCCGGCCGCTGGATGGCCGCATCAAGACGCGCAATCCGGCGGGCGATGAGGTGGAAATGCGTCTGTCGACGCTACCCACTGCATTTGGCGAAAAGATGGTGATGCGGATCTTCGACCCCGACACCGCCGTCAAGGATTTGTCCATGCTGGGCTTCTCCAGCCATGACAGCGAGCGCTGGGAAAAGCTGGTGACCCAGGCCCACGGCATCATTCTGGTGACGGGCCCGACCGGCAGCGGCAAGACCACCACGCTGTACTCCACGCTCAAGCGCCTGGCGACCGACGAGGTCAATGTCTGCACCATCGAAGACCCGATCGAAATGATCGAGCCGGCCTTCAACCAGACCCAGGTGCAGACGGCCTTGGACTTCGGTTTCGCCGAGGGCCTGCGCGCCCTGATGCGCCAGGACCCGGACATCATCATGGTCGGCGAAATCCGCGACCTGGCCACGGCCGAGATGGCGATTCAGGCGGCGCTGACGGGCCACTTGGTTTTCAGCACCTTGCACACCAACGATGCCGCAGCGGCCATCACGCGGCTGACGGATTTGGGTGTACCGTCCTATCTGATCAGCGCCACGGTGATTGGCGTGCTGGCCCAGCGTCTGGTGCGTACCTTGTGCAACCACTGCAAGGTGCCCGATCCCAGCGTCACCCGCGACACCTTGAACGATATGCTCAAGCACTGGCGCATGAACGGCGGCGTCAAACCCTACAAGCCGGTCGGTTGCCTGGAGTGCCGCAACACCGGCTACCGCGGTCGTGCGGGCTTGTACGAGCTGTTGACGGTGGGCGAGACGGTCAAGTCGCATTTGCACCCCACACCCGACATCTCGGCCCTGCGCCGCCAGGCCATGCAGGAGGGCTTGCGGCCGCTGCGCCTGGCTGGCGCCATGAAGGTGGCCGAAGGTGTGACCACGCTGGAAGAGATCCTGCGCAGCACGCCGCAGTGGCAGACCTGAGGCGCAGGCCCAGCTCCAGCCCCAGCAGAGCCGTAATGGCGACCCGCTGCGATTACGTGTAAGCCACAAGCGCAGCGCTACAGGGGGCTCCCTAGAATCCCGCTTCATCGCAGCTAGAAGCAGAAAAAGGGATTCCCCATGAAGATCAAGAGTCAAAGAGACTTCTGGTCCGGGTTGATGTTTGTGCTGGTCGGGGTGGTGTTTGCCTGGGCCTCCACCGAGTACAACTTTGGCTCCTCCGCCCGGCCCGGCCCGGGCTACTTCCCCTTCGGCCTGGGGGTCTTGCTGGCCTTGCTGGGCGGCTTGGTGCTGTTCAAGGCCTTGACGCTGGAATCCGAAGGTGGCGACCCGATCGGCCCGGTGGCCTGGCGGCCCTTGCTGGTCATCACGGCTGCCATTGTGTTGTTTGGTCTGGCCTTGCCTCGCCTGGGTTTGCTGATGACCTTGCCCCTGGTGATCGTGCTGGCCGCTGCGGCCGGTGACGAATTCAGCTGGAAGGATGCGCTGCTCAGCACTGTGATTCTGACGGTGGGCAGCTGGGTCATCTTCGTCTGGGGCCTGAAGCTGGTGATTCCAGTCTGGCCCACCATCTTCGGCAACTGAGGACTCGCGCATGGACTTGCTGAACAATCTCGCGCTGGGTTTTCACACGGCGCTGACCCTACAGAACTTGCTTTATGCCTTTGGTGGCGCTTTGCTGGGCACCTTGATTGGCGTGCTCCCGGGCCTGGGCCCGGTGGCGACCATTGCCATGTTGCTGCCTTCGATCTACGCGCTGGACGCCACGCCTGCCTTGATCATGCTGGCCGGTATCTATTACGGTGCGCAATACGGTGGCTCGACCACGGCCATCCTGATCAATGTGCCGGGTGAATCGAGCTCGGTGGTGACTGCCATCGATGGCTACCAGATGGCTCGCCAGGGGCGCGCCGGTGCCGCATTGGCCGCCGCAGGCCTCGGTTCCTTCTTCGCGGGCTGTGTGGGCACGATCATCATCGCGGCCTTCGCGCCGCCGCTGACCGAGCTGGCCTTCAAGTTCGGCCCGGCTGAATACTTCTCACTGATGGTGCTGGGCTTGATCGGTGCCGTGGTCCTGGCTTCGGGTTCGCTGATCAAGGCGATTGCCATGATCTTGCTGGGCTTGTTGCTGGGCCAGATCAACACCGATGTGATCTCGGGCACGCCGCGTTTCTCCTTCGACATCCCCGAGCTGACCGATGGCCTGGGCTTTGTGGTCATCGCCATGGGCGTGTTCGGCTTCGGCGAGATCATTGCCAATCTGGGCAAGCCGGCGGAACACCGCGAGGTCTTCACCAAGGATGTGAAGGGCTTGTGGCCGACACGCCAGGACTTCGCTGATGCATGGCCGGCAGTGCTCCGTGGCACCACCTTGGGCTCCATCCTGGGTGTCTTGCCCGGTGGCGGCGCCTTGCTGGCCTCGTTCGCGGCCTACACCTTGGAGAAGAAGGTCGCTCGCAACCCGCGCGTGCCTTTCGGCAAGGGCGCGATTCAGGGTGTGGCTGGCCCCGAGTCGGCCAACAACGCCGGCGCGCAGACCAGCTTCATCCCCATGCTGACGCTTGGCATTCCGCCGAACGCAGTGATGGCCTTGATGGTGGGCGCCATGACCATCAAGGGCATCCAGCCGGGCCCGCAGGTCATGACCAGCAATCCGGAGCTGTTCTGGGGCCTGATCGCCTCGATGTGGGTTGGCAATCTGATGCTGATCGTGCTCAACCTGCCCCTGATCGGCATCTGGATCAAGCTGCTGACGGTGCCCTATCGCTTTCTGTTCCCGGCCATCGTCACCTTTTGCTGCATTGGCTCCTACACCCTGAACAACAACAACTTCGATGTGTTCGTGACGGCAGGCTTTGCTGTCGTGGGCTACATCTTCTACAAGTTGAGCTGCGAACCCGCACCCTTGCTGCTGGGCTTTATCCTCGGCCCCATGATGGAAGAGAACCTGCGCCGCGCCTTGCTGTTGTCGCGCGGTGACTGGGGCACGTTCATGACCCGCCCTCTGTCCGCCGGCCTGCTGATTGCCGCGCTGCTGATGGTGGTGGTGGTCATGCTGCCTTCCATCAAGAGCAAGCGGGAAGAGGCCTTCCAGGAAGACTGAGGAGAGCCAGTTGCGGGCCTGTGGCGCCTCGAATGAGGCGTCCAGCCGCTTCTGCCAGACACGGAAAGAGGGGGCCTTCGGCCCCTTCTTGCATTTCGGCGGTAGCAACACGGCTCTGTGTGGTCGTTCACCAGGGCGAGCCGCCGGGGGAGCGCGCGTCGTAAGTAGCTTGGCCGATGCTGGAGCTAGCTACCCCACATGCCGCCTGGGCCACGGCTGATCAGCGACCTTCATCGAGAAAATTGCAAAAATCTTTGCAAAGCCAAAAATTCCTGTGCTACAGTAGAGGGCTTCGCTGCACAGAAACACTTCTTCGGAAGTCAGCGAGTGGCTCGAAAGAGTTGTTTGAGTATCTGGGTGGCGAGGATCGAAGCTATTCGATGTGATTTGAGATTCAAAACAAATCTTGCAGAAATGCTTGACGAGTAGAAAGAAAATCAGTCATAATCTCGCTTCTGTGC
Source organism: Paucibacter sp. B51 (assembly GCF_027863535.1). Classification (NCBI taxonomy): domain Bacteria; kingdom Pseudomonadati; phylum Pseudomonadota; class Betaproteobacteria; order Burkholderiales; family Sphaerotilaceae; genus Roseateles; species Paucibacter sp. B51. Next base: position 12,223 of record NZ_JAPIVN010000002.1, on the reverse strand, counting down.
TGTTGACGAGCTGCAAAGCAGTCGACGGACGCAAGACTCGATGCGAGTCGGTCTTGTCAAGATGAGCTTGGCTCTCTTGGTTCTTTAAAAATTAACAGCCGATAAGCGTGGGCGTTTGAAGGTGAGTTTTGATGCTCGGTGACGAGTATCAAGTCTCTTAGACTTTAAACGCTCACGGAAATTAGATGGAATCATGTAAATGGTTTTGTCGATTCCGTTGAGTAAATCAAGATCGAACTGTAGAGTTTGATCCTGGCTCAGATTGAACGCTGGCGGCATGCCTTACACATGCAAGTCGAACGGTAACAGGTTAAGCTGACGAGTGGCGAACGGGTGAGTAATGTATCGGAACGTGCCCAGTCGTGGGGGATAACTACTCGAAAGAGTGGCTAATACCGCATACGACCTGAGGGTGAAAGCGGGGGACCGTAAGGCCTCGCGCGATTGGAGCGGCCGATATCAGATTAGCTAGTTGGTGGGGTAAAAGCCCACCAAGGCGACGATCTGTAGCTGGTCTGAGAGGACGACCAGCCACACTGGGACTGAGACACGGCCCAGACTCCTACGGGAGGCAGCAGTGGGGAATTTTGGACAATGGACGCAAGTCTGATCCAGCCATGCCGCGTGCGGGAAGAAGGCCTTCGGGTTGTAAACCGCTTTTGTCAGGGAAGAAACGAGTTTCTCTAATACAGAGACTTAATGACGGTACCTGAAGAATAAGCACCGGCTAACTACGTGCCAGCAGCCGCGGTAATACGTAGGGTGCAAGCGTTAATCGGAATTACTGGGCGTAAAGCGTGCGCAGGCGGTTATGCAAGACAGAGGTGAAATCCCCGGGCTCAACCTGGGAACTGCCTTTGTGACTGCATAGCTAGAGTACGGCAGAGGGGGATGGAATTCCGCGTGTAGCAGTGAAATGCGTAGATATGCGGAGGAACACCGATGGCGAAGGCAATCCCCTGGGCCTGTACTGACGCTCATGCACGAAAGCGTGGGGAGCAAACAGGATTAGATACCCTGGTAGTCCACGCCCTAAACGATGTCAACTGGTTGTTGGGAGGGTTTCTTCTCAGTAACGTAGCTAACGCGTGAAGTTGACCGCCTGGGGAGTACGGCCGCAAGGTTGAAACTCAAAGGAATTGACGGGGACCCGCACAAGCGGTGGATGATGTGGTTTAATTCGATGCAACGCGAAAAACCTTACCTACCCTTGACATGCCAGGAATCCTGCAGAGATGTGGGAGTGCTCGAAAGAGAACCTGGACACAGGTGCTGCATGGCCGTCGTCAGCTCGTGTCGTGAGATGTTGGGTTAAGTCCCGCAACGAGCGCAACCCTTGTCATTAGTTGCTACGAAAGGGCACTCTAATGAGACTGCCGGTGACAAACCGGAGGAAGGTGGGGATGACGTCAGGTCATCATGGCCCTTATGGGTAGGGCTACACACGTCATACAATGGCCGGTACAGAGGGCTGCCAACCCGCGAGGGGGAGCTAATCCCAGAAAACCGGTCGTAGTCCGGATCGTAGTCTGCAACTCGACTGCGTGAAGTCGGAATCGCTAGTAATCGCGGATCAGCTTGCCGCGGTGAATACGTTCCCGGGTCTTGTACACACCGCCCGTCACACCATGGGAGCGGGTTCTGCCAGAAGTAGTTAGCCTAACCGCAAGGGGGGCGATTACCACGGCAGGGTTCGTGACTGGGGTGAAGTCGTAACAAGGTAGCCGTATCGGAAGGTGCGGCTGGATCACCTCCTTTCTAGAAAATGGTCGAGCAGTTGTTTGCTGCGTGCAGCAGATGACCAGCGAGATCCACATGACTCATTTTTAAGCGCCCACACTTATCGGCTGTGAATACAACATCAGAGTAATAGCGTGAGCCTGCCGAGCTGGCCTCAACAGGCGAGCGTTACTGAGAGGCAGTGCACGCAAGAAACGCGTGGGTCTGTAGCTCAGTCGGTTAGAGCACCGTCTTGATAAGGCGGGGGTCGCTGGTTCGAATCCAGCCAGACCCACCACGGATTTGAAGAGATCCCGGGGGATTAGCTCAGCTGGGAGAGCACCTGCTTTGCAAGCAGGGGGTCGTCGGTTCGATCCCGTCATCCTCCACCAATTTACTCTGAAGGCATGGTTGACAAACCAAAGCATCCGTTGCGCGAAGGCGTGAGCGGTTGTTCTGGTTTGTCAGTCATAAGGCTCGAAAGAGTCGGCTGTTGTTCTTTAACAATTTGTAGAGTCGAATCAGCGCTGCTAGCGGAAAGCGCCATCTCGTAAAGGGGGTGAGCGTACCGTGCCGCTAGTAGCTTTTGATTGCGTCAAACACAAGACTTCAACTGAGCAAGAAATTGTTTAGATATGAAGAACGGCGTAACGCGTGAATACTCAATAAACGTATGGAGCTGAGAGGCTCTGTACGAGTCCTTGACGACAGTGCAGTCAGCGCTGTCAAAGTTATAGGGTCAAGTGACTAAGTGCATGTGGTGGATGCCTTGGCGATTACAGGCGACGAAGGACGTGATAGCCTGCGATAAGCTTCGGGGAGCTGGCAAATTAGCTTTGATCCGGAGATTTCCGAATGGGGAAACCCACCCCGCGAGGGGTAACTCTGACTGAATACATAGGTCATTGTGGCGAACCGGGTGAACTGAAACATCTCAGTAGCTCGAGGAAAAGACATCAACCGAGATTCCGAAAGTAGCGGCGAGCGAAATTGGAGTAGCCTTTACGTTTTAGCATCGTGTATATCAGAACGGAATGGAAAGTCCGGCCATAGCGGGTGATAGCCCCGTATGAGAATGCTGCGGTGTGGAACTAAGCGTAAGACAAGTAGGGCGGGACACGAGAAATCCTGTCTGAATATGGGGGGACCATCCTCCAAGGCTAAATACTCGTAATCGACCGATAGTGAACTAGTACCGTGAGGGAAAGGCGAAAAGAACCCCGGGAGGGGAGTGAAATAGATCCTGAAACCGCATGCATACAAAAAGTAGGAGCCCGCAAGGGTGACTGCGTACCTTTTGTATAATGGGTCAGCGACTTACATTCAGTGGCGAGGTTAACCGAATAGGGAAGCCGTAGAGAAATCGAGTCCGAATAGGGCGAATTAGTCGCTGGGTGTAGACCCGAAACCAAGTGATCTATCCATGGCCAGGATGAAGGTACCGTAACAGGTGCTGGAGGTCCGAACCGACTAATGTTGCAAAATTAGCGGATGAGCTGTGGATAGGGGTGAAAGGCTAAACAAACTTGGAAATAGCTGGTTCTCTCCGAAAACTATTTAGGTAGTGCCTCAAGTATTACCATCGGGGGTAGAGCACTGTTATGGCTAGGGGGTCATGGCGACTTACCAAACCATTGCAAACTCCGAATACCGATGAGTACAGCTTGGGAGACAGAGCACCGGGTGCTAACGTCCGGACTCAAGAGGGAAACAACCCAGACCGCCAGCTAAGGTCCCCAAAATTGGCTAAGTGGGAAACGAAGTGGGAAGGCTAAAACAGTCAGGATGTTGGCTTAGAAGCAGCCATCATTTAAAGAAAGCGTAATAGCTCACTGATCGAGTCGTCCTGCGCGGAAGATGTAACGGGGCTAAGCCAGTTACCGAAGCTGCGGATGTGCAATTTATTGCACGTGGTAGGAGAGCGTTCTGTAAGCCTGTGAAGGTGGGTTGTGAAGCCTGCTGGAGGTATCAGAAGTGCGAATGCTGACATGAGTAGCGTTAAAGGGGGTGAAAAGCCCCCTCGCCGAAAGCGCAAGGTTTCCTACGCAACGTTCATCGGCGTAGGGTGAGTCGGCCCCTAAGGCGAGGCAGAGATGCGTAGCTGATGGGAAACAGGTAAATATTCCTGTACCGATCAATAGTGCGATGTGGGGACGGAGAAGGTTAGCTCAGCCAACTGTTGGAATAGTTGGTTCAAGCGTGTAGTCGTGCTCTTTAGGCAAATCCGGAGAGCTTAGATGAGGCGTGATAACGAGTCTGCTTGCAGACGAAGTGAGTGATACCCTGCTTCCAGGAAAAGCCACTAAGCTTCAGCTATTGACGACCGTACCGCAAACCGACACTGGTGCGCGAGATGAGTATTCTAAGGCGCTTGAGAGAACTCTGGAGAAGGAACTCGGCAAATTGACACCGTAACTTCGGAAGAAGGTGTGCCTCTAGTATGTGTAGAGATTTACTCTCGAAGCAGAATGGGGCCGCAGAGAATCGGTGGCTGCAACTGTTTATTAAAAACACAGCACTCTGCAAAGACGAAAGTCGACGTATAGGGTGTGACTCCTGCCCGGTGCTGGAAGATTAAATGATGGGGTGCAAGCTCTTGACTGAAGTCCCAGTAAACGGCGGCCGTAACTATAACGGTCCTAAGGTAGCGAAATTCCTTGTCGGGTAAGTTCCGACCTGCACGAATGGAGTAATGATGGCCACACTGTCTCCTCCAGAGACTCAGCGAAGTTGAAATGTTTGTGATGATGCAATCTCCCCGCGGAAAGACGGAAAGACCCCATGAACCTTTACTGTAGCTTTACATTGGACTTTGAACAGATCTGTGTAGGATAGGTGGGAGGCTTTGAAGTGAGGACGCTAGTTCTCATGGAGCCAACGTTGAAATACCACCCTGGTGTGTTTGAGGTTCTAACCTTGGTCCCTTATCGGGATTGGGGACAGTGTATGGTGGGCAGTTTGACTGGGGCGGTCTCCTCCCAAAGTGTAACGGAGGAGTTCGAAGGTACGCTAAATACGGTCGGAAATCGTGTTGATAGTGCATTGGCATAAGCGTGCTTGACTGCGAGACTGACAAGTCGAGCAGGTACGAAAGTAGGACAAAGTGATCCGGTGGTTCTGTATGGAAGGGCCATCGCTCAACGGATAAAAGGTACTCTGGGGATAACAGGCTGATACCGCCCAAGAGTTCATATCGACGGCGGTGTTTGGCACCTCGATGTCGGCTCATCTCATCCTGGGGCTGTAGCCGGTCCCAAGGGTATGGCTGTTCGCCATTTAAAGAGGTACGTGAGCTGGGTTTAAAACGTCGTGAGACAGTTTGGTCCCTATCTTCCGTGGGCGCTGCAAGATTGAGAGAGCCTGCTCCTAGTACGAGAGGACCGGAGTGGACGCACCTCTGGTGTATCGGTTGTCACGCCAGTGGCATCGCCGAGTAGCTAAGTGCGGAAGAGATAACCGCTGAAAGCATCTAAGCGGGAAACTCGTCTCAAGATGAGTCTTGCCGGGGCCTTGAGCCCCCTGAAGGGTCGTTCGAGACCAGGACGTTGATAGGCTGGGTGTGGAAGCGCAGTAATGCGTTAAGCTAACCAGTACTAATTGCCCGTGAGGCTTGACCCTATAACTTTGACAGTTCAGGCGATGGAAACATCAGCCGGTCTGATCAAGGATTATTGAGGACACAAGTTATACCGTTCTTCAGAAGTCAGATCATTCAACGAAATGATCCAACGTGTGAACGCAATCAAAACCAGCTGATTCGAAGTGCAATACATGACAAACTCATGTATACTGCGCAGCTCTACAAATTGGGCCTGTTGAAAATCTCTGACGAGACTTCAGCAAGCCAACCAGTTAAGCCTGATGACCATAGCGAGGCGGTCCCACTCCTTCCCATCCCGAACAGGACAGTGAAATGCCTCAGCGCCGATGATAGTGCGGGTTCCCGTGTGAAAGTAGGTCATCGTCAGGCTAATATCTATGCAAAACGCCCGGTCACATGGCCGGGCGTTTCTGTCTCTGAGTGTGGGTCTGCTAAGGCAGGTCGGGCACTCGGTCCCTAGATGCAAGCGAAGTCTGCCTGGTGTGTGGCAGCGTTTGCATCTGTGGATCCCGCCAGGCTAGGCCTGATGGTAAGCAGAGCAGAAGTTGCAGGCTGATGAAAATCGCATGCAATAGGTGTTGACGATAGTAAAAACATCAGTCATAATCTCGCTTCTGTGCTGTTGACGAGCTGCAAAGCAGTCGACGGACGCAAGACTCGATGCGAGTCGGTCTTGTCAAGATGAGCTTGGCTCTCTTGGTTCTTTAAAAATTAACAGCCGATAAGCGTGGGCGTTTGAAGGTGAGTTTTGATGCTCGGTGACGAGTATCAAGTCTCTTAGACTTTAAACGCTCACGGAAATTAGATGGAATCATGTAAATGGTTTTGTCGATTCCGTTGAGTAAATCAAGATCGAACTGTAGAGTTTGATCCTGGCTCAGATTGAACGCTGGCGGCATGCCTTACACATGCAAGTCGAACGGTAACAGGTTAAGCTGACGAGTGGCGAACGGGTGAGTAATGTATCGGAACGTGCCCAGTCGTGGGGGATAACTACTCGAAAGAGTGGCTAATACCGCATACGACCTGAGGGTGAAAGCGGGGGACCGTAAGGCCTCGCGCGATTGGAGCGGCCGATATCAGATTAGCTAGTTGGTGGGGTAAAAGCCCACCAAGGCGACGATCTGTAGCTGGTCTGAGAGGACGACCAGCCACACTGGGACTGAGACACGGCCCAGACTCCTACGGGAGGCAGCAGTGGGGAATTTTGGACAATGGACGCAAGTCTGATCCAGCCATGCCGCGTGCGGGAAGAAGGCCTTCGGGTTGTAAACCGCTTTTGTCAGGGAAGAAACGAGTTTCTCTAATACAGAGACTTAATGACGGTACCTGAAGAATAAGCACCGGCTAACTACGTGCCAGCAGCCGCGGTAATACGTAGGGTGCAAGCGTTAATCGGAATTACTGGGCGTAAAGCGTGCGCAGGCGGTTATGCAAGACAGAGGTGAAATCCCCGGGCTCAACCTGGGAACTGCCTTTGTGACTGCATAGCTAGAGTACGGCAGAGGGGGATGGAATTCCGCGTGTAGCAGTGAAATGCGTAGATATGCGGAGGAACACCGATGGCGAAGGCAATCCCCTGGGCCTGTACTGACGCTCATGCACGAAAGCGTGGGGAGCAAACAGGATTAGATACCCTGGTAGTCCACGCCCTAAACGATGTCAACTGGTTGTTGGGAGGGTTTCTTCTCAGTAACGTAGCTAACGCGTGAAGTTGACCGCCTGGGGAGTACGGCCGCAAGGTTGAAACTCAAAGGAATTGACGGGGACCCGCACAAGCGGTGGATGATGTGGTTTAATTCGATGCAACGCGAAAAACCTTACCTACCCTTGACATGCCAGGAATCCTGCAGAGATGTGGGAGTGCTCGAAAGAGAACCTGGACACAGGTGCTGCATGGCCGTCGTCAGCTCGTGTCGTGAGATGTTGGGTTAAGTCCCGCAACGAGCGCAACCCTTGTCATTAGTTGCTACGAAAGGGCACTCTAATGAGACTGCCGGTGACAAACCGGAGGAAGGTGGGGATGACGTCAGGTCATCATGGCCCTTATGGGTAGGGCTACACACGTCATACAATGGCCGGTACAGAGGGCTGCCAACCCGCGAGGGGGAGCTAATCCCAGAAAACCGGTCGTAGTCCGGATCGTAGTCTGCAACTCGACTGCGTGAAGTCGGAATCGCTAGTAATCGCGGATCAGCTTGCCGCGGTGAATACGTTCCCGGGTCTTGTACACACCGCCCGTCACACCATGGGAGCGGGTTCTGCCAGAAGTAGTTAGCCTAACCGCAAGGGGGGCGATTACCACGGCAGGGTTCGTGACTGGGGTGAAGTCGTAACAAGGTAGCCGTATCGGAAGGTGCGGCTGGATCACCTCCTTTCTAGAAAATGGTCGAGCAGTTGTTTGCTGCGTGCAGCAGATGACCAGCGAGATCCACATGACTCATTTTTAAGCGCCCACACTTATCGGCTGTGAATACAACATCAGAGTAATAGCGTGAGCCTGCCGAGCTGGCCTCAACAGGCGAGCGTTACTGAGAGGCAGTGCACGCAAGAAACGCGTGGGTCTGTAGCTCAGTCGGTTAGAGCACCGTCTTGATAAGGCGGGGGTCGCTGGTTCGAATCCAGCCAGACCCACCACGGATTTGAAGAGATCCCGGGGGATTAGCTCAGCTGGGAGAGCACCTGCTTTGCAAGCAGGGGGTCGTCGGTTCGATCCCGTCATCCTCCACCAATTTACTCTGAAGGCATGGTTGACAAACCAAAGCATCCGTTGCGCGAAGGCGTGAGCGGTTGTTCTGGTTTGTCAGTCATAAGGCTCGAAAGAGTCGGCTGTTGTTCTTTAACAATTTGTAGAGTCGAATCAGCGCTGCTAGCGGAAAGCGCCATCTCGTAAAGGGGGTGAGCGTACCGTGCCGCTAGTAGCTTTTGATTGCGTCAAACACAAGACTTCAACTGAGCAAGAAATTGTTTAGATATGAAGAACGGCGTAACGCGTGAATACTCAATAAACGTATGGAGCTGAGAGGCTCTGTACGAGTCCTTGACGACAGTGCAGTCAGCGCTGTCAAAGTTATAGGGTCAAGTGACTAAGTGCATGTGGTGGATGCCTTGGCGATTACAGGCGACGAAGGACGTGATAGCCTGCGATAAGCTTCGGGGAGCTGGCAAATTAGCTTTGATCCGGAGATTTCCGAATGGGGAAACCCACCCCGCGAGGGGTAACTCTGACTGAATACATAGGTCATTGTGGCGAACCGGGTGAACTGAAACATCTCAGTAGCTCGAGGAAAAGACATCAACCGAGATTCCGAAAGTAGCGGCGAGCGAAATTGGAGTAGCCTTTACGTTTTAGCATCGTGTATATCAGAACGGAATGGAAAGTCCGGCCATAGCGGGTGATAGCCCCGTATGAGAAATGCTGCGGTGTGGAACTAAGCGTAAGACAAGTAGGGCGGGACACGAGAAATCCTGTCTGAATATGGGGGGACCATCCTCCAAGGCTAAATACTCGTAATCGACCGATAGTGAACTAGTACCGTGAGGGAAAGGCGAAAAGAACCCCGGGAGGGGAGTGAAATAGATCCTGAAACCGCATGCATACAAAAAGTAGGAGCCCGCAAGGGTGACTGCGTACCTTTTGTATAATGGGTCAGCGACTTACATTCAGTGGCGAGGTTAACCGAATAGGGAAGCCGTAGAGAAATCGAGTCCGAATAGGGCGAATTAGTCGCTGGGTGTAGACCCGAAACCAAGTGATCTATCCATGGCCAGGATGAAGGTACCGTAACAGGTGCTGGAGGTCCGAACCGACTAATGTTGCAAAATTAGCGGATGAGCTGTGGATAGGGGTGAAAGGCTAAACAAACTTGGAAATAGCTGGTTCTCTCCGAAAACTATTTAGGTAGTGCCTCAAGTATTACCATCGGGGGTAGAGCACTGTTATGGCTAGGGGGTCATGGCGACTTACCAAACCATTGCAAACTCCGAATACCGATGAGTACAGCTTGGGAGACAGAGCACCGGGTGCTAACGTCCGGACTCAAGAGGGAAACAACCCAGACCGCCAGCTAAGGTCCCCAAAATTGGCTAAGTGGGAAACGAAGTGGGAAGGCTAAAACAGTCAGGATGTTGGCTTAGAAGCAGCCATCATTTAAAGAAAGCGTAATAGCTCACTGATCGAGTCGTCCTGCGCGGAAGATGTAACGGGGCTAAGCCAGTTACCGAAGCTGCGGATGTGCAATTTATTGCACGTGGTAGGAGAGCGTTCTGTAAGCCTGTGAAGGTGGGTTGTGAAGCCTGCTGGAGGTATCAGAAGTGCGAATGCTGACATGAGTAGCGTTAAAGGGGTGAAAAGCCCCCTCGCCGAAAGCGCAAGGTTTCCTACGCAACGTTCATCGGCGTAGGGTGAGTCGGCCCCTAAGGCGAGGCAGAGATGCGTAGCTGATGGGAAACAGGTAAATATTCCTGTACCGATCAATAGTGCGATGTGGGGACGGAGAAGGTTAGCTCAGCCAACTGTTGGAATAGTTGGTTCAAGCGTGTAGTCGTGCTCTTTAGGCAAATCCGGAGAGCTTAGATGAGGCGTGATAACGAGTCTGCTTGCAGACGAAGTGAGTGATACCCTGCTTCCAGGAAAAGCCACTAAGCTTCAGCTATTGACGACCGTACCGCAAACCGACACTGGTGCGCGAGATGAGTATTCTAAGGCGCTTGAGAGAACTCTGGAGAAGGAACTCGGCAAATTGACACCGTAACTTCGGAAGAAGGTGTGCCTCTAGTATGTGTAGAGATTTACTCTCGAAGCAGAATGGGGCCGCAGAGAATCGGTGGCTGCAACTGTTTATTAAAAACACAGCACTCTGCAAAGACGAAAGTCGACGTATAGGGTGTGACTCCTGCCCGGTGCTGGAAGATTAAATGATGGGGTGCAAGCTCTTGACTGAAGTCCCAGTAAACGGCGGCCGTAACTATAACGGTCCTAAGGTAGCGAAATTCCTTGTCGGGTAAGTTCCGACCTGCACGAATGGAGTAATGATGGCCACACTGTCTCCTCCAGAGACTCAGCGAAGTTGAAATGTTTGTGATGATGCAATCTCCCCGCGGAAAGACGGAAAGACCCCATGAACCTTTACTGTAGCTTTACATTGGACTTTGAACAGATCTGTGTAGGATAGGTGGGAGGCTTTGAAGTGAGGACGCTAGTTCTCATGGAGCCAACGTTGAAATACCACCCTGGTGTGTTTGAGGTTCTAACCTTGGTCCCTTATCGGGATTGGGGACAGTGTATGGTGGGCAGTTTGACTGGGGCGGTCTCCTCCCAAAGTGTAACGGAGGAGTTCGAAGGTACGCTAAATACGGTCGGAAATCGTGTTGATAGTGCATTGGCATAAGCGTGCTTGACTGCGAGACTGACAAGTCGAGCAGGTACGAAAGTAGGACAAAGTGATCCGGTGGTTCTGTATGGAAGGGCCATCGCTCAACGGATAAAAGGTACTCTGGGGATAACAGGCTGATACCGCCCAAGAGTTCATATCGACGGCGGTGTTTGGCACCTCGATGTCGGCTCATCTCATCCTGGGGCTGTAGCCGGTCCCAAGGGTATGGCTGTTCGCCATTTAAAGAGGTACGTGAGCTGGGTTTAAAACGTCGTGAGACAGTTTGGTCCCTATCTTCCGTGGGCGCTGCAAGATTGAGAGAGCCTGCTCCTAGTACGAGAGGACCGGAGTGGACGCACCTCTGGTGTATCGGTTGTCACGCCAGTGGCATCGCCGAGTAGCTAAGTGCGGAAGAGATAACCGCTGAAAGCATCTAAGCGGGAAACTCGTCTCAAGATGAGTCTTGCCGGGGCCTTGAGCCCCCTGAAGGGTCGTTCGAGACCAGGACGTTGATAGGCTGGGTGTGGAAGCGCAGTAATGCGTTAAGCTAACCAGTACTAATTGCCCGTGAGGCTTGACCCTATAACTTTGACAGTTCAGGCGATGGAAACATCAGCCGATCTGATCAAGGATTATTGAGGACACAAGTTATACCGTTCTTCAGAAGTCAGATCATTCAACGAAATGATCCAACGTGTGAACGCAATCAAAACCAGCTGATTCGAAGTGCAATACATGACAAGCTCATGTATACTGCGCAGCTCTACAAATTGGGCCTGTTGAAAATCTCTGACGAGACTTCAGCAAGCCAACCAGTTAAGCCTGATGACCATAGCGAGGCGGTCCCACTCCTTCCCATCCCGAACAGGACAGTGAAATGCCTCAGCGCCGATGATAGTGCGGGTTCCCGTGTGAAAGTAGGTCATCGTCAGGCTAATATCTATGCAACGCCCCCGGTTCGAAAGAATCGGGGGCGTTTTTGCTTTATAGGTCGCAAATCCTTGTGGCGATGAAAATTTTGCCTTGGATCGGCCAGGCACCTTGCGCCGTGCCTTGATTCAATATGAAGCGAAGGCATAGCGGGAAGATTGTTTTGGCGCGCTCTTCCTCAGGCGCTATCAACACCTAAGCTCGCCCCCATGCGTTCGATACGTCGACGCAAAAAATCTTCGGCGAGGCCGGGTTCCGGTTGTAGGCGTTGGCCGATATAAAGCTCCTGGCGACGTTCTGCAATTTGGCTTCGCAGGCGTTGGACCATCACATGGAATGGGTCCAGCCCCAATTTTTCGGCCCGACTGATGGCCTGCCAGAGTTGGTGCATGGGGTGGGCTTCGAGCGCAACACGGTGGGCTTGAACCACGCGGAGGCTTCGTTCACCAGCATCATGGCTTGCTCGCGGCGCTGACGCTCGTTCTCGTTGTCGGCGAAATCAGGATGCAGACGCATGGCTGCGCGCCGATACAAAGCGCAAAGCTTCGGCCAAGTATTGGGTGGCCGTGTGTAACTGCGATTCCAGAGCATCCAATTC